>CACAEJ010000001.1 GCA_902531515.1 uncultured Pseudohongiella sp.
CTAAAAGCGGCGAAGCTAGATGCTGCCGGCATTATTGATAAGGCAAACAAGCGAGCCGCACAAATTGTGGAAGAGGCTAAAGATCAAGCGCGAGAGGAAGGGCAACGCATTATTGCTAATGCAAATGCGGAGCTTGAACAAGAAGTTAACCGAGCAAAAGAAGCGCTCAGAGCTCAAGTTTCAGCCATAGCGGTTGCTGGCGCTGAAAAAATTCTTGAGGGCTCTATTGATCAGGCAGCTAACGAAGAAATGTTAAATAAATTAGCATCAGAACTTTAAGTTTTAAGCAATGGCAGATACAACTACACTTGCAAGACCCTACGCTAAAGCCGCTTTTGAGGTGGCTTCGCAAGATAATGCACTAAAGAACTGGTCTAATCTCCTAGCTTTGCTCTCTTCTGTGTCAATACAGCCGACAGTTAACTCGGTGTTGCGTGATCCATCTCTTTCCTCCAGTCAAATCGCAGCTTCTTTTGAGAGCGTTTGTGGTGAAGAAATAGACAGCAAGAGCAAAAACTTTATTCGTCTCCTAGCAGAAAATAAGCGTTTGATATTGTTATCAGAAATTGCTGAACTATTCGAAGTATTGAAAGCCGAGCAAGAGCGTTCTCTAGAGGTTGAGATAACCTCGGCTTTTGAAATTAGTCCAGAAATTTCAGAAAAATTAGCTGTCTCGTTAAAAAAGCGATTGGAAAGAGAAATTAATCTAACGACGAGTATCGATGAATCGTTGGTGGGTGGCGCGGTAATTCGCGCCGGCGACATGGTGATCGATAGCTCGGTTCGTGGAAAGTTAACCAAATTAGTTGAAACAATAAATTCTTGACGTTTTAGGATATAGGACATAGCGATGCAACAACTGAATCCATCAGAAATCAGTGAGATTATAAAGCAAAGGATCGACAAACTAGACGTGTCTGTTCAGGCAAAGAACGAGGGCACAATAGTGAGTGTGATGGACGGAATCATTCGAATTCATGGTCTGGCAGACGTCATGTATGGCGAAATGATCGAGTTCGAGGGAGGCATTTACGGAATGGCTTTGAACTTAGAGCGAGATTCTGTTGGAGCCGTGGTATTAGGCGACTATCTTCAGCTGAAGGAAGGCCAGACATGTAAATGCACGGGACGAATCCTTGAAGTCCCCGTTGGCCCAGAGCTCGAAGGCAGAGTGGTGGACGCGCTTGGAAAGCCTATTGATGGTAAGGGCCCTATAGAGGCAAAACTCACTGACCCAATCGAAAAGGTTGCACCAGGTGTAATCGCCAGACAGGGTGTGGATCAGCCCGTACAGACAGGTTTGAAATCAATAGATTCAATGACGCCAATAGGACGAGGACAGCGAGAGTTGATTATCGGTGACCGTGAGGTTGGCAAAACAGCGGTTGCAATAGATACGATCATCAACCAAAAAGGTAAGGGTGTTAAATGCGTGTATGTGGCAGTTGGACAAAAGGCCAGCTCTATCTCCAATGTTGTTCAAAAACTTGAGGAGCATGGCGCAATGGAGTACACGGTTGTCGTCTCCGCTTCTGCATCCGATCCTGCTTCAATGCAATTCATAGCACCTTATTCTGGATGCTCTATGGGTGAATACTACAGAGACAGAGGCGAGGATGCTCTGATTATCTATGATGACCTAACTAAGCAGGCCTGGGCCTATCGTCAGATTTCGTTGCTACTAAGAAGGCCCCCGGGGAGAGAGGCATATCCAGGCGATGTATTTTACTTACACTCTCGTCTTTTGGAGCGAGCGGCGAGAGTAAGCGCTAACTACGTTGAAAAGTTTACCGAAGGTAAAGTGAAGGGCCAAACAGGGTCTCTAACAGCGCTGCCCGTGATCGAGACACAAGCGGGTGATGTTTCCGCATTTGTCCCCACCAACGTGATTTCCATCACTGATGGCCAGATATTTTTGGAAACTGATCTTTTCAACTCAGGTATCCGTCCAGCAATGAATCCTGGTATCTCGGTCTCGCGTGTCGGGGGTGCTGCGCAAACTAAGATTATTAAGAAACTTGGGGGCGGGATTCGAATAGCCCTTGCTCAGTATAGAGAGCTGGCAGCTTTCGCTGCTTTTGCGTCTGATTTGGATGATGCTACCAGAGCGCAGCTTGAACATGGTCAGCGCGTGACAGAATTAATGAAGCAGAAGCAGTATTCCCCATTATCAATTGCAGAGATGGGGGTATCTCTTTTTGCAGCTAATGAAGGATTTTTGGAAGACATAGAGCTAAACAAAGTCTTGGATTTCGAATCAGCTCTTCTGGCGTATATGAACAGCGAGCATGGAGATTTGTTAGGCAAGATTAACGAAAGCGGCGATTACGATGATGAGATAGAAAAAGCTTTTAGGGCCGCGCTTGAAAAATTTAAGTCAACTCAAACTTGGTAAGGGCCACGTATATTTCTTTATAGAAATTAGATAACTACTAGGCAATTAAGAATATGGCGAGTGGAAAAGAAATTCGAACAAAGATTGCGAGTATAAAGAATACTCAAAAGATCACTAAAGCCATGGAAATGGTTTCTGCAAGTAAGATGAGGAAGGTGCAAGACCGCATGAAGCTTGGCAAGCCATACTCGCAGCGAATCCGGTCCGTTATTGGCCATATAGCAAACTCAACCCCTGAGTATAAGCATCCGTATTTTGATACTCGAGACGCTAAGCGTGTTGGTTACATAGTCGTATCGACTGATCGAGGATTATGTGGCGGATTAAATATTAACGCCTTTAAAACCACTGTTGCCTCAATGAAAGAATGGTCCGACCAGGGTGTGGAGATAGACATATGCACTATCGGCGCAAGGGCGGCAACTTTTTTCAATAACTATGGTGGAAATGTAGTAGGAGCGGTTCGAGACATCGGTGATGCTCCAGAGGTTTCAGATCTTATTGGTGCCGTGAAAATTATGCTTGATAAGTTTGATGGTGGAGAAATAGATAGACTGATGGTTGTTAGTAACGACTTCATCAATACTATGACCCATAAGCCTGTGGTAAACCAATTAATCCCTCTCCAACCTTCTGAAGAAGAGGGTCTGCAGCATCACTGGGATTATCTCTATGAACCTGACGCGCAAGAACTTTTGGATGGACTGTTATTGCGTTTCATCGAATCACAGGTTTATCAAGCAGTGGTAGAAAACAATGCGTGTGAACAGGCAGCTCGGATGATTGCCATGAAAAGCGCATCGGATAATGCTGGCGACTTAATAGAAGAATTAGGGCTTGCATACAATAAAGCAAGACAAGCAGCTATTACACAAGAGCTGTCGGAAATCGCCGGCGGGGCGGCAGCAGTATAGTTTATTTAATTAAAATTTTTGAAAGAGTTTGAGGAACCGAACATGAGCAGCGGTCGAATCGTAGAAATTATCGGGGCAGTTATAGACGTCGAATTTGAGCGGGACAGCGTTCCCCAAGTTTATGACGCGCTTACAGTAGACGGCACCGAGATAACCTTGGAAGTGCAGCAACAGCTAGGTGACGGTGTAGTTCGTACTATCGCCTTGGGCAGTACAGAAGGGTTGAGCAGAGGACTAGCAGTTGAGGACACCGGCGCTCCGGTTTCTGTGCCAGTTGGTACAGAAACACTTGGAAGAATTATGGATGTTCTGGGGAGACCCATTGATGAGCTAGGACCAGTGGGTGAGAAAGAGCGGATGCCAATTCATCGCAAAGCGCCAACCTATGAAGAACTGGCGACAACAAATGAACTGTTAGAAACAGGTATCAAGGTAATTGATCTAGTATGTCCTTTTGCTAAGGGCGGTAAAGTCGGACTTTTTGGTGGAGCCGGCGTCGGAAAGACAGTTAATATGATGGAATTAATTAACAATATTGCCACCGAGCATAGTGGATTGTCTGTTTTCGCTGGAGTTGGAGAACGAACAAGAGAAGGAAACGATTTCTACCATGAAATGCAAGAATCAAAGGTCATTGATCTAGAAGGTGAGTCAAAAGTCTCCATGGTTTATGGACAGATGAATGAACCACCTGGAAACCGGCTGAGAGTGGCTCTGACCGGATTAACAATGGCCGAGAAGTTTCGGGATGAGGGTCGCGATGTCCTTTTATTTGTCGATAATATCTACCGATATACCCTTGCTGGAACTGAGGTATCAGCACTCCTTGGTAGAATGCCATCCGCGGTTGGTTATCAGCCTACACTAGCTGAGGAAATGGGTGCGCTGCAAGAGAGGATTACTTCAACAAAAAGCGGCTCAATAACTTCTATCCAAGCTGTTTACGTTCCGGCGGATGACTTGACTGACCCATCGCCGGCGACGACTTTTGCTCACTTAGACGCTAAGGTTGTTTTGTCTCGAGAGATAGCCTCTCTAGGTATTTATCCAGCCGTTGACCCGCTAGATTCAAGCTCTCGTCAGTTAGATCCACTGGTAGTAGGTCAAGAACACTATGAGGTGGCAAATGGAGTTCAAACAGTTCTTCAAAGATACAAAGAACTTAAGGATATTATAGCGATTCTTGGAATGGACGAATTGTCGGATGAGGACAAGCAAACTGTTAATAGAGCTCGGCGAATCTCTCAATTCTTGTCCCAACCTTTTACTGTTGCCGAAGTTTTCACAAATGCACCGGGGAAGTATGTTTCCCTAAAAGACACAATAGCAGGTTTCAAAGGGATCCTTGATGGCGATTATGATGAGCTGCCGGAGCAGGCATTCACAATGGTTGGTACGATAGAAGAGGCGGTCGAAAAAGCGAAGTCGCTCTAGATCTAATTACATCTGAGTTTTATAGCTTCAGAACCGAAACAGGTAAGGTAAATGGCCACAACAATGCAATGCGACATAGTGTCAGCTGAAAAGAGTATTTTCACTGGCGCAGTTGAAATGGTAGTTGCTGCTGGGTCTCTCGGAGACCTCGGCATAAGTTATGGACACGCGCCCTTACTTACTGCACTTTTCCCGGGTCCGGTTCGCTTAATTTTAGAAGGTGGCGAAGAGGAAGTATTTTATGTCTCGGGTGGATTCCTTGAAGTCCAAAAAGAGGTAGTGACTTTACTGACTGACACCGCGATGAGGGCCGAAGATGTCGATGAATCAGCGGCCTTAAAAGCCGTTGAAGATGCTGAAAAGGCGATGTCGAACCAGAATTCAGAGTTTGATTATAGTACAGCTGCGGCACAGCTTGCAGAAGCTGCTGCTCAGCTCCGTGCTTTGAAGCAGATGAAAAAATAGTACTTCTAGCAATGGAAATAATTAAAAAAGGTAGCACTTGCTACCTTTTTTTTTGGTAATCTAAATCTTATAAAAATTTGATCTAAGGTTTTAAGATGGAAGCGGTTATCCTGGCAGCTGGCAAAGGAACAAGAATGCATTCCCAATTACCGAAGGTGCTACAGACCATCGGCAATAAACCAATGCTTGCGCATGTAATAGATTCAGCGGAATCTGCAGGCGCAAGAAAGATACATATAGTTGTCGGTAATGACGGCGAGCAAGTGAAAGACCAAATTCTAAACTTTGCCTCCCAAATCGAGGTTTCTTGGGTATTACAAAAGGAACAACTCGGCACGGCTCATGCGGTTCTGCAAGCAGTTCCTCACTTTGAAACAAAAGCTCAAGATGATCATATATTGGTGCTCTACGGTGACGTCCCTCTTATAAAACCCGATACTTTGAGACAGTTATTGGTCAGTACAAGAGCTGACGCAATCGGCATTTTGACTCTGATTACTAAAAATAATAAAGGTTTGGGAAGGATACTCAGGAGTGAATCGAATGACGTAATAGGTATTGTTGAAGAGAAGGACGCGTCTGACTTGCAAAAAGAGATTAAAGAGGTGAATAGTGGCATTATGGCACTGCCTGTTGCTCGGTTAGAAAGTTGGCTCAATAGAGTCGAAAACAATAATCAACAGTCAGAGTACTATTTAACCGACATTATCGCTCTCGCTGTTTCTGAGAAAGTTGCGATTAACTCTGTTGTTGTCATAAACGAAATAGAAGCCCAAGGGGTGAACGATAAATCTCAATTGGCATTAGTAGAGAGGCATTTTCAAATGACTAAGTGTACACAGCTTTTAGAAGAAGGAGTGATACTTAAAGACCCTTCGAGAACTGATATAAGAGGAAAGCTTAGCTGTGGTCATGATGTAGAGATTGATATTAATACACTATTTGAGGGCAGTGTTATGCTTGGCGATAATGTAAAAATCGGGCCAAATGCAATCATAAAAGACTCTTCGATTGGGAATGGTACACAAATCTTGCCTGGTACTATTATAGAGGGAGCAACTATCGGTGAAGAAACGATCTTGGGTCCAAATGCGAGAATTAGACCGGGTACTATAGTAGGGAACAACGTAAAGGTCGGTAATTTTGTAGAAACCAAACAAGCCATTCTAGGTGAGGGAACAAAAGCAAATCACTTGGCTTACATTGGAGATGCTGAGATTGGTAAAAACTGCAACATTGGCGCGGGCACTATATTCTGTAACTATGACGGAGCAAACAAGCATAAGACTATTCTGGGGAATAACGTTTTTGTTGGATCAAATAGTGTTTTAGTGGCGCCAGTTAAGTTAGAGGATGATTCTTTTGTTGCAGCGGGGTCAGCGATCAATACAAATGTACCAGAGGGCCATCTTGCAGTTGGGCGCGCCAAGCAGAGAACCATTAGTGGTTGGAAGCGCCCTACAAAAAATACTAAAAGCTGAATTTTATGTGCGGAATTGTAGGCGCTATATCAGAAAGAAAAGTCTCTAGGATACTCCTTGAGGGATTAAAACGCCTTGAGTATCGCGGGTATGACTCCGCGGGTATCGCGCTCCTGTCTGAGACGAGCGCCAAGCTTCAACTGTTGAGAAGCATTGGCAAAGTCAAAAAACTTTCAGATACAGTCATAAAAAGAAAGCTACAGGGTGACACTGGTATTGCACACACGCGCTGGGCGACCCATGGTAAGCCGTCAGTAAAGAACGCTCATCCCCATTCTTCACAGAATGAAATCGCTATAGTCCACAACGGGATTATTGAAAATCATGAGTCACTCCGATTTCGGCTTGCCAAAAAAGGGTATGAGTTTAAAACAGAGACAGACAGTGAGGTAATCGCTCACCTCATACATCAAGAGAAAAAAAATGGGAAAGTATCCTTACTTAATTCTGTGATGAAAGCGTTACAAAAACTCAATGGAGCATATGGGGTATGTGCGATCGACAACTCTCAACGGGACCAGATTATTGTTGCTAGAAGTGGTTCTCCCATCGTTATTGGGGTCGGCATCGGAGAGAATTTTATAGCGTCTGATCCACTTGCTTTAGGCCATGTTACTGATAGGTTTATCTATTTGGAAGAAGGGGATATCGCACAGGTAACGCGAGAGAGTATAGAGATTTGGAGTGGTGCCAAACAAGTATCTCGACCAATTACTACCGTTGACTCCAAAATAAAAGATGTTCAAAAAGGCGAGTATAAGCATTTTATGCTCAAGGAAATTTATGAGCAGCCCGCGGTAGTAAAGGACACGTTGGATGGAAGAATAACAGCCCGCAAAGTTTTAGAAGAGTCCTTTGGGGTAAAGGCCGGCGATTTCTTTAATAAAACGAAACAAGTCCAAATAGTTGCATGCGGCACTAGTTTTCATGCCGGATTAATTAGTAAATATTGGTTGGAGTCTATTGCTAAAATTCCATGTCAAGTAGACATAGCGAGTGACTACCGGTATAGAGACATCATTGTCGAACCTGGAACACTTTTAGTTACAATCTCACAATCTGGAGAAACCGCGGATACTCTTGCGGCATTGCGGTATGCTAAAAAGCTGAATTATATCGCCACTCTTGCTGTCTGTAATGTTGCTACCAGTTCACTTGTCCGAGAGTCGGATTTCAGTGTTCTGACTATGGCTGGGCAAGAGATTGGAGTAGCTTCAACTAAAGCATTCACTACGCAACTGGTTCTGTTATTAATCTTATCTATTGTGCTTGCAAGAAGGAACGGCTTGCGGCCAGCACAAGAGACAAAGCTAGTGAAAGATTTAATGAAGCTCCCTAGGCTAATAGATAAAACGCTTCAGCTAAATAAAGACATTAAAAAAATCTCTAAGCAATTTTCAGGAAAGAACCACACCCTGTTTCTTGGGCGGGGCATTCAGTATCCAGTAGCAAAGGAAGGGGCGCTGAAGTTGAAAGAAATCTCTTATATACATGCGGAGGCTTATCCTGCGGGAGAGCTAAAGCATGGCCCGCTGGCTTTAGTTGATAGCAAAATGCCGGTAATCGCGGTTGCACCAAAAGATGAGCTCTTGAGTAAGCTTCGGGCTAATTTATCTGAGGTTAGTGCCCGAGGCGGTAAGTTATATGTGTTTGCTGACGAAAGCATAAATTTCGAGAGTGACAAACGCTGCAAGGTCGTGAATGTACCTCATTGCCCAGAGGTTTTAGACCCAATAATTTTTACGATTCCATTACAGCTTCTTTCGTATCACGTTGCGGTCATGAAAGGGACTGACGTAGACCACCCTAGGAATCTAGCCAAATCTGTCACGGTGGAGTAAGTCTATGCTGTTAGGTTCGAAAAATTTGGCAATTTGTATTTATTTAGCGTCTTTCGGTATTGCAATTAATGCATATGCACAAAAATTTATCCCCTTTGGTGTTGAGTTTGAGGACCATCAGAAACCGATTCCGGTAAAAGTCGTGATTGTTACGATGTTTGAAATTGGAGAAGATTTGGGAGATCGGGCGGGAGAATTTCAATTGTGGAAAGAGCGACAGGGATTGAATGTCCAGATTGCTTTTCCTCACTCACACCACGACTTGTTTTATAATGAGGATACCCAAGTGCTGGGAATAGTTACCGGTATTGGTACCGCTAAATCAGCCTCAGCAATCATGGCGCTTGGACTAGATTCTCGACTTGATTTATCCAGTGCTTACTGGATTATCGCAGGAATAGCCGGCATTGATCCTGAAGACGCCTCTATTGGCTCTGCTGTTTGGTCTTCTTATTTGGTTGATGGAGATCTGGCTCATGAGATTGATCCAAGAGAGATGCCTATTAATTGGGATTTTGGTTATTTCGCGCGTAATACTACTTCGCCTTTTGATCCGAATAAACCTGCACCCACGGGAGAGGTGTTTGTTGCGAATCAAAGTTTGCGAGACTGGGCGTTTGACCAAACAAAGGATATTGTTCTTCCAGACTCTAAATCATTAGAAGAAACCCGAATGCTTTATACAGAACATCCTAATGCAAGAAAACCACCATTTGTTTTGAAAGGTGGACACATTGCAGCGATGACCTTTTGGCATGGTGAGATACTTAATGAGTGGGCGAACAGATGGGTAGCTTACTGGACGGAAAGCAAAACTGACTTTGTAACCTCTGCTATGGAAGATACGGGGACATTTCAATCTCTCGAGTATTTAGATCGTATCGATCGTGTAGATAAAAATAGAGTGATGGTGTTAAGAGCGGGAAGTAACTATACCATGCAACCTCCTGGAATGACGGCTGCTGAGAATATGTTGAAGGAAAACAAGGGTTTCGCTGGCATGGAAGCCTCCTTAGAATCGCTATATATAGTCGGCTCGACGGTTTTAGAAGAGATCGTTGGTAATTGGGGAAAATACAATGACACCATTCCAGGGATTTGATTCCATGTCGCGCGAATTTATCCACTTATGCTTTTGATTTACGCTCACATTTCCTTTGCTTTAGCGGCGGTTCCAGTTGGTGTATTTATTTTTCTAACCAAAAAGGCAACAGCGCAACATAAGTTAGTTGGACGCTTCTGGGTTGTAATTTTGTTGATTGTTTCTTTGTCAGCAATATTTATTCAAGAAATAAATCTCCGAGGGTATTCGTTGATTCACCTTTTAATTCCGTGGACTATAGGTTCGCTAGTTTATTCTATTTGGAGTATTAGACGGTTCAAGGAGACTCGCTTAAAAAATACAGATACGCCCATATGTACTCTGGAGTATATATCGGGGCCCTTTTGGTTGCTGGGGCCTTTACTTTACTTCCAGGTCGATTTTTATATGGAGTTGTTTTCGGGTGAGTAATTTTGAAGTAAAAAGTTAACAGGGGAAGCGGAATCACGACCCCTGTTTCTAGATTACATTTTTAGTTATCTATTTTAAAAACGTACAATTGCCCCCCTTCTGGGATAGATATATCTGCACCCGCGAACGCTGCTATGCCTTGGAAATTACCGGATGCTATTGCTACATATGCGTCTCCATCTAGTTCATAAGCAATAGGTTGACTGCGAACACCTCCGCCTAGTCGTTTTCTCCAAACCACGTCTCCAGTTTCAGCATCAAGCCCTAAGGCATGCCCTGTTTGGCTTCCTGTAAAAACCAAGCCGCCAGCTGTGCTGAGTGTCCCTGCCATCATTGGCTGCGGATCGTAGTATCGCCAGGCTATGTCTCCGGTGTTGTAGTTAACCGCTGAAATATGCCCGTAGGCCGCAACATCGCCAATTTCATCCGGGACTCCATCAACAGGGATGGGTAATCCACCTGTGAACATTTGACCTTCAACAAACATGCTCAGGCCTTTCTGCATTAATTGACAACTCTCTATCACAGGTATGAACGCAAGCCCGAGATCAGGGTTCAAAGACCCAGCAACAGAGCCGTTCATACCACCTAATGCGCCTGGGCAGATGCGCATTGTTGGCTCCTCACTTGGCAGGGCCTCTGGGTTGACTACAGGTCTCCCGCTCGGTTCCATAGAGTCTGCCCAATTCAATTGTTCCATATAGCTTGTAGCTCTTATAAACTCGCCATTTGCCCTATTAATTGCGTAAAAGAAGCCATTCCGGTTGGCTTGCACTAGCGCTTTGATAGATTGTCCATCCTGCTCTAGGTCTGCTTGGAACAAGTGGGAATTTCCATCGTAATCCCATACATCGTGGGGTGTGAATTGGTAGTACCAGACCCTTTCTCCTGTATCCGGATCAATTGCTAAAACGCTATCAGAGAAAAGATTATCGCCGAGCCTTGCATCGCCATTCCAATCTGGAGCTGGATTTCCAGTAGTCCAATAGACCAGATCGAGCTCGGAATCATAGGTACCAATTGTCCACGCAGGCGCCCCGCCAGTTTCGTAAGAATTCCCCGACCAGGTTTCGTATCCGGGCTCACCTTCAGCGGGAACCGTATAGTGTCTCCATTCTCGCTCACCGGTATTTATATTATACGCATCAAAAAAGCCACGTACGCCAAACTCACCACCGCCAACTCCGATTAGCGCAAGATCCTTAACAATTAATGGTGCAGAGGTAGCACTAAATCCTCTGAAATATTCAATTATTTCTGAGTCCCATAGCTTCTCACCGCTAAATCTGTCAAAGGCCAGGATTCTTGCATCAAGTGTGGCCATAAAGATTTTGTCGCCATGAATTGATGCCCCTCTATTGGCAGGTCCGCAGCACAGTCTCAAGTCTTCTGGTTGGGGGTGGTCGTACCTCCAATACATTTCCCCTGTTCTAGCATCAAGAGCGATCAATCTATTGTACGAAGTCGTGAGATACATAATTCCATCATAAACAATGGGTGAGACAGCAAATTGACCCAAAGTCCCTGACGGAAAACCCCATTCAAAACTCAAGCGATCAATGTTTTCGGTGGATAACTGTTCAATGGGGCTGTGTCTATTGTTGCTGTAATCTCCTCCATATTGAAGCCAGTTACGGCCTGAGGCACTCTGGGGCTCGGTGAGCATTTCATTACTGACAGGACCTTCCCCATCACCAATATCTCGCTGATTGATCCAATGGGTTGTTGAAATTACTAGAGCTTCGGCAACATCATCACCGTTAAAAGTGTTTGAGCTTTCAGACATCTCCGGAACATCGGGCGAAGGACTAGACTGCTGTTCGGCTGGAGAACAGCCCCAAAGAAATATTGTTGAAAGCAGGGTCAGTAACGATAATTTTATGTTAGATCTATTTAGTGATCTCATTTTTCTTTCATCTCCAAAGTCAATAACTGGTTAGAAAAGGGTTTACGAGCATTTCGCTCTATTTGATTTAAGGAACGCAATGACCTTCCATAGATCATCTTCGCCTTCTGGGAAATTTGTCCCAAATCCAATCATGCGAGTGTTTGGAACACCATTGGTAACGGTATTGAAAATTTCTTGATCAGAGCCGCCGTGCTTCCACTCGCAGTCAAATAAATATACTGCGTCGATGACTTCAGGCGTTAGCCTGTGACAGTATCCCGCGCACGTTCCAACGAAAATAGAGCGTCCACGCTGGACAGCTGCAGCATCTGCTAGATAATCGTCCGCTTGACTTGGTGGCTCTGTGCCGGGACCACAAGAAACTAGAATGATGGGAATCAAGCAGATTAGAGCTGTAGGTTTTACCATTCGCATAACTAAATTCAGTACCTAGAAATTAATGTAAAGGCTATCTGCATCATAACCCCAACATAGGATATCGTTTTATAGAATGTAAAAACGACAATATGCTGTAATTTATAGCTTGTAAATTTTATTGCCCTGAAGATCTTGTAGACTTCAACTATGCTTAAAGTGAAACAAGAACTTTTAGCTTATGGTTCGAGAGCTATCCAGTATGGCATCCGGTCTGGGGCCAGAAATTTCCTTTTCAAAATCCGAGACAAATCGACACGTATATTAATACCAGAATATTGTGACAACTGACAACCCTAAAAAAGGCAATAGTTTTCAAATAGCTCAGTTATTTTGATCATCACAGAGATAGATCAACTCGGAGTTCTTAGAGCCTTTTGACTTTTTTCGAGGCGTTTTAAATGCTCTTTCAGTAAGGGCTTTCGGTGACGGGCGACACCTGTTGCCAGAACATCGATTACAACAAGATGAGCAATTCTAGAAGAAACTGGTGTAAATGATTCCAAATCTTCCTCCATATTGACATAAATCGCCAAATTACAAAGTCGGGATAGAGACGTATTTTGAGGTGCCAAACCAATAACATTAGCTCCAGCCTCCCTAGCAAGTTCTACACTTTGCAGGAGTGCTTGTGTCTCGCCGGATTGGGAGATTGCAACTACGACATCTTCGGGGCTAAGAGATATTGCTGACATTCGTTGAATATGAGGATCTGTATACGCGGCCGAAGAGAGCTGAAGCCGAAAAAATTTGTGTTGGGCATCAGCAGCGACAGAGCCAGACGCGCCAAAGCCATAAAACTCGACTCTGCGCGCGCTGCTTATCGTGGCTATTGCCTGCTCAAGAACTTCAGAGTTAATTTCATCTCTGACTGTTATCAATGAGCCGACGGTCGTATCAAAGACCTTGCTTAGCAGGTCTGCTACCGTGTCGCTGTCTTCGACAGCAAATTGCGTAAAGACTGATCCAAGGCCAAGTTGTTGAGCCAGCTGTAACTTAAACGACTGGAACCCATCGAACCCTATCGCCCGACAGAATCGGATTACTGTCGGTTCACTGACAGCAGAATTAGAAGCAAGGTCAACAATGCGCATCTTTATAACTTCACTTGCGTTTGCTAAAACATAAGCTGCTACCTTCGCTTCAGATTTGCGAAGAGCGGGTTGGCTCTCGGTGATACGCCTGATTAGATTAGGTGAATTCAAGTAGCACCTGTAACATTGAAATCAAGGAACATGCTACTGAATTTAACATAATCTAGCCAATAGATTTAACATGATAAAACGCCACATCCATTTTGTAGAATCAATTGAAGAAATAGGAAGCGAGATATGGAACAATCTTGCCGGCATCGACAACCCGTTTACACGGTATGAGTTCCTATACTCTTTAGAGTCTTCAGGATGCACTACAGAGGCGACGGGCTGGAAGCCCTATCATGTTTTAGTGACCGAGGGTGATACTGAGAGAGAAAACTTTGATCGACCAATAGCTGTTATGCCTCTCTATTTAAAGAGTAATTCTTGGGGCGAATATGTTTTTGATTGGTCGTGGGCAGAATCGTATGCAAGGCATGGGATAAATTACTATCCAAAGCTCGTAACTTCTATTCCTTTCACGCCTTCCGTTGGCAGCAGAATCATGATGCAAGTCGATATTGATCGGGTCACTATCGCGCAATTAATCTATGAAGCCATCCAACTAAAAGCAGAGACTTTAGGAGTTTCATCCTGGCATGTACTGTTTCCGAAGGAAGAAGAGCATGAGTTACTTTGCAGCATTGGGACCCAGTCACGTGTAGCTACCCAATTTCATTGGTTTAACGATGGCTATGCTAACTTTTCTGATTTCCTTGCAAGTCTAAATGCAAGAAAGCGCAAAGCAATAAGAAAGGAGCGAAAAAAGATTGAAGATGAGGGAATAACTTTTCGGCAAACAGGTGGAGCCGATATTAGCGAGGAGCAATGGTCCGATTTCTACCTTTTTTATCAGACTACGTATTTATCAAGGGGAATGCAGGGATACCTCGATATAGAATTTTTTCGACAAATCGGTGAAGTAATGCCGGAACAGATTTTGTTGATAAATGCGACCAAAGACAGTCGCGATGTAGCTGCAGCGTTATTTCTAAAAAGTAAGGATTCCTTGTTTGGGCGTTATTGGGGTAGTCGAGTCGACCAACAATTTCTTCATTTTGAAACATGCTACTACCAAGGGCAGGAGTATGCGATTGAAAACCGGCTAAATGTTTTTGATTCTGGAGCACAAGGAGAGCATAAAATTCAGCGAGGGTTTAAACCTATCTACACCTATTCAAATCATTGGCTTGCAAATGATGATTTTTCGCTTGCCGTTAAGAAATTTTTGAGGGAGGAAAGGCTACACATAGAAGAATATAAAACGCAGGCGGCAGCTCTACTGCCGTACAAAAAACAGTAGAAATCTATTCTGATCGTGAAAATATTAAAATTTGATTATTTGCAGGCATGCTTTCATCGACGACTAAACTTAACCCCGCATTAGCTGCCAGAGTATTTATGTTTTCAAAATCTCTGATGCCACTTTTTGGATCTCTTGTTTTTAGCCAGTCATCAAATTGGGCGTTGCTCTCTGTTGTATACTTACCTTCGTACTTAAACGGCCCGTAAATAAAGACCAGTCCTTGCTTTTTAATGACACCAGGAATCCCCGCAAAAAATCTCTCTACAGACTTCTCAGACATAATATGCAAGCTATTGGCTGTAAATAACAATTCGTAGTTACTCATGCCCCAGTTGGAATCGTTTACGTCAAGGGGTAAAGCTAAGGGCAAATTCCGTAAATTTGCTGCGGTGATTCTTAGATTTAAATCGGCGACAGCTTTCGGTAGGTCAGATGTTTGCCAATATAAGTTTGGAAATTTCTGAGCGAAAAACTCACCATGCTGGCCTGTTCCGCCTGCAATTTCGAGGAGGTTTTCTTGACTACAGATGTACCTTCTTAAGACCTTCAGTATAGGGTGTTTGTTATTCTCACATGCCTGACTGTAGGGCAAATGTTCTTCGAGCATGCCTTTTACTCTTACAAACCTTTTTTGCGTTTGAAGACTAGTTTCGATTCCGTCGATTCGCCTGAGCAATACGAGTAACCTTCTGCATCAAACTCCATTAATTTTTCCGGAGATTTGATTCTGTTTTTCACTATGTATGCAGCCATGAGCCCCCGGGCTCTTTTAGCAAAAAAGCTTATTATGCGGTATCTGTCTTTGGACCAATCTTTAAACTCGGGTGTGACTATTTCAGCATTAACCCCTTTGGCTTTGATTGATGAGAAATACTCATTGCTGGCTAAGTTTACGAGAAATCTTGTCGATTTTGGCTGAGCATTTAGTTCCGTATTGATTCTATCTGTAATTTTCGTGCCCCAGAATTCATATAAATTGCTCTTATTTTTTATCCCGAATTTGCTTCCCATTTCGAGTCGATAGGCTTGCATCAAATCGAGAGGCCTTAGTATTCCGTAAAGACCGGATAATATTCTAAGGTGTTTTTGAGCATAGTTTAGATCATAAGTATTTAACTCCTCTGCCTTGAGGCCCAAGTAGACATCGCCTTTGAAAGCGAAGATAGCTTGTCTTGAATTATCTAGTTTGAAAGGGGTTTTCCACTCATTGAATCGGTGAAAGTTTTCATTTGCCAGCTTGTCACTGATGCTCATCAATGAGGAAATACTAGCAGGAGAGAGCTTGCTTAGGCTGCCTACAAGCTCAGAGGCTTCCTTTAAGAACTGCGGATTAGAGTGTTTTTTCGTGGCTACCTTAGAATCGAAGTCTAAAGATTTAGCTGGAGAAATAATTGTCAACATAAGCTACATTGTCTCAATGAATTTAACTTTAATCTTGGGAATCAAATTCCAACCACCATTCCAATGGTGTTGTTCCATCTTCTGGATCATATATATTTCCATAATACCAAACCACTTCAGGATAATCTTTACACGTTGTATTTAGCAGAGATTCAATAGTCTCAAAACCTATGGAAATATGGATGGTATAGACTAAGGCACGAGGTGTTTGAATATCCAAACAGCCACCTATTTTTTCGAATTTCGAGGTAAGCGCCTGCTCTACATTGATTAGTTCCTCTTGGCCAAATACTCTTATGCAAATATTGCCGCTGCGGTTTATTAGTTCATATTCAGCTTTATCTGGGTTAATCTGACGGACGACGTCTCCTGCCGCTAGATTTCGCGTCAGTAATGGCGACTTCATTAGTCTGAAATGTTGGGGAGTATCAGTCAAGAATTCAACATTCAAGCTCTCGAATACAGGTTCGCCATTTGATTTTATTCCAGCCAAGAATGGAAGTTCCGCTTTGTCAGGGTTTTTCAACTTAACTCCCGATGTTTTCTTGGTATATTTTAGGCGCAGTAAAGCTGCAGGCTTGGTTTAAAACATATATGAATCGTTTTTTAGCATGATAGAACGCTTTAAAAGAATTGCCACTATTTTGAAGCGAATTCGCTCAATTATTATTTTTTGCGCAGCTTTCAGCTCTTGTATGATGTTGCTTAGCGTTTTCCAGAGCCCTTGGTTCAGTGGTGAATTTTGGCTTATCCCAAGCCTACTTGCTTTTTGCTGGTTTTTAGTGCTCTTCAGTTTTGGAGAACTCTTCGCTTCAGTGCCGGATTTATCGGCAAAGCAAACTTATTGGGGACGTAGATTCTTGAATTCGATGCACAGAACTTGGTATCGAATTTTGGGCGCCGCTTTAATCATTATTTTTATTGCGTTGATTCTTTTGAGCTATCAGTTATTACGACAGTGGTATCTGAGATAAACTTTAAGTAGTAAGACCCTTTCGATTTTTGTGGATTGGAAAATGAAGAATTACAGGCTTAATTCGATTATAAAGATCATAGATCAAATAACAGATAAAACTGGTCGCGTTGGCTCTTGGTGCTCTCTTGTTATGGTAGTGGTTATGGTGCTTGTAGTTATCCTCCGTTATGGACTCCAATTCGGTTCTATAGCGCTTCAAGAATCGGTAATGTATCTAAACTGTGTAATTTTTACTTTCGGTGTTGCTTTTACATTAAAAGAAGGCGGCCATGTTCGAGTGGATGTCATATATTCTAAACTAAGCAGTAAAAAGAAGGCTCTAATCGATCTCTGCGGAACTCTTATTTTCTTGACGCTAACGGCTGGGTTCATTTTATGGACCAGTTGGGAATATGTTTCAGTTTCATGGCGTATTAGAGAAGGCTCTGCTGAGTCAAGCGGTTTGCCTTACGTTTATATCTTGAAAACTAGTATTTTGATCATCCCAATAATGTTATTAATGCAGGGATTTTCTGAATCTTTAAAAGCCTATAAAATAATTCAAAAGAATTAAGCATGGTTCAATTTCTTCCTTTCTTATTGTTCTTCGCGGTATGCGTTTTACTTATGGTTGGCTATCCGGTGGCAATAACCATGGCAGGTGTGTCGCTGCTATTTGCCGCTGTGGGCAGTATTTTTGGGGGTTTTGATCCAGCTTACATAACGCTCATCCCAAATCGAATATTCGGTATTTTGGTCAATCAAAACCTATTTGCCGTACCTCTTTTCGTTTTTATGGGTTCGATGTTAGAGAAGTCGAGAATAGCGGAGAGCTTGCTTAAGAGCATGGAGATTTTATTTGGAGGGGTCCCGGGCGGTTTAGGACTTGCAGTTATACTTGTCGGGATGTTGTTAGCAGCAAGCACAGGGATTGTGGGTGCAACTGTGGTCACCTTGGGAGTTCTATCCTTGCCCACAATGCTTAATTCTGGTTATAAGCCAGCTTTAGCTTGCGGCACTTTGTGTGCCACTGGAACACTCGGTCAAATAATCCCTCCATCCATATGCTTGGTGCTTCTGGGAGAAGTAATATCCAATGCTTATCAGCAATCTCAATTAGATGCCGGCATCTTCGCTCCAAATTTCGTGTCAATTGGCGATCTTTTTGCAGGAGCTCTTCTCCCAGGTCTACTCCTTGTGTTGGGCTATGGGGTTTATCTAGTTTTGGTCGCTACATTTAGACCAGATGATGCTCCTTCCGGCAAAAAGCCGGCTCTTGAACAGGATAGGAAAAGACAGCTTCTAAGTCTTGCGAAGGGACTTTTACCTCCGGTATTTTTGGTTCTATCTGTTTTAGGCTCAATTCTTAAAGGAATTGCGACACCAACCGAGGCTGCGAGCGTCGGTGCGATGGGTGCAATTTTGCTTGCTATCGTAAAGCGGAACTTGTCTTTAGGCGTACTACAAGAGGTGTCGCTAGAAACAATGCGAACAACGTCAATGATTTACTTGATTCTAGTCGGCGCAACAATATTTTCTTCTGTGTTTAGGGGGTTTGGTGGAGAAGAGCTAATTGAAGGGTTCTTAACCGGGCTGCCAGGCGGCGTTCTTTCCGCAACTTTTGTCGTCATGTTCTTCATATTTTTACTTGGCTTTATCTTAGACTTTATCGAGATAACGTTTATGGTTGTCCCTCTGGTAGGACCAGTTTTGCTGGGAATGGGTATTGACCCGATCTGGTTGGGCGTAATGATCGCAATCAATCTTCAAACTTCGTTTTTAACGCCTCCTTTCGGTTTCTCACTTTTCTATCTGCGTAGCGTGGTTCCAGATTCGGTAGCTACGAGCGAGATTTATAGGGGGGTGGTACCTTTTATTATGATACAAATTCTAATTTTGCTACTCATCGCGCTACAACCAGGGATAGCTACTTGGCTACCTTCGTATTTTGTAAGATAAATTCGGATGGTGCGAGAGATAACACATTCTAGTCCAGCGGTAGATTCCGAGCTTCTATAAAAGCTTCTTCGGCGATCCGATTATAATTTATTACATTGTCTCGAAAGTTCCTCCACGACTCGAAGACTCTGGTGGTTTGTTCGTCTACGAGTGCCATCTCAGAGACCACCTCCTCGGATATTCTATGTAGCTCAGTGAGGACATCATTAGGTAATTTTCTGAGCTGTACATCGTGCTCTTCGACAAGAACTCTCAGTGCTTCATTGTTTCTCGCCATGAGTTCGTCTAGCAACAGTTGGTTCATAATCTCTGTTCCAGCCATTAATATCTCTTGCAGATCAACTGGCAGTGACTCAAACTTTTCCTTATTAAAGATTGTTTCAAGAGTTGAGCCTGGTTCATGCCAACCAGGATAGTAGTAGTATTCGGCAACGGTGTGATAACCGGCAGCAAGATCATTATAAGGACTTACGAATTCTGTCGCATCAAGTGCTCCGGTTTGTAATGCTGTAAAAACTTCGCTCACCTGCATGGTGACCGGAACCCCTCCTGCTCTGCGAAAAACCTCACCACCAAGGCTAGGAATCCGCATTGTTAATCCTTGTAAATCCTCCAGGGAGTTTATCTCTTTGTTAAACCATCCGAACATTTGGACGCCAGAATTTCCACCTCTTACTGGGATTAAGTTAAAAGGCGCGTAAAGTTCTCGCCAGAGCTCATTCCCTCCTCCGTATCTCAGCCAGGCATCTTGTTCGTAACTAGTCATTCCAAACGGAATAGAGGAAAAAAAAGGAGTGCCAGGTATCTTTCCTTGCCAATAATAAGCGCCGGAGTGACCAATTTCTGCCACGCCTTGTGAAACAGCATCGAACACCTCTAGACCTCCAACTAACTCATTAGCGCCATACACTCTTATTCTCATCCTGCCGTTGCTCATTGTCTCAACAATTTCCGAAAAGTATTCCGGCGAAGTCCCTAGAGCAGGTAAATTCTTTGGCCATGAAGTAATCATTTTCCATTCGTAATAGGACTCTTCTAAAGGCCCTATTGATGAGGTAGGTTGATCATCCTGAGTGCAGGATGTTAGTGCAGCCACGAGAAAAGCAAGCAGAAAGGCCGTAGTTGAAGCATATTTGAGTTTTCTTATTATCTTTATCATCATGTCGCCTATCCGATAACCTGTAAGTTTGCGTACGATAACACTAACCATTTACTGCCCGCAGAGTCAAAATTTACTTGGACTCTTGCGTTTGGGCCTTGACCTTCGTAGTTTAGGATAACGCCTTCTCCAAATTTACCATGCAAAACTCGTTGTCCAAGGGATAACTCTGTTTGAGGTATTTCCCCATGACTGCTAGCCCGACTACCAGGCTTATTTAAATAAGTGATATTCAGTGAACCTAAGGGTTGCTTAGCAGATGTTTTCATCCGAACTTCGTCAATAAGGGTTGATGGAATCTCCTTGATAAACCTGGACGGCCTACTTAGAGAGACATCGCCATGAAGGCGTCTTGATTCCGCATAGCTTAGGACTAGTTTTTCTTTAGCTCTTGTTATGCCAACATAACAAAGCCTTCTTTCTTCCTCGAGTCCTGTGATATTGTCCATCGACATCTTATGGGGGAATAGACCTTCTTCCATTCCAGATAGAAATACTAACGGAAATTCCAAACCTTTTGCGGAATGCAGGGTCATTAGTTGCACAGCATCGTCTTCTTCACTGGCTTGGGTATCACCTGAGTCTAAAGATGCCTGATCTAGAAAAGAGGCTAAAAATCCTTTAGAAGTCAAGTCTAACTCTTCGTTTTCTTCAGACAATAAATCAGGCGCATCAAAATTGTTGCAAGCAGTAATTAGTTCTTCCAGGTTTTCAATTCTGGCTCTTGCCTTCTCTCCACCCTCTTTTTCATGATGACTAATGAGCCCGCTATTAACAATGACGTGTTCAGCTTTCTGATGAAGCTGCAATATAGAACAATCAGAATCTAATTTGTCTATTAGTGCTAGGAATGCCAAGACAGAACTCGCTGCTCGTGACGATAGCATGTTCTTGTTCACACATTCTACGCAGGCCTTCCATAAAGAAATACTGTTTTTTCTTGCGACATCTGTAATTAATTCTAACGTTCTACCGCCTATTCCACGCGTGGGAACATTTATCACTCGCTCGATAGCCGTATCATCATTGCGATTAACTATTAGTCTCAAATAAGATAGAGCGTTTTTAATTTCAAGTCGATCGTAAAACCTATGTCCGCCATAGATTTTGTATGGCATGCTAACTCTTAGTAAAGCCTCTTCAAGCTCCCTGGATTGTGCGTTGGAGCGGTATAGGATTGCACTATCTTTGCGGGGGTTTCCTTTGTTGAACCACTCTTGTAAGCGATCAACAATAAATCTTGCTTCCTCTTGCTCATTGAAGGCTTCATATAGACTAATAGCTTCTCCTTCCCCGCAATCAGTCCAGAGATTTTTACCCAGTCTTCCATTGTTATGTTCGATTAGTTTATTGGCAGCCTTTAGTATAGTGGATGTAGATCTATAATTTTGTTCTAAGCGAACGATGTCTGCATCGGGGAAGTCAGTGTTAAATTTTTGTATATTTTCTATTTTTGCGCCACGCCAACCATAGATAGATTGGTCGTCATCGCCAACTACCATCATTTTATTGAAACTGCCCGCAAGGACTTGTAACCAAGCGTACTGTATTGAGTTTGTATCTTGAAACTCATCTACCAGAATAAACTGAAATCGCCGTTGATAGTGCGCCAAAATTTGTGGATTATTTAACCAGAGTTCATGTGCTCGCAGCAGAATCTCCCCAAAGTCGATCATCCCACCGTTATTGCAAGCGTTTTCGTAAGCCTTATAGATTGCGAGTTGAGTCTTTGTGTAATCGTCATCAAAATGTTCTATGCTGTGAGATCGCAAGCCTTCATCTTTTTGAGAGTTGATATACCATTGACACTGCTTAGCGGGCCATTTTTCTTCATCGATTCCAAGGGTTTTTAACAAACGTTTGATTAAACGGAGTTGATCATCTGCGTCAAGGATTTGAAAATCTTCAGGAAGGTTTGCTTCCCTCCAGTGTGATCGCAACAGTCTGTGCGCCAACCCGTGAAAAGTTCCTACCCACATCCCACCAGTTGGCTGCTGCATTAATTCTTCTATTCTTCCTCGCATTTCTCTTGCGGCCTTGTTGGTGAAAGTTACTGCGAGGATCGAAAAGGGCGAAATATCCTCAGCTTCAATAAGCCATGCAATCCGGTGAACTAAAACACGGGTCTTGCCGCTGCCCGCGCCAGCAAGGACCAGTAAATTATTCGCTGGGCTGGCGACGGCGTTTCGTTGTTGCTCATTTAACGAACTTAAAATGTGAGATACATCCATGGGGTGATATTCTATCAAATTGAGAGACTTGCGCTTGTTAAAAAACAGTTATTGTTTAGGTGATTTTGAAATTGTCATTTAGAGATTGTTCGCTAGTTTGATAGAATGTGTTCTCAGCTTTGAGTTAATTTACGACAGTTTTAGATGGGAGAATTTGATGTCTGTACGAGCAAATGAAGTTCCATTCAATTGGAAAGACCCTTTTTTGTTGGAAGAACAATTGACAGAAGAGGAAAGGATGGTGCGAGACACAGCCAAGCAGTATGCGCAGAATGAGTTGCTCCCAAGGGTACGAGAAGCCTACCGAAATGAGGAAACGGACCCTGATATTTTCCGAGAAATGGGTCAGCTAGGCTTATTAGGAGCCATGATTGAAGGTTATGGTTGTGCAGGCATGAATTACGTATGTTATGGCTTAATTGCAAGGGAAATAGAGTCGGTAGACTCGGGGTATCGATCTATGATGTCTGTGCAATCGAGTTTGGTGATGCATCCGATTAATACTTTTGGCAGTGAATTTCAGAAGGAAAAATATTTACCTAAATTAGCGAGTGGAGAATTCATTGGGTGTTTCGGATTAACAGAACCTGACCATGGGTCTGATCCAGGCAGTATGAATACGCGGGCGAAAGAGGTGGCCGACGGCTACATTTTAACTGGTGCTAAAAATTGGATAAGTAATTCACCAATTGCAGATGTGTTTGTGGTTTGGGCAAAAGATGAAGACGGAGTAATTTCAGGATTCATACTTGATAAGAATATGAAGGGGCTATCAGCTCCTAAAATTGAGGGGAAATTAGCTTTAAGGGCATCCATTACTGGTGAAATAGTCATGGATGAAGTGTTGGTCCCGAAAGAAAATAAATTACCAGGAGCTAAAGGATTAAATGGACCATTTAGTTGTTTAAATTCGGCTCGACTTGGAATTGCATGGGGCGCGTTGGGTGCGGCCGAAACTTGTTGGCATACTGCTCTTGACTATACATTGGATAGGAAACAGTTCGGAAGGCCTTTAGCTTCAAATCAGATTATCCAGAAGAAACTAGCGCAGATGCAAACGGATATTAGTCTAGCGTTACAAGGGTGTTTGCAAGCTTGCCGAATGAAAGATCAAGGAAAGTTGGCGCCGACTTTGATTTCGCTATTGAAACGAAACTCGTGTTTAAAAGCGTTAGATACTGCGAGAGAAGCTCGGGATATGCTAGGAGGCAATGGAATTTCAGATGAATACCCTGTCATGAGACATGCTCAAAACCTTGAGGTAGTTAACACTTATGAGGGTACTCAAGATATTCACGCCCTTATTCTTGGCCGCTCTCAAACAGGCATCCAAGCGTTTACAGGGAGATAAACTGTCTTCGAACTTTTTTTAAAGATAATTAGATACAGTTCCTAAAAAGATTATCGCGCCTACCCAGCTGTTGTTAAGGAATGCTTTAAAACACAAGTCAGGTAGTCGATCCTTAATTAGGTACTGCTGATATATAAGAAATAGACTCGCGATGCTGATTGAGGCATAAAAAAAATCGCCGAATTGCAAGTGAATTGCTACTAGGGCTAGAGTTAGAATAAAACCTATTTGGAGTATTCCAATCATTATTCGATCTGCATAGCCGAACAGGATGGCTGTGGACTTTACCCCTGCTTGGAGATCATACTCTCTGTCGACCATCGCATATTGTGTGTCGTAAGCAACTGTCCACAAGACATTAGCTATGAACAATAGGAATGCTATTGGGGGAATATCCTTCAAAGTAGCAGTGAATGCCATTAATATACCCCATGAAAAGGCAATTCCAAGTATGATCTGCGGTAAATTAGTGTACCTCTTCATGAACGGGTAGATTACGATTACTGCTATAGCTAAAAATGAAAGCAGTATTGTTTCAACATTAGTAAAGAGTAACAGACAAAAGCCAATACTGGATAAAATAAAGAAGCAAATTAATGCTTCGCGTTTACTCAACTTTTTTATAACTAACGGCCTATCCTGAGTACGTTTGACTTTCCGGTCTATTTCGTAGTCGGCGAAATCATTGATGCAACAACCAGCAGACCTCATAACAACGGTCCCCAGAGAGAAAACAATTAATAACGAAAAGGAAGGCAGTCCTTCAGCAGCTATCCAGAGAGATGTAATCGTTGGCCAGAAAAGTAGGTAAATTCCTATTGGGCGATCTATTCTTGTTAGTTGAATGAATTGGGGAAATTTCTGTAGCATAATTGGTGTTAGATTCATCAGTTCTTCCCAAGGACTATTCTCAAAAAAATTCATTTGTTTTTCAGGCGACGATTTATTAATGACACTTGGTGAACTTCAATAGCCAATACTTAATGGATAATCACTTGAAAAATTTTGCTATATTTTCTACACGTTAACGTATTCTTCTTTGTCACTAAGCCATCGCCGGATTAAAGAATCGACTAAACCTTGATGGTTCTTCATTAAAATCTCAGATGAAGTTTTGACATCTTCTAAGAGAAACGCGTCTCTTTGTAGGTTGGCAATTTTGAAAGACACTAAGCCAGCTTGATTAGTTCCAAGGACTTGACCCGGACCACGTAATTCAAGGTCTTTCTCTGCAATGTGAAATCCATCGCAACTGTCACGTAAGACTTTGAGTCTGAGCTTGCTGTCTGGGGATATGGGCGATTGATAAAGCAATATACAGTGGCTTTGACCGCTCCCACGACCAACTCTTCCCCTAAGTTGATGAAGTTGAGCTAATCCTAAACGCTCCGCATTTTCTATGATCATCAAGCTGGCATTCGGAACATCGACACCCACCTCTATAACTGTTGTCGCTACTAATAGTTGAACCTCGCCTTTTTTGAAGTCCGACATAATTTTGTTTTTTTCTTCGCTCTTCATGCGACCATGAATCAGGCCTATATTGATATTGTCCAGCAGTTTGACGAGATTTTGGGCGGTCGCTTCTGCTGCTTCGCACTCCAATGTCTCTGACTCCTCTATTAGTGTACAAACCCAATAAACTTGGCTTCCGTTGACGCATGCTGCCTTTATCCGTTCTACGATTTTATCTCGCCGCTCGCTTGAGATAACGGCGGTATTCACCGGCACTCTACCTGGAGGTAATTCTCTAATGACGGTGGAATCTAAATCAGCATAGACGCTCATTGCTAGCGTTCTGGGTATTGGCGTTGCGGTCATGACTAACTGATGAGGTTGAATCTCCGAAGAATTTGCTTTGTTTCTTAGACTAAGCCGTTGGTGGACACCAAAGCGGTGTTGCTCGTCAATGATTATTAGTCCGAGCTTTTTATAAATTACTCCCCGCTGGAATAAGGCATGTGTCCCAATTAAGATTTGGCAAGAACCGGACTCCAACTCTCTTAAAGTCTTTGCTCTTGTAGACCCTTTGACTTTGCCGCTTAGCCAGCCCACTTTTATGCCGAGACGCCGATACCATTGTCTAAAATTGTGAAAGTGTTGTTCGGCAAGTATTTCTGTTGGTGCCATCAGCGCGACTTGAAAACCACTGCCGATTGCCTGTAAAGAAGAGAGTGCCGCTACAACCGTTTTCCCAGAACCTACATCTCCCTGAAGAAGCCTAAGCATCGGGGTAATTTTAGTTAGGTCCTGAGCAATATCTCTCGATGCCGATTTTTGACCGATCGTCAGCTCAAATGGAAGTTGTCTAAGAAATTTTTCTCCTAGCTCCTTGTTTACTTTAAAACTAGGCGCACATTTTTGGTCGGGGTTTTGCCTAAATTTTCGCATACATAAGCGATGCGCAAGAAGTTCCTCAAAAGCCAGTCTCTTTTGGAAAGGACTCAGACTATTATTAAGCTTGTCTAAATCAAGGCAGGCGGGTGGGTTATGCAACATCTTTATTGCATCTGTCAGACCGCAAAGATCATAGTTGCTTAAAATTTGCGGGGGCAAGAAGTCTACTAAACCATTAGATTGGCCAAGAATCTCTAACCCCTGTTGTATAAAGCCTCTGAGTCTTTTTTGCTGGATACCATCGGTGGTTGGGTAAATTGGAGTCAATTTACTTTCTGACGAAACATTATCAGAATTATCAATCTCTCTATACTCAGGGTGATATATTTCAAAACCCTTGCTACCACGTCGGATTTCTCCATAACAGCATAAAAATTTCCCCGGGGCTAAGGAATCTCTTTGTGCAGAGCTAAATTGGAAAAAACGTAAATAGATAAAACCGGTGGTATCGCGCAGCATACACTGCAAGCTTCTACGCCGACCAAAAAGAATGTTATTAGATATGATCTCTCCGCTTATTTGAACGCGATCCCCCAGCTTTACTGAATTGATAGGGCTTAGTTTGGTTCGATCCTCATATCTAAAAGGTAAATGAAAAAGTAAATCTTGTAGGTTGTGAATTCCAAGTTGACTAAATTTTCGTTCAAGGGAGGGACCTACTCCTTTGAGTGAAGTTAGAGAAACAAATTCGAAAGTTTTGTCTGGCATAACGTTAAGCACGAGAAATGCTAATTTTTTAAAAGTATATGAGCTTTTACTGGATTCAGCTAGAGAGCGGTTTTACCAAAATTATTCAAGTCCAGCAGCTAGAATCGCGTCGATTTCCACTGAAGCCGACTTCGGTAAGGAACTTACTTCTATGGTCGCCCGCGCTGGATATGGTTTCCTAAAATAACTTGCCATGATTTCGTTAATCACAGAGAAAGCGCTTAAATCAGTCATATAGATCGTAAGCTTTACAATATCGTTTAAATTTCCTCCACTGGCTTCAGCTACCGCTTGGAGGTTTTTAAAAACCTGATGGACCTGCTCGCCTAAATCGTCCCCTACAAGTTCCATTGTTTTCGGAACAAGCGGTATTTGACCTGAGATAAATACCAGCGAGTCAATCTTTATAGCTTGTGAGTACGGCCCAATTGCTTTCGGCGCATTGGATGTATTTATAGAATGCTTATCAGCCATTAATGACTACCTAGTTGTGTTTTTATAACTTTACGCACTTTGCGACTCTTAACCCTGGTTACTTTACTTACAGCCTTAATCAATCTCACGCGCTTCATTACCCTAGCCAAATGAACACGATTTTTCACATTCAACGATAAATTAACGATGCTGAATTTTGCATCTCTTTCTACAGTACTTATTTTTTCTATGTTAGCTTCGACTCCGGTAATCGTTGTTGCAAGAGTTGCAATTATTCCTCTCTGATTTTCCAGCTCGACCCGAAATTCAACAGAGAACTCACCTTCCACATTGGGATCCCAAGTAACTGCTACGCACTTATCGGGGTTGTCCTGAATTTCGGCGATGTTAATACAATCTTCTGTATGAATTACCATGCCTCGCCCGGAACTAATATGCCCTACAATCGGGTCTCCGGGGATCGGGTGACAGCACTTCGCATAATTCATAACCATTCCTTCGGAGCCAAGAATTGCAAATGTGCTAGTTTGCTCCCTCGAATTCCTATTCTCAATGCCTAGGTTGCTTTCTTGTTTGGCTGCTGCTAGAAGCTGGGCAATTATATAAGCCATACGGTTACCAAGACCAATCTCTTCCAAGAGTTGGTCTAAGCTTTGCAAATTAAATTGTTGTACTAAACTATCGATGCTCTCTTTAGGGACTGAATCAATTTGGCTGCCAAAATTTGCTAAAGCCTTATTAAGTAATCTTTTACCCAGCGTGATTGATTCAGAATACTTCTGATTTTTCAGATAGTGCCTTATATTGCTTCTAGCTTTACCAGTAATCACAAAGCTTAACCAAGCTGGATTGGGTTGTGTACCAGGCGCGGTGATAATTTCAACTGTCTGACCACTTTGCAATGGTTCACTCAGTGGCGCTAATCGTCTGCTTATCCTACATGCTACGCAAGAGTTTCCTACGTCGGTGTGAATTGCATAAGCAAAGTCGACGGCCGTAGAACCTGTTGGAAGTTCAAAAATCTGGCCCTTGGGAGTGAAGACATAGATCTCATCTGGGAATAAATCGATTTTGACGTTTTCAATGAACTCAAGCGAATTTCCAGCATGCTTTTGCATTTCAAGTAAGCCATTTACCCACTCTCTGGCTCTAATCTGTGCGTTGCTTGGTAAGTCATCGCTAGATTTATAAAGCCAATGAGAAGCAATGCCATTGTTTGCCATAGCTTCCATCTCTTCAGTTCGAATCTGGATTTCTATCGGAACACCGTGCATTCCAAATAATGTGGTATGAAGTGACTGATAACCGTTAGCCTTTGGAATTGCGATGTAATCTTTAAATCTTCCTGGTACTGGCTTATATAAGCTGTGAACAGCCCCAAGAACTCTATAGCAGGTGTCTACGCGATCAACTATTATCCTAAAAGCATATACATCCATAATTTCTGAGAAGGACTTTCTCTTGCTTCTCATTTTTTCATAGATGCTATAGAGATGTTTTTCTCTTCCGATAGTTCTCCCCGGCAAATTCTCTCTCTCGAGGCAGGCCTCTAATGAAGTCTGGATTTGACTGACAATTTCTTTCCTATTACCCCTAATTCTTTTTACTTCAGCACTAATTCTTTTTGCTCGCATTGGATAAAGAGCTGAAAATCCTAGTTCTTCAAACTCAATTCGAACATTATTCATTCCAAGCCTGTTAGCGATAGGGGCGTAAATATCTAGAGTTTCTCTTGCGATACGGCGTTTCTTTGTGGCGCCCAAGACCCCCAGAGTTCTCATATTGTGCAAACGATCTGCAATTTTAACCATTATCACGCGCAGGTCCTTTGCCATAGCCATAGCCATTTTCCGAAAATTTTCCGCTTGTGCCTCTGCCCGAGAACTAAAGGTAATCTTATTTAGTTTGCTAACTCCATCCACTAAGTCGGCGACAGTATTTCCAAATTGGTTCTTAATCGCGGTTTTTGTTATCCCGGTGTCTTCGATAACATCATGTAGCATGGCTGCCATCAAACTTTGATGATCCATATGCATTTCGCTTAAAATCAGAGCTACAGCTAGGGGGTGGGAGACGTAGGGATCACCGCTGTGCCGGAATTGCCCGTCGTGAGCCTGCTCCGCATAAAAATAAGCTCGACGAACACTGTTTACCTGGTCTTTTGCTAGATAAGTTGATAGACCCTCACTAAGGGCTTTTATGGAACCTTCTTCTGCTAAAACTTGCAAAATGTTTTACCACCATTTGATTTAGGCGAGCTATGATCAAGGTTCGTTACTTTGAAGGTCTTCTTGTTGTGAGATTATTTGAGCATCATCCAAGTTACTATCTTCTATTTCCTCAATTTCAACGCTAGGTTTCTCAGTAAGAATATCAGCATTGACGAATCCATCAGCAATCTCTCGGAGTGCGATCACTGTTGGTTTATCATTATCTGCCTCAACCAATGGGTCTTTCCCTCCTGTTTGAATTTGGCGAGCTCGTTTGCTTGAAACCATCACTAACTCGAATCTGTTGTCTACATTATCTAGACAGTCTTCTACTGTAATTCTTGCCATACTAAAGCCTAATATAGTTCTAAAACTATGGTTTGATTCTGAATGAAAAACCGGGAGCTTGATTTTATTGGTGTCTGGTTGCTCCAACTAACCTGGGCCATTTCCCAGAGAGGCCGAGATTCTACCGATTTTTCACTTAAAATCCAACTACTTACCAAAATTAATTCTTAAGTGAACTATCAATCTGAGGTCAAATCTAACAGAAGGTTTGCAAGATTCGCTTTCTGCGCTTCGATTTCAAGTCGTTGAGATTGTATTATCGATATAACATCATTTACGGTCTCGTCAAATTTATCATTCACTACTACATAATCTGCGTCGGTGACGTGGGAAATAACCTCGCGGGCTTGATTCATACGGACTTCGATTATCTCGCTATCATCTTGTTGTCGTTTATATAAGCGCTCGGTTAATGCTTTTAGCGATGGAGGTAAAATAAATATTGAACAAGCTTTGGGAAACAGATTTTTTACCTGTTCGGCTCCTTGCCAGTCTATTTCAAGAATAACATCGTTGCCGCGTTCAAATTCTTCACTGACCGAAGATTTGGAAGTTCCGTATTTGTGACCGTAAACGTCAGCAGTCTCTAGAAAATCTTCTCTAGAATGCATATCCAAAAATTCGACTTCGTCTATAAAGTGATAATTTTCGCCATCTATTTCTCCTGGTCTAATCGGACGAGTTGTAAATGAAACCGATACAGCAAGATTGGCAATTTGTTTTAGTAACTCGTTAACCAAAGTGGTTTTCCCTGCCCCAGATGGGGCAGTTACTATGAAGAGGATTCCTTTTTTCATTTATTCTATATTTTGAATTTGCTCACGCATCTGTTCAATCAAGACTTTGAGCTCAACTGCGCCTTGCGTTGTTTCTACGACAATGGACTTAGAGGACAGAGTATTCGCTTCTCGGTTCAACTCTTGCATAAGAAAATCAAGTCTCCTACCTATCTGACCATCTGAATCTATTACTCTTTTTACCTCTTGTAAATGAGAATCTAATCGATCTAGTTCCTCGTCGACATCTGCTTTTTGAGCCAGTATTGCTATTTCTTGTTCTAACCTTGTCAATTCAAACTCAGCTTTAAGCTCTTCTAACCTGAGAAGTAAATTTTCTTTCTGTTTTGTAATTATTGCAGGCATTTTTGATCTTATAGAATCGACAATACTCTGGATCGATTCAATACGCTTTAATAACAAATATCTAAGAGATTCACCCTCTCTCTTGCGGGTTACTATCAGGTCATTTAACGCTTTTCCGAAAAGCGTTAAAGCTTCCTGTTTAAATACCTCCTCCTCAAGCGACTGATCACTAATTACTCCGGGCCACTTTAAAATATCTAAGCTACTTATTACGGAGTCACCGCCGGTTTGCTTGTTAATTTCGGAGTTTGCTCTAGTTAATCGAGAAATCAACTCTAGGTTTAGTTGCCAGTCTTTCTCTTTACTTTCTAGCGCTTGAAATTTGAGCTGGCACTCTACTTTGCCCCGATGAAGTTTTTCTCTTAATTGTTTTCGAACGGAGTTTTCTAGGTTGCGAAAGTTTTCCGGCAAGCGGATGCTCGGTTCCAAATAGCGATGATTAACAGAACGAATCTCCCAGGTTAGAGAGCCCCACTCACTTTCAACTTGCTTTCTGGAGAAGGCTGTCATGCTATGAACCATGTCTATGTCCCTTTACGTTACGAGTTAATATCTTAACTCAATATGGGTTTATATTGTTAAAAACCTAAACTTGAGGTTAGCTCGTAACTTCTTGGGAATTAGAGGATAATTCAATCTGTGTTTATACGGGAGCTCTAAATTAGCATGGGTGAGATAAAGAGGTCAGGAGGTCGCAATAGTGACGAGCTGAGAGAAGTTTCAATTACCAGGGGATATACCAAATACGCTGAGGGTTCGGTTCTTGTTGAGTTTGGTGATACCAAGGTTTTATGCAATGCTTCCGTCGAAGACTCTGTCCCCAGATTCCTTAAGGGGAAAGGGCAAGGCTGGGTTACGGCTGAGTATGGCATGATACCGCGATCAACTGGCAGTAGAATGGATCGAGAAGCGACAAGAACGCAAAGAGCAGCCAGAAGCGTAGAGATACAAAGACTAATAGGAAGATCCTTGCGGGCAGTTGTAGATCTTGAAAAATTGGGTGAACGTACAATCAAGGTTGACTGTGATGTATTGCAAGCAGATGGAGGCACACGAACTGCATCAATTACAGGGGCAACCGTCGCTCTTGTTGATGCTATCTCTCATGTTTTAGAAGCGAATATGCTAACCGAATCGCCTTTTAAGCAGTTAGTAGCCTCCGCCTCAGTAGGGCTTTTTAATGGAGAAGTAATTCTTGATCTTGATTACGTGGAAGATTCAGGGGCAGAGACCGATATGAACGTTGTCATGACAGAGTTTGGTCAATACATTGAAATACAGGGCACTGGTGAGAATGGTGATTTCAGCCGAAGTCAACTATTAGACATGATGAAGCTTGCCGATTTTGGAATTAGCGAGCTGATAAAAAAGCAGAAAAACGCATTAGCTTTCAGCATGTGAACACGAGGATAGTATGCAAAACTACCAGCTTCAGTTTCTAGAGTTTGTTATTGAACACCAGATACTTAAATTTGGCGAGTTCGAGCTAAAGTCGGGTAGGATTAGTCCATATTTTTTTAATGCCGGCCTTTTTAATTCTGGCAAGAAATTAAATTTCCTTGCGAAATCATATGCTGAGGCAATTGTAGAATCAAACCTAACTTTTGATGTCCTTTTTGGCCCGGCTTACAAAGGCATTCCTTTAGTATCGACTACCGCAATAGTTCTCGCTAAAGACTATCATATAGATAAACCCTTTGCTTTTAATCGCAAAGAAGTTAAACAGCATGGTGAAAAGGGTTTAATTGTTGGTGCTAATCTTCAAGGAAGGATTCTGATCTTGGATGATGTCATTACGGCTGGCACAGCAATAAGAGAGGTTGTTGAAATTATAGGAAGCGCTGGCGCAAGCGTATCAGGCATTGCAGTCGCTTTAGATCGACAAGAGAGGGGTTTGGGTGAATTATCTGCAATTCAAGAAATTGAGCAGACGTTAAACATCTCAGTAATAAGTATTATTAATCTTGAAAGCATAATCTTGTACCTCAGCTCATCAAAAGACAATGAGTTATTGAAATACTTAGACGGAGTCGTAAAATACAGAAAGCTCTTTGGGGTTTAATGCTAATCTAATTTATTTTAATTGAAACGGCATTAACAGATTTTTACTTAAAAAATCCCATTGAATATCCCAATTTTCAAGAGGCGAATTTTTAAATTCGCTTCTTACAAACTGTAAAAGCCGACCTTCTGTCGACGCGAGTAAAAGGTTTGCAATCGCAGCCGGCGAAGCAGAAGGTCTTAGGTTTTCTCTTATTTGAGCCTCACGCAGCACTTGTTTTAGCTGAGATTCTATGCGGTCGTAGAATCGTGAAATGCGTGTTCTTAAACCTTCAGTTTCGCCCACTAATGCGTCCCCAGTAAGCAGTCGCGTCATGCCTGGATTCTTTTCGCAAAATGTGAGTATCAAGGTGAGAATTTTATAGCATCTGACATCTGTAGATTGCTCTTCTTTCAATACCCTTGATATTCGCGAGAATAAAGTTTCCTCAATAAATTTAATTAGATCATCAAACATTTTCGTTTTACTCGGAAAGTGTCTATATAAAGCAGCTTCTGAGACACCTACTTGGTCTGCCAAAGATGCCGTAGTAATTCTTGAGCCTGGAGATGTTTCGAGCATACGAGCCAGTGATCGAAGTATCAGTTCTTTACGAGATGTTTTATTTTTATTGGGCATCAAAAACATTTAACCTGGTTCTAATAACGCGTATGTTTACTTTAGTTTCGGGTTTCAACTTAGCTTTAAGTTTTTCGAGACGTTTTGGTTATCAGTGTGCCAACACCTTCATCGGTAAAAATTTCTAACAAGACTGCGTGTTCGACTCTCCCATCTATTATGTGTGCCGCTTTCACACCGCCTTTTACAGCCTCTACAGCACACTGGACTTTAGGTAGCATTCCATCTTTTAATGTTTTATTAGTTATGAGTTTTGCGGCTTGCGAAGGGGTTAGTCCTGTTAATACATTTCCTTTTTTATCTTTTACTCCTTCAACATTGGTTAGAAGTATTAGTTTTTCTGCACCCATAACTTTAGCTATCTCTCCACCTACTGAATCAGCATTTATGTTATAGCTTCTTCCAGAGTCATCAGTTCCTATTGGAGAGATAACTGGAATGAAGTCACTATTTTTCATAACGTCTAAGATTTCGGTATTTATATTAACCACTTCTCCAACGTGGCCAATATCAATGATTTCGTCGGTGAGTGCCGGTTTCTTCTGTCTTATTCGAAGCTTCCTAGCTCTGATTAATCCCCCATCTTTACCTGATATTCCAACGGCTCTTCCTTGGTTCTGATTAAGTAAGCTAACTATTTCTTTGTTTACTAAGCCACCAAGCACCATCTCTACAACGTCCATAGTCTGACTATCTGTTACACGTAATCCATCAACAAATTCTGATTTAATGGATAATTTCTCAAGAACAGAACCAATCTGCGGTCCACCTCCATGGACAACGATTGGATTGATTCCAACTAACTTCATTAATACGATGTCTCTGGCAAAGCTCTGCTTTAAGTGCTCATCAGTCATAGCATTGCCGCCATATTTTATGACCACTGTTTTATCAGTAAATTTTTGAATGTAAGGTAAAGCTTCAGTTAAAACCTTAGCGATATTTTTGGCACTTTTTATATTCAGGGACATAATAAAATGTACTAACTCAGTTTAAATAAGATATTTTTAAAAAAGCATTCTTTCACAATTATTCCATTAGGCCTTCTTTGAGAGTGCAAGAAATTAATTCTATCATTTGTCGGGCTACCACAGATTTGTTTGCTGGGCCAAGTTGTCGTTCTGAGCTGTGATCAATCGCCGTGACGGTGATGTTATCATTATTGAAAGTCTCGACCGCGTTGTTTGCGAATAGTAAATCAAGATTTTTCTCTTCAAGTTTTTGTCTGCCGTTCTCCACTATTGAGTTAGTTTCAGCCGCAAATCCAACGGCAAAAGGTTTTATTGCTAATTCTGTAACCTTAGAAATTATGTCCGGATTCTTTATTAGTTTTAGATCTAGATTCTCTTTGCTCTTTTTTATTTTTTCGTCCGTAAATTTCGCTGGTCTGTAATCGGCAACTGCAGCTACGCCAATGAAAATATCTATATTCGTTGGTAAGCTCATCACTCTTTCCAACATTTCCTCTGCGCTTTCAACATTGATGCGCTCCACACGAGCAGGTGTCTCAAGACTGACTGGCCCACTTATAAGGGTAACTTTCGCGCCTTCAGCTGCTGCTTCAGCCGCTAGAGCGTACGCCATCTTCCCAGAGCTGTGATTAGAAATGTAGCGCACGGGATCAATCGCTTCCCTTGTCGGGCCGCCGGTGATCACAATGCTCTTTCCTGCCAGTAAACCAAGCTCGAATAGCTCTGAGCTTCTTTTAACTAGTTCCTCTGGCTCCAACATCCGGCCAAGTCCAATCTCCCCACATGCTTGCTCTCCTTCTCCTGGTCCAAATATTTTGATACCACGCAGAGCAAGTTCACTGAGGTTTTTTTGAGTCGCAGTACTTGACCACATGACTTGGTTCATTGCCGGAGCGATGGCAATTGGAGCCTGAGTTGCTAAGACTAATGTGGATACTATGTCATTGGCTTCACCTTGGGTGATTTTGGCCATAAAATCTGCCGTTGTGGGGGCAATAAGAATTACGTCTGCCCATCGAGCTAGCTCGATATGCCCCATAGCTGCCTCAGCTTCAACATCAACTAAATTAGTGAATACGTGGTTACCAGAAAGAGCTTGGAGAGTGAGTGGGGTAATGAACTCTTGCGCGGCGTCAGTCATAGCGACCCTTACCTCGGATCCAGCTTGAATAAAGAGCCGTACCAGCTCCGCACACTTGTACGCTGATATTCCTCCGGTAATTCCAAGCAATATGCGCTTGTTAGTAAGGCTTAACATGAGGAGCACCGAGATTGTTGATCTTAAACGTTTACGCTAGACTAGCAGCTCGTGTTTTCTGGCGCAATTTTAAGGTTCTTTTCCGTTCATTTACTTTTTTAAATATGATGGTAATTATCAAAAATTAGGCTATTCGGTGCACTCTTTTTGAGGAATAGTATACGGCCATTTTAAATTAAAGAATTGAACAGGCGAAGCATTAGAATGAAAGTAAGTACTTACTATATAAATGTTTAGATGTTTTTAATGAATACAGTTTTAAGTAATTTGATATTGATTGGGGCTTTTGGTATAAAACGCGCCTAATTTTATTCAGATGGATTAAATTTGCCTTAACAAGACAACTTGCGTGGCGCGAATTTGACAAAAGTCTGAAATATTTAAAGGGTTTTGAAAATGTCCAGAGTTTGCATGGTGACCGGTAAAAAGCCGATGTCGGGGAATAACGTTTCACACGCACATAACAAAACTCGGCGCAGATTTTCTCCAAACATACAGAGTCATAGGTTTTGGGTGCAATCTGAAAATAGATTTGTGAAGTTGCGGGTTTCAACAAAGGGAATGCGGATAATTGATAAGGTCGGTATCGATCAAGTTTTGGCAGATATCCGTAAAAAAGGCACAACAGTTTAAGTGTAAGAAATGAGGTTACGTCTATGAGGGATAAAATTAAGTTGGTCTCAAGCGCTGGCACCGGGCACTATTACACAACTGATAAGAACAAAAGAACAATGCCTGACAAGATAGAGGTTAAGAAATATGATCCAGTTGTTCGCAAGCATGTTATATACAAGGAGGCTAAAATAAAGTAACCAGGCCTAAAGTTTGGTCGGACCGGTCGGCCCAGACGATAACTACTCGCTTTTTTGTTACTTTCCGCGACTTAAACCTTTAGACAATCTTTCTGTAGCAATCTTGAGCGCGGAATCTTCTTCAATTTCCCTTTTTAACTTTCCAACTGTAGTTGATACGGTGCCGTAACGTTTCAATTTGAAAAGCTTGGCTATATGTTGGAGTGTCACTCCCGAGAGTTCTTGGCATAGGTACATGGCAACCCAACGCGGTATGTTTTTTGAACCTGGCCCGCGAGCGGCCTTATAAATGCTTGCTTCGGTGACTCTAAACCTCTTAGCAACCGCAGAAATAATTCGTTTACATGAAGGACGCCACTTAGCGTTTGCTCCTCTAGAAATACCGCGAACAGCAGTTGCAGATCGCTTTTTCCGAGATGATTTTCGAAACTTCTCGTCTCCCATTATCGAAGAGAGATTCTTCTTTCCATAAAATCTAGCCATCTCATCATCAACGCCGTCTGCTAAATATCTTTTATAAGCTAACGCTCGCTTAGATACCTGCACTTTTAACTGCCTTTGAGTCTCCGTCCGATTAAACCATGAGGGTGGATTAGCCTTGCGTGTGAAAAACCTGTAGCTACTGTATGGATAGTGGGCTAGCTCAGAAGATCTGACCTTAGAATGTATGTATCTTGAAAGTGGAAGTAAATAACCTTCTGCTTGTATCAACACCGCTTTATATCGACCTCTGAAAAGAGAACCTTCGCTTCGCTTCATCTTTTGGTAATGTTGCGTGTATAAACCATCTACCTGCCTCATGAATCTCGACAAATTACCTTCAGGTGTTTTTATTATTAGGTGGTACTGATTTCTAAGTAAACAATAAGCGTGTACTTCTACATTTAGTCGGGAACAAGCATCGGCCAAGCTTTCAAGGAATTGGTCGTAATACCTATCTGAAGGAAAAACACGCTGGTTATCTAAACCATAGTTAGAAACGTGGTACACAGCATCGGGATATTCAATTCGAAGAGGTCTGGCCATCTTTAAGTTCTCTATTTAGTAGTGCTTGATAGAATTAGAGCTGACCCTATATCTAGCTTAATTATCGGGCCGCGTCAACTTAATTCAACCAAACCATCCGGTTTTGAATAAGAAAACACTCCTCAAACGTGTGTCACTGCAGACGCAATACCCCATTTTTCAATATAAATAGCCTTGACCCCTTTGCTTCAATAGACTATCCATTCAAAGAAGCTACTATGATTATTCTTCTAGGCGACGGGTATCCTTCAATGGTCAAGGCATTATTTGAACGATCTAGTCCTTCACCAAGTGAATCAAATGGCATCCATTTGGTCTTTCTTTGCTCTAATGTTGTTGTTGTCGACGTATCCAGCACATTAATGTTGTTAAACCCGCATCTTGCCAACCACTGCTCGAGAGTGCCCCGGGAGGGAATAAACCAGACATTATTCATGCGGGCATAATTCTTTCTTGGCATCAGACAGAACCCCGTAGGGCCATCTACGAAAAGTGTTTCGAGAATTAGCTGCCCTGTTGGTGCTAGACATTTTTTGAGTTGCAGTATGTGGTCTATTGGAGAACGTCTATGGTAGATTACACCCATCGAGAATACTGTATCGAAGCAATAGCTGCTTGTCGTAACATCTTCTAGTCGATATGGTAAAACGTAATTGTCTGTTTGTGGTAGAAATAATTTGATCGCCCAAAATTGTGAAAGATACGGAAGGTGCGGCTCTAATCCTATAACAAGGTTTGCACCCGCCTCTAGCATTCGGAATCCGAAATAACCATTACCGCTTCCGACATCAAGAATACGTTTTCCGGCGAGAGGCCGGATCTGTTTTATTAACCGGGCCCATTTCATATGGCACTTCCACTCAGAATCTATATGTATACCGAATAAGCTGAAAGGCCCCTTTCTCCATGGTTTTAGCTTTTCAAGCTGATCATATAGAATTTTGTACAAACTCTTATCTAAGTCGTTTTTGTTCCCGATTTCAATTAAATCCCCAAAAGTATTATTTGCTGTATAGTTTCTTGATATTTTTGAAAGTTCCTCTCGAGGAGTCAAAAATCGCCCTTGACCGACTCCCACGAACTTAGCCTGATTGGTAAAAGGCTCCAGTGCACTCAATTTACTCTCTGATATTTTGTCTTGTAGGCGCTTAAGGTCGTTATTCACTTTCATTTTACAGCAAGCATGGATGCAAAGTTTAGACACTGAAACCAGACGCTGAAAGTCTGAAATCCGATAGATTTTAATCGACTCTGATGTGTATCCAAGGATTCGGGAATCAATATGTTCTCTAAAGCAAGTCTTTTCTGGCTTATCTCTAATTTGCTGTAACCTTTCGACTCTTTGAATTTATGGTACATATCGATAATCAGATTATTTAAAATCTCGTCCTTAAATGCTATTTTTTCCGACATAACCAAAACCCCTCCAGGCACCAGACCATCGCGTATACGTGCGATTAGTTCGTGCCGAAGGGGAATAGGTAGAAACTGAAGCGTGAAATTTAAAACTACTATGGACGCGTTTTCTATCTTAGTTTTACTAATATCTTCACATTGAATCTCGATTTCTTTTGCCGAGGAACCAAGTTGAATTTTTCTTTGCTTAAGCCTCTCTATCATGGCTCTTGAATTATCGACTGCTACCAAAGAAAAATCCTTGCCTTCTAGTCGCTTACTTATCTCAAATGTCACGCCTCCGAGACTGCAACCTAAATCGTAAATTTTAGTTCCGGGTTTGTGATATAACTCGCCAAAACCACCTATCATATCTACAATCGTCTTATATCCAGGAATTGAGCGCAATATCATGTCGTCAAATACACCAGCGACTTTCTCATCAAATACAAAATCTCTCGGAGGAATCCTTTTAGCGAAAAGATTGTCTTTAGATATTTTTCTGTAAGTCAAAGAGAGAACCTGTTTGTAATTTTTATGGAGTAACAACGGGAATCGATATAAGCTGATAGATAACATCCATAAGTGATACTTTTGAACTAGAATTAAGTTTTTTCATAGCGTATTTTCTATAGTAAATTACTTCTATTATCTGACAATATATGCCACATTTAAATGGTGTAGTTTCCCATCTTTTACCAAAATACTTGACTTTATTTCACTCACTTGGTCGAGATAGAGAAGTTTTAGATTTAGCATGTGGCAACGGCAGGAATGGCTTATTTCTCTTAGGAAATAACATTCGCGTCACATTTGTGGATAAAAATGAAAAGGCGTTAGCCGAGATTTATTCCAGTATTAAGAAAAATGGAGGTCAGCGCTACAAGTGTTTACAGACCGATCTGGAAAAAGGAGAAAATAGCTTATTTGAGCCGGAGAGGTTTGGCACGATTTTAGTATTCAACTATCTTCATAGGCCATTATTCCCGTTAATCAGGTCGGCCATTTTAAAAGGAGGATTAATCTTTTATGAGACATTCACTACCGCTAATACGAAATTTGGAAAGCCTAAAAATGCAAATTACCTACTGAAGGAGGGAGAACTTTTGGAAAAGTTTGAGGGCTGGGAAATAATTGAGTATTTTGAGGGGGTTAAACTTGACCCTCAAAGGTCTATCGCAAGTATAGTTGCCAGGAAACCCTGATCTATCATGACAAGAAATAAAACAGTTTCACTAAATAGAGGCAACACGATCCAATTGCCGTATGATAACTGTCAGTGTGAGGTACTTCGCACAAATAGGAAGACGTTGACCCTATATATAAAGCACCAAAAAGTTTTGGTACGTTGTCCTTTGGGAGCCACTGATGAAGAGATAGATGAGTTTATTGACTCTAACTACGGTTGGATAATAGATAGATTGAAGGAGGAGCGAATCTTTCAAAAAGAAATGTTGAACATAGAAAATAACCGTAAGATTTTTTACAGAGCCAAGGAGCTAACGATTGTTCTCAGAGAGCGGCGGGAAAAAAAAATATTAGTTAGCAGAGACAAGTTTATAATTCAATGCAATGAGATTAATCCTTCGGCTGCAAAAATTCAGGTAGAAGACTACCTAATAGATAAGGCAAGTGAATACATCATACCAAGAGCTAAGGGCCTTGCTCAGCATTTAGGTGTAGACAGTAAAATCAAAGAAATAAAATTACGAAAAACCAAATCTAAATGGGGACACTGCACATCTAAAGGCATAATTCAATTTAATTGGCTCATCATGCTCGCGCCTTATAGCATTATTGACTACATCATAACCCACGAGGTGTGTCATCTTATTCATATGGACCATTCTCGACACTTTTGGAATCTAGTAGAATCTATCTGCCCGGGTCATAAAGATTATGTAGCTTGGCTCAAAAACCATGAGCATCGTTTTTGGTTTGACTAGAATCTATTGTTTTTGATAAAGCAGGTCCCAAATTTCGTTCCCCAATTTTCTTCCTCGCCTTTCGAATTTTGTCTCTGGGCGCTTTGGATTTTCCCAAAAAGCTTTTGGAGCAACCGCATTTGACATTGAGGAAACACTTTCCAATACTTCAATCATATGCTCAGCGTAGGGTAACCAATCAGTTGCAAGATGAAGATATCCGTTACTCTTGAGCTTTCCTGAAATATTTTGTACAAATTCAGGTTGGATAATGCGTCGTTTGGCGTGCCGTTTTTTTGGCCAAGGGTCAGGGAAAAATACTAGAACACGGTCAAGAGATTGTTCTTTAAAAGCGCTCTTAAAAACCTCGGCTGCATCATCACAAATTAGCTTTAAATTTTTTATGCCTAGCCGCTCTATATCGTTTAATGTTCTCCCAATACCTGGTTTGTGGACCTCAATGCCAAGAAAATTAACTTTCGATTCCTCTAGGGCCATATTAATTAGAGAAGACCCCATGCCAAAGCCCACCTCTACAGTAACAGGCAAGGAATTCTTGTAGATTTTATCTAGATCCAACGACTCTCCTGAAAAAGGAATAACATTATCACTGCACAACTTTGCGATGGCTTGCCGCTGAGAGCTGGTCATTCGCCCTGATCGTATAACGTAACTTCTTACCGGGCGATCTTTGCTGTGCTTATCTTTTATCACTTTTGGTTAGCGATTTTAGGAAAAAGTTCCTTCTATTGGAGACGAGGCGCTTGCACAAAGTCTCCTTGGCATCCTCCCTGCAAGATAGGCGTCGCGGCCGGCCTCTATCCCTTTTTTCATTGCGGAGGGCATTAGTATAGGCTCTTTAGCCTCCGCAATAGCCGTATTAATTGATACACCATCACATCCAAGCGCCATCGCCACCTTAGCATCTGATTTATAGACCATTACGTCAAAATTTTCTTTAACTGCCGTGCCGTTTAAAATTACAGAAATCATTTGAGGCTGTTATTTTTGAAAATTTGGTTTTGCTCCGAAAATGCAAAGAGCGATCCAGCCGAGTATAAAGAAAATTCCTCCAATAGGTGTAATGATTCCTATTCCGCGTACCTCAGTCAATGCCAAGAAATACAGGCTTCCTGAAAAAAGTATTATACCTAGTAAAAAAGAGTAAGCGCTGAATTTTAAGACGCGCACATGAGGAAAATGTAGGCTAAGCATACTTACGGCTAGCATGGCTAATGAGTGGTACATATGATACGTGACACCAGTTTGGAATGTTCTTAAGAGTTCTTCCGTGATGGATTCTTTTAAAGTATGCGTAGTAAAAGCACCCAATAGGACCGCAATGAGTCCGTTTACTGCAGCTATTGATATTAAAGGGTGAATCATTTAAAAGACAAGATTTTGTGGTGACAAAAAGCCGCAAATATTTAGTGGCTCTGATCGTAAAATTTCCAGCTAGGCCCGCATATAGACTTTAATTTTATCCATTGCGGTCTTCTCAAGTTGCCTGATTCGCTCAGCCGACACACCGTACTTCTCTGCTAGATCATGAAGGGTTGACTTTTTATCACTCAGCCATCGGCTTTTAAGGATGTCTTGACTTCGGCCGTCAAGTTCAGAAATAGCGAGGCGCAAGTGGCTATTTGTTGCTTCCTCCCACTCATCATTTTCAATATTGACAGCAATATCCGAGCCTTTGTCCTCAAGAAAGTATGCGGGTGCTTTGTAAGGAATATCATCCTCACTGTCTGCTTCAAAATCAAATGACATATCATAAGCACTCATGCGCCCTTCCATTTGGCGGACCACTTTGGCGTCTACCCCTAGACCCTCAGCAACCGCTTCGGTTTCCTCATTGTTCAGCCATCCAAGTTGTTTTTTTGAACTCCTCAGATTAAAAAAGAGTTTGCGCTGTGCCTTAGTAGTGGCTATTTTCACAATTCGCCAATTGCGCAGAATATATTCGTGCATCTCTGCCTTGATCCAGTGGACTGCAAATGACACCAACCTAACACCGACCTCTGGGTTAAAGCGCTTAACAGCCTTCATTAACCCAACGTTACCTTCTTGGATTAGATCTGCTTGAGAAAGCCCATAACCTGAATATGATTTGGCCATATGAACTACGAAACGGAGGTGCGCTAAGACCAACTGTCTAGCTGCATCAACGTTATCTTCATAATAGTACTTGTTAGCAAGCTCTCTCTCCTGTTCTGGAGTTAAGACAGAAATACTATTAACCGACGCGACATAGGCGTTTAGGTCTCGTCCGGGCATCGTTGGATGAATAGTTTGTAAATTTTTTCCAGTGTCCATTTCTAGAAACTACCTAATAAATTGAGCTTGTCTCACTGTATACTCACAGCGCTTTAAACCTAGATCACTCCAGATTTTATCATTTTCTTCTGCAATTCGCCATTTCCTCGAATTGCTTACCTTTTGGGGGTATCCAGCCTACGATTTATCAATCTAGGTGCAATTCTATGGAATCGCTACATAACAACCCTTATCATGCCTAGAAATGGGTGCTTCAAAGCGATTTTTCAACCATAAAGATGCGAATATTTTTATCAGACCGGATTAATTTAATATAGTTTTCTGCTTTTGGAATAATATCTGACTGACTTTTTAAGGGTTATATCTTGAAATTTACCACATTTTTACAACATTTAGACACTTTTAGTATGAAATAGATGCTTTTCGTAACCTTATTTCACTTTTGGGTCCCTTTAATGATTTTATAGGAACTAATCAGAAAACAGAGCTGATATAAATAGTTTCGAATCAAAGGCTTTCAAATCATCAATCCCCTCACCCACTCCCACAAACCGAATCGGCAGATTTAGCTTCTTTGAAATAGCAAAAATGATCCCGCCCTTAGCAGTGCCATCAAGTTTTGTTAGGGTAATGCCTGTCAATTCAGCATATTGATTGAAGCTTTCAGCCTGCGCTAGAGCGTTTTGACCGGTAGTAGCATCTAAAACCAGCAGTATTTCGTCAGGCAAACTATCATCCTGCTTTTTTAATACCCTTACAATTTTTTCGAGCTCATTCATTAAATTATCTTTGGTATGGAGACGACCTGCTGTGTCGGCAATGAGAACATCAATATGTCTTGATTTAGCAGATTGATAGGCATCGAATATCACGGATGCGCTATCGGAGCCCTTCTGCTGTGCGACAACCGGCACTCCGTTGCGAGAACCCCATACTTCAAGCTGTTCGACTGCTGCGGCTCGGAAAGTATCGCCTGCTGCCAACATGACCGATTGACCCTGGCTTTGAAGTCGTTTCGCTAATTTTCCTATAGTCGTCGTTTTACCAGCACCGTTAACACCGACGGTCAAGATCACAAACGGTTTATGCTGCTTCACGGTACAAAGAGGCGCAGAACAACTCTCTAAGATTGATTCTAATTCGTCTTTCACTAGCCGCATTAGCTGATCAGACTTGGAGGTGTCTTGATCTCTTGCGTGCAACTCTATCTTTTTTACTATTTCATTTGCAGCCTCGATACCGACATCAAAGCTAAGGAGCTGCGTCTCTATATCTTCGAGCAAGTATTTATCCACCTTATTCCTGCTAAGAAGTAGAGACTTTAGGCCATTGCTTAAGTGGCCTCGAGTTTTCGACAAACCTTGCCTTAATTGCTTCAACAAAATTATTTACCTTAATAAATATATGGAACTAAAAATTCGCTAACGAATATCCTAACATTTGAACCGGGACAGTAGAATTAACAAAAACGGCTAAACGGAATGACTGCAGTTAAAGACACATTGTAAGATTCCATCTATTGGGTCTTTTTTGATTGGTTAAAAACGATGACTAGTAACGACAATTCAGTCCGAATAATTTCAGGCAAGTACAAGTCGAGGAACATTAAGTTTCCTAGTCGGCCGCAGATCAGGCCGACAGGGAACCGGATCAGAGAGTCACTCTTTAATTGGCTTCAAGTTGAAATTTCTAACTCTCGATGCTTAGACTTGTTTGCAGGAAGTGGCGCCCTTGGGATCGAAGCGTTATCGAGGGGTGCCGCAGCCGCCACATTTATTGAATCAGATCGTGAAGCGGCATTTTATTTAAAAAAAAACTTACTAAGCCTTGATGCGACAAATGGTAGCGTAATTGTGGCCGATGCCATAAATTTTCTTAAATGCTCAAAGGATATCGATCCATTCAATATTGTTTTTTTAGACCCGCCGTTTAAAGGCAGCCTTCTAGCTGATTGTGTCGATCTGCTTGAGAGTAATTATATGATTTCAGATCATGGCAATATTTATATCGAAACCGAAACAGAGTTTAGTCAGGAGATATTGCCCATGAGCTGGCAGCTAAAGCATAAAAGACAAGCGGGGAGAGTATCTTATTATTTATATAAAAAATTAGATAAAAAGGTATAACCGTCCCGTACAAATAAGTACCATGTCGGTCGGTCTTCCCGAAAGAATTGAGCAAGAATTTTGTTTGGTCGAGAACATTGATTGAGCATACCAAGGCAATTCGCTATTATGTTTCGTATCTGCAAATGTAAACGGGGGAAATATGAGAATCGCGGTCTATCCTGGAACATTTAACCCGATTACGAACGGCCACACGGACCTTGTAGAGAGAGCAGCTGGATTGTTTGATAAGATTGTTGTCGCCGTTGGCACGAACACGCAAAAAGGAAAGGGGTTACCAGCAACTGAGAGAGTAGCTCTTGCAACCGAGGTTCTTAGGGAGATAGGTAATGTCGAAGTTGTATCCTTTGATGGTCTGTTAACTGATTTTGTCGATGAGAAAGGTGCAAATATAATTCTTCGAGGATTACGAACGGTTGCCGATTTTGAATACGAATTTCAACTAGTCGGAATGAATCGGGCTCTAAATCCAGAAATAGAAACAGTTTTTCTAGCTCCTGCAGAGCACTTGTCTTACATTTCTTCAACCCTTGTTAGAGAGATTGCATTTTTCGGAGGCGATATTTCTAAGTTTGTCCATCCGGCGGTCGCAAAAGCAATTCTAAAGACTTAAGTTCATCTTTGGCATTTTTTGCAATAAACTGTGCTTCGCTGAGCAAGTCGGATCTCACAAAGAGGCTTTCGACAAGACTTGCATTTTTCTCCACTACGACCATAGACATTTAGTGACTGTCTAAAATATCCAGGATTACCATCGCCGCCTGTAAAATCTCGAAGAGTCGTCCCCCCAGCATTAATGGCCTCTTCGAGAACACTTTGTATCGAAAAAGCAAGCTTTTCGTATCGCTTAAGCGAAATTTTGCCAGCGGATATTTTCGGATTGATTCCTGCTAAGAAAAGTGCTTCATTAGCATAAATGTTTCCTACTCCCACAACAATTTTGCTATTCATAATGAATGATTTTATTGAGACTGAACGTTTCCTACTCGCGAGAAAAAGATGCATGCCTCCGAAACCTTCATCCAGCGGTTCCGGTCCCAAATTTATAAGGAGAGGATGCGTATCTTGATTTTTGCTTTGCCATAAAACACAACCAAATCTTCGCGGATCTTTAAACCTTAGAATGTGACCTTCGTCGAAACAGATATCGACATGATCGTGCTTCCCGGGTAACTCGCCTTCTTTAACTATGCGTAAACTCCCACTCATACCGAGATGGATTAACATTGTTCCCAAGCCATTTTCGAAAAGAAGATATTTCCCGCGACGTGTGAGTCTTTGGAATTTTAAACCTTCCAGTAACGAGGGAAGTTCAACTGGGACACTCCATCTAAGACTGCTTTGCCGTACGTAAATTTTCTTTACCCGATGATTGGTGATAAAGGGTTTCACCCCTTGGAGTGTGGTTTCGACTTCTGGAAGTTCAGGCAACTTTTATTTACCAGTTTCAGACTAACTAATAGGTCACTTTGGAAGCAGTCGTTATAATCAATCTTTAAAGAGAAGTGAAGTATCTCTGAAAATCATAGCGGAAGAAAATCTATGCAGACGAAAATAATCCTGGGCGTTGATGCCGGCGGAACATTCACAGACTTCGTGTTAATTAGAATGGGAGAAACCATATCCGTTCGGACCCTGAAGATTTTATCTTCACCTGATGCGCCAGAGAAAGCCATCCTCCAAGGAATCGGAGAGTTAGGTCTTGTCTCCGAGTTAAAGAACGGAGATATGGAAATTGTTCACGGCAGCACTGTTGCCACCAATGCAGTTTTAGAGAATAGGCTCGCAAAGACTGCATTCGTTACGAATCACGGTTTTAAGGATCTGCTAACCTTAGGGAGGCAAACGAGACCGGCTTTATATCAGTTGGAGTTCGAGCCGATTGTGCCACCAGTGCCGCGTGACCTGTGTTTTGAGGCAGGTGGTAGGTTAGGCGCAGATGGTTCTGTAATTGAAGGACTCGAGCAAGTTGAAGTCGAGAATTTGCTGACTCAAATAATTTCGCAAGACCCGGAGTCGGTAGCTATTAATCTTTTATTTTCCTTTGTTAATCCGAAATTTGAAATAATACTGGAGAAGGCTATTGCAAAGAGACTGCCTTCTGTTTCTGTGAGCCGCTCTTCGGCAGTCTTACCAGTGTATAAGGAGTTTGAGAGAGGTGTTGCGACATGGCTAAATGCAGCATTACAGCCAGTAATTCATCGATACCTTGTTAGTTTGAAAGAGAACTTAGGCAACTCTAAATTGCAGATTATGCAATCTAGTGGTGAAACGATTTCAGGGGAAACGGCTGCGGAAAAAGCAGTAAATCTATTACTCTCGGGTCCAGCAGGAGGTCTGAAAGCTGTTCAATACATAGGAAAGGAGATTGGAGAAAAAAAATTAGTTAGCTTTGATATGGGAGGAACCTCAACAGACGTTGCCCTTATTGATGGAAAAATCGAAACGACAACTGAAGGTACTTTAGGGTCTTACCCTATCGCGGTGCCAATGTTAGATATGCATACGATTGGTGCCGGGGGTGGCTCGATAGCATTTATCGATGAAGGAGGGCTGCTTAGGGTTGGCCCACAGTCCTCCGGAGCCTCGCCTGGGCCGGCTTGTTATGCTAAGGGTGGACTAGAACCCACAGTAACGGATGCTCACCTAGTATTAGGTAGATTGTCAGACAAATCGGGATTAGCTGGGGGTTTGAAGTTAGAGAAAAAATTTGCTATCGCAGCCGTGGAGAAGATCAGCTTTCCACTAGGGTTGAGTGTTGAAACGGTGGCTCGTGGCATTATTCAAATTGCGAACGAACACATGGTAGAAGCAATACGTTTAATTTCCGTAAATAGAGGTCACGATCCGAGAGATTTTACTCTTGTGAGTTTCGGTGGGGCGGGGGGTCTGCACGTATGTGAGATTGCAGAAGGGATGCAAATGGAAAGAGCTATTGTTCCTGCCTATGGGGGAGTGCTATCCGCCCTAGGTATGCTTGCTGCGGAGAGGGGACGTCAATTTGTTCATACTGTTAACCTTATCGCAGATAATTCGACTGAAAGAGATATTGATGAACGTTTGGCTAAACTTTCTGAAGAAGGACGCCGAGTCTTAATCAGCGAGGGTATAGATGAAGAGAATCTCAGGGTAGATTACTCTGCGGACTGTCGCTATCAAGGGCAGTCGTACACGCTGAACTTAGCCTGGGGAGGATTGCCTAACTTTTCGGTGCTATTTGCTGAGTTGCATCAATTGAGGTATGGATATTCGCTGAAGGAAAAGGTTGAAATTGTCAATTTGCGGGCAACTGTTCATACCCCGGCCAGGGATTTCAGTTTAACTGATTTTCCGATAGATGATGACTTAAACAATTTCAACGTGAGTGTTAGAGATTCTGGCGAAACAGAGGAAGAATTGTTTCAAACGGAGGAATTAAAAGAAGGAAATAAAATCAACGGGCCGGTCGTGATTTCTCAGTATGCTTCTACGACATACGTCGCTCCAGGCTGGCAAGCCCATTTTGATGTGAAAGGGAATTTGTCTCTAACCATCAAGAAAGTGGAATGATCCTCAAGATGTTCAAAAACGTATAGTATTAAATTCGAATTCTTCTTGGCCCAGTCCGCTTTTTGTCTCAAAATATGGTCTAAAATGAATATTTATCTATTAAATTTGCGTGTAATTATAATATGTTTGGCTTTCTTTCTTGGGGAGGTTTCTGCTCAAGACGAAAATACTGATGAGCCTTCGGTTGAGGATAACGCGCGAGCTCGAATGTATTATCTTGAAAAACCGATAGTTGTAGACTCTAACTCTTCGCCAACTCTTACTAATGTTCCCTTGCGTCGAGGCATTGAGACTTCGGAAATTGACTTACAATCTGGCGCAGACAGTGAAACTCTTCAGCGCTATGTGCTTGCGATAGAAATGATAGAGGATACCGGAGGCGTCTGGGATAGTCAGTTGGTTGAACAGTTATCGACACTAGGGAATCTGCAACAGCAGCGACTCAACCACCCGGCCGCAATCGAGGCGTACAGGAGAGCCATTCAAATTAATAGAATAGCTCAAGGATTGCATACCCCTGATCAAATACCATTCCTTGAGAATATGATTGATAGTCTTGTTGCCGCCGAGGATTGGGAGCAAGCAGATTTGTATAGTGATTATCTCTTTTTTGTCCAGCACAAAGCTTACGGGATCAATGATCCACGTTTAATACCGGCACTAGAGAGATTGGCTTCATGGAACATTAGAGCATTCAATTTAGGTTATGGGGATCAGCTTGGTGCTCGATTGAGCACCGCTCAAATGCTCCTTAGTGCTGGCCTCCGTGCTGTTGTTGCGCACTATGGCCGGCGAGATGAGAGGTTTCTCCAGTATCTGAAGGATTTGGCTAGATCCGCTTATTATGTGAAGATGTATCCAGAGTATTTGGCAGGCTTAGATCAACCTGAATTTAGAGCTAGGCAGGAGAATCTCCGGCAGAAGCTGAACAGCAACACAATCTATCCTCGAAGTTTTAGCCTCGGAGAGGCCGCACTGAAAGATATTATTAATTACCATATTCAGGAAAATGGTAGTGTCTTTTTAATCGCAGAGGCGATAACTCATCTTGCGGATTGGTATCTTCTTTTTGATAGAAGATCAAATGCTCAAAACCGTTATCTTCAGGCTTGGAGCCTTTTAAGCACAGAGCCCAATGGAGATCAACTCAAGGAGAAACTATTTGGGCATGTTGTGCCCTTGCCAACGTTCATGGAAGGACCAAAAAACCTGGAGATGAGAGCATCTATACCTAAGGTTCGGTCGAATTTAAAATACTCAACCGCAGATGTGTCATTTTCCGTGTCGATTACTGGAGGGGTCAGAGATCTTGATGTGCTGACAGAAGAAAATGACGAAAATGCCAATCTGTTGTCACGACTGAGGAGAAGTATTCGCTTTTCAAAGTTCAGACCTGTCATCGAGAACGGACAGCCAGTGCATAGTGCCGGGCACGTTTTTCGATACCGATATTGGTATTAAAAAAAGCATTTAGAATGTAGCATCTTTCAATGCGGGGTCAAGTTAGAAAAAGGCTCGCTCGGATATATGTCTTTTTCAAGATAATTCTGTGCACAAAAGTTGTTAAAATAGTTGAAAAACTAAAAACCGTAGCTAAAACCTTTGATTTTCGTCGAATTGGCTAGAAGATAACTTGTAGTTATTACGTTAACTGTGAAAGGAAACTCTAGTAGAATGAACAGCATGAAATGTAAAATTAGACCTTTAGGTATAGCAATCTGCACTGCGTATTTGTTGTTGGCAGCGTGTCAGAGCTCGAGCCAAAGTTCGCAAAGTTCGCCTTCGATGCCTATGCCATCTTCCTCAAGCCAGAGTTCGTCTAGCTCTAGATCCATGCCATCTCCTTCAAGTCAGAGTTCGTCGATGCCATCAAACTCAGACCCGAGCTCGTCAAGCTCTCAGGGTCGGTCGGCATCACGAGGAGATCAAGGCCAGCCTTCGCCAACAGGGGCCCAAAAAAATCCAGCGACAGCGTCTCCTAGGCAACAAAGCCAGCCGGTTGGCGATGCTTTGCCTGCAGCAGGTGGGGGCGCCGCGATGCCATCAGGTGATAATAGAAGAGATGGACAGCCGGGAGACGATCGAATTGTATCTACTGGCGGTAGGGATATTTCTACGGGAGATGTTAATGACCAAAGTGGGATAAATTCATCTAATATACCTAACAAAAGCAGTCAAAGTGGAGATTATAGCCTAGATACCCTGCCTAATGGGGTTCTCAGTGGCTCTAATAAGACTCAGGGCCGTGGCCCGATGACTTCGTCGGAGCGAGCACGAGTGCTTGATGAAAGGCTTCGGAAAGGTTATGAGACATTCGATGGCTTTATCTTAAGCGAAAGAGAGAAAGCTCAGAACGAGAGCAATGCGGCGGGAAGTGCACAGCCTGGAGCAGATGGAGGTGGTGGAAATGCACAATATCAACCTCAAACCATTCAGGAAGTAGCCGGAGACCCTTCTGGCGTTTCAGGTGCTCCACCATCTCCTTCGGCAAGCCGGGAAGTAGCAGAGAGTTTTCCAGCCCCAGACGACATCCCAAGCGGGAGGGACGATGACGTGGTAGCGCGCCAGTTGCGGGAAGCTGCGATGCGTGAACCAGATCCAGAGCTCAGAGAGGCGCTATGGGATGAATATCGCAACTACACCGGGTTAAGCGGAGGTACAGATCAATGAAGATAACGTACGGATATATTTTTGCATTTTCGTTTAGCGTCTCATTTTTAAATGGATGTGCGACACACACAGTTAAGACGACTTCTTACACACCGGTCATTCAAGATAGTCAAAACGTGAGTGAGGACTTTCTGCTTGATGTTGGAATTGCAATCTTTGATCCAGGAATTGATGAACTGGATGATGACCAGGAGCAGGTAACAAACCACCAGGTTCGTTTAGCTGAGTCGAGATATGCTCCTTATCTTCTGTCAGAAACGCTTCAGCGTTCAGCAAACTGGGGTATTGTGCGCCTGATGCCAAACTCAAATAGTCCCATGGATGTCTTCATCGATGGTGTAATTATAGAGTCAAATGGTGAAGAGATGGGCATGAGAATTGAAGTGTCTGATTCCAGTGGTCGTCATTGGTATACCAAGGAGTATGAGCAGGCTATAAGTCAGTTTAGTTATGACCCTTCGCAGCGGCAACAGAATGATCCATTCCAAATTCTTTACAATAATATTGCAAACGATTTATTGGCATGGCGTAAAAAAAATCTTGATGAGTCAAACATTACTGAAATTCGAACAATATCAGAAATGCTCTTTGCAAAGAGATTCTCTTCGGAAGTTTTTGATAGCTACCTCTTACAAGATCGAAACGGTGTTTATCAAATCACTTCATTGCCTGCGAATGAAGATCCGCTGCTTCAGCGCATCCGAGACATCCGAGAGCGAGATTTCATGTTCATCGATACCGTACAAGATTACTACGCTACTTATGTTCGTCAAATGCGTTTGCCTTATGACTCTTGGCGGGAGCAGAGCTATCACGAAACTATTGAGCTCCGAGAACTAGAAGCTTCCGCAAAACGCAGATTCATTGCTGGCGCAGCAGCCGTTGTGGGAGGTCTCGCTGCCGCCACGCAAGGCAGTAACTATGGCACTCAGGTAGGAGGAGCTTTTGGAGTTGGAGCTGGAGCTTATTTAATAAGAAGCGGATTCGACAAGCGAGCTGAGGCGCGAATGCACATGGAGGCTCTTGAAGAGCTTGGCCAGTCATTGGAAAGCGAAGTCGCTCCTCAAGTCATTAGTTTAGAAGATAGGACAATAACTCTAACGGGGTCTGTTGAGGAGCAATACGAACAGTGGCGAGAAATCTTGGCAGATCTCTATGCGGTTGAAGTGGGTCAGCTTTGATTTAAAACGTTATTTTAGACCGTAAAATCAGTAGAGTAAGACATGCCTAAAACCGATGAAGAGAAAAAGATTGATGAATCGTCTAAAATTGATTTAACGGGTCAAGTATCTCTAAATACCGTTCGGATCTCCGACTCAAATAAACCTCCCATATGGATGTGGTTCAGCGTTGCTGGCCTAATTCTCATTGCACTTTTAGTCATTTTTGTATTGCCAGTACTGGTTAATCGGTATCAACTACCACTTGAGCCAAGAATTGATATATCGCAAATACAGCAAACCAGTTCCACTGATTCCGCTACCCGCGAAATATCTCCTTTTGAGCAAGCTCAACGGGCGAGACAACGCAAGGAAGCACAAGATGTTCTGGCAGAGCTCCTTAGACTCCAATCAGAATTAGAGCAATTAGAAGTCGCATCCTGGGCTATTCTCGAATTTGATTCCGCCCTTGAGACAGCAGGTTTGGGTGATAATTTTTATAGAGACCAAAATTTTGCAAAAGCCACTGAAACATATACTGAGGGGCTTGCTGAGTTACAAGGAATATTAAATTCCGTTGAAACAGTTTTCCAGAATACTTTGAGACAAGCAGAGGATGCTTTCGGCCGGAAAGATGCAGTGACTGCTACTGATGAGTTTACTCTTGCTGTTTTGTTAGACCCGAGCAGCGAAGATGCAGAGATCGGATTGAAGAGGGCTCTGGTACTCGATCAGGTCCTGACTCTAATAGACTCAGCCGAACAACTGTTAGAAGACAATGCGCTTGAAGAAGCGAAGCACGTATATGAAGAAGTCGTCTCGTTAGACAATTATAACGAGTCTGCCAGACAGAACATTGACCAGATCAAGCAACTAATTTTAGAGGCAGATTTTTCGCGGGTAATGTCAAGAGGTTATGAGCTACTGCAAATTGGAGACGCTGAACAAGCTATTGTTCAGTTTGAAAGCGCGTCAAGTCTCGGAGTAAGTGAACAACAAGCTATGGCTGCGATAAGGCAGGCAGAAAATGAGATCGCTAACGCCAAGATCACAGTTATTCGAGAGGATATTGTGTCTTCGGAGAATCAGGAAAACTGGCACAACGCTGTTACTCACTATGACAGTGTTTTAGAGATTGACTCAAATATCGTATTTGCGGTCGAAGGTCGAGACTATGCAAGTAAGCGAGCACAATTGAATGACTTACTCGAAAGTGCAATTACTGGGCCTGACCGATTTTATGAAGACGATGTCTTTCAACAAACTCTTGATATTTACTATACTGGCCGTGAAGTCGAAAAACAGCGGGGAGGTCCCGTGCTATCTGACCAGCTTGACCAATTGGAGCAACTGCTAGAGACCTCTCAAATTCCAATAAAAATACAATTCGCTTCAGATAATTTAACTGACGTCACGATACTGAGGGTGACAAATCTTGGACTTTTTGAAAACACTTCGGTGCAGCTAAAGCCGGGAAGATATGTAGCTCAAGGCAAGCGTATCGGTTATCGAGAAACGCGAACTGAATTTGTAGTAGGTTTTGGACAGACTCCAAACATAGTAAACGTTCTGTGCACCGAACGTATAGTTCCAACTAATAGGTGACTGTGTTGGAAGATAATGACAAGAGCAAAAGTATTTCGGATACTATAATTCCTATAGATTTCTCTCCCAATGATGGCAAAGGATCAGGTCAAACATTTAAGTTTAAATTAGTTCACGCTGTCCTCCTTTTTTTTGGTTCTATATTCGGATTTTCAGGCTGGTTTGTCCTTACAGCCAAGTCCGTTTTCGTTCAGGTAAATCCAATCACAGCGCAAGTGGAGATAAATGGCGGCATCAATATAAGACTTGGACAGAGATATTTAATCCGTAACGGTGAGTACTCGCTGAGGCTGACCAACGACGGTTACCACGTAATGAACACAGATCTGTATATTACGGAGGATCAATCTCAAACGCATTCCTTTGAAATGGATCGATTGCCCGGAGTCGTTTCAGTTACTACCCCGGGACTAGCTGGCGCGAGAGTTCAAATAGATGGAGTTGACGTCGGAATTACACCATTAAGAGATATTCCGGTAGAGTTTGGCGCGCACTATCTACAGATATCTTACGACAGGTATTTGGATTTCGAGATGGATATAAATGTTGAGGGCAGAGGAGTTGAACAGGAATTCTCCGCGCAGCTTGAACCGGCGTGGGCAGTAGTTGGTCTAACAACGACTCCCGATGGCGCTGAAGTGTTGTTGGACGGGGTGGTTATTGGGGAAACGCCGTTAGATGCTGAAATCATAGAAGGCAGGCGAGATATAATGCTGAAGCTCGCTGGCTTCAAAGCCTGGAGCGATCAACTATCTATAGTTGCGGGTGAAGATTTCGTTGTGCCGAGTGTTGAGCTGGAACCGGCAGAAGGTTTAGTTTTTGTTCTCAGTAATCCTCCTGAAGCTTCATTAACTGTAGGAGGCGAATTTAAAGGTCTGACACCCCTAGAAGTCGCTTTGGTCCCCGGCCAAGACCACGAGCTAACCTTGTTTAAAAACGGGTATAAGTCAAAAAAATCCATAGTGCGCACAGTTCCTAATGAGGAAAAGTCAATCTCTATTTCCCTCCAGGCAATAACCGCTGACGTCGAAGTTATAGCGTATCCTGAAGATGCGGAATTATTCGTCGATGGAGACTATAGGGGATCGGCTAATCAAATTGTCCAACTGATGGCGGCTAGCCAGCAAATTGAAATTCGCAGAGAAGGGTACGTCCCATATGTCACAGATTTCACTTCACGACCCGGAATTGATCAGGTAATACGGGTCAGTTTGAAGTCACTAGAGCAAGAGCGCTTGGAGCAGATCAAGCCAATAATTACATCCGTTGCGGGAGAGAGCCTTAAGCTTTTCTACCCAAATGCCTTTACCATGGGCGCATCCCGCCGAGAAGCGGGTAGAAGACCAAACGAAAATATTAGGGAGATCCTATTGGAACGCCCGTTCTACTTTGGATTTAAAGAGGTAACAAATGCAGAGTATCGGATGTTTGATAGTCAGCATTCTTCTGGAACCGTTTCGGGAGTTACCTTAAATAATGAAAATCAGCCCGTAGTTCAAGTAAGTTGGTCCAAAGCGGCTCTGTTTTGTAATTGGTTGAGTCAACAAGAAGGATTGCCGCTCTTTTATCAATCGCAAGATGGAGAAATCACCGGTTTTAATGCTGAAGCTACTGGATATCGTCTCCCCTCTGAAGCTGAATGGGCATGGGTTGCCAGAACTAATGACAGTGGCAATAGTCTAAAGTATCCTTGGGGTGATCAATTGCCCCCCCCCTGAGAGTTCCGGAAACTTCGCAGACATTACGGCTCAAAGTTACCTAGGCGAGATAATGTTTGATTATGACGATAAATATTTTGCAACATCACCGGTAGGTTTTTTTGCACCAAACCATTACGATATCTACGACCTGGCGGGCAACGTTGCGGAATGGGTACATGATTACTATGGCGCAGTAGGCTCTGTTGGAGTAGAGGTTGATCCTTTGGGACCAGAGCTTGGCCAATTCCATACAATCCGAGGCTCTAGTTGGTCTCACGGCGCGGTCACTGAAATGCGTCTGTCCTTTCGAGATTTTGGCGAAGAACCCCGAGACGATGTTGGTTTTCGTATTGCTCGATATCTAGAGGAGTAGCGGTGAGATGAGCCTCTGGAGGGCGCAAGCTATGAAGTTCTTTTTTATACTGGTTGTTTTGATTTTAAATCTGGTTGCTCATGCTCAAGAAACCGAGTCGATAGAGGAGGAACAATATCCTCTTAGTGAATCCCAAGATGTTGAGGATGAAGAAGTTCAACAAGATGAGAACGGAGAAAACATTGCACCTGACTCTAATTCTGGAACACGTTTTATTCCCACCGAACAGATTTCACAAGACTTAGGGGTCTCCTTTCCGGTTGACATATAATAAGCCACAAAAAGGGATAATTTATGAAGCAAGGCTCTTTATACGAAGCACTATTTCAGATTGGTGCACTTATCTTTGTGATAATAATAGTACATGCAACATATGTAACGGTTATACGTCCGAATGCTGATTTGATACAGGAGCAACAGCAACTTTTGCAGCAGCAAGATGAAAATTTTGTACCAGAAAGATCAGTCTTTATTATTTTAAGAGATTTCGAGCAGGAGACCTGCATTATTTTAATGTTATGGGCCATGGCTATAATCAGCATGAAAACGCAACACACCTTGAGAGAGCGAACTCTGCTAGATCGCACATTGGTAAACCTACAAGACGGAGTGAGTATTTTGCCGGAGGACTGCAGAAATTACTCTAGGCCTGTGCAAGCCTTATCTAATCGAGAGCGTGAATTCTTATTGCCACGGGCGCTATTGGCAGGACTTCATCGATTCCAGAGCACAGAAAATATTCAAGCAGTTTCTTCTATTGTAAAAGATACATGTGAAACTGAAGCTGACAGAATGGAAACAGAACTAACTATTGTTAGATATATTGCGTGGGCGATTCCGTCGATTGGATTTTTGGGGACTGTTCGAGGTATTGGAACGGCTCTTGGTCAGGCCTACCAGGCGGTCAGTGGAGATATTGTCGGAGTAACTCAAAGTTTAGGAGTCGCATTCAACTCAACTTTTGTTGCTCTTGTGGTAAGTATTGTCCTGATGTTCATACTGCATCAGCTGCAGTTACTTCAAGATCGTTTAGTTCTCGATTGTCAGAACTATTGCGATGAGAGGCTTATAAGACATATGCAAGTGCCTGAAAAAATTGAGTAGAACAAGTTTATTTTAGAGAAACTAATATGTCCGTTAAAGTCATCGAAATTAATGACTCCAACATAAGAGTGGGCGACGAGACAGGGATCGTATTCCAGAGTCCAGGGTTTGCATTAGTTACCGAAGATAAACTAGAAGTCGGGGAGTTTGCGGAGCGACAATCGCGCATTCAGCCCACCAATAGCTTTAGTAAATACTGGTATGAGCTAAATCTTGAACCTATATCTCATAGCTCAAAAGTAAGACATCACGCTGATCTCGCGTACGCTCAACTTATGCATTTAGCAGAAGCGGCTGATATTGATCAAGATGTTATCTTCTCCGTACCTGGCAACTTTTCAAAAGATCAACTTGCAATCTTACTGGGATTAGCTCGGCAGACAAATTTTTCACCAATTGGATTTGTAAATTCAGCTCTTGCTGATTCAATTCAAGCTACTCACAAAAAACAGAGTCTGCATGTAGATATTCAATTACATCAAGTGGTAATCACTACAATAGTTATAAATGAGGCATATTTTAAGGTTGAAAATGTTTTGCAGCTACCGGGCGTTGGCATGCAGAATTTCATGAATTTAATTATGCAAGTAGCAACTGATTTGTTTATTGATCAATGCCGCTTTAACCCCCAGCATGATGCTATTTCAGAGCAAGACTTATACAACGCGCTCCTTTCTTGGTTGTCAAATCATGAAGAGGGCACAACAGTTCAACTAGAACTACAGAGTAGTGATACAGTGCATCTAGCTAAGTTGCCTTGGGAAAATTTAACAGCAGTACTTGATAGATATTATCGAAAAATTAATGAACAATTAAGTGCGCTTACGGTCGGGCTCGAAGTCCAACTGATATTGAGTGAGTGTCTCAGCCGCCTCCCTGGCTTTTTACGGACTATCCCTAGTGATCTACAATATGAAGTAGCATCTGTTTACCAGGGAGCAAGAGCATGCATAGATCATCAAAAACTTATTGCATCAAAAGACGGAGAAATAACTCTCATTGAGAAATTAAAAAAATCTGAGTTGGGGATTGACGAGTTAGTCCCAAAAAACGAAGTGCAACAGAGTGAGTTAGCGAGTCATTTACTTTTTGGTAATGAGGCGATCAAACTTCGCCGGGTGGTTATCAGGAATATGCCAGGAAAATCAGAGGCACGCGAATCCTCGCAGGAGATTAATCTTGCTATGGAAGGCTTACCAGAACACTTAGGGACTATAGATAACACAGGCTCCGGCATCTATTTTAATTCCACGAATGATCATGCGATCTTGAATCATCGATCAATTAGCAAAGGAATTCATTCATTGCAACTTGGAGATCACATAAGGTTTGAGGAGTCTGGCGATGAGATCCGTTTAATTAAGGTGCGAAATGGCTAGTAATAGTAAATCAAACAGACGGAAAGTTAATCCCTTGAGTCTAGCGTTTCTGGACGTAATGTTTTGTGGCTTTGGAGCAGTTATTCTTATCTTTCTGATTATAGATCACGCTAGCAGCGTATCTCCAGAAGCTAATAACCCAGAACTTACCGCAGAAATTAATTTGTTGGAAGAAGAGGTAGAAACCGGTCAACTAGGTTTAGTTGAGATTCGAAACACTTTATCTGCAGTTTCATTAGAAGTAGTCACTGCCGAGGGCCTAGCCAATCAAATAATGGAGGAGATTGATTCATTCCTCCAAGAGCTGGCAGCATTAGAAAACAACAGCATGGCCACTGAAGAGGATATCGCTCAGTTGCGTTCCGATGTGGAGGCTCTTGAAGAAGAGCTATTACGTCTTCAAGCAAGCGCCTTTGAGCAGGAAGGGAACAGCGTTCGTCAGTTTCTTGGTGATGGTAACCGTCAGTATTTATCAGGGCTCTTCTTAGGTGGGCAGCGAATATTGATTTTGTTGGATAGTTCCGCATCCATGCTTGATAGTACGATAGTAAATATTATTCGCACTCGCAACATGGATGACGACCGTAAGAGAAGTGCGCCTAAATGGCAGCGGGTAGTCAATACAGTTGACTGGGTAAGCACACAGCTACCAATTACAAGCCAGTATCAGATTTGGAGTTTTAACACGAGTTATACACCAATACTTCCAGAAACAGGTAATGCTTGGCTAGAGGCTGCAGACCGTGATCTTCTGAACGAAGCTATTGAAAATGTAAAAAGCCTTGTGCCCGAAAATGGAACTAATCTGACCCAAATTTTCAGAGCTGTCGCGAGTATGTCTCCTCCACCAGATAATATATTTCTTATTACTGATGGATTGCCTACACTAGGTGATAGAAACTCCTCTAATTCCTTAGTGACACCGTCTGAGCGGCTGGAATTTTTTGAAGAAGCAGTCGAGGAGCTATCCCCAGGAACACCAATTAATGTAATACTGATGCCTCTAGAAGGCGATCCAAGCGCTGCGGCAGCCTACTGGCAGTTGGCACAATATACAAAAGGTTCGTTTTTAACGCCCTCCAGGGATTGGCCTTAAGAATATGACTTACTTTATGTTTGTAGGCTCACAGACTTATTTTGTTATATGAATACACGTAAAAACAGAGAAACAGACTCTTTTACGGTATCTTTTTTAGATGTCGCATCGTGTGGTTTTGGCGCCATGATCATTTTATTAATGATCACTAAATCGTCTGCTCCTACCACGTTAGAAGCGACTGAAAGTGCCATCCCGGAAGGCTCGGTCGCAGAATTACAGGACCAACTTTTTCAAATCCGCGGCGAAACTGTGATTGTCAACCGTGAGCTAAACGCTAAGCAGGAACAGCTTTCGGCGAATAAGGAACGTGTGGCTAGATTGCGAAGAGACTTAGAGAATATTCAGGGCCGATTCAATACGACAAAGGATCTTTCCGATGAAACAACAGATGAAATGGGACGCCTCGCCTTAGCCCAGCAGAGCTTAACAGAAGAAATGCAGCGTTTGCTGGCAAATACTAGCGCGCCTGATAACAATGTGATCGGAGGCGTGCCGGTTGACAGTGAATACATAATCTTTGTGATAGACACTTCCGGAAGTATGTTTCAGAATCCTAGCTGGGATAAAATGTTGGAGGTGATTGAGGACACTCTCGATGTGTATCCCGAGGTAAAAGGAATTCAGGTTATGAACGATATGGGTGATTATATGTTTGATTCATATCGCGGAGACTGGATTCCAGATACGCCAGGCAGACGGAGTCAAATCATATCTACGCTGAGGACATGGAATCCATACAGTAATAGCAGCCCTGTCGAGGGCGTTACTCGTGCGATAAACACTTTCTATGCTCCCGATAAGAAAATAAGTATTTATGTCCTCGGTGATGATTTTCAGCCAGGTGGTTCTATAAGAGAAGTGCTTCAAACTATTGACAGAATTAATCTCGAAGATGCTAATGGTGATAGACTAGTTCGAATTCATGGGATCGGTTTTCCTACTATCTTTGCTGGTCCGCGACGATTTCAGCAGAGTGTCTATAGATACTCTACCTTGATGCGGGAAATGACGATCCGAAACGGTGGTACGTTTGTCGGTTTGAACGATTATCAATAATTTTGCGTATACTAAAGGTACAGGTGTCTTGAGTACTAAAATGAAAATTCGATTCAAAAACCAGCCTCTCTATCTCAGGTTATCAGTTTTTTCAATAATGATATCTCTAATGTCTTCATGCGGGGTTAGCAATTTAGTGATAGAGGGGAGCTTTCCGACACCAAATATTAATAAAATTCCGCTGACCATGGCTGTTTATTATGATGAAGCCTTAAAAGAATTTTCTTATATGGAGTATAGTGAGACCGGGCGGGAAGAAATAAATATCGAGAGCGGCGAATCGCATATTAATCTTTTCAATGCTGTGCTTCCGGCGATGTTTGACGAAGTTATTGAGATCGAAGGTTTCGATGATCCAAAAGTTCTGGAGGTAGATGCTATTTTTGCGCCAGTGATTGAGGAATTTCAGCTAGCGCTTCCGGAAAAGACTAAGCTTGAGGTCTATGAAGTTTGGATCAAATACAATATGCGAATAGTTGATAGTATGGGCGACTCCTTAGCGGATTGGGTAGTGACTTCTTACGGGAAAACTCCAACTGAAACTTTTCGGTCCGTCGAAAACGGTATTAATGAAGCGGCTGTAGTTGCATTGCGGGATCTTGCTTCTAGCTTTTCGCTGAATTTTACTCGAATACCAGAGGTGCAGGATTGGTTAAACAGCCTTTAAGGGAGTTCGAATCTAACTGGTGATCCTATGAAAGGAACTTCGAAAATTAAGGTATCTCTTACTTGCATATGCACTCTTATGCTTGCTTCGTGCACGAGCACCACCGTAGATGAATTTAGACAAGGTGAGACTGGCATTGAGAGTGACGAATCTGTAGTGATTCTTGGGCGCCGTCAGGCAAGTGACTTCGAGACAAAATCAGATTTTGTGGAATGCGTAGGGGATCGAATGAGTCAGGGAGAAAATGCGATATCGATTATTCCCGAGAGAGAATTTATTGATGCAATGTTTCCTTGGTTTGAACCACGAACCGCACCATTGCGTGCAAGCGACCTCGAACAGTTGCTTGCCGAGGATGTGGTTGCCCAAAAGATGAATGAATTCGGTATTAGGTACATGGTTTGGGTCGAAGGATTTACTGAGACAACTGGCAGAACAGGTTCAATATCTTGTACAGTAGGCCCTGGAGGAGGGGGCTGCTTCGGCTTCGGTACCTGGGAAGATGATGCTAATTTCGATGCGAGAGTTTGGGATGTGATTTCCTTAAGAAATGTAGGAACTATTAATACAGATGCAACCGGTCAATCTTATCTTCCAGCACTCGTTGTTCCTATACCGTTGATTGCTAGGGTAGAAACGAATGCTTGTAATCGTCTCGCAGCCCAACTAAAAGACTTTGTGAATGGCGAGTAAGTCATGCTTAACCTTAGAATTAGAACTGGCTCTACTATGAGAAATAACAGCTGTAATGAGAAAGTAGAATTCCCTTGTACTGTTAGAATAATTCTTCCTATGATGTGCTTGTTGACTTTTCTTCCTATCATAAATTCTTGCGCGGTTAATCCAGCGACGGGCAGTACAAATTTAGTACTCATGTCAGAGAACAGGGAAAAAGAAATAGGTCTTGAGGAACATGAAAAAGTACTTGATAGCATGACGCTTTTTGAAGATGAAAAATTGCTCAATTATGTTCGGGATGTGGGCAATCGAGTAGCTCGAGTCAGTCATCGACCAGACTTGGAATATCAGTTCCATATTATAGATAGTCCAGAGATAAATGCCTTTGCTCTGCCAGGAGGGTATGTATACATAAATCGCGGATTACTAACTTATTTAAACTCAGAGGCAGAGCTCGCTGCTGTTTTAGCTCATGAGATTGGCCATATAACTGCAAGGCATGCTGTTCAGCAACAGGCGAGGGGTGCTTTGGCTAGAGGGGCTGCTGTGGCGGGCGGGATTGTTGCTGGAATTGCAACAGGGTCCGGTTACGCAGCATCTCAAATCAGTGAAGTTGCTTCTATTTGGGCTCAGACCGGTTTAAGTGGTTTCGGTAGAGATAACGAACTTGAGGCAGACAGCCTAGGAGCCGAATATCTCTTGGCTGCTGGTTATGATCCGGCAGCCGTAATAGATGTGATTACTGTATTGAAGAATCAAGAGGATTTTAATCGCTTAGTAGCTGGCGGGGGAGGTACCTATCATGGGCTTTTTGCCACCCACCCTCGGAATGACAAACGTCTTCAGGAGGCTGTTGCACAAGTAGGTAGACTAGAGACTGATGAAGTCAAGATGATTGATGAAGAAGTATTCAGAATTAACCTTGACGGATTAATTATCGGACAAAGCAACGCTTCTCAAATGACAGACACACGAAATCGGTACTATCAGGATTTGCTTGGATACACTGTAGTTTTCCCAGATGATTGGGAAATTGAAACGACTACGACCACGGCAACCGCAAAAGACTCAACGTTAGGATCTCTTCGGATAGAAGTGCAGCGCCTTCAAAATAGCGTTGACCCTCGATCTTTTATTCAAAATGTTTTGGGCATACGGAATCTCACAAAGTCAGAGGGTTTGTCTCAATTTCGCCTTCAAGGCCACACTGGAGTCACGGAAAGTGACAGTGCCGGTATCAAAGAGCGGGTTGCTGTTATTTATTTAGGCCCTAGGGCTTTTATCTTTAGAGGTGACATAGTTCCTAATGCCAACGAAGCAGAGGTAGACCAGATGATGCTATCTTCAATTCGATCTTTTCGCGCAATTCAAAGAGGAGAGGTGGCTACTGGCGGGGAGCTAAAAATAAAATTTGTTCAAGCGACAGAATTCTTTGACTTTTCGGTCGTATCTCAGAATAGTAAGATAACCAACTTCCCCGAGGAAACCCTGCGATTGTTAAATGGTTATTATCCTCGCGGTAATCCTGAAGAAGGTGAGTGGATAAAACTCGTCGAATAACTAATAAAGCCGATAGACTCTATGAGAATCTGCGTCTAGCTAGAGGTGCGAAACGTCGGATAATCACTATTAAATAAATACAACTGACTATGGCTGAAAAATATAGAGAAAAAGTTTTAATAGTTGGTCCTGCGTGGGTTGGTGACATGGTTATGTCTCAAGCCCTTTATCGAGCACTTAAAAAAATAAATCCTGAAACTCATATCTCGGTATTGGTTCAAGGAGGACTTAAGCCATTGTTTTAAAAGATAGTGCCCATTTGGCCATCTTCGGTGCCTTACAGAGATTAAACTTGAGCGAGTACTTGGAGCTATAGCTTCTTTTAATTTAAGCACTTAATAAGGAAGAATTGAATTGCGTATTCTAATAGTTAAAGTATCCTCTTTAGGAGACATTATTCATACCCTTCCTGCTGTAACTGACGCTCAGAGAGCCCATCCAGGATTGACGTTTGACTGGGTTGTCGAGGAAAATTTTGTTGAAGTGCCCTCTTGGCATCCGGCCATTAACAAGGTAATTCCTGTAGCCATAAGACGCTGGCGCTTGAATCTTTTCAAAACTTATTTAAATCGCGAGTTTCTATCATTTAAGGAAATGCTACAGGGTGTTCATTATGATTTGGTGATAGACGCGCAAGGGCTTATAAAGAGCGGAATTATTAGTCGCCTCTCCCGAGGGCTCACAGTTGGATTAAGCAATAGTACTATTAAGGAACCATTAGCGAGCCTTTTTTATAACAAGGCTTATTCCGTTTCGTGGGAAGAACATGCGGTCGATCGAGTCCGGCAGCTTTTCTCTAGGGCTTTAAATTACGAGTACCATCAATACCCACTTGATTATGGTATTGAGTTAGAAAAAGGTAATGTGAATCATACTGAGGGGAAAAGAAATCATATTATCTTTCTGCATGGGACTACAAGAGCAAGTAAATACTGGCCCAAGGAAAAGTGGCGTTACCTTGCGGAGTTAGCCACAGGATATGGATATGATGTTGTTCTACCTTGGGGGACATCGAATGAAAAAAAGAGAGCAGAATTCATTGGCGAAGGAAATCTTAACGTTAAGATCCTTGGGAAAAAGTCTCTTTCAGATATCGCTACGGTTATTATTAGTTCGAAGGGCGTTATCGCTGTGGATACCGGACTAGGCCACCTCGCAGCGGCATTATCCAAATCAACAGTCTCTCTTTATGGGCCAACAGATCCGGCATTATGCGGAACTTACGGCCGAAATCAGATACATTTAAGACTAGAAAATGACCCAAACGTTGTATGGGATAAATTTGAAAAACTAACAAATAGTTTATAGAGTTTCGATGCTCAGCTAAGAGCATGCTACGGACGCCAAAACGTCATGCTAATGATGCGGCTCACACTAGAAAGGAGATTATATGACTACATTCTGTTAGATCTTACTATGCCAACGGCTGATTTTTCGACTGATTACAGTATTAGATTTTTTCTATGAAAATAAGTTTCCTGATTTATTCATATTTCCCTTATGGCGGCCAGCAGCGTGATTTTTTTCGCATAGCAGAAAAATGTGCACAAAGAGGAAATCAAATAGACGTCTACACATTATCTTGGCAAGGTGAAGTCCCAAAAAATTTCAACGTCATAATAGTTCCCATCAACGCGCTTACGAATGTAGGGCGTTACAGAAAATATACTTCTTGGGTCACTGATCATTTGCGACAGACCGAGCCGAGTTTCGTTGTTGGCTTCAATAAGATGCCTGGTCTCGATCTTTATTTTGCTGCCGATCCATGTTTTCTCGAAAAAGCTGATAAACAAAGAGGCTTTTATTATAATTTAACTCCTCGCTTCGGGCATTTTGCGAAGTATGAAAAAGAGGTTTTTGGAAAAAATCAAACCACACAGATTATGATTCTGACCGAGCAACAAAGGGAAGGTTTTGAAAAATATTATCCCGGTTGCGCATCGCGCATGCATTTATTGCCTCCGGGAATTGATTCTGATCGAAGACTAGATGACACCTTTAAAGAGAGACGCTTTGAATTTAGAAAAAAATTAAGCGTCACAGACGATCAGTTTGTCATACTACAAATTGGTTCAGGTTTTAAAGTAAAAGGAGTAGATCGGTCTCTCAAGGCGATAGCATCACTGCCGCTTGAGCTTAGACGAACGATTAAATTCGTTTTGGTTGGGAAAGACAACCCAAAGCAGGTGTTAAAGTTAGCGCGGAATTTAGGAATACTAGATAGGCTAATGATTGTGTCAGGTAGCGACGATATTCCCAGTTTTTTAGCAGGCTCCGATCTAATGCTCCATCCTGCTTACAGAGAAAGTGCAGGGCATGTGTTGTTGGAGGCAGCGGTGTCTGGGCTTCCAGTGTTGACGACATCTACCTGCGGGTACGCTTTTCATGTAGAAAAAGCTGGTTCTGGTTTGGTTTGTTCAGAACCTTTTCTTCAAAATGATCTCAATCAAAAGTTGGGCTCGATGATTAGAAATATCGATAATGCAAATTGGTCAGGCAATGGTTTAAATTATGGAAGGAATTGTGACTTATACTCTTTACATCTAGAAGCAGCAAATTTGATTGACAAATTTGCGAGAAATATGTCGTGAGACGTTTATGCTATATTTGAATGCAGAGCTTAAAAATTTTTTTTCAGACTCTGATCCTTATGAAATTTTAAAGGATTTGAACGGCACCGTTTACAGACAAGTTCAAACACGTAAGACATTTCGGTTCGAGCATAATGGTAAAAGCTATTTTGCAAAGGTTCATACTGGTGTTGGCTGGATAGAGATATTCAAGAATTTTATCCAGCTTAAGAAGCCAGTTTTAGGAGCAAGAGATGAGTGGATCGCATTAAATTTTCTAAAACAAATTCCAGTTAGTACAATGAACGTGGTAGCGTATGGAGAAAAGGGTTGGAACCCTGCCAAACTAAAATCATTTGTTATCACTGAAGAGCTAAAGCAAACAATTAGCTTAGAAGATTACTGTCTTAATTGGTTAGACGCAAAGCCTTCACTTTCTATTCGAAGAGCACTGATACGCGAAGTCGCTAATTTTGCATCTGCAATCCATGCGCATGGTGTTTGCCATCGAGATCTGTATTTATGTCATTTCCTGTTACACAAGGATGGAGACTATTTTCCAAAACTTTCGTTAATTGATCTACATCGAGCATTACTTCGAAAAAAATTGCCAAAGAGATGGATTATAAAAGATATAGCAGGCCTTTATTATTCAGCTATGGGGATAGGTCTTTCCAAGCGAGATCTTTTGCGTTTCATTCGCCAATACACCATTCTAAACGAGGGATTGACGTATAGGGCCAACAGGAGGTTTTGGAAGATAGTAGAAAGCAAAGCGGACAGTATGCATAAAAAGTTAGGGCCTGCGAGGTAAGTTTTGAAAATCTACCGGTCTGCAGAATTAGTTCGACTTGGAAGGCACATTTCCACACCATATCTTTTAGAGATCTATGATAAAAATTCCTTAGAAACTATAGAGGTTAGGGAAATTCTGCGAATTGTTCCAAAACGACGGTTGACCGCTAAAGCAGAATGGCGGGATAGCAGCGTTATCGTAAAATTGTTTTTCTCACCAAGCCACTGGAAGCGGAATTTGTCTCGCGATTTATCAGGGATTAATCTCCTTATAAAGAGAAACCTTCGAACTCCCGCTATATTGCATGAAACGCAAATTGCAGGGGGACGAGGTGCTGCGTTAATTTTGGAATATATTAACGATGGAAAAACTATTAGCGAATGTCTTGATGAGGCTAAAACAAATAGCGAGAGGCGGCGGTGGTTATCCCTTGCGATTGGCTCAATAGCTGCTTGCCACCGCCAAGGTCTATGGCAACCAGACATTCATATGAAAAATTTCTTAGAATCAGATAACCAAGTTTATTACCTAGATGGCGGTGATATTCGGGCGCTTGAAAGACCTCTTCCGAGCGAATTAGCATCACAGAACCTGGCGTTATTTTTTGCACAGTTTACGGTTGACAACGATGAGAATATTGAGCGCCTGCTAAAAGAGTATCAGCTAGAGAATAAAAACTTACATACCAAAGATTTAAAAGGCATGTTTTCTGCAGTTAAGGAAGCTAGGGCTCAGAGAATTTCAAGCTATGAGCGAAAATTACTTAGATCAACTACCGCTCATCGCAGGGTCAGGTCGCTAGGTAAACTAGCTGTTTATGATAGAGAAATCGATTCTTCCACTCTAGACAATCTCATATCAGACCCAAATCGTTATATCCAGAAAGACAGGTTATTAAAGGATGGTAACTCTACAACGGTAGCTGAATTTATATTTGAGAATAAGAGATATGTTGTAAAAAGATATAATTTGAACTCGCTGTGGCAAAGTGTTAAGTATCTTTTCAAAATGAGTCGAGCTGCCCGTTGCTGGAGAAGTGCCTCGATATTGAGTATGTTAGGTGTTCACACTCCAAAACCTTATATGTTTATAGAAGACAGGTGGCTCTGGTTTTTAAGAGCTAAATCTTATTTTGTCAGCGAAAAAATAGAGGCCGCAAATCTTCTAGAACATATAAAAGCCAAAGGTCTGAGGCAGAACGAATTAGAAGCGATCATAATCTCTTTCAGACTGCTTTTTAAGATTATGATTGATTATAAAATTAGCCATGGCGACATGAAAGCTTCAAATTTTCTCTATTGGAACAACAAGTTAGTAGTTTTAGATCTTGATGGGATGCGAAGACACCGAAGCAAAAGGGTTTTTAAAAAGGCAATAAAAAAAGACTTCGATAGATTTTTGAAAAATTGGAAAGGAACTGAGTATGAACAGCCCTTTGGAAATATAATTGATGAGTTGGAAACTTCTTTTTAGTTTTTATTTATGGATCTATTCTTTTATAAATAGCAAGTTGAATATCTCGATTGCTAGGGAACGCTGCCTGCAGTTCAAGGTAGGGTTTAAGAGAATTTTGATTCAAGATTCGCGACATTTCATAATTCATCTCCAATATAAGTAAGTCGTCCGGCTTTAGTTCATGTATTTCACTCTCTGAAATTATTCGCGTCACCCTGTCATAATTTTCGACTCTACCACTGAAATAAGCGATAGCATGATTATTTGTCGCCACTTGAGGATTTAGAGGGCTTTCTGTTTCCAGCCAAGCTAGCGATTCATTAATATAACTTTTTGAAGAGCCGAAGCTTATAAACGAGTCAAAGGCGCAATAGCCAAAAAACAATATTAAGGTCCTCATCCTTAAATTTTTCGATGAACTCTTCCGAAATTCATTAATTAAATTATCAAGAATCAGTGGTACAAATAGGATTAAAACTAAACAAAAGATCATCGAATAACGAGCCGAAACAAATTTTGTGACAAAAATAAATCCGAAAACTATAGCTAGGTTGGTAAATAAAAAGATAATAACCGGAGCTAAGAAAATTCTTTCCAATCTTACTAGACGTTTAATAGCGCCATACGCCAGCACCCAAAAAAAAGGCCCGCCAATACCTTCAAATAACTTAACTATCAATATCGCGAATAACCCTGCGATCAAAAATAAGCCGAGGTAAGGACCAGAGTACGTCATTGCATATTCCCCAAAGATTCGGCTGCTCAATGAGTAACTTTCAGCTTCACTGGGATTTAAAATATTGTTCAAAAACGGTTCATAGACGGAGATAAACTTTTGGAAAACGGATATAACGTCTATTCCGATTAATCCAATCATTAAAACTACCACGGCCAATGAAAAAAATATGATTGCCATACATTTTAGTACTATCCTATATCGTATCCCACTTTCATACCTGCTATCGAGAAGTAGGCATATTGGTAGGGAGAATAAATAAACTATCGCCTCTGCTCTGAAGAACGAGGCTAGAATAATTGAAAGGCAAAAACAGATAAAATTTGGTAGATGATTTAGTTTCACAAACAGTAAAAATTGCCATAATGCAAAAAGACTAAGTGCCCACATTGCAATGTCTCGAATAATATCAGATCTTAACTCATTCAATGGAGGGTATAAGAGGATGCAGATTGCGGCTAAGATGGAAACGGTTTTCGAATTGTTAAAGCAATTTACAATACTAATAAAAGAATAAACCAAAACAGATAGAAAGAAAGCATTTATTAATTGTGCTGCGGTTAACAGGTCTATACCTGTCTTACTGACAAACGCAATAAGTAACGAATAGCTCGCCCATGAATAGTACTGTATTGCTGCGTTTATACCATCACTCAGAGCGATTTCTGCTGTACGAATATATGCATAGGCATCGTCATTAGGCAGACCAGGATTAAGCAAAGTAAAAAACGAAACCAGCAGACTAATCAGGGCTCCTAAGATTCGCACATCAAGATGCCTGAATTGTTTTTTATTGGTTAGGTCCACTATTTCAATATACCTGCTTTTATCTAATAGGGTCGAGCTAATTTCCCTGCAGACTGAGTTTTAAAACGTTTATGCAACCACAGATATTGTTCTGGATTTTTGCGAATGGCTTGTTCAATAAGGTTATTGATTATTGAGGCGTCTGCTCTGGGTTCGCCTGTGGGATAATTTTCTAATACATTACTGAACTGAAGTTTATATCCCGAATTGTCTTCATCGCGATAATGGCTGAAAAAAATTACGGCAGAATTGTTGAATTTCGCAAACCGAGTTGTAGCAGTAATAGTTGCCGCCTCAATGCCGAAAAAAGGGACAAACACTGAATGCTTTGGCCCATAATCTTGGTCTGGCGCGTACCAAATAACCCTCCCGTTTTTAAGGCTCCGTAGCGCGCTACGGATATTTTTTCTATCTATAACCGATGGATAATGACGCAATCGGCCATTAAACATGGCACTATCAAAAAGAGTGTTTTTAAAGGGGCGGTACGTCACGTCCATTTCTTGAAATAAACTCAAAAGGAATCCACCAAATTCTAAAGTTGTAAAGTGAGCGCAAATCAAGAGTACACCTCGACCTTCGGATATTGCATTTTTTAAATTTTCTAGGCCGGAAACAGTCACTCGAGACTTAAATTCCTCAGGAGTTCTATGCCATGTAATAGCGGTTTCGATTAATCCAATACCATTAGAGATGAAGGTTTTTTTAACTAAATTTTCCAACGCTCTTTGACTTAGCTCTGGGAAACAAAGTTTGAGATTAACCTCACAGATATGCCTTCTACTTTTAGCTAGATGATAAGTCAAAAAACCTAAGAATTGTCCGATCTTAATCTGGAAAGGGAATGGTAGGTAAGTAACTATTTTCATGAACCCAAGTAGTATCCAAGTTGGCCAATATTTTGGTGGCCAAAATTCTGCAAGGGAGCGTCTCTCTCCTCTAGTACTTGCCTTGGGCATAGATGGTTACTCTTCTGCTACTCAGTAGTCTGTGATTATACTGAAAGCCGATTACTTTCCTATTTCAGTATCTATTCTAAAGGACTGGCAGCCTTAATTTTAGACTCTTTACAAAGCTATATAGGCATAACAATAGTAGCAACAATACCAGGAGCCTCTTTATCTACATTTCCTTATGCTATCATGAATTGTAAATTAGCCTCATATTTTGGAAAATAAGCTAGGCTAGATTGGAGAGTATGTATGAAACTCGAGATGCCAAAATTTCAGAAGGCCAGGCTTTTGGTTGTCGGAGATATAATGCTCGATAGATATTGGCACGGGGCCGCCTCTCGTGTGTCGCCGGAGGCTCCTGTACCTGTAGTGTGTGTTGATAGTAGGGAAGGCAGACCTGGAGGTGCAGCCAACGTGGCTCTAAACATCTCTGCGCTTGGCTCAGCTGCTCGTTTGATTGGGATTGTCGGAAAAGATGAAACCGGTGAAGAGCTGCATTCCCAACTTCAAGCGGCTGGTGTTTACTGCGATTTCCTATGGTCTGCTAAAAAGCCGACAATCACTAAATTACGAGTAATAAGCCAGCATCAACATTTAATTAGACTAGATTTTGAACAATTGTTTGAAAATCAAGATGTGGTAGGCCTCTTTGAAAAGGTTGAAGAATTAATTCAAGACTCTGACTTAATAGTTTTTTCAGACTATAACAAAGGAGCTCTATGTGAAATGCATAAACTTATAGAACTGTGCCGCTCACAGAATAAACCGATAATTATCGATCCAAAAGGGGCTGATTTTCAAAAGTATAGGGGAGCGACAATAATTACGCCTAATCTATCTGAATTTGAGTCCGTTGTAGGCAAGAGTAAAAATGAACAAGAGCTTGTTGATAGAGGACTTGAGTTAGTCAAAGATTTATCTTTGGAAGCACTTTTGATTACTCGAGGCGAGTCTGGGATGACTTTAATTCGGCCGAATTCGCCCGAGTTGCATTTGCCTGCCCGAGCTCAAGAGGTATTCGATGTAACTGGGGCGGGTGATACTGTAATTTCGGTCCTGGCGGCAGCCATGGCATCTGGAGAGAGTATTTCAGACGCAACTGCCCTTGCCAATGTTGCCGCGGGTTTAGTAGTAGGTAAGTTAGGGACCGCTGCGATAAGTGGCCCTGAGTTACGCCGCTCAATTTTGGAGGAGCACGGCTGGGGTGGCGGAATAATGACGGCGCAGCAGCTCTCATTCGCAGTGGCAGATGCTAAAGAACATGGCGAGAAGATTGTATTTACAAACGGTTGTTTTGACATCATTCACGCAGGCCACGTTGGATACTTATCAGAAGCAAAAAAGTTGGGTGACAAATTAATAGTAGCGATCAACGATGATCATTCGGTAAAAAAGGTTAAAGGTGTGGGTCGTCCAATCAATCCTGTAGAGCGTAGGATGGCGGTTTTAGCAGGATTGGAAGCTGTCGACTGGGTTGTTTGTTTTCCTGAGGAAACTCCTGAGGAACTGTTAAGAAAGTTAAAGCCGAATGTTTTAGTCAAGGGCGGGGACTATACCTTAGACAAAGTGGTAGGCGGAGAATACGTTAAGTCCTACGGCGGCGAAGTAAAAGCTCTTGAATTCCTTGACAACTGCTCCACTTCAGCGATAGTAGAAAAAATGAAAAAAGTGGAAAATTGATTAGGTAGTTAATTATTTAACTTGTCAAAGCGTTACTCACAATGGATACATTTTTGACTAGATGTTCCTGATTTATTGTTCCTATTATTGCGCTGGTTACTCCAGGTGTACTTAGTACAAAATTTAGGTTAGTTTCAAGACTATTCTTAGCAAGATGTCCGCTATTTAGTGCTTTCTTCACGAGCACTCCTTTATTTTTCGACGAAGCATAGTCAATCACGGGTAGATCTTGAGTATTTGAAGGGTTCAAAGTTACCATTACCGCATCAGTCAGATCAGCAGCTCTGAGCCCGCCCCTGACACTTTTAGTTGACATTCCGTATGCCCTAATGATTCCCTTTTCTTTTAGTTTAGCTAAAGTTTCTAAACAGTCAGTGGAATCAATTATAGTTTCATCATTTCCATCAGAGTGAACTAAGACTAAATCTAAATAATCTGTCTTTAGATATTTTAAGCTACGCTCAATGCTTTTCTGTGTGTGTTGGCCGCTAAAATTAAAAGATGATTTTCCAGCGATAAATTCTTCTCCAACCTTAGTGCAGATTATCCAGTCTAATCGGGCTCTCAAAGCTCGGCCAATTCTTTCTTCACAGTTCCCATATGCTGGTGCCGTGTCGAGGAAATTGATACCTAGCTCGTTTGCTTTATCTAATAATCTCTCTAAATCTTTGAGGGAAGGCAGAGAGAATTTTTTCGGGTATTTAACCTCTTGATTTCGTCCAAATTTGACGGTTCCCATACCCAGACAGGAAATACAGATCCCACTTTCGCCTAATGAGCGCTTCACTAATTCCAAAATAAATCAATCCCAATGAGTACTGGCTAAAGACGGTGTTTTAAATAAAGATTGTAATTTATCCAAGGATAAGGTCTTTTCTAGCAAAGTCCTCTCCAGTCGAGCAACATATGTAAGTACTTGATCAGCCAATGAAGGTACCAACGTAAGTTTTGTTGGCCAGGCAACTAAAACGTTTCTCTCATCTCTCACGATAGCATCTTCGGGGCGAGAACCACTTTGAACTTGACCCTCAGAGCGATTAATGAGGAAAGACTCCCATTTTGCACCAGTCAGATTCATCCATGGGAACGTTTTTAGCATCAATTCTTCAGCAGTCTTGATTTGTTCGCTTTTCGATTTATCGATACCTGATTCAGCAATATCACCTCCTAGGTACCAAACAATTTGACCATTTCTCGTCTCATGAGACGTCACCGTCATTAAAGGGTTTAAGCTGAAATTATTCCCAATGCAATGCACATAAACTTTAGGCAGATTCGATTTTTTGAGATAAACCATATGAAGGGGGCGCGTTTGTGATTTAATAGTATTTAACTTTGCTTTGCTAATTAACTCACTATTGCCTTCGCCGGCGCAGAAGATAAACAAATTTGCTTCTATAGTAACGATTTTGTCTTGCGTCACGATTTCTAGTTTTTGCTTAGGAGTATTTTCTTCGGAGAGAAATTTATATTTACAGTTTGCTAAAGAGAATATTCTTCCATGGCTTTCGAAGACTAGTTTTTGCAATAGGCTGTTCGTATCCATGACAAAATCGGGCAACTTATAAAGCGTACCTTTAACAGACGACTGTCGAAAAAAATTTGGATAACTGTCCTTTGACACGACATCCACCCTACCTCTTAAGCTCTTACTACCTAAATAGCTCTTTAGTCGACTCCTCAATCCCCCGTCGGACCACATGTAGTAATTCTCATCGAGTACTTTTACACCAGTTAAATCAACTTCACCTGTTCCATTTAGACATTGCCTCCAGCGATTTGGCATATTTGCAATATTCTTAGAATCTTCCCCCAAAGCTCCTTTTAACGCATACTTGAGCCCGCCATGGATAATTCCTTGAGAAGCCAGAGTTTGTTTGCCTCCTAAGGCCTTGGTTTCAAAAAGTATAGGGTCATGCCCTTCAGTTTGCATTCGGTTTAGTAACCATAAGCCGGCTATACCGCCTCCTAAGATGACGATGTTAGTTGAATAGGTTAAGTTCATTAGTTACCTTTACCATTTGAGAAAGAGTCGGTATAGCATGGCCTGAGTATATCTGTATAAAACTTAATTTCCCAATTAAAGGAAGTTAGTACTTCAATTTGTTTACACTTTTTATGTTTCGTTTTTTTTATGACTTAATTGTAATTATTTTAATGCCACTAATCTTAGTGCGCCTTTTTATGCGTGGGTATAAAGCCCCGGCATACAGAAGACGGATTAGTGAGCGTTTTGGGTTTTATCGTTTCCCTAAGTATTTCAAACCCGAAATAACTACTATCTGGGTGCATGCAGTTTCTGTAGGAGAAGTATTTGCTGCCCAACCTTTGATACGTGAATTAGAGAAATTGTATCCTCACTACCAAATATTTATCACAACAATGACGCCAACAGGATCAGATCAGGTTCGGCGTCTGTTTGGAGAGCAAGTTTTTCACAGCTATTTGCCTTATGATTCTTCACTGATGTTGTCTCGTTTTATACGTCGAATGGACCCTAAATTATTAATAATTATGGAAACAGAAATCTGGCCCAATTTGATAACTGTCACTAGAGGAATGGGGATTAAAATACTTTTAGCTAATGCACGTCTCTCAGAAAAATCTGCTTCTGGTTACTCCAAATTTCGTAGTGTTACAAAGAGAGTATTAGAGCAAATTGATATCATAGGCGCGCAGTCCGAATATGATTCTGAGAGATTGATAAAGCTTGGAGCAAAACCCGAAAAAATTGTGGTGGCTGGGAATTTAAAGTATCACGTAAATATCAGTATAGAGGATAAATCCAATAAACCCTTATTCAATGAGCTTAAAGCATCTGCGCGACCAATAGTAATTGCGGCTAGCACAAGAGACGGTGAAGAGGAAAAACTATTAGTAACCATCAAAGCAGTGCTTAGAAAGTTCCCAAAAGTGCTCTTTATTGTAGTGCCCCGCCACCCGGAGCGCTTTGATAAAGTTTTCTCTGATCTGAAGAAGTCTCGTGTGATTTGCGCCCGCAGGTCATCCATCGCTAACTTAGGCGATAACGTACAGGTTTTAATAGGAGATAGTTTAGGTGAGATGAACTCATATTATGCGGTTTCGCATATAGCTTTTGTCGGGGGCAGTCTCGTAAATACCGGTTGTCATAACGTGCTCGAACCAGCCGCGATGTCTTTACCTATTTTAGTTGGACCATCACAGTATAATTTTGCTCAAATTTGTGAGCGATTAGAAAAGGCAGGCGGACTTTTGACTGTTCGGGACGAGAGTGAGCTGGCCGAAAGAATCATCAATCTTCTAGAAAATAAATCAAAAAGGATGAAGATGGGATCAATTGCCAAAGAAGAAATATTGGCTAACCAAAAGGCCTTACCCATGTTGGTCAAAATGATTGAAGACTTACTCTTTACTGATTAATTGCTTCAAATTGCCTTGTAAGATTTTCAGATCCTTCATCAGTGACTAGAATGTTATCTTCAATTCTAACTCCTCCACACGGGTACAATTGCTCGACTACTTTCCAATTAATCACCTCGCCTCTTGTTGTATCTCTCTGAGGCTCGAGAAGAATAGGAATAAAATAACAGCCCGGTTCTATCGTGAAAATCATATCTTTTGCAATGATTCGTGTATTTCTTAAATATGGGGAACTAGCTGGGGGAGATTCAACTGCGCCTTTTACATCTCTCTGATGCCCGCCCACGTCATGAACTTGTATGCCAAGAAGGTGACCCACACCGTGAGGCATAAAAAGATTCGAAATTTCCATTTCCAATAAATCGTCTACAGAACCAGAGCAGATAGAGAGTTCAAGTAAAAGTTCACTTATCTTTGCTAAAGCTTGCGAGTGAAGTTCAGGATATTTAACTCCGGGTTTGACAAGTGTTACTAGGCTGCGTTCTATGTCTTCCACTCCAATCAAAATATCCTCAAATATAGAATTGACGTTCTCTTTTACGACGGTGCGAGTTATATCAGATGCATATCCGTTTACTCGACAACCAGCATCGATTAGTAAAACTTTATCTTTTTCAGCATCGCCTTTGCGTTTTTTCTGATAGTGGAGAATTGCACTTTTCTCACCTAGAGCCACGATATTTGTGTAGGGACATTCACTTTCTAAAATATTACATGCTCTTAAATAAGCCATATGGATGTCATATTCATTTCCGTTTGCTAAAAAGCATTCCTTTGCTGCCCGATGCCCTATGAGAGCCAACTTGTTGGCATTTCTAACTTGATCTATCTCGTACTGTGTTTTATAGGCTCTTTGGAAGTCAAGATAAGAGATGACTTTTTGTGGGTTTATGTTATGAGTTGAAATGTCAAGTGATGTAGCTACGTCAGGACAAGGTCCCAGATAGCATAGTTTAAGATTTTTTATGTGAATCTTTATATCGCTGACTACTTTGGTACGTATGACACTTAAATCTTTTTCGAGAGGCGCCTCATTTTCAACTACTTGGTCATACCAGTAATCCGTCGGGACTACCTGAAAATACCTAGGCGTTTCGCCAGGGATAAAAAGCAGAAATTGATCAGGTTTGTTTATAGGTATCCATCTTAGATAGTGACCATAAGCGCTAAACTCAATAGATCTATCATCAGCAAAATATAAGGTATCACTGCCGCTATGAAGGAGGATGCCCTCTGCTTCAACTGTTTCAAGGGCTGCCTCATGAATCTTGCGGAGAGAATCTATGTGTTTAGAATAATGCGTGTTGTTCAAAACTTCCTCATCTCAAACTATCATATTCGCCGTTAAGTAAATCGAGTATCGCTATAAATGCCCCGGCTGTCTAGGGGACTCCTTTAGTTAAGCCTGCCACGCTGTTCTTGCTCTTGTTGCAAAAGTAGAGCCTTAAGTTTAACTTAATGATTTTAGCAAATCAGATGGAGATTATAATGTACGAAGTAGGAGTCTATATGATTGCGAATTTGACTGTGCGTGATGCTGAACAATATCGTAAGTATGAGAAGGGATTTTTCCCTATACTAAAAAGATTTGGTGGAGAGTTTGTGACTTTTGATGATAAGCATGAAACTTTTGAGGGGACTGATCCACTTCAAGGGCGGGTAATCATCTTTAAGTTTCCTTCAGAAAAAGCAGCTAGGGATTGGTACGATGACGACGAATATCAGGTTCTATCGGAATTTCGCAGATCTGGGACCGTTCTGAAGGCGTTGACTCTAGTACATGAACTCCCCCCGCGCCCATAACAAAACTCCTATTCCCTAAAAGGTACCCGAATTTCAAGCCTGATTCTCGTATGACTCGATGGCAGGGCAAGCACAGAACAAATTTCTGTCTCCATAAACATTGTCTATGCGATTCACTGAAGGCCAGTATTTTGTGCTGTTAGGGCTTTCAGCCGGATAACAAGCTTGAACTATCGAGTAAGGTCGATCCCAATTACCATCAATAATATCTTCCATGGTGTGAGGTGCATTCTTGAGAGGATTGTTTTCAGAATCGATTGCTCCCGATTCGATTTGTTGAATCTCTCCTCTTATTTTAATCATTGCTTCTAAGAATCGATCCAATTCCTCTAGTGATTCACTTTCTGTTGGTTCAATCATTAATGTTCCCGGAACAGGGAACGACATGGTGGGAGCATGAAAACCGTAATCGATCAACCTCTTTGCTATGTCTTCCTCACTTACACCTGAACTCTGTTTGAAGGGTCTGATATCTATTATGCACTCATGAGCGACCATTCCATTTTGGCCTTTATATAGAATTGGGTAATGTAATGAGAGCTTTTTCGCAATGTAGTTCGCGTTAAGTATCGCGACTTGAGTCGCCTTAAGAAGTCCTTCCTTACCCATCATGGTGATATACATCCAAGATATCGGAAGTATTCCACTACTCCCCCATGGGGCTGCGGAAATCGCACTATTCGACAATTTTGGACCGCTAATTTCCACTAGCGAGTGATTAGCTAAGAATGGTGCCAAGTGTAATTTAACACCTATTGGGCCCATTCCTGGACCACCACCGCCATGGGGAATGCAAAATGTCTTATGGAGATTGACATGTGAGACATCGGCACCTATCTCAGCAGGACGTGCTACTTCGACTTGGGCATTAAGATTGGCTCCGTCCATGTAAACTTGACCACCATTTTGGTGAACTATTTCGCAGATGGTTTTAATTTTCTCTTCATAAACACCATGTGTTGATGGATAGGTTATCATTAACGCAGCGATCTCATCAGCGTGCAAGCCGACCTTATTCTTGAGATCATAAATATCTATATTCCCTTTTTGGTCGCACGCGACAAGCACAACCCTCATTCCTATCATCTGTGCGCTAGCTGGGTTAGTTCCGTGCGCTGAAGTTGGAATCAGACAAATATTACGGTGACCCTGCCCAATGCTCTGAAGGTATTTCTTGATCGCGAGAAGGCCAGCATACTCTCCCTGTGCGCCCGAATTAGGCTGCATACTGATAGCGTCAAAGCCGGTAATTTGTGCAAGCATTTTCTCCAGCTCAGTAATCATTTTGTGGTAGCCTGACATCTGTTCGAGAGGTGCAAACGGATGTGGCTCTGAAAACTCTGGCCAACTGATAGGTATCATCTCGCTTGCGGCATTAAGTTTCATAGTGCATGAGCCTAACGGAATCATTGAGTGAGTTAGAGAGATGTCTTTATTTTCGAGTCGTTTTAGATACCTCATCATATCAGTTTCACTATGAAATGAATTAAAGATCGGATGCGTCAGAAATTCCGATTTTCTATAGAGATAATCTGGGATAACTGGTTCTATTAAACCAGAACATATTGCAGAATCGAAATCCTGGACCGAGTTCGATTTCTCTGAAGGCCCGAGTATAATTGACCACAATTTTTTTATTTCACTCTCAGTTGTACATTCATCTAAACTGATACCGATAGTCCCTTCTTCTTTCAATTTTCCTGTCCACAAATTTATCTGAGCATCATGGGCTCTCTCTAATACACTTCTTGTCTCAATTGATTTTATCCTAACTGTGAGGGTATCGAAGTAGTTTTTATTGACTATTTGTATACCCGATTTTTGTAAGCCCATTGCGAGGATTGAAGTAAATCTATGAATGCGGTTTGCTATTTTGCGAATACCCTGCGAGCCATGATACACAGCGTATAGGGCAGCTATATTTGCCAGTAACACCTGTGCGGTACAAATATTGCTATTTGCCTTCTCGCGCCGTATGTGTTGCTCCCGGGTCTGCAGAGCCATTCGATATGCTTGTTTGCCTCTAGAGTCGACTGACACACCGATAATGCGACCTGGGACAGCGCGCTTGTATTCGTCCTTGGTAGCAAAAAAAGCCGCGTGAGGTCCACCATAACCCAAAGGGACACCAAAGCGCTGAGTGTTGCCTACAACCACGTCCGCACCCATTTCTCCTGGTGGTTTCAGAACCGCGAGGCTCATTATATCGGCAGCAATGATGGAAATAACCTTAGCTTCATGCAAGGACGTTATGACTTCAGTAAAGTCTTGGGCTTCTCCCGACATAGAGGGGTATTGAAATAATGCGCCAAATAACCCATCGGCATTAATATCGTCAATCTCGCCTATCACTAGTTCAAAGCCAAAACATTCTGCTCGGGTTTTCACCACATCAATTGTCTGGGGGAAGCATTGGTTATGAACGAAAAATTTATTCGAATTTCGGTTCTTACTTACCCTTTTAGCAAGCGCCATTGCTTCCGCTGCGGCAGTAGCTTCATCTAGCAGAGACGCATTGGCTATATCCATGGCTGTCAGATCAATTACCATTTGCTGAAAGTTTAGTAAAGATTCCAGCCGTCCCTGGGAGATCTCTGGTTGATAAGGAGTGTAGGCGGTATACCAGCCAGGATTCTGGAGTACATTCCGTGAAATTACACTGGGAGTATGAGTTGCGTAGTAGCCCAGCCCAATAAGTGACCTTGATGCTTTATTTTGCGATGCGATTTGCTTAAGTTTTTCGATAGCCTGATTTTCAGCCAGCGGGGGGGCCAAAGAACTTTCAGTAGAAGTAAGAATTTCCGAGGGAATAACTTTATGTATTAACTTTTCGAGAGACGCTAGCCCTATTTCAGCAAGCATTGACTCTATTTGGGCATTACTTGGCCCGATATGCCGATCAATGAACTCTTCAGAATATTGAAGTTCCCGTATTGAGGGCGCTGAATCGTTTTGCGCAGGAACTTTAGGAGAGGTGTTTGTCTTAGCTTGAGACTGCATTGATAATTACACTCACTTTAGGGTTTTTGACTGAGGGAACTAAGTATGTTTTGTATCGTACTTGGAAATCAAACCTAGGCGAGTTAGCACTCTTCATTCTTCATCACAATGTTCAGAATAGGTATCACTGTTCATTAAATCGTCTAATTCAGCTTCATTTTCCATCCGTATTTTAAAAAACCAGCCAAGCTCATAAGGGGACGCGTTGACAGTCTCTGGAGAATCAATAAGTGTCTCGTTCACCTGGATAACTTCGCCGGTGATAGGGCTGTAGATGTCAGAAGCTGCCTTCACGGATTCAACCACCGCGACTTCTTCTTTGGCGTTAACACTAGTGCCAACTTCAGGTAGTTCAATAAACACGATGTCTCCGAGTGCTTCCTGCGCATGGTCGCTTATGCCAATCGTTACAAGCCCCTCTTCATTGATGTTAATCCATTCATGGGTTGAAGCATATTTCAGATCATCTGGAATGTTACTCAAGTAACTATCCTCCTTATTCTTGAGACTCAGAGTATCCCTCTTTGATGTCACCTAGCAAAAATTATTTACAAACTCTCTTTCCGAATCGGACAAAATTGGGCTCAACTATTCGCAAAGCAGTGGTTACCCCGCGCAGTTCAACTTTGCAGGATAAACTGTTACTTGGGATTCTAGCTAAAGCGATGGAATGCTTCAACGTGGGAGAAAACCCTCCGCTGGTTATCATACCCTCGCCGAGTTCAGTGGAAACCTTCTGTCCGGCTCTAAGTACACCCCTGCTTTCCAGGGTTAAACCTACTAAAACTGGAATCTTTCCAGCCTTCCGTAACTCATTATGCGCGATTAATGCAGGCCTACCGATGAATTCTCTATTGGGAGGATCGTAGGCGATTGTTCGCTCCATATTTGCAGAAAGGGGCGAAGTCAGTTCATCCATATCTTGCCCATATAGATTCATACCCGCCTCTAGTCGAAGGGTGTCTCTTGCTCCTAGACCGATTGGTTTAACACCTAACTCTAACAATCTAGTCCAAAAATCTGGAGCGTCTTCTGCTGGGATAATAAACTCTAATCCGAGCTCTCCAGTGTAGCCGGTTCTAGCAACAAACCATTCCCCAAGGTCTGTGCCCTGAAAATACTTAAGTTCCTTTATCCTTTTCGCGTGTTCTGAGCTGACTAATTTACAACACTTGCTTATCGAATCTGGGCCATTTATTGCTAAAATAGCAAGGCGAGGCTTTTCCTCAATTGACACTCTAAACCCATCACTGTTTTGAATTAACCAACGTAAGTCCTTTTCTCTCGTAGCACAATTGACAACCAGTCGGTAGCCGCTTCCCATTCGGTATACGATTAGATCATCAAGCACATAGCCATCGTGGTTAAGCATAGCGCTATATAGAGCCTGCCCAGGAGTTGTCAGTTTGGCAATGTCATTTGCTAGCAGAAAACGTAGATATTTTTCAGCGTCAAGACCCCCAAGGTCTATAATTGTCATGTGTGAGACATCGAAAACTCCGGCAGAACTTCTAACAAAATTATGCTCCTCGATCTGAGAACCATAATTTACAGGCATCTCCCATCCAGCGAAATCAACAATTTTTCCACCAAATTCCAAGTGCTTTTCAAAAAGGCAGGTTCTTTTACCCAAAGTAAATACTCAATAAGTTCTTAAAGATAATAGTGTGCATGCTAGCGTTTGGATCATGATTTTTAAAGGCGGATGGAAAATTTTCATTTCAGTCCAAATGTCTAGAATAGAAAGTTTTTACTATGGCTGCCAAGCATAGCTGAATTTGGCAAAAAAGGTTCGATTGGTGTACTCGATGGAATCATAAATGTCGTTTTGAAAACCTTTGTCGGAATATCCTACAAAAAAACGTGTCGCAGCATTGAGCTTATAGCTGTAAAGCAATTGAGCGCCTAAGTCCTTACTAGTCGCATCCACTGCTCGAATATAATTCTCGACATTTCTTTCACGGTCGGCATATTGAACTGTAAGTCTAACAAAGCTGCGGGCGTCAAATTGATAAGTTGCCCTCAGATCGGTTAAATTTGCTCTAAATAGGGGCTTACTATCTGACTTAAATTCTTGTAACTGGTGCCTTAAGTTAACCTGGAAATGTCTTCCGAACCTATAATTAATGTTTGGCCCCCACCGTTTTGAATAACCGAGCCGCGTATTTGCAAAATCAACCACATCCTCATATCGGACCATAGAACTGAGAGTTAGGTTTGGACTGGGCGAAAATCCTACGTTGACCATATTGAATTGCTCATCGAAGTACCTCCCGTTCCAATATGTTTCGCTACTTCCAAAAAGTCCATTTAAATAGGATTGGAGAGGGCCGTTCATATTGACAAAGAATTCGGTTTCTTCCTCCAGCTGCAATCCAGATTGGTCTTCTGTGCGATCATAATCAGCGGCAAAACGTATTCGACTAAAAAATCCATCTCCATCCCATCGCCATGTCCGCCCAATCGTCGCCACCATGTGCTTGAAGTCGACCCGATTTACGAAGCCTAGATCAGCCCGGAAGTCGTCCCCCCAGTCGTAGTATCCCACTCGCCAGTCCCACCGGCGGTCGTTATGCTGATATTCGATTACATAGCTACTGTCGTTTAACTCAGCTTCTTGTTGGTGTTCTGTTTGAATGTTGTTGGGGTACTCAGAAGCCGAGTGCATAGCCTGTATTGAAATTGTGTCTTGAGCAGTTGGCCGCAGAGTTGAGTCAAGACTTAGCACCGTGTTGCTATAGTTTTTTCCTCTTCGATCAGTTACTAGGGCTCCAAGTGTGGAATTCTCAAATATATCTCGTCGATAGCGACCGATTGCGACTTTACTCTCCAAACCCTCAATTGAAGCCAAACGAGAGCTTAGGCTGCGAGGAATGATAAAGTTTGTGGTTTCATCATTGGCTGCCACTAGACCATAAGTGTTTTGATTAGTCTTCCCTGTCAACTTAAGTCCATATTCTGGAGAGGCGATGTTTCTGGTGTGAACTAAGTTCTCATAGGTGTCAAAATAATCTGCCCCATCTAGGAAGAAAGTTCGACGCTCTGGGAAAAAAAGGCTAAACGTATTATTCACATCTAGTTGCAAACTATCCGCTTCTACTTGCGAAAAATCTGGATTAATTGTGGCGTTCAAATATGTATCTTGGGAAATTCCCCAGCGAAGATCTAGACTCCCTTGAGAATTGTTCTCTCGCTCCCAGCCTCCACCCTCAGGATTGCGGCTTTCAGAGGAGGAGGACGTGATCGTTGGAATAACTTCCAAGTTTCTACTTTGCTCTAAATTTTGGAAACCTTCTAACTTACTAATCTGGCATAGGTAACAGGAAATGTCCCAATCAATTCTTTGACTATGTATGCTGGTGCTCCGATCCCGAGGGTAATGTCGAAAAAAATCGACTCCCCAAACCTTTACGGATTCGGTTTCCGAAAAACGCAGTTGCTTCAACGGAATAGCAAGCTCTACTGTGTAACCTGATTCTGTAATTTGTCCAACACTATCCCAAATAGCATTCCATGATTCGTCTTCCCTCTGATTTACGTCGTCGTAGATCGCGTCCATCTGAACGCCGAATGGATTGACCAGAAATTCGAAGGCTCGCCTTTCATCATTGAATGTATCTAGAATTATACCCATAACGTCGCCGTCCCATCCGCTATCCCTATCCTCATAAAAACCGCGAATTTGATCTGGGTCTGGGTCTTGTGCTTTGAAGGCGACATAAATCTTCTCACCGTCCTCCATCAGTAACGCCTGGGCCGTAACTGCAGCTTCGATATTATCACCGGGGTCAACTTCTATATTGACTTGAACGACCCGAGCTTCTCTCCACTCAAGTTCACCTACAGTACCATCGATGACTGGAGGTGTTGTAATCCGAGGAACTGTGATTTCTAATCCTTGCCCCAGCACTATCTTCGCTGCTAGAGATATCAAGATGATGAACAAGCGTGTTGTTCTGAAACTCCAATCTTTTAAAGCAAAAATGGGCACTTCGTTCTACTCCCAGCTCGTGTGCTGCGCGAATTTTGTCAGAAATCAATATCGGCAGAGTGTAATAGACATCTTGTGCTGATTGCTTGGCAATTTGTAACGAGTTTTCAGCAGAAACGAAATCGGTTTCAGGAGATTGAATAAGAATATCTTTCACTTTTGGCTTACACTAATTATTCGAATCTACCTAGCTAATCCAACTCGGACAGAAATCTGTTACCTCGGGGTAAGTAACGGTTATTGCTGTCTAAAGAAAATACGACCGACGATGAGCGCCCAATAATTTCTCCGCGGGGGACAAAGCTGTAGACTCTGCTGTCCGCGCTGTTATCGCGATTATCTCCTAGCACAAAATAGCTACCCTCTGGCACAAGTGTAGGGCCATAGCTGCGAGCATTTCGATTTACAAGCCCGCTGGATAAACGAACCTGATGGGTTCTATCTGGAAGGTGTTCCTGGATAATAATATCTCTCTCGTTTTGTTCGAGAATATCGTAGTCTGCGGATATACCGTTGATAACTAGAGCATTGTTTTGCATGTAGATTGTATCACCCGGTAAGCCAACGATGCGCTTAACTAGCCGCTTATTAGCAACCGCAGAGTCGATGATAACAATATCGCCTCTCTCCGGATCAGATAATTGGGCTAAAGAGACTTCGGTGAAAGGGATCTTTACATCATACGCTAACTTATTGACCCACACTTTATCACCATCAAGCAGAGTCGGTGTCATTGATGCTCCAGATATTGAACTCAGGTCAGCAATAGCACTTTTAAAAAAAATGATGCAAAGAAGTAGTAAGAAAAATTGTCGATTTTCTTGCCAAAATAAACTTATATGTGCACGGATGCGTTTAAATATATTTTGGTCGTTGGCTTCAATCAAGATCTTATTCTCTAAAATCAAATCCAAAAACTAGCGTTACAAGCGCACTATGTCAACGTGGCCTCTGAAGAAGGCCGTTTCTCGAAAATGTTGGAATAGTTGTATGTTTATACAGTATGTTTTAGGCTGAACGCAAGAAGTTGGGGTATATAAAGTGGCACTGGAAGATTTTCATCCTGCTAGCCAGCAGTGGTTTAGAGCGCAGTTCAAAAAACCTACAAAAACGCAGATTGAGGCTAGGCGCGCTGTTCGAAGCGGAAAGCATACACTCGTTTCCGCACCAACAGGGAGCGGAAAGACGCTGGCTGCGTAGTGCTACTGACCCGCTTAATCTCTTAAGTTTGACTTCGAGAGACCAAAAATTATCGCGTCTCCAAAAAAATCGTGTTTTATATCAAGGAGGGAATCCCGTAGCAGTCTTAGAAAGTGGGCAAGTACGAAAGATAAAAAACACCGATTCAGTTTCTACTTGGGATATTCTACAAATGCTGACTAATAGAAATTTTAAGTTTCGGCGATTAAAAACTCCTTTGCTAATTGCTGTTGATTAAGAACCAATAATCACAAAAGAAAAATCCCGCTTCGATTTAATCGAAGCGGGACCAATCACGTACGGGAGCTTAAGAAAGTTGTAGATTCAACTGTTCTTCTCCAGCTAGATAGTTAGTCAGACTAACTAACGTAACTGGAGGCTCCCTTAATAGATTGACTATTGATGGGATCACCTCCTTAGTATTGTCAGGGTAGACAAGAATGTTAGGAGGCCCCCCCTGTTGGAACCACTAACTTACCAGTCCTTTTTATATAACAGGTTCCTTGAAGTGTAAAGTGCTTGATATAATATAGTTAGCTAAAGAATTTACTTTAGCTTCAAGTTGAACTTTATTAGGGTGCAAGCCTGAAAATATTTCTTGACCTGGAGGAAGAAGAATTCTTATTTCAGAAGATGAGAAAAAAACGTAAGGATAGATATAGCACGATTAGAATTGCAATAATGCTAAATATGAAACGCGGAGGGTTCTGAAAAAATACTTTCGCGATAGTTAATGTCTCTCCCTTAATTTTCCGATCTATTAGACCTTGTTTCACCCTGGCGGTTCTACCTATCTGATACTCTTCGATAAGTTCACGCGCTTTTTCAAATTGCTCGTCATGGCTGACCCAGAGCGATGGAACTGAAATACTCCAGTTGCCAGCGAAGGTTTCGAAAAACTCGATGTTGTTTTCTTTGAGAAGATCGCGGACCTCTTGCGCCTCGTCCTCAGGGACATACCTCATTTTGAATAGTAATTTGGACACGGGCCCGTTCTTTAGCTAGTCGAATAGTGAACAAATTTGAGGTTCAACTCATTACCTACTAGATAATGATCGAAGATTGTTAGTCTTTCGTTTGCAATGTCAGAATCATACGTTTTCTAGCTAGATTTATGGCTCAAAACAATTTGTCGTGGACCGCTAGTTGACGTCTGGCCACTCACTCCCGATGGAATTTGTTGGACTTTACCGCCAGCCTTGAGAAAGGCCTCTATGTGTCCAGCCAAATCGTCCCGAGCGCGCTCGGCCTCAACTCCTTTAGCCCCTTTAGATGTTCTGTTCGCCATTAGTTTTATTTCCGAAGATTTCAAAGGGCGTGAATTATATATCAAATAAAGGGCTTCCGCTAATTTGTCTTTGGTATATACGTAATATACATCTTTAAAAGTTTATTAGAATCACTGGTTTAAACCTGGATAGGGAAATTGTTTCATTGACTTTAACTCGATAGTGAACTGGGATATAACTGTTACGTCTCGCATAAATTTACTCGTTAGCGGCTTTGAGAAAGTAATCGGAGAATAAAAATGACCGCAAAGTATAAAGCTTTAAGCGCAGTAGAAGACTCAACTTCAGATTCAGAAATAACTATTGAGGTAAACAAGGTAGTTGGATTTCACTATCGACTCTGTGAAGTGAACTCTGAAGGCAATAAAGGAGATTGGTTTGAAGAGTCTAAAAATAAAGGACTACTTTACTATCTACATGGATATCATAATGTTGTTATCGGCTTAGAGAGGGCTCTCGAGGGAAAGAAAATCGGAGATAAAGTGGAAATTACCTTGAAGCCCGATGATGCGTATGGGTTTCGCGACCCAGCTGCGGTTCTTCGAGTTCCATTGAAGAAACTGCAGCTGGCAAAAGGGGCGGAAAAAGCAAAGACTGGAGGTTTAGTTAGAGTTCGGTCTGAAAAAGGCTGGCGAAATGGAATTATACTGAAGCCGGGTAAGTTTAATGCTGATGTTGATTTCAACCACCCTTTGGCCGGCAGAGTGCTGCATTACGAGGTAGAGGTCGAATTAATTAGGAAAGCAAGTCAGCAGGAAGTAGAGAGCGGGCGGCCACTTGGGCCGAGCGTCGAAGACTAAAAATTAGTAAAACGAATTAATTGACCCGTTCTATGTAAGAAGTGAATTTGGTTGTCTATAGAGTATACAATTTTGGTGTAGGCTCCAAGAGCTTCATTATGATAAGGTGCTCAAGGTAAGTGTTGGTAATAAATAAGAGAACAGAAATTTGAATGCAATTTTGCTTAAAGTTTAGGGGAAGAAAATGACAGCAAATAACCCAAAAGATCAAGGTCGGCGTGAAGTTCTGAAAGGCGCTTTGAGTATTGGCGGAATAGCCGCAGGTATTTCGACTACTTCTAATCTGCTCTTCCCCGCCTTAGCACAAGGGGAAAGGTTGATTCCCTTTACGGATGAAGCTTCAGACGCGTTTTCCTGGCGACCAATCGAGCCTAATACGACTCATTGGCAGGATACTCGAGAGATAACATCTTTTTTCACAGATAACGAAGATTTCTATTTGGTCCAACACTATGGTCAGCCAGAGGTTGATAATGATTCATATAGGTTAAAAGTTACGGGCATGGTGGATAACGAGTTAGAGTTGTCTTTAGATGATTTACAAGCAGGGGATGTAATTGAACAACAGGTCGGTTTTGAATGCGGTGGAAACAGTCAAAGATTACTATACGGGCTGATTGGTAATGCGAACTGGAGAGGGGCGACGTTATCATCAATTTTGAGTAGAGCTGGTATTCAGGAAGGAGCTAAAGAAGTTGTTTTTTTCGCTCAAGATGTTGATACAGAGGAAATACGTGGACGTGAAGTGGAGAAGGCGTTTGCCAGAAGCCTGTCGATTGAAGATGCGATGCGCACAGAAAACATGCTAGCTTTCGAAATGAACGGGGATCCATTACCCCACTTTCACGGGAAACCAGTCAGGTTATTGGTTCCTGGTTGGTACGGAGTCGCAAATGTAAAGTGGTTAACCCAAATACATGTCCAGGATACTCGTTACATGGGCCGGTTCATGGGTAGAGATTATGTTACATTAAAACGCACCAATGTAGGTGGGGTAGAACGCTGGGTTGAAAACTCTGTGACGACTATGAATCTGAAATCTGCGATTGTTCGAGTGATTGAGTCTGGCGGAAGCTACCTAATTCAAGGATTTGTTTTAAATGATGGAACACCCTTGGAGAGTGTGGAAGTAAAAATAGACGATGGTCCATGGCAAAGGGCTCAGCTAAATCCGCGTAACACTAAATTTTCTTGGAAGTTGTTTCAGTATGATTGGGTTGAGCCAAATAGTGGGCCGCATACACTTGTATCAAGAGTGACTGACATAAACGGGAATGTTCAGCCAACGAACGACGAACTCCCCGAAAAAGTAAGCTTTTGGGAAGACTTTGGTCAGTTTCCGAGAGAAGTGGTTATATGAGCTAATTAGCACGATCAATACTTAGTAACATCCATAGTCAATCTTAGCAGCCTGGTTTCTGTTTAAAGAATAAGATTTAATTTATAAGTTGGCTTTCAGCTGTACTGGTCTTGTTCTATCGAGAGGCAGTGAATGAGAACATATTTAGTCCTTACGGTCATTGGTGAAGATAAGCCAGGGATCGTCGAGTCATTAGCCAAATTAATTAGTGATCATTCTGGCAATTGGCTAGAGAGTAGTATGAGTCAGCTCGCTGGGAAATTTGCAGGTATATTACGCCTGAGTGTTAGCGAAGATGAATGCGACTCGCTAATTTCTTCCTTAAATAGTTTATCTGATGAGCTCAAACTTGTAATCGAGAGGGTCTCGTGGGACAACTATGACGAGACTCATCAAATCATTGAGGTCAGTTTGATAGGAAATGATAGGCCGGGAATAATTCGTGAAATTTCAAAAACCGTGACTGATCTGGCAGTAAACTTTGAGAAGTTAACCTCTGAATGCACGCCGGCACCAATGTCCGGCGATATTCTTTTCAAAGCATCTGCGAGTTTAAAAGTTCCTCACGGTTTAAGCGTAGATCTTCTACAAAATGCTTTAGAAAATCTTGCTGATGATCTTATTGTTGATATTACCTAGTCGGAGACTTGTTGAATTCAACGCTACTCTCAAATAGGAAATGCTTATCTCAAGCTGATTATTTTCCAACCTCTTCTTCGACTTACTTGAAGTAATGTATCGTCTGGATCAACAGCAACGGGAATTTGGACAGCTTCCAATAATGGCAAGTCGTTGATTGAATCAGAGTAAAAAGTACTATTAGCTAAACTATGAAGGCCGTCGCTATTTTCTAACCATTGGTGAAGTTTATCTAACTTACCCTTCCGATAACATGGGAAGCCAGAGATCACGCCCGTAAAATTGCCGTTCTTTTTTTCAAGATCCGTAGCTAACAATAGATCAACATTAAAGGTGTGGGCGATTGGTGCAGTAATATAACTATTTGTTGCTGTTATTATAACGCAAAAATCTCCTCGTGACTTATGCTCGCGAACGAGCTCTATCGCTTTTGGCAGGATGGCACCGTTGATCGCAAAAACCATGAACTCCCTATGAAGTTTGGTTCTCTGCTCTTCCGACAATTTTATTATCGGCTTTGTCGTGAACGCAACGTATGCATCAATATCAAGACTTTCGTTTAGGTAATCCTCATAGAACCGGTCGTTTTTTGCTCTATGGCTATTTTCTGTAACTAAGCCTTTGTAAATCAGGAATTCGCCCCAAGCATGATCGCTATCTCCATCAAGCAGAGTATTATCTAAATCAAAAAGTGCAAGACACTTGGGCATTAATTTTTAATCCATAAATTATGTAACCACGACTCGGATTATAAACCTCAGAAATAAATTTTAAAGATAGTTCCTGGTTGGAATTGCCTGTGATTAGTCTGGGTTAGGTCCGTAAACTATAAATGCGGATGCCTATTATTGGTCGAAATAAAGAAATTGTGAAACAATACAAACAATATTGAGTGCAAGGTTAAACCTTAATGATCGATTCAAACGGCTTTCGTCCAAATGTGGGCATTATTATATGTAATAAGCTGGGCCAATTACTCTGGGCAAAAAGAATCAGGCAAAATGCTTGGCAATTTCCTCAAGGAGGCATAAAAGAGACAGAAACACTTGAACAGGCCTTATTTAGGGAGTTGAGTGAGGAGGTTGGCCTAAGAAAGAGCGATGTTAAAATATTGAGTCAGACATCTGAGTGGTTGAAATACCGTCTACCAGAAACTTATATTAGACAGAAAAAGGCGCCAGTATGTATCGGTCAAAAACAGAAATGGTTCTTGTTAGGATTGCTAAGCGAAGAAAACTGCGTAGACCTTGAAAGCACTCGTCAACCAGAATTTGACGATTGGTGTTGGGTGAATTACTGGTATCCTGTAGACCAAGTAATTAATTTCAAAAGAGGTGTGTATCGAAAAGCTCTAACGGAGTTGGAGGAATCTGCCCAAAAATACGCTAAAGGCAATTGAGTATTCCTAACTAAGTTTGACCCATTTATTTTCAACTAGTAACAGTTAATTAATGCCTTACCTCCTTACTAATAAATAAGGAGAATTTGAGAGAGATATTCAAAGTGGACGAGGTAATTTATGCTCGGCGAACTGCGTATTATAGTCCAGAAGGTTAACTCAGCCAGCGACTTACAGTCCGCCTTAAATATTATCGTCAGTTGTGTCAGAGAGAGCCTCCATACTAAAGTTTGTTCGGTTTATTTATACGACTCTGATGTTGACGGCTATATGTTGATGGCATCTGAAGGTCTTAATGAAAAGGCTGTTAGGCAAGTTAGCTTGCGAGCAGACGAAGGTTTAGTTGGTTTGGTAGCAAAAAATGCCGAACCGATAAATTTAGAGGATGCATCTAATCATCCAAGTTACTACTATCTTGAAGAAACCGGGGAAGAAAGTTTCAACGCTTTTCTGGGTGTACCGATTATTCATCACCGAAAAGTCCTTGGTGTATTGATTGTTCAGAACGAAGAAGTACGTCGCTTTGATGAGGGAGAGGAGGCATTTCTTGTTACGCTTTCTGCTCAATTGGCGGGGGTTATAGCTCATGCCGAGGCTACAGGAGCGATCTCGGGTCTCAGTCCATCGGGTCACAAAGTAAAAGATACTATATTTCAAGGAATATCTGGATCTTCAGGCGTTGCTATCGGAAAAGCTGTAGTAGTATTTCCTCAAGCTGAATTGAGCCAAGTTCCTGAACGGCAAGCGGAAGATATCGAAAAAGAGATAGAATTCTTCAATAATTGTCTTAAAGCTGTTCAACAAGACATGAAATCGCTTCATGCTAAAATTGAACATCAAATTGCTGAAGAAGAGCGTCAGCTTTTTGATGTATATGCGCGTATGTTAGATGATGATGCATTGGGCAATGAAGTTGTTGAACGAATCAGATTAGGATCTTGGGCTCAAGGCGCTCTCGCTTATGTTGCTCATGAGCATTTAAAAGTATTTGAAGCGATCGAAGATGAATATCTAAGAGAGCGTGCAGTTGATGTAAAAGATTTGTGTAATAGAGTTTTACTTTATCTTCAGAGAAAAAAACCTTTTATTCCAGAATACTCTGAAAATTCTATCCTAGTGAGCGGTGAACTCACGCCTTCAATGATTGCAGAGGTGCCCAGAAGCAAACTGAAAGGGTTAGTTTCGATTAATGGGGCAGGGAATTCTCACGTGGCAATTTTAGCTCGAACGATGGGCATACCTACGGTAATGGGCGCGACTGATTTGCCTTTGAGCCTTGTGGAAGGGAAGAAGATTGTACTCGATGGAAACGAAGGCGTTGTCTTTAGTAACCCATCAGAGCTTCTGCTCAAAAATTACTCTGAGGCAATAATTGAGCAAGACCAATTTATTGCGGGCCTGGAAAGGTTAAAGGACTATCCTTGCGAGACTATAGACAATCATAGAGTGCATCTATGGATGAATACTGGTCTTATGTCGGACATTACAACTTCCTTTGACCAGAGTGTGGAAGGCGTAGGTTTGTTTCGTACGGAAGTTCCTTTTATCTTAAATGAACGATTTCCGTCAGAAAAAGAGCAAGTACAAATTTATCGGAAGCAATTAGAATCTTTTGCGCCTAGAACGGTAACAATGAGAACTTTGGATGTTGGTGGTGATAAAGATTTACCTTACTTTCCAATTGAAGAGGCTAATCCTTTTTTAGGGTGGAGGGGGATCCGTGTAACTTTAGACCATCCTGAGATATTCATTTTGCAGATTAGAGCAATGCTGCGAGCAAGTTATAAGCTAGAGAATCTTCAGATTATGTTACCGATGATAAGTAACGTTGGGGAAGTAGAAGCAGCAATTCAGTTAATAAAACGCGGTCATCATGAACTATTGCAGGAGGGGCTGTCTATAAAATTCCCTCCAGTCGGAGTTATGATAGAACTTCCTGCAGCAGTTTATCAGGCGAGAGCGCTAGCCAAGTTAGTAGACTTTATTTCAGTGGGAAGTAACGATTTGACGCAATACTTGCTCGGTGTAGACAGGAATAATCCCCGAGTGGCGGGTTTGTATAGTGCTTTTCATCCCGCCGTTTTAGGTTCACTTAACTCTATTGTAAAGGAGGTAAAATTGGAGGGTAAGCCAGTAAGCATATGTGGCGAGATGGCGGGCGATCCTGGAGGAGCGGTTCTTTTGATGGCAATGGGGTTCGATATTTTATCTATGAATAGTGCAGCACTGCTTAAAGTTAAGTCAGTAATAAGGAGTGTAAATTATCTTGGAGCCAAAGACCTTTTAGATAGTGTAATGAAAATGGATGATATGCGTGCAATTCGAAAAGAAGTGGATCTAATGCTCTACAACTCAGGTGTCGATAGGGTTTTGCGATCATCTCGCGCAAATTAATATCGTGAATTTCATGAAAAATAGAAACAATCTGATTCTAAGTGTTTCACTAAGATAAATTTTATTAAACTGTCGTTTGTTGCAGCGAGTATTCAAAATAGTGGCTACTGGTGGGAGATCCATCTTTGCCGTAGTTTTGCTCTAAGAATTGGGCTCTACCGGCAGAAGTGGCAACAAATGCCGTTGAACAGACAGTTCCGTAATTGCGATCGGGGTCAGACACAAAAGCAGCAGATAATTTTCTTTCTAGGCTTTTTGATATCCCAGTATTTGGAAGTAGGTTATCGACGGCAACCGTCCGATCACACATCATCTTGATAAGAAAATCCGGGGTTACTTCTGTTCCGCTATTCAAAAGTTTAGAGAGTTTATTTCTGCCTTGAATTACCTTTAGATAGTTTGAATTTAGAGTTTCGTTCGAGAATGCGTAAACTCCGGGCTCAATGCTTGAGATTGATTTTTCTCTGCTATTCATAAAAACTACTTCATCCCTGCGTCCGAGTAATAGGTTGAAGCCTCTATAGTTGGGAAGGTCCTCGGTGATGGCTTCAGCAAAATTCTGGGGAGATTCTTTTCCAATGAGATATTCCAAGGTAAGGCTGCCTCTCGAGAGCAATGCTTGATCGTCCTCTGAATTACTCCGTAAGTTAGTTATGGCGGCAAATTTTCCATCCAACGTAACTCCAATCCAAGTTCCTCCTGCTTGTAAGTCTTTTCCTGCAAGAAGATTTGAACAACCAACTTCCTCACTCCAAAATTGTGCCTCTCTGGATTTTCGATAGAAAAACTCATCTCGGTTTGCTGAAAATATTAGAGGGTACTGTTCGTTGGCCTGGTGCGCAAAGATTATGAGGCACATGAATACACCTTCAAGGCATTTACTGGTTCAAATTGTATAGAACCTTCACAATATTGGTATACTTAGTATAGTTAATTCCGAGAAGCTTAACATTTAATAGTATGGAAATAATGAGTTATGCTTGTCTTCCCGCAGTTTGATCCGGTCGCCATTAGCATTGGACCAATTAGTATCCACTGGTATGGAGTTATGTACCTTTTTGCTTTTGGCGGTGCTTGGGCTCTAGCAAGTTCTCGGAGAGAGAAATTTACCCACAGCTGGTCTAAAGAGCAGATCTCAGATTTAGTCTTCTATAGTTCGATGGGAGCGGTCTTGGGTGGGCGCATGGGGTCGGTTTTTTTCTATAATTTCGACAGATTTTTAGAAGATCCGCTGTGGTTGTTCCGAGTATGGGAAGGAGGGATGTCATTCCATGGGGGCTTTTTAGGGGTTCTTATTGCTGTATTTTTTTATTCACAGTCAATCAAGAGAGGGTTCTGGGAAACTATCGATTTTGTGGCACCTTGCGTACCCTTCGGTCTTGGCGCGGGACGTTTCGGAAATTTCATAGGGGGAGAGCTGTGGGGTCGTCCCACCGAAGTCCCTTGGGGCATGGTCTTTCCTCATGTGGATGATCTGGCACGCCATCCGTCTCAGTTGTACGAACTTGCACTAGAGGGTATAGCACTATTTATCATAGTCTGGTGGTTTTCATCTAAACCGAGGCCACGTATGGCCGTTTCGGGAATATTTGCTCTTTTCTACGGTTCATTTAGATTTTTTGTAGAATTTTTCAGAGAGCCAGATATGCACATCGGGTTTGTGTTTTTTGATTGGCTAACCATGGGCCAATTACTTTCGTTGCCGATGGTAATTTTAGGTCTACTTTTACTCTTTTTGGCATTTGGTAGTTCTCGCGATATCAGTCACCGCTAGTTCAAAAGGAAATTATCACTAATGCTTCAATATCTTAAGCTATGTCAAAGAATCGTTGATGACGGTAAATGGATTCATAACAAACGCACTGGTAAAAAGTGCCTCACAGTAATTGATGCGGACATGGTTTATAACGTTTCAGGAAATGAATTCCCATTGATTACTACGAGAAAAAGTTATTGGAAAGCGGCTATCGCAGAACTACTCGGATATCTCCGCGGTTACGACAGTGCTTCCGACTTTCGAGTTTTGGGCACAAAGACTTGGGATGCTAATGCTAATGAAAATTTGTCCTGGCTTCAAAATCCGGCAAGGCGAGGGAAAGATGATATGGGGCGAGTTTACGGTGTCCAGGGGCGGTCCTGGGAAAAACCTGACGGAAGCGTTTTAGACCAATTAGCGAAGATTGTGGACAATCTTTCTGCATGTATAGATGATAGAGGTGAAATTCTCACGTTTTATAATCCAGGAGAGTTTGAGCTGGGTTGCTTGCGGCCTTGTATGCATACCCATACATTTTCGTTAGTCGACGACGAACTCTTTCTCACAAGTTACCAGAGGTCCTGTGACGTTCCTTTGGGACTAAATTTCAACCAAATACAGGTTTTTACGTTATTAGCGCTCATAGCTCAGATAACCGGCACAAGGCCCGGGAAGGCATTTCATAAAATCGTAAATGCGCACATATATGAAGATCAAGTCGCCCTTATGAGAGACGTACAATTACAAAGAAAGCCTTACCCGTCTCCCAAATTGTTGATTAATCCAGATATAAAATCTCTAAGTGATATAGAGACTTGGGTGTCCCTTGAAGATTTTGCAATAGAGGGGTACCGACATCATGATGCGATAAATTACCCCTTTTCGGTTTGAGAAAAGCTTATGAGATTAGCTGTGATATGTGCGATGAGTAAAAATCGGGTGATTGGCAAAGGTAATGGATTGCCTTGGCACCTTCCTGGTGACTTGAGACACTTTAAGCAAACCACTTTAGGAAGCCCCATTATTATGGGAAGGAAAACATGGGAATCAATTGGGCGTCCTTTGCCTGATCGCACTAACATTATTGTAAGTAGAAACAGTGAAACACAATTCGATGGAGTGAAAACTTTCAGCTCACTACCAGAGGCTCTCGAACTAGCCGAAAAGAGTTTAATGAACGCTGATACAAATGAAGTTTTTGTGATTGGTGGGGCTGAACTCTATAAGGAAGCATTTCCACTAGCCAGCCGTCTTTACTTAACGAGAGTCGATTCAGTTATCGACGGCGATACTTATTTAGAAGGATTTGATGAGGCTGATTGGGTAGAAGTTTCAAGAGCACATTTCAATGCTGCCAATAGCGAGGGACATAACTACAGTATTTGTGTTTTGGATAGACGATGAAACGTTCGTTAACCGTCTTCAGTAGAAAATTACTGTCTAGTAAAGTACCTGCAAAAATTAAAAAATCGACTCTTTTTCAATTAGATTTTAAGCAATAATCCGAAACTAACTTACGCAAAACATCTATGGTGGGCCTGATCATTTCTATTGACATGTATTCGTCTGGCTTATGAGCTTGATCTATATTTCCTGGTCCCATAATTATCGTATCCATACCTAGATCGCGTAAAAATGGACCTTCAGTTCCAAAACCAACAGTTACTCCATTATGGCCAGTAAGAGTCTCAGCAGCTTTCAAGAGTTTGCTATTCTCTTCAGCGAAAAAGGCAGGTATCCCTGTAAAAATTTGATTCATCTCAAAGTTTAGGTTCAGAGGCTCAGTTATTTTCTTTAATCTAGTTTTTATATCAGTCCTTACCGAATCTACATTCATCCCGGGGGTCAGCCTTACATCAAATTTAAGTTCACATTCACCGCATATTCGATTTGGGTTATCTCCGCCATGAATGCATCCGAGATTTAATGTTGGCTGGGGCACAGAGAAGAGGTTTGAACTATATTTCTCTCGTAGTTCATCTCTATACAGTATTAAATCTGTGATAACTTTGTGCATTCCATCCAGGGCGTTTACTCCCAGAGTTGGGTCTGATGAATGACCGCTTTTCCCAATTAAGCGGATAGAGTCCATCATCATTCCTTTGTGTGCCTTTACTGGTTGTAGGCCAGTCGGCTCACCAATAATGGCAGCTCTTGCAACTGGACGACCTATTTCTGCGATAGTTCTAGCTCCTTGCATTGAGGTCTCTTCATCGGCGGTTGCAAGTATAATCAAGGGCTCCTTGAATGTTTCTCTGAGTAAAGGTTTTACACTTTCTAAAACTATTGGGAAAAAACCTTTCATATCTGTGATACCTAGCCCATATATTCTTCCCTCAGATTCCGAAGCTCTAAAAGGATCAAATGTCCATAGTTTTTCGTCAAATGGGACGGTATCCGTATGGCCAGATAAAACCAAACCTCCAGGGCCATTCCCATAGGTTGCTATTAGGTTAAGTTTATTACTATTTATATCGCAAGTTATGATTTCGCAGGAAAAGCCTAATGAATCGAAAGAATTTGCCAGGAACTCTATGACTTCTTTATTGCTCGTGTCCAATTTCGGAATAGCAGAACTTACGCTAGGTAGGCTTACAATAGCGTTAAATTGTGACATTAAGTTTTTAACTTCGATTGACATAATAAACTCTTAGAAATCATTCAACAGACTTTGCTATTGCATCTGTTTTAGCCGCCATTATAAAGTCATTAAGATGGAGACCGCTAATCGTGTGAGTCCACCAAAAAACGTTAACCTTACCCCATTCTGTGACTAATTTTGGATGGTGATTTTGCTCATCCGCTAAAACAGCAATTTTCGATGCGAACTCAAACGCGTCTTTATATCTCTCAAATTTGAATTCGCGCGTCAGCATATACCCAAACTCATGAGTGGTCCTCGTCCATAGAGGTATATATTGTAATAAATTGTCAGTCTCACTATCAGAAACTGAGGGCGATCCGACCTTGCAGTCATAGCAAGACATCTTTTCTAATTCCATAACTATAAAAATTCCCCTAGTAGGGTATTGAGAAATCGATACCCTTTTCTCGTGGCTGAGTAAAAAGTTTCTTTCTCGATAAAATTGATTTCAATGAGCCCATCTTCAATAAGATTTGAAACCTTGTTAGATATTATTGAAAATTCATTACCGGTCCTTGATTCAAATAAACTCCGACTAAAACCTTGTTTCAACCTGAGTGCATTCATAAGAAACTCAATGGTCCTCTCCCCGGAAGATATCTCATGCAAATGCGTCACTGAGTTTAGAGTTTGACCCATATAATGATTCGGTCTCGTGGGCTTTTTAGTTCTTATTAACTTGTTCTCGAGTGGAAAGGTCAACTTACCATGAGCACCAGAGCCAATGCCAAGATAATCTCCAAAGCTCCAATAGTTATGATTATGAGAGGATTTCATAGAATTTTGAGTGAATGCCGAGACCTCATATTGAGAAAAGTTACTATCAGTCAATATTTTCATACCTTCTTCAAGAATACTATCTTGGATAGTGTCTTTCGGTAATTTAGGAGGGTAGCTATAGAAATAAGTATTTGGCTCAATTGTTAATTGATACCAACTTATGTGCGATGGTCCTTGCTCAACGGCAATTCGTAAATCTCTGATTGCTGCCTCTGTCGACTGGTCAGGTAGGCCATGCATTATATCTAGATTGATGTTCTCAAATCCCACGGATTTCGCTACTTCAATTGCCCTTATTGCATCTCCGCTGTTATGGATTCGTCCAAGTTTCGAGAGGTGTGTATCGTTAAAGCTCTGAACACCTATCGATAAGCGGTTTATACCAGCTTCGATGTAGGAGTGGAATTTTTCGCTATCCACGGCCCCGGGGTTCGCTTCAATGGTGATCTCTATATTTTTATTGAAATTCAGGTGATTTCTAATGCCGGCTAAAAGAAAACGAAAAGAGTCCCCTTTGAATAAGCTTGGGGTACCTCCTCCAATAAAAATCGATTGCAGTTCTCTTTCGTTATCATTCAGCCTGTTGAACTCGATCAAGAAATCATCGTAGAGTTTGTCTTTGTAGTTGTCTTCGTCGAAAGCTCCTTCAAACTGGTGTGAGTTAAAATCACAGTAAGGACACTTTTTTATGCACCACGGAATGTGGATATAAAGGCTTAGAGGAGGTTGTTCCAACATTTTATAAACTGACGTAGCGCCTGACCTCGGTGACTTAAAGAATTCTTGATTTTGGGATCGAGTTCGGCTGATGTACATTTATGAGAAGGCACATAAAACAAAGGGTCGTAACCGAAACCGTTAACGCCTGACGTGCTGGTTAGAATTCGCCCTTCCCATACGCCGCTGCATATTATAGGTGTTGGATCTTTTTTATGTCTTAAAAAAACTATTACGCAATGAAATCTAGCGGACCTTTTATTTTCCGGCACTTTGTCCAATGAGGCTAATAATTTTGAGTTATTTGCGGCATCACTATTTTTTCCTTCAATTCCAGCATAGCGTGCTGAGAATACACCAGGCTTGCCGTGCAAAGCATCGACTTCTATACCGGAATCGTCAGCAATGCTGGGTAGCCCTGTCTTAGTGCTTGCGTGTCGCGCTTTGATCAAAGCGTTCTCAACGAAAGTGCAGCCAGTCTCCTCGGCATCTACTAGGCCAAATTCAGATTGAGCTATTAAGTCAGCATCTGGCAACTCCAGTATTGACCTAAACTCTTTGAGCTTACCTTGATTGCTACTGGCAAGCACTATACGACTCATTGATCTCTAATCTTATTGCGAGTTAGATGGTAAATTGCCGTTTCTCCCAATAAATTGGGTAGTATTCCAACGCCCCAACCTCTTTTGTGCTTCGAGTCGACTACCATTCGTGTCAATACTTCAATGTCCTTATTGGCACAAAGCTCATCAAAATCTTTTACAGTACAAAAATGTATGTTTGGAGTGTCATACCACTGGTAGGGCATAAATTTTGAAACCGGCATCCTTCCTTTAGATGCAAGGTAAATTCGACTTCTCCAGTTTCCAAAATTAGGGAAGGTCACGATACCCCTCTTCCCTATACGCAGCATCTCGTCGATCAATTCATCAGGGCTACTGAGAGCTTGCAACGTTTGAGTTAGCACTACAGTATCAAAGCTGTCAGTTTCAAAATTTGAAAGTCCCTTATCTAGATTTTGTTCGATAACATTTACGCCATTTTTAATACACTGCTGTATGTTAGTTGCGTCAATTTCAAGGCCTATTGACTCTACTCTTTTTGCCTCCTTTAAAAGTGTAAGTAGTGTCCCATCACCACACCCTAAGTCTAGAACTCTGGTTTCGGGTTCTATCCATTTTTGAATTATCTCTAGGTCAGGGCGCATTGTCTTTTATCTCGTCATACATTCGATACAAATATGATTTTAAAGCGCTTGTGTATCGAGGTATAGGCATTAAGAATGCATCGTGACCTTGATCTGCTTCTATCTCTAAGTAACTAACTTCTTTTCGTGTGTTTAATAAAGCGTTCACTATCTCTCTGGAGCGCTCTGGGGGGAAGCGCCAATCAGTACTAAATGAAACGAGTAAGAATTTACATTTAGAAGCAGAAAAAGCTTTGCTTAAATCGCCATTAAAATCGAAAGAGGGATCAAAGTAATCAAGCGCTTTGGTCATCAGTAGATATGTATTTGCATCAAAGTTCTTGGAAAAGCGCTCACCCTGATAGTGTAAATAACTTTCGACCTGAAAATCTACATTAAAGCCAAAGCTTAATGTGCCTGCTCTTAAGTCTCTCCCAAAATTGTCTCCCTCTTTTTCAAAATCAGAGACAGTCTTGCCAAATTTTGCGCGCATCGCGCTATCTGACAGATACGTGATATGTCCGACCATACGAGCTAAGGTTAGACCTCTTTTCGGATAGGTGCCTTTATCTAGGTAGTGGCCTTTGCAGAAATCGGGATCATTGGTGATTGACTGGCGCGCTACTTCATTGAAAGCAATATTCTGAGCTGAAAGTTTTGGCGCCGCTGCGATACAAATCGCACTATGCAATCGCTCTGGGTAACTGATTGCCCACTTTAGTACTTGCATTCCTCCCAAACTTCCGCCAATTACTGCTGCCCACTTAGAAATCTTAAGTTTATCAGCCAGCATTGCTTGACTATTAACCCAATCGTCTACAGTCACCACGGGGAAATCTGGACCAAAGAATTTGCCTGTTTCAGGCTTAATTGAGGCCGGCCCAGTACTCCCTGCACAACCTCCTAGATTATTTGGGCAAACCACAAAGAAAATATTTGTATCTATTACTTTTCCGGGCCCAATGCATGCGTCCCACCATCCGGCTTTTTTGTCCTCTGAGGAGTGAAATCCGGCGGCATGGTGATCTCCGCTGAGGGCGTGGCACACTAGTATGGCATTCGATCGGTTTGTGTTGAGCTTACCATAGGTTTCAAAAACTAAATCAAAATTAGGTAAGACCTTACCACTCCTCAAATGGAGAGGACTGCCGAAGTGGAATTTCTGCGGCTTAACAATCCCTACAGAATTTTTTAATAAAGACTCATTCATCGTATTGAATTTTATGCTCTATTGCATTCTCTTTTTAATTTAAGGAGAATTTTCTACAGGCCAATTACTAAATCACCAATTCGCTTAACTGTGTTTCCCAACGCTATTTGCTCGTTAACACCAAATGATTGATAAATAAAGTTACGAATCAAGCCAATGATTAGAAAGATGAATATTGGCGAAAAATCTAATCCTCCCATAGGAGGAATTATCCGTCTGACAGGCGACATTATTGGCTCCGTTATCTGCCAAACTAATAATAGTATTGGATGAGGGTTCATGTTGCCTGAAAACATCATGACAAATGACATGACAATCGATGCTATGAGTGCATAATAATAGAACAAGATAATGAAATTCAATACTCCGATAAAACTCCAAGTAACAATGAAACTTAACGACGGGATAGCACTAAAATAAAGAAAAAAAGTTACAGAGATGGCAACAAACTGAACGACGAACGCAAGGAATAAACTTGAAAAATCAATACCTCTATAGCCAGGGATAAAGCTTCTAAATAGTCTTACCATTGGATCAGTAGCTTTAAAGACAGCTTGAGATATGGGGTTATAGAAGTCAGCTTTTGCTACTTGTAAAAGAAACCTAGCGACTACGAATAGCAGATAGAGACCTGCAATTGTGTTAAATATCTGTGCTACCGCATTTCCTGCTTGTCCCATAGTCAATTCTCGCTAATTGGAAAAATCCTCCGATAGCTCAAGCGAACGGTCTTTGGCGGCAATGAGAGCATTGCGCACTAATCCTCTTAAGTTACCAGCTTCAAACTCGTCAACTGCCCTTTCAGTCGTTCCCCCTGGAGAGGTTACTTTCTTTCGTAAGGCAACGACCGAATCTTCGGCATTTCGAGCAAGTTGAGATGCACCAATAGCTGTTTGATAGACAAGATTCTTTGCTACCTCTTGTTCTAAACCCAGTTCTTGAGCAACTTCTTGCATAGCTTCCATTAGCAAAAAGAAGTATGCGGGTCCGCTGCCTGACAATGCAGTGACAGTGTCAATATCTTCTTCATTGCTCAGCCAAGCAGTTAGCCCTACCGCATCCATGATCGACTGTGCTAATTCCTTTTGACGATTATTTACGAGATTATTTGCAAATAAACCTGTTGCCCCCTCACCAATTAAGGCGGGCGTATTTGGCATGCATCTGACAATAGCACTTTTGCTATTTAACCAATTTTCTAGCTGAGTAGTTCTAATTCCAGCTGCTACCGAAATTATGAGTTGAGATGCACGAATATCTGCAATTTCTAGACAAACGACCTTCATTACTTGCGGTTTTACCGCTAAAACTAGAACTTCAGCAAAAGTGCATACCTCAGTTGTTGTCGCTGGCTTTATGCTGGTTTCATCCGTAAGGGTTTCTAGCTTGCTTTGATCTATATCTGTAACAAAAATAGAACTCGGTTTCTTGCCGGCCTCAATTAAGCCCCGAACAATGCTACTGGCCATGTTGCCAGCACCTATGAAACCGATCACTGTCTCTTTCAAACTAGCTCCGTTTATTTATCGAAGAAAAAAATCTAATTCATACCGATCTATTCTATCTCATTAAACTCTGTCAGGATAATCTGATTCATAATCTAGCGCCAAAAAGTGCAGTACCAAGCCGAACCATAGTGGACCCTTCGGCTATAGCAGCCTCAAAATCATCGCTCATTCCCATAGATAAAATGTCGATGCTGGGATGATTAGTTTTAAGAGCATTAAATTCTCTCAATAGTTTTCGGAAGTTTTTTCTCTGGAGTTGAAAATCTGGCTGTGGGGCCGGTATTGCCATTAGCCCTCTCAATTTTAAATTCGGTAATTCTTCAACAAGTTCACAAAGCTCCCTAGCTTGGTTTATAGGCACACCAGATTTAGTTTCTTCGCCAGAGAGGTTAACTTGCACGCAAACATTCAAGGCACTCAAGGTATTGCCTCGATGCTCATTTAATTTCACGGCTATTTTTTCTCGATCTAAGCTTTGGATCCAATCAAAACTCTGCGCGATTTCTCGTGTTTTATTTGACTGTATTGATCCGATAAAATGCCATTTGAGGTTTAATTCTCTTAGCCTCTCTATTTTTTCCATAGCTTCTTGGAAGTAGTTCTCCCCAAAGTGCGAGATTCCCAAACTCGCAGCTTTTACAATTTCCTCAGGTGGTTTCTTCTTGCTAACTGCCAATAAAGAAACGGAGCCCTTAGGGCGACCATATTTAGCCTCTAATTCATAAATTTTTGAAATACTGGATGCAATGGGCTCCATTTTTTTGACCACTATTTAATTGTTGTGTTAAATGAATCTATTAAAGTATCTTCAGACAATTAACTTGGTTATTTATCTTATTAAATTACCCGCTTTATTAATCAGTTACTTTTTTATTATATTCAGCTAACCAGGTCTCCAAAATAATCTGAGCGGCAATATCATCTAAGCCTGCGTCACACGTTTTTCTTCTATTTTCGTTCTTAAGCTTTTCCTCAGCAGCTTTAGATGAAAATCTTTCATCAATCCCAAAAGTAGGAATATTAAACCGGCCATTGAGGCGGTTTGCAAACTTTGATGCTCTTCGTAGAAGTTCACTTTCAGACCCATCCAAATTATATGGTAGTCCCACAATCAAGAAGTCAGGTTTCCAGGTTTTTATAAGATTAGCGACTATATCCCAATTTGGTACTCCATCTTTTGCTGGTATAACGGTTACCGCCTCAGTAGTTGACGTGATACTTTGTCCGAAGGCAATCCCTATTCTTTGTGTGCCGTAGTCGAACGATAAGGCCGTCACTGGTATAGAGCAATCGGCAGGCAAAATTCTCGTAGTCATAGTAAAATTAAAATTATGAATGTCCAGCTTCTTGAGGCAACCGTCGAATATTAACACCCAAGATGTCTGCCGCCTCAGTTAATTTAGAGGAATGGCTTTGCGAGAAAATTAATTCAGAATTTGCTGGAACTGTAAGCCATGAATTTTTTATTATTTCCTGTTCGAGCTGTCCAGCTTCCCAGCCAGCACATCCTAACGCAATCAGATAATTCTTTGGCCCTTTACCTCTAGCTATATCTTGTAAAATAGTTCTTGAAGTACATATTTTTATTTCTGGTGTAACATTTATCGACGATTCCCATTCATCCAAAGAGTCGTGAATAATAAAGCCTTTGTCTCTTTCAACAGGCCCGCCAGAAAGCACTTGGCGCTTAATAGTCATCTGTTGCTGCTCCACTTTGTAATCTATTTCCAACTCGTCGAAAATATCCACCTCCCTTAACAGAAGGGGTTTGTTTATAACTATTCCGATCGCTCCGTCCTCATTGTGCTTCCAAAGATATGTGACTGTGTCTGCAAAATAGGAGCCTTCTAGTTGAGGCATCGCTATGAGAAATTGATTTTCGAGTGAGTTAGTATTGATTTTTTCTGTCATTGAATAATTTATCTAAAGTATTTCTCGCGACGTTCCTTCGTGGAAGCGCCAAGTCCGGATTATCTCAAGTATATCAGTTTCAACGCTGATTTCTTCAGGCAAAGGGTCAAATGGCGCAGCCAAAAGAACAATCCTCTCTGCTGCGTCATCGAGCACTTTGGAGCCTGAGGTTTCAAGTATACGAATATCCTCCACTTGGCCATCCGCACGAACCGCTACTAAAATCCTTAAATTACCAAAAACTCCATTCCTTCTTGCTTGCTCTGGGTAATATTGATTCCCTACTTCCTCAATTCGCTTACGCCAGGTTTCAAGATAAATAGCCTGCTCTTTCTGTGCAGAAACTGATGAAATAATTTGGCGTTGCGGTCGTTGCTTGTTGTTTTTTCTCCGGGCTTCAATTTTTATTTGAAGATCTTCAATCATAAGTTCCAGAATGGGACTTGCCTCCTCGGTTGGAGGCAAGGTTTCTATCTGGACCCTGAAATTTTCAACTGTCGGGCCTTGGACTGCATCTAAGAATAAGAATTGCTGATTCAGATTTTTCCGCGCTAGGTTGATCGTTATCGACTCGTTCATTTCTTTTGAAGGAAGCTTGAGTCCAAAGCCCATTAAAATTATTGCGTGCAAACTTATAGAAAGGAACATGGTGAACCCTAATCGATCTTTCTTTGTTTCCTGTTTTAATTGGTTCATAAAAGTTATCTGACTAGATGAATTCCTGCAAACTGAAATGTAATCAACGCGAAGGCAGTTTTTTGAGCATGGTGTCAATAAGTTTTCCAGGGATATCTATATTGCAAACTTTATCTATTTCTTTAATGCAGGTAGGACTCGTGACATTAATTTCCGTTAAATAATCACCGATTACGTCTATGCCAACAAATATTAGACCTTTTTGTTTAAGAGCCGGACCTACTTGTTCACAAATCCATCTATCTCGATCACTTAATTCTTGGACTTCGCCGCTACCACCTGCTGCGAGGTTGCCCCTGCTTTCTCCAATAGCAGGGACTCTAGCCAAACAATAATCTATGGGTGATCCGTCAATAAGTAATATTCGCTTATCTCCGTACTTGATTTCTGGAAGATACTTTTGAGCCATAGTTTGCCGTCTACCGCCCTCCGTAAGAATCTCCAATATAACACTTAAATTAGTATCATCGTTTTTTACTCTGAAGATTGAACTACCACCCATACCGTCGAGCGGTTTAAATATTACATCTCCATGTTTTTGATGAAAGACTCTGAGCCTTTCCGTAGCGCTCGTCACGAGGACAGGCGGGCAGCATTGAGGGAATTGTGTAGCATAGAATTTTTCATTACAGTCCCTCAAACTCTGTGGATTGTTTACCACCATAGTCCCCAGCTGATGGGCTGCTTCGAGCAGGTAAGTCGAGTAAATATAGTCAAGATCAAAGGGCGGGTCCTTCCTCATGAGAATTATATCAAGCTCTGATAACTCTCTTTCATGCGCCTTTTCTAATTTAAACCACTCGTTCTCATCGTCATATACTAACAAGGCTCGCATCGAAGCCCAGGGAGTTCCTTGATCAGCATAAAGATCTGATTGAAGCATATAGAAAATTTCGCAATCCCGTGTTTGAGCCGCTAATAAAATAGCAAGAGTGGTATCTTTCTTAAAATTGATAGACTCAATTGGGTCCATAATTATTCCGATTTTTATTGCCATTAAAATGCCTGCTCTACCTTCACTTCTGATGAATTAATTTTATCAACTTAGCGATACTAAGAACTATATCCCACTTCATTGTCATTTTCGATTTTAGCATCTACAGCCTCACAATTTCGAACTTGTTTTTCTTATCATAAGCATTCTGTTCTATACTTAGACCTCAATATGATATCGATGCGGATGAATGATGAAAGCTTTAGGTTATATATGGGGTGTTGGTGGAGTGCTTTTGCTCCTGCTATTTGCTATCTATAGACTTGCACCAATGGCATTTGCTCTCCAGGATGCGACCATGGGGTTGGTTCATTGGCCTCTATTGCTGCTTAGTGTCACATATATGGCCTACGCCGAAGGCTTTAAGGGATTTCACTTAGGCTTTGCTCCTCGGGTGGTAAAAAGAGCGCTGTATTTGACACAAAACCCAAAGTTGAGCCACGTTGTATTCGCGCCTTTATTCTGTATGGGTTACATCCATGCTACCAAACGACGAAAAATTTCATCTCTTGGACTTACTGGTTTGATAGTCTGTTTCGTTATTTTGGTAAGGTTGCTTCCTCAGCCTTGGCGAGGCATTTTAGATGCTGGGGTGGTCACGGGGTTGACGATTGGATGTTTTTCGATAATGTATTTTATGTTTCTTGCGGGCGGAAGACCTGAAGTTATTTCAATTTCCGCTGATGTTCCTAAGGAAAGCAAGGAGAACTAATAAGTTTTCTGTTATATGAGCATTTCATCTCACAAAAGTAGCTGTGCCATTATTGTTACCCACAATCCAGATATTACAGCTTTATTGGAACTAACTGCCCAACTTAGGAAAGAGACTGATTTCATAATAGTTGATAATGGCACGGTCGGAATTTCTAGCATTGTTGAATCAATTAATATTTATGAGCAATGCAAGGAGATTATATGCTTAGACAAAAATAAAGGTCTGGCAAAGGCTTTAAATGTCGGAATAAATTGGTCTTTAAGACAGAGTTATGAATTTGTATTTCTATTTGACCAAGATAGTAGTTTATGTGATTTATTTGTTGAGAGAATGATAAGGGCTTATACAGATGCTAGAGAGAAAGTAAAAGCAAATATTGCCGCGGTTGGGCCCCGAATCATAAATCCGCAAACAATGCGCCAAACAAGTTTTAAATTATTCAACAGACTTATATTTCGTTCAGATGTGAAATACGCGGAAAGCACTTCTCATTATGCCGCTGATTTTTTGATAACATCAGGAACTTTACTTAGTTTAGAAACGATAAATCACATTGGTGGTATGAAAGAAAGTTATTTCATCGATAATATTGATTTAGAGTGGTGTTTTAGAGCAAAGTCAAAAGGATATGAGCTAATCGGTACTGATGATGCCATATTGTATCATGCGATAGGTGAGCGAAGTTCAAACCCACTTGTTCGGGCCGGTATTATGGCCCAGCATAACCCCCAGCGTTCTTACTTTTCCTCTAGAAATCGAGTTCATTTGTACGGAGTAGATTATTCTCCAGCTGGATGGAAGTATCGTGACATAATTAGATTTATTGCAAAGACGATTTGGCTATTAATCACATCTCGTGATAGGAAAGAGTATTTTAAGAACATATCCTCCGGAATAAAGGACGCGAAACAGCTAGCCTAGATGAATAAAACTCCCAAAATTGTTATCCTTCTTTCTACCTTTAACGGGGCCGATTATCTAGCCGAGCAATTGAATTCGTTATTGAAGCAAACATATACTAATTTCATCATTATTATTAGGGATGATGGCTCTACCGATGATACAAAACAAATAATCAGCAAATATGTCGAAAAAAATGAAGGTAAGATTCATAGGTTATCTGGGAGTTATGAAAATGTCGGTCCAAGTGCAAGTTTCTGTCTTTTAATTCAGCATGTCTTGGAAGAAAAGAATTCATTAGGATTGTCGCGCGCTTACATTATGTTGTGTGACCAAGATGATATTTGGGTCGACAACAAAATTGAAATACAGATAGCGGAAATGTTAAATATAGAAAAAAGGACGGGATGTCAGCCTGTTTTGATTCACACTGATCTTAGTGTCATTGATGCGCGAGAAAAGCTTATCTCTGATTCGTTTATCAAATATCAGGGGTTGGAAATCGATCGTAATCGATTCACGCACATGGTTTTGAGCAATCTTGTTACAGGTTGCACTTCTCTTTTTAATGAAGAACTTGCTCTAAAAGCACTACCTATACCAGATAAGGCTATCATGCATGATTGGTGGCTAGCTTTAATTGCCTCTGCTTTTGGAAGAGTAGTCTTTTTAGACCTGCCATTAGTAAGATATCGACAACATGGAAATAACGCAATTGGTGCAAAAGAATTTAAAAAACATCATCCGTCTAATAATAAATTTTGGCGAGTTGTCTTTGCTCCTAAAAAGAGTGATCACCTTGTAGATGTTGCGCATCAGGCTTTTGAATTTAAAGCTCGCTTTGGTAATTTGTTGAGCTTTCAGAAAAAGACATGTCTATGGTTGTCATCTATGATGAACCTAAAAAATGGGTTTTACCAGAGGATCTTCTACAGATTAGCTCGGCTATTTTAGAAAGAGCTGCTCAAGAGTATCTTTAAACTTGGTTTTGGAGCATTCCTGTTTTATCGCTTCTAAGCTATTTTCTCTGATTTTTTCCCAAAGCTCACCATCCTGGTGGAGTCGAACGCACTGATCAGCAAAATCTCGTGCTGTTAATCCAGTAAGCAATTCTTTATTATGAGACCATTGAAGTTGCTCGGCCAGTAACTTTGAGGCGACGCACGGGACACCCATTTCACCCGCTTCATGTATTTTGTGAGGTATTCCTGCCGCGAATCTAGTTGGCGCTATGAAAACTCTACAGCGGTTGTAGATAGTTTCTAGATTTCTCAACTTACCGTGGAATAAGACATTAGGTTTATCTACGGCAATAAGAGAGGAAGCAGAGTTCTCGCCGACGATATGAAACTCGACTCCCGGAATTTTTTCTTCAACGAGAGGGAATACATTTATTAAAAACCATAAAAGCGAATCAACGTTGGGAGAGCCATCGTCCCTTAATGCTCCAACAAAAAGAAAACCAGTGCGATCTTCAAAAGTACTATCTCCAGGTGTTGCTTCAATCATATGCCCGAGGACATGCACATTGCTTACGCCATTCTCTTGGTAAATTTCAGCTTCCCTTTGGGATACGGCGATAACAGAGTTGGCGATTTTGGTTTGGTCGATTTCACTCCTTATCAGCCCAAGCTCTTCTTCCTTAGTTAATGGCGTAGGGGTTAATGCCCGTCTCCTTATTTCCCTCGTAGCAGTTAATGCTTCTGCATCATAGATAATCTCAACTTCGTCTATCAAGCTTTCTCTATCTGAAATTATGTGCCTAAAAAACTCCATATTGTGAATGCGACTTATTAGAATAAATTGGTAGCTCCCTTCTCTCAGCGTCAAGAAATCTAGCAAACCCTCTTTACCACTGGCTCTCATGACTTCGATATTTCCCGGCAGGGTTGAGTGGATATCTATCCATGGGTCATCTGGGAAAAGAAGGGGATAGAAGGTCACATTGATTGGCATTTTACTGAGCTCAAAAAGAATATCGTTGCAGCGAGGATAACCTGCTCCGAGGTCAGGATGAGGTACTCGATCATCTATCATCAATAAGTGCGGATATTGGTTGGCAAACCTCGCGTGGGTAATATTCGCACTACTGTGTTTATGCTGCGTTCTTAAATAATCAAAATGTTTAGAATAAAAATCTTTTTGGTGGCTAGCCTGCAAGACTTTTGCCTCTTGTAGCCCGCCAGTGCTTGCAAACTCGTAGTGTGTAATCTCTACACTTGGCTCATACACGATACGAAAACCTTTTTCTTGCAAACGAACACAAAAGTCGGATTCTTCATAATAAGCAGGAGAAAAAGCTTCATCAAGACCGCCAACTTCTTGAAACAAATTTATTGAAGTGAGCAGGAAAGCCCCTGAGCAATAATCAACATCTCGGGTGAAGTTAAACTCTGGCGAATCCGGATTACCGTTTCGACCGTATCCTGAGCACGCGCCGTTATCCCAAATTATGCTTCCTGCTTCCTGTAAGCTTCCGTCCAGCAATTTGATCTTACCTCCAACAGCTCCAACGTTTTTTTGAGTTCTGAAAACAGATACTCCTCTTGATAGGGCCTTGGGCGCCAAGGTTGCATCGTTATTTAAAAGTAACAAGTATTTTCCTCTAGCTCGACTCGCGCCTGAGTTTACCGCTTTGACAAAACCTAAATTGACTTGATTTCTGATGACAGTGGCATTTTTTAGAGTTTTTAGGAGCTTGGATGTAGAGTCATTAGAATTATTGTCTACTATAATGATCTCATAGCTCTCGTCTGCGTTTTTCACTATGGATTCTAAGCAGAGAAGACTCAAACGCACTTGGTTATAGAATACTAATATTATTGATACTGTTGGTTGGTCTGAGTATGGGAAATGGATTGTTTTTGCCATACTCAAATAAGTCGAAAGGTTTAACTCCGCTCGATCGTCATGCTGTTTTTTAACATCGCCGTCTTTCTTTTTTCCATATTGATTTTCTGCCAGGCTCTCAATCTTGTTTTCGTCTCCATAGTCTTCTTTCACGACAGTTTTCAATGATGGTAAGACTATTTGTAAACAGTCTCGAAAAATTCTTAGGGGCCAAGTGAATCTCCAGAATAGGGATTTCTCAATTAGTAAATGCGCCTTCTTAAGCCGTTCAGCATGAGCTTCCAACTCGGAATATTGCAAAGAAAGCTCACTATACTTAAGTTCCCAGTTACTTGGGTGGTTGCTCTTGGCATGAGCCTGATATCTCTCTTGAGATAAATTTGGTCCTGATGGAAAATATTTTTCTGCTATTTGATAGTCTCTGTACAGCGCATCGGCAGATAGCTCAATCAGCCTATCTAATTCCCCGTGAGATTCCTTGATAAGGTTATCAGCTATTGTAGGAATACCACTTTCGTACTTCTTTCCAGCCAGCCTGTGTTGCCAGCGGTATTTTACGTAGTTAAATTCGTTTACCGCCCTGGCATGGTTCGATGGAAGTTCGTCGCTTTGTCTCGTTATTGACTCATAATGCAGCAGCTTGACATCCGGCTCGATCAGTATCACTAACCCCTTTTCGGACATCCTAAGGCAGAGGTCAACGTCATTGTAACCGACAGTTAAGTATTTCTCATTGAAACCACCAAGTTTTAAAAAAAGATCCCGTTTAGTGAGTAAAAAAGCAGCGGTCGCACAGTCAACGGGGAAAGGGCAGGGAATATAATGCTTGTCTAGAAAATCTGAATCTTCGTTCAACGCTATATGCTTTGCGATAGACGATTCCTCAAGAGCAATACCTGCGTGCTGAATGCGCGAATTTGGATAAAGAAGCACACATCCTACCGCGCCCACACCCTCGCGTTCAGCGAGAGGTATCATCTTCGACACCCAATCCTTATCAGTTACTACTATATCGTTATTTACAAAGCATAAAATTTTACTTTTTGCTTTTCTAGCAGCAAAATTATTGATTGCTGAAAAATTAAACGGTTCAGGCCAATTTAAGATTTGGAAGTTTTCTTTCTGCTTCAGAGTTTCAAGATAAGCATGCGTCTCTCTCTGACTGCTCTGGTTATCAACTACAATAATTTCAAGGTATTCACTTTTTCTTGACCTCAGGATACTATCGATACAACGCTTAAGGTAAGAGAGATGATCTTTTGTAGGAATGATTATTGAACAGTATAACTTCTTTTCGAGGAAAGTGTTTTTAGCCATAATGCTTTCACTCATCTGATTTTTTCTTTTCGACTAAGGCGCGAAGCATACTTCGAGATAATCTTATCAAGAATCTTCCGGGCGCGGTTATTCTCCAGCTCCATGATTTTCTTAATTCAGTCAAAAGTGCAAGTACTCGTTGTATCTCGTCATTCTTTTCTGTAATTTGAGTCTCTAGGCCCCTGGATTTCTGCGTGCTAACGTTTCTTTCGTGAACTGCGGCTTCCATTTTAGTTAAGAGCTTTTGTATCTCCTCTTGGTGGTTTAGATTGTTGTTGTGCTCTTCGGAAAGCTTCTGTTTGATATCCTCGAGGTCTATCCTTTTTTGGGAAAGTTTCTGTTCGCTTATATTTCTTTGGTGAATTGATTCCTCAAGCTTTGCATTAGACTGTACAAGAGAATTATTTAGCTGACCAATCATTCGATTTACCTCTTCACCCGTCCACCGCTCTTTCCATTTTTTGTATATTGCTGCGCGAGCTTTGCCAATTTTTGTGTTTAGAGAAAAACGATCGCTAGGATCTAATACAGTGGTCTCAGATTCACCGCCGTCACGGTAAAATGCGGTTATCCCCTTACTATGATAGAAATTAGTGTGCTGACTTACTTGGAGCCAAAAATCCCAATCCTCATATATTTCGAACTTTTCATCAAAACGACAACCTTTATCCAATAGCGACCGCTCAAAAACTACGGCGTGAATAGGTATATAGTTATCTCGCATTAACAGAATAGGATCAAATGAATATGAAAAAGTGAAGTGTTTTTTGAAACCATCTCTATCAGTTTTTTGTACACTGCAATAACTTGCTTTGAAATTAGGATTCTCTCTCAATGTATCCACTAAAGTTTGTATATGGCTTTTATCTATCCAGTCATCCTCATCGAGAAAAGTAACAAATTGGCCCTTCGCTTTTTCTAGACCTGCATTGGCGGCTTCGGAGCGGCTTAAAGCTTTTCCGAGGTCTATTAATTTTATGGGAGCCGAGGAGCAATCTGAGACGTGCTCACTCAAGTCAATATGCCCTGCTTTTATTAAGAGAATCTCAATATTGGAGTAGGTTTGTGACCGTATAGAGCTCAATGCTAGTTTCAGCTCTGGGCGCCCCATGCTTCGACATACAACAGTTACGAGTTCTTCTTTTGAATTATCGTCTTTAGCCATGGGAGCAAGGTTTTAATCCTCGGAAGTTTGCTGTATAGATATTAGATGAGCTTGTTTTTATCGTTACTGTCTAGCAAAGAGAATATTCTGCTACCTAGTACTTGACAAATAAAATCTAAAAACAGCGTATCCAGATGTATATTAAAGTAATTATCAGTCTTGTTACCAAGGGCGAGCAGAGCTAAGGATTTGCCGTTCCTAACCACTGGGCATAACGCTGTTGAGGAAATACTATTTTCTGAAGACTGAAAAACGTGCCCGATTTGATCTATCCCCAATTTGCCACAATAAGTTTTTTCGAGTCTAAAGACATCGCTATATTCCTCTATCATGGTTTCTAATTTTTCTGTGCGAATAGCGTCTGACTTACCTAAGTTAGGATGATCTATAAAAATTATTTCACAGGCGTCGACGTTGGTTAAGTTCGTAAACTGTTCTTGAACAGAGATGCAGATTTCCGCGATGTTCTCTGCATTAAGTAACGCTAGGATTAAAGTTTTTGTGGTATCAAAGATTTCGTCATTACTCCTCGCATTCTCTAATAAATCTTTTAATTTCTTTGTTGCTTCAATTCCTTGTTCTCGAAGTATGTTAACTTGCTTTTCAACTAAGGAAATTGCTTTTCCACTTTCATGAGGTAGTTTGATCCTGGAAAGTAATTCGTGATGATGTAAAAAAAATTCAGGGTTATGCTGAAGATATTTGGCGACTTGTTCTTCCGTAACATCAATCTCAACATTGCCGGATAGGTCTTCAGCGATTGAAAATTCTTCACTCATAATTCTATTGTCCCTTCATAAACAGTTTGAGTTGGCCCTTTCATCGTGACCGAATTATTCGGATCCCAACTCACTTCTAAGTACCCGCCAGGCAGCTGCACTTTAACCTTTGAGTCGAGTTTCTCTAGTAGTCTTCCCGCCACAACGGCTGCACATGCTCCACTTCCGCAGGCTAGAGTTTCGCCGGCACCTCGTTCGAAAACCCGGAGTCGGATTTCACTCCTTGAAAGAATTTCCATGAAGCCAACGTTTACACCCTCGGTAAAATCAGGGTGATTGCCAAGCGCCTCTCCAATATCTTTTACGGCAGTCTGCCCCAGGTCTTCAACACAAATTACTGCATGAGGGTTTCCCATCGATAATGCTGAGAAAGAAACTATCGACTGTTTGCTAGAAATTTTGATAGACCTTTCGTAGATACTCAGTCTTGAATCACATAAAAAGGGTATCTTCGATGGTTTAAATTCTGGGGCTCCCATATCTACGGAGACCTCTCCGTCATCGTGAATGGTTAATGACAGCGTGCGGTTAACAGTTGAAACCCTGAGAGGGTTTCTATCTGATAATCCTTTATCGCGAATATATGTAGCAAAACAACGTGCGCCATTACCACAATGCTCAACTTCGCTTCCGTCGGTATTAAATATCCGGTAGTGGAAATCCACAGTATTCTCAGAAGCCGTTTCGACCAACAAAAGTTGGTCGAATCCAACTCCAAAGTTTCTATCTGAGAGCCCTTTAATATTTTCAGGTGTAAGTCCCAAATCTTTTCCAGTCGAATCTATGACCATAAAGTCATTTCCAAGGCCGTGCATTTTTGTGAATGGAATTTTCATTAATTTAAATTGAGTTACGCTGGTAATAGATGCTCGTTTCGAAAAAGATCAGGAACGACCTCTCTTTCCCGAATAAGATGGATATTAGACTTGCTTATCATGAGTTCAGGCGCCCGCAAGCGAGAGTTATAATTTGAACTCATCACAAATCCATATGCACCTGCAGATTTTACAGCAAGTAAATCTCCGGGTTTAATATTTAGGGACCTATTTTTTCCAAGGAAGTCTGCAGATTCACAGATTGGCCCGACAACGTCGTAGTTTAAATTTTCAATACTCGCAGTCTTCTTAACGGGCACTATATTTTGCCACGCGCCATATAATGCCGGCCGAATTAAATCATTCATTGCACCATCGACAATTGCGAAATTTTTGCCTTCATGCCCTTTCAGATATTCAACTCGAGTCACAAGAACACCGGCATTGGCAGCTATTGAACGACCAGGTTCGATTACTATCTTAAGATCGATACCAGAGAATTTGCGCTTTATGGTTGAAATGAGCTCGCCAGGCGTGGGTGGCTTTTCATCGCCATATGTCACCCCCAATCCGCCCCCGATGTTAACATGATCAACCGTAATTCCTTTTGATACAAGTTGATCATTCATAGTTAGTATTCTATCTAACGCATTTAGTATGGGCTTAATATTAGTAAGTTGAGACCCAATGTGAAAATCGATACCCGTAATTCTAATCCCTCTCATCTTAGAAGCTTTTACGTATAGTTGCATTGCTGGCTCCATAGATATTCCAAATTTATTCTCTTTAAGACCAGTGGAAATATACGGATGAGTTTCAGCATTGACGTCTGGGTTAACTCGGATGGAAACAGGCGCTATTTTTGATTCGCCTACAGCAATATCGCTTATGCGTTGAAGTTCTGCTTCTGACTCAACATTGAAGCAGTGAATATCGGCATCTAGACCCATACAAATTTCATCAGTGGTTTTGCCAAGTCCTGAAAAAGTCACTTTCTTTGGATCACCACCGGCGGCAACAACTCTAGCTAGTTCGCCGCCGGAAACAATATCAAATCCAGCGCCTAGCTTGGCCAGAACATTCAGAACAGCTATATTGGAGTTTGCTTTTACCGCATAGCAGATTAAATGAGAATGATCGTCAAAAGCTTCCCTATATGCTCCATAACCCTCTTCTAGAGCGGCTCTAGAGTATATAAAGCATGGAGTACCATATTGTTCCGCGACCGTTGCGATAGGTACTCCTTCTGCTACTAAATTATTCTCTTTATAAAAGAAGTGTTCCATGGTTCTTCGGTGCAGTCCAATTATTCAAAGTGTTAAGAAGAAGCTCAAAAACTGACAGATGTTACAAAACTAGTTTGTTCTGGTCTGGTCAACCCGCCTTTCTGTCCACAATAGACGTTGGCCGAGGCTAGAAAGATAATTATGGTTATTCGCAGTAAATTTTTCATAAGACTACGCGGAGCCTGAAGTTACTTTCGTGTAGATTATACCGCTGCAAATCTAATAAACCCAACCTAAAAGATAAGGCATATTCTGCTAAAGCTCCCTGCTCTATCGGCCTTATCAGTCAAAGAATAGGACATAGCTTGAAAATTGATGAAACTCCGCATATATTTCACACCTCAAAATTAACGCTGAAAATCTTTGATTTAAGAGTTGGACAGGTATTGCCAGCCAAAACAATCTTGATCTCGAAGGGGTTCAAAACGAATGATAGAGATAAAAAACCTAACAAAGAAATTCGATCAGTTTGTTGCTGTTGATGACTTAAGTTTTAGTGTAAGAGAAGGCGAGGTACTTGGATTCTTGGGCCCAAATGGCGCGGGAAAATCGACTACCATGAAGTTAATCACGGGGTTTTTATCACCTTCGGTGGGCACTATTTTGGTTGATGGTAATGATATAAGCACTAACCCGATAGAGGCAAAAGCACTTATAGGCTATTTACCGGAGGGCGCTCCGTGTTATGGAGATATGACCCCTCTCGAGTTTCTCAAATTTATTGCAGAAATTCGCGGCTTTCAGGGTCAAGAATGCGTGGATCGTGTTCAACATGTGATCAGAGAAGTTGAACTACAGTCGGTATGTATGCAATCGATAGAAACTCTTTCGAAAGGTTTCAAGAGAAGGGTCGGATTAGCGCAAGCGATTATTCATGATCCGAAGGTTTTGATTTTAGATGAGCCTACTGATGGCCTAGACCCCAATCAAAAGCATCATGTTCGAGAATTAATTACAAATCTTGCCAAAGATAAAATTGTTGTTATCTCAACGCATATTTTGGAGGAAGTGACGGCGGTGTGCAGTAGGGCTATCATAATAAACGATGGGAAGATTGTGGCCGACGGCACACCAGCGGAGCTGGAATCTCAATCAAAATTTCATCATGCTGTAAGTGTCGAGCTTTCTACTAAACATGATTTAGCAGAGGATTTAGCTGGTTTCCCAAACATTGGTTTGCAAGAAGAAGAGGATAATGTCTATACAATCCTTTCAAAAAATGGAGAGCCTATATTTTCAGAAGTCTCGAAAATAGCACAGGAGAAAAATTGGCCTATTTCTGAATTTCATGTGAAGCGAGGACAGCTTGAAGATGTTTTTCGATCAGTCACACAAAGTTCCCGGGAGATCAGCTAATGAAAAACTTAGGAATAATCTTTAAAAGAGAACTATCTAGTTATTTTGCTACCCCCTTGGCATATATTTTTATCGTGATCTTTTTGATCGTAAATGGGATATTTACTTTTGATCTTGGAGGTTTCTACCTCCGTGGTCAGGCAGATCTTCTACCCTTTTTTAGTTTTCACCCATGGCTTTATCTGTTCATGGTTCCGGCTATTGCTATGACGCTTTGGGCCGACGAGAGGAAAACTGGTACTATTGAATTGTTACTGACGTTGCCTATTAAACTTAGTGAGGCAGTTTTTGGGAAATTCTTTGCAGCATGGGTTTTAACCGGCATTGCCTTGTCACTTACTTTCCCAATCTGGGTCACGGTAAATTACTTAGGAGACCCTGATAACGGGGTTATAGCTGCTGCATATATTGGTAGCTGGTTTATGGCTGGGGGATTCCTCTCAATAGGCTCGTGTATGTCTGCATGTACTAAAAATTCAGTGATCGCGTTTATTCTGACAGTATCTATATGTTTTCTTTTTGTCATAATGGGCTCTCCAATTCTCCTTAACTCATTTCCTGAGTGGATCCCTCAATTTCTCATGGATGCGATTTCGGCGCTCGGATTTTTAAGTCATTTCGATTCAATATCAAAAGGAGTTTTGGATATTCGAGATATTTTGTATTTTACGATATTTATCGCTTCCTGGCTTTTAGCTAGCGCGATAGTAATCGAAATGAAAAAAGCTAATTAGGAGCGTATGTAAATGAAAAAGAAATTACTATTTTCTTCTTTTGGGTTAGCGACCATCGGCCTAATACTGCTTCTTGGTGTTTTGATCATAAGTACACTTCCAAGCTTACGAGTTGATCTTACGGAGGACAGGCTATATTCACTTTCAGATGGGACACGAAATATTCTTTCTAATCTAGATCAGCCAATAGAGCTTATGTTTTTCTACTCTGACTCTGCTACTGAGGATGTGCCCCAGCTTCGTGCCTATGGAAACCGAGTGCAAGAGCTATTAAGGGAGATAGTTATAGCGAGCGAAGGAAACCTTAGACTTAGCGTCATTGATCCAGGTCCTTTTTCGGAAGAGGAGGATCTAGCTACTCAATACGGTGTGAGAGCTGTTCCGGTAACTCAAGGAGGAGAAGGTGTTTATTTTGGTCTAGTAGCCGCTCAAGATGGCGACGGAGTCCCAGAAGCTCTTAGAGTAACAGAAACTATGCCGCTAATTCGCCCCGACCAGGAAGAATTCCTAGAGTATGAATTTATGAAAGTTATTACTCAGGTTAGTAACCCGGAAAGGACAATTATAGGTTTAGTAACGCAGTTGGATATCGATGGTGGATTTGATCCGATGACAGGTCAAGGAACGCAACAATGGATGATTATGGATTTAGTTCGGCAGCTCTATGAAGTGCGCAGGGTCGATACAACTAGCGACTTTATTGAGGAAGACATTGATATCTTGATGATTGTTCATCCCCAGGGGCTATCGGATCGATTTTTGTATGCAGTTGATCAGCATATCTTGCGTGGGGGCGATGCATTGGTATTTTTAGATCCAAATGCAGATTCTATGGTCGGTCGGTCTCCACAAGGGAATTTAATACCAGCAGGTATGAGTTCAGAGTTACCGGGATTACTAGAAGCATGGGGGGTCGAATTTGATAACAGCAAAGTTCTTACCGATAACGTACTTGCGCTTCGCGTCATGATGGGGCAGGGACAGAGGCCTGTCCCGCACTTGGGAATGCTTGGGGTTCAGAGCGAGTTCCTTACACAAGACGACATCATAACGAGTCGTTTGGAGACTATTAACTTATCTTCGGCAGGCGCTATTAACCAATCTACCGAAGGGAACATAAGTTTTGAGCCTCTTATAGTTTCTTCTTCGGACGCGATGCTAATGGATAGATCTTTTGTAGAGAGCGTGACTGATCCAACTGTACTTTTTGATGAATTTCAATCAGAGGATAGGAGCTTCGTAATTGCCGCTCGGATAAGCGGAGTTATCGAGACTGCGTTCCCTAATGGGCAGCCTGCTATAGAAGAGACTGAGGAAGAAAACGATACCGGGGAGGAGGAAAGAGAGGCTTCAGAGATTTCCATAACTGATACAAACAATGCCAGCGAAGTCGTGGAGGAAATCGAGCTGGAGCACCTAGACACTTCTTTAGAGCCAGTTAACATAGTTATCTTTGCTGACTCAGATATATTGAGTGATAGGTTATGGGTGCAAGTTACTCAATTTTTTGGGCAGCGCATTCCTCAACCTTTCGCAAACAATGGTGATTTGATAATCAATGCGATGGATAATTTGAGTGGAGGCGCAGATCTTTCAAGTATCAGAAGCCGAGGACGTTACTCGAGACCTTTCACAAGAGTACTCTCCTTGCAGCGTGAGGCAGATGATCGCTTGCGTGAAGAGGAAGGCGAGCTATCGGCAAGAGTGGCCGAGACTGAAGCGTCGCTGGCCGATTTAAACACGGATGAAGAGGGCAACCCAATAGGTGAAATTACCTCAGAAATACAAGCCGAAATAGATCGCTTTAACGCAGAATTAATAGAAACTCGCAGACGCCTGCGAGAGGTCCGGTTTCAATTAACTGAAGATATTGAACAGTTAGGCAGTAATTTAAAAGCCGCTAACACCGCTTTAGTGCCGATTTTATTAACTTTGTTTTTCTTTGGGAGTTACTACCGTAGATCACGGAGAAGCAGAGGATTGGGTTGATATTTATTAACTAACGGACATGAGCGCGAGGCAAGCTGATAGATATTCGCGTGCCCTGCTCTATTTGGCTAGTAATTATCATCTCGCCACCGTGCGCTTGTGCAATCAGACGGCATAAATACAGCCCTAATCCAAATCCACCCGTGTTACGCTGCCTAGCGCTGTCCGCTCGGTAAAAAGGTTCAGTGATTTGGGAAATATGCTCCTCCGAAATTCCTTCACCATTGTCATTTACTTGTATGATCCCTTGATTTTCAGAAAAACTGACTCGTACTTTTATAAGGTTACCTTTGCCATGCCTAATTGCATTATTTAATAGATTCGTGATTAGAAGCCTTATTCTCAATTTGTCTATCTCAAATTCTAAATCATGAATTGGAGTATTGACTTCGAGCTCTCCAGCGTAGGATTGGAATTGCTCGGTAATTGAGCGAACAAAGTTCGCTAACATTACAGGCTCTGAAACAAGAACCGAGTGGTCGTTATTCAACCTCTCTGCTTCCAAAAGATCTGAAATTAGAAGGTCAATTTCATCGATGTCCTCTTTAAGTTGATCTTTTTCGTCGCTTTCAGGCATAAACTCCATTCGCAATTTAGCCTTGGTAATTGGAGTCCGAAGTTCATGACTTATCGCCATAAGTAATTGCCGCTTTGCTTCGAGCATCGATTGGAGTGAATCGGCCATATGATTTATACTTTCAGTTAATTCACCCAGCTCGTCTTGTAAATTACTTTTAACCCGATAACTTAAGTCCCCTTGTCTAATTCTTTCTGCTCCTTGTTTTAGTAGGCGCACAGGATTCAACATCTTGTTTACCATGAAATAGTTTAGGAAAAGTATTAAGGCCGCCAGTGCGAGCGCAGTATATAATACAAAGTAATCGAAACTCTGTTCATCTTGCGCACTTCGATACATATAAAAGTCGTAGCCGCCTCGTCCAACTCGGATAATGTCTTCACCGTTTATTGTTCTCATCTCCGAGTCAACGGTCAGAGATTCTTGATATTGAGATGCATCCACATTCAATCGGTTTTCAGGATCTGAGCTCCACTCCATAATGGGGTTTCGTATATTTATTGTCCAGTTAAGTTCACTTGCAAGCCTCATCGCGTTGGAAAGGTTTGGTGGTGTGCCAATATCTTCAATTATTGATTCAACATGACGAGTGAAATAATCTGGGATAGTCTCTATTGTCTCATTATCGCTATTGATAGCCTGAAGTGAGATTAAGATAATCACCAAAAATAGGATTACTGTTATTCCGAAAATTGCTAGCAGTCTAAAAAAAAGAGACTTACGAATGTATTGAACTAAAGTGGTCACAGCACTTGACCGACGAAGGTATAACCTCGGCCCCATACCGTTTTGATAAATCTAGGAGTTTTTGAAGTGTCGCTTAATTTATGACGAAGGCGACTCACAAGTGTGTCTACTGCCCGTGAAAAAAGCTCTGCGTCAATTCCTCGCAGTCGGTTCATGAGTTCATCTCGGGTAAACGTCTTATTGGGGAACTGCATAAATAGGATCAATAACTCATATTCCATTGTAGTCAGATCTAGCACCCCCCCGTCTAATTTCACCTCTCTTCGTGATACGTCTACTTCCAAACCGTTTATAGGTTTAATTTCCCTCATGCGGTGATCATCGCTACTCCGTCTCAGAATATTATGGATTCGGGCGACGAGCTCTCTTGGTTCGAATGGTTTTGGAAGATAGTCGTCAGCCCCTAATTCCAGTCCTACTATTCTATCGGTCACTTCAGCATGTGCAGTCAACATAAGGATAGGGAGCTGGCCATAAATTGATGACTTTGCTCGAATTTCTCTGCAAATTTCGAACCCGTCTTTTTCCGGTAGCATTACATCAAGAATCAGCAAGTCCGGTTTTATCTTCTTGATTAGCTCAAAGCCCCTCGACGGCGTCATCGCGACGTGGACTTTCATATCATAACGTTCAAGATACTGGGTGAGTAATTGACCTAGCTTTTCATCGTCATCGATTATCAGAATTTGTTTCATGGATTGATCTTATCTAGTTTCCTGACGCTGATGTTAGTTAATAGTACGAATTCGTTCTGTCGAAATCAATCAGAGAGTGGTAATTACGCCCCTTGAGTCGTTATCATTGATTGATGATCTCTTTCAATCATGTATGCCTATCTAGAGGAAGTAAGAAACTCCTGGATGACGTTAGTTTTTTGATTCCAAAAGGTAACCGAGTAGGGGTTGTGGGGCGCAATGGCAGTGGGAAAACAAGTTTATTTCGGGCTATCCTAGACGAGATCCATCTGGAAAGCGGCAACATTGATAAACCTTCTGACTTGCGCCTCTCTCTGATGGAGCAAGAAACTCCTGGAATTGATAGATCAGCAATTGATTTTGTTATTGATGCCCACATTGAATATCGTTTTTTAGAAAAACAACTACTGACTGCTGAAGAGCTCGACGACAATGAAGCGCTGACCGATGTCCTTTACAGGTTAGATGCAATAGAAGGCTACAAAGTAAAAAACACAGCGCAACAGATTTTAACGGGGCTAGGATTTTCTTCTAAAGATTATAAAAATCCTGTAAAAAGTTTTTCTGGGGGTTGGCGCGTGAGACTCAACTTGGCAGCATCACTGCTCTGTCCTTCGGATTTGTTGATGTTGGACGAACCAACAAATCACTTAGATCTTGAAGCCACAATTTGGCTGGAGCAGTGGCTGTTACGATATAAAGGGACTCTATTGTTGGTCTCACACGATCGGACGTTTTTAGACAGGATCATTGATCATGTGATTAGTTTTGAGTATTGCCAACTTAAGATGTATGTAGGTAATTACAGTGCTTTTGAGCGGCAGCGAGCAGAGAGACTTGCTCTGGAGGACTCTCTCTACAAAAAACAGCAGGTAAGGAAAAAGAGAATTGAAGAGTTTGTTCGCCGTTTTCGTGTGAAAGCTTCAAAAGCGAAACAAGCGCAATCAAGATTGAGGGAACTGAATCGAATGCAAGATATTTCACCAGCGCATGTTGATTCGCCGTTTCAATTTAGATTTCCTAAGCCTAGATCTAAGCCAAATTTTCTCATGCATTTGAATAAATTATCGTTTGGCTTTGACGCCCCCCTTGCAAGTCAAGTAAATCTCTCCGTGTTATGTGAGTCAAGGATCGGGTTACTCGGTTTTAATGGTAGCGGTAAATCTACTCTAATTAAGGTTTTAGCGGGTCAGTTAGATCCCCTATCTGGAGAATTGAGAAAGTCAAAAAACATTAAACTTGGTTACTATGCTCAGCATCAAGTAGATGCACTAGATCTAGAGAAGACGCCCGTGCAGCTGATCACTGAAGTTCAGACACGGGTTAGAACCTCAGCTGCGAAAAAAGAACAGGAAATTCGGGATTTTCTTGGCGGTTTTGATTTTCGAGGTTCTCGAGCTGATGAGGCAATTAAAAATTTTTCTGGAGGTGAGAAAGCTAGGATGGCTTTAGCGATAGTGGTGTCATCTGAGCCGAATTTGTTACTTCTAGATGAGCCGACAAATCACCTTGACTTAGAAATGTGTCATGCTTTGGAGCTTGCTCTTCAAGAATATGAGGGCGCGATGATCGTGATTTCTCATGATCGCCATCTACTAGCAAATACTGTTGATGAATTTTATGCAATAAATAATAGTAATTTTTCGGAATTTTCAGGGTCTATTCATGATTATGAAGCTCGGCTTAGAGAAAGTGAAAGTCTTCTGTACGATAGTGATAGTAAAATTAGTAGAACTGACAGAAAGGAGGCTCGAAAAAAGGCCGCGGAAGAACGGGAAAGAATGACCCCTTTAAAGAAGCAACTCAAGTTACTAGAAACGGAGATCGAAAAGATATCAAGTGAACTGAAACTCATCGAAAAAGAGTTACTAGATGAAAGTATTTATGGTCTAACTCATAAAAACCAATTGAAGCTTACATTAGAAAAGCAAGGTAGATTGAAATCTTTATTAGTAAAGAAAGAAGAGGGTTGGTATGAAATCCAAAAAAAGTTGGATTTCTACTAAACTGGATTGATGTCTGCGGGAGGATTGCCAATGATTTAATCATTCTTCTGAAACGAGCAATGGTCTTGAAACGCGCAAAATCGATCCCATTTAATAATTCCAGCCACTAACAATATAACGACATTAAGAGGTTTATGGACATGAGGGTACTTCAAAACCTGCTAATCACATTGACAATAATCTCTTCTCCGTCCTTGGTTATGGCTCAGGATCTCAATTACCGTGAGTTTAAGACCAATGACGAAGAAAACAACATTGAAATCTTCAAGCTTGCGAGTCCCTCGGTGGTTCATATAACTAACTCTAGATTGGTCAGATCGTTTTATTCGCTTAACCCTCAAGAGGTGCCACAGGGAACAGGGACTGGTTTCATCTGGAATAAAGAAGGTTATATCGTCACAAACTTTCACGTTGTCCAACAGGCAAACGTTGTCACAGTAACTATGCAGAATGGTTCCAGTTATGACGCTGTACCCATCGGCTCGGATCCTGACAAAGACCTAGCAGTTCTCAAAATTGATGCGGAAGCCGCAGATTTAAGTCCAATTACCTTGGGTGATTCCTCGTTACTTGAGGTAGGCAGGAAAGTAATTGCTATTGGCAATCCGTTCGGCTTGGATACGACGATGACCGTAGGAGTTGTCAGTGCCCTTGGTCGAGAGATTGACTCAGTGAGCCGCCGAAAGATCAGAGATGTAATCCAGACGGATGCTGCAATTAACCCCGGCAACTCAGGCGGCCCACTGCTAAACTCTCTCGGCCAGTTAGTAGGGGTAAACACAGCAATTTATAGTCCTAGCGGAGGTAGTTCAGGTATAGGCTTTGCTATTCCGGCCAATACTGTGGAACGTATAATTCCAGAACTTATTACCTATGGGCAAGTACAGACACCAATTCTTGGGATTATTCAGATTCCCCAGCCTGACTACTATAGAGATCTATGGAATATCGAAGGGGTGATTGTCTTGGATGTTGTTCAAGGCACCGGTCCTGAAAAGTTTGGTATGCGCGGGTTGCAACGAGTCCAAAGAGGACAAATACAACTAGGAGATGTAATTTTTGAAATTGACGGACAAGCTGTCGATAACGAAGATGACTACGCAAATGTTATGGAGCAACATAGGGCAGGAGACGTAGTTAGTGTCAAGACTCGGCGCGATAATCGCGTCATGGAATACAATATTGAGTTGCAAGCTCCTCCAAGCCGGTAAGAAGTTGGGACTAACGTTGGTCTAGAAGGATTTTTGCATCGTTCACAGCATTCAAAACCTGCTCCGGTGAAGTTCCGCCAAAATGGTTACGGGCATGAACTGATCCGTCTAAAGTAAGTATTGTGAAAACATCCTGCTCAATATTTGGAGCAAACTGGATTAACTTATCTAAGGGAATTTCTGTCAAGAGAAGTTGCTCCCGGATCGCATAAGATACAACATTACCCACAATTTCATGCGCATCTCGAAAAGAAGTGCCTTTTTTTACCAAATAGTCAGCAAGATCGGTAGCGGTGGCAAAACCTTTGGAGGCTGCATTTTCCATGGCATCCCTATTGCATTTAATCGCTGATACCATTTGACCATAAGCATACAAACAGTCCTTAATTGTTTCAATTAAATCAAAAAGAGGCTCTTTGTCCTCTTGGTTATCCTTGTTGTAAGCTAGCGGCTGAGATTTCATTATGCTAATTAGTGCAGTATGAGCGCCGGCTACTCGACCGAATTTTCCTCTAATAAGCTCTGGCACATCGGGATTTTTCTTCTGAGGCATAATTGAGGAACCGGTGCAAAAGCTATCAGGCAGCTCAATAAAATTAAACTGCGTGGAAGTCCACAGCACTATTTCTTCTGAAAATCTTGATAGATGAGTCATTAATAGCGTTCCGGTTGAGGCTAATTCAATAACAAAGTCTCTATCGCTTACTGCATCGAGAGAGTTGGCGCAGGGAGAATCAAAACGCAACCGCTCTGAGGTGTAATTTCTGTCTATAGGAAAAGTTGTGCCAGCCAGGGCGGCGCTACCTAGTGGCGATCGATTCACTCTTTTTCTGCAGTCTTGAAAACGACCAAAGTCTCGATTGAGCATTTCAAACCAAGCCATCATATGATGACCGAACGTCACAGGTTGGGCGGTTTGTAAATGAGTAAAGCCTGGTAAAATAGTGCTTGCCTCTTTTTCAGCAAGTTCTATTAATGCTTTTTGAAATTTGGTGATTAACTCACAAATCTCATCTATTTGACTTCTCGCGTACAGTCTAAGATCTGTCGCGATTTGATCATTTCTGGACCTTCCTGTATGAAGTTTCTTGCCAGCTTCGCCTATTCTGTCTGTCAGAGCAGATTCGATGTTCATATGAACATCTTCAAGCTCTGTAGACCAATGAAATTTCTGATCAGCTATTTCTTCCTGAATTTCTTCTAGGCCTCTGACGATGTCTGCAACTTCTCCTTCCGTCAATATACCCACTTTTCCAAGCATTTTCGCATGCGCAACAGATCCCTCAATATCGTATTGATATAGGCAATTATCAAACGACACGGAAGCGGTAAATCGTTCAACAAAAGGCGATGTGGTTTCCTCGAACCTACCACCCCAAAGCTTTTTGTTCTTATCAGATTTTTTATTAGACATACCGTTGATCTAGTTTTTAGTAATTGTTATTCAATTATAGCAGGATAGTTAGTATCAAATAACCTGATAATTACTTTATGAAAATAAGGAATAAGAGAGAAAGAAACGCTAAAATAAAAAAGAGTAAATCAAAAACTCTGAAAAATTACCAAAAAATCAAAGTTATGAGCAGAAAACTGAGAATCGCGACTAGAAAAAGCCCGCTAGCACTCTGGCAAGCAAATTTCGTGCGTCAATCACTGGAAAGAATTGACAGGGATTTACAGATTGAGATCTTGCCAATGAGCACTCAAGGCGACCGGATTCTCGAAAGCCCACTCGCGAAAATTGGAGGTAAAGGTTTATTTGTAAAGGAACTTGAAAAAGCGTTACTGCAAGATAAGGCTGACATAGCGGTTCATTCAATGAAAGACGTCCCAATGGAATTTCCTAGCGGGCTTCATCTTGCTGGAATCTGCGAGCGCGAAGATCCTAGTGATGCTTTTGTATCTAATAAGTTTCGTAGACTCGAAGACATGCCGAGAGGCAGTAAGATTGGAACTTCGAGTCTGAGAAGACAATGTCAATTAAGTTTTCTCCGCCCAGATCTGGTTATTACAGATCTTAGAGGGAATGTTGGGACTCGCTTACTAAAGTTAGATGAGGGGAATTATGACGCAATAGTCCTTGCAACCGCAGGGTTAATTAGATTAAAACATAGCGATAGGATTAGTAGTCGTCTAAATTTCCGGGAGTGTTTACCAGCAGCAGGTCAAGGAGCGGTTGGAATTGAGTCGCGCGTAGATGACAGAGATACCCAAGACATTATCAGTACAATAAATCACGATGCGACCGCCACTTGTGTTCTCGCAGAACGCACCGTGAATAAGTGGCTACAGGGAAGTTGTCAGGTGCCAATCGCAAGCTACGCTGAATTATATAAAAACGAAATCAGACTGCGTGCTTTAGTTGGGAGAGTGAATGGTACTCAAATAGTTAGAAGTGAGCACAGCGATGGTTGTGATTTAGCTGGTGAGCTTGGAGTAAAGGTCGCAAAAGATTTACTTTCTAAAGGTGCCGGCAACATTCTTGACGAGTTACGGAATGCGTGAATCAAGGATATGACACACTCTGAATCTTTAAGTGGTTTAAAAGTACTGATAACGCGCCCTAAGCAACAATCAGAAACTTTAGCATCAGCAGTAAGAAATCTCGGCGGAGATACTTTCGATTTCCCACTGTTAGAGATTAGTGCGATTAAAGATGAATTTAAAGTGAGTGCACTGGAACAAAAAGTTAAAAACCTTGATGGCTATGATAAATTAATTTTCATCAGCAAAAACGCAGTTGTGTATGGAGCAGAAGTTATAAACAAGAATTGGTCAGACCTACCAACCGTGAGCGAAGTAATTGCTATTGGCCCTAGCACAGCAAAGCTGGCAACCGATTTTTTCGGCTGCGAAGTTGTGCACCCCAATTCTGGATCTACAAGTGAGGACCTAATCGCCTTACCTTGCCTGGCTAATGTCACACAAAAGAGAATTGCAATATTTAGAGGGGAATATGGTCGTGAATTTTTGGCGGACAGTCTGATAGATCGTGGCGCTGAGGTAGAATATTTAGATGTCTATCAACGAAGCGCCACAAAGCGGCGCGGTCGCGAGCTTCTAAAAATAATAAGTGAGAATCATGTTAATGTGTTAACTATTACGAGCGGTGATTCCCTCAAAGTACTAAATAGACTGTTCTTGGAAAGCAGAGATAGATGCTCCGAGTTATTTTCCATACCTATTATAGTGCCTTCTGCTCGAGTAAATCGGCTAGCAGAGGAACTTGGATTCGAACAAGTCAGTCTTGCACAAGGAGCTGATACAGGGGCCACGGTTTTCGCTCTCCACGAAATTGCCTCGGAGAACGATAAAAGAAATGGTAACTAAAGAGGAACTTGATTTAAGATAATATATAAACAAGTAGAGGGCTTTGAGTGACAGACAAGTCGGAAACACCGAAAATACTAGAGGAAATCTCTCAAGCTGGCGCTAAAGGTAGCAGTCGACCAAGGAATCAAAAGAATGCTAGACGTCGACTCTTTATTGTTACGTTGTTGTTAGTTCTCCTAATTACTACTATTCCCTATCTGGGGTTTCAGCTCCGCGAGCTCCGGAAAGAGATTGCTGATACGAATGCTCAATATGATGGATTAAGAGTTACAGTATCTGATCAAAATACACGCATACAAGTGTTGTCTTCTGAATTAGAGCAATATAACGGGGTCGAGTTTGCAGACCTAACTTTGGTTGAAGATTTGAGAAGAATGGATTCAGAGATTGAAGAATTAAGATCTCAGGGATTGGTTCAACTGACTGAACCTGATTCATATTGGAGTCTTCGAGAGGCCGAATTCCTGCTGAGTTTGGCCAACCGTAAGCTAATCTTAGAGAAAGATATTCCCTCAAGTATCGCGTTAATTGAGGATGTCGATTCTTCAATTGTTGCCTCCGGCCATCAAAATGTTATTCCCTTAAGGGAATCATTATCAAGAGCATTGTCTAATCTTCGCGCCTTAGGAGAAATAGATGAAGGAGGAATTTTTGTTCAAATCGAGTTGTTGAAAGCTGCAGTAGATGAGATAAAAGTGCAAGGTTTGAAAAATCCTAATACTCCTGCTGTGGGTGTAATCACGGATTTTGAGGATTTCGAATACTCAACCAAGAGGTTTAACTCGCTATTAAGCTTTTTATCAAATATCTTCGTTTGGAGAGAGTGGGATCATACATCAGATTTAATTTTGAAGGCCGATGAGAGGGCTATAGCCAAGCAGAGATTATATCTATTGTTGGAGCAAGCCCAGCATGGACTAATATCCCAAAATGGCGTCGTTTATAAGCAAAGTTTAATGGGAGTTAAGGAACTATTTACTGTCTTAGCAATCGAAAATTTTGTTTTGGGCGGCGCATTAAGCGCTGAATTAGACAACCTTATCGCAATAAACATCGATCCAGAGTTACCTTTACTGGATGAGCCTCTCCGACTAATGAATCAACTAACATATAGATTACGCGAGATGAAATGATAAGGTTATTTTTGCTTTGTCTCGCGATGAGTATTTTCGGGCTATGGTTAACTCTTTTCCTAGGATTTCCTGGCGATGCTGGATATCTCTTGATCGCGTTTGGCAACTATACTTTTGAAACAAGCCTATTTGCTCTCCTAGTTTTATCAGGAGTAATTTATTTATTATTTCGTATTCTGAAGTTAATTTTCAGCTGGGTTGACTTGCCAAGGCTGCTGCGGATTAAGGAGTTATATGATAGAAAACAAAAAGAGAAAGCATATAACGCAACAACTGAAGGTTACATACAGTTTTTTCTGGGAAACTGGCCAACATGTTATAAATCTTTGGTAAAAGGATTAGAAGCTAAAGATGTAAACATCGTAAACTACTTAGCGGCGTCCTATGCGGCTTTCAAAGGCGCGGAATCCGGAAAATGGGTGCGTCATCTTGCTGATGCGGAGAAAAAATTTCCTGCTCATAAACCCACGATTGAATTAATGAGAGCGCAGTTTCTATTTGAGACTGATCAATTAGAAGAAGCTAAAGAAATTATTGAAAACCTGAAAAAAAATGCATCATATGATTCTAGGCTAATGCTTCTTCTTAAAGACTATTACTTGGAGATCGAGGAGTGGTCGTCCTTAAAAGTGCTGCTTCCACAATTAGAAAGAAATAGGCTTATTAAGCCGGGTGAATTGGAAGATTTAAAGATACAGTGTGTAAAGTCCGAAATTACAACGCTTTCTGGAAAAGTCGGTAGTGGAGGCGACAAAGAATCAATTAAGACTTTAATGTCATTATGGAAAAAAACATCTAACAAAGTATGCGAGGATGAGGAATTAATTCTATTTTATGCCAATACCTTGATCACGCTGGGTGGAAATCGCGAGGCACTGAATGCGGTAGAAAAGGTGATGACAAAAAAATGGAGCGATCGGCTTGTTCGCTTTTATGGTGAGAACGACTTTGGTAGAAATTCCCATCAAATGGTAACTGCTGAAAAGTGGTTAAAAATAAAAGCAGATAGTAGCGTTCTTTTTTTAACCCTAGCGCGGATTTCACTAAGAAATGAACTTCCGGAAAAAGCAATGAAGTATTATGAACTAAGCATTGCTTCTTCCCCATCAGCAGAAGCCTACCTTGAACTTTCAATATTGCTGGGCAGGGTAGGTGACGAAGATGCTAGCTTTGTGAATCTGAAGCACTATTACAAACTTATAGCTGTCGATACGATGAATTTGCCCTTGATTTCCTAGGAGATTTATTTAACCTTGTCGATCCCCAAATCCGTCCAAATTTCATCTATCCTTTGTTTTACTTCGTCAGTCATCTCTATTGGTGTGCCCCAATCGCGGTTTGTTTCTCCGTCCCATTTGTTGGTAGCGTCCAAGCCCATTTTTGAGCCGAGTCCAGATGTGGGTGAGGCAAAGTCTAAATAGTCAATAGGTGTATTGTCGATCATGACCGTGTCTCGTATCGGATCTATGCGGGTAGTTATGGCCCAAATAACATCTTCCCAGCTACGTATATTTATTTCCTCGTCAACGACTACGATAAATTTTGTGTACATAAATTGACGTAGGAATGACCAGACACCCATCATGATCCTTTTGGCATGACCAGGATATTGCTTTCTAATGCTTACTATTGCCATGCGATAAGAGCAACCTTCAGGAGGCAGATAAAAATCCTGAATTTCAGGGAATTGTTTCTGTAGAATAGGAACGAAGATTTCGTTTAATGCGACCCCCAGCATTGCTGGCTCGTCCGGCGGACGACCTGTGTAAGTGCTGTGATAGATTGGTTCTCGTCTGTGGGTTATTCTAGTTACAGTATATACAGGAAATTTGTCTACTTCGTTGTAGTATCCAGTATGATCGCCAAACGGCCCTTCCTCGGCAAGCTCATCACAATCGATGAAGCCTTCAAGAATTATCTCAGCACTTGCTGGAACTTGTAACTGATTTGTCTGTGATTTTACAACATTAGTTTTGCTACCGCGTAATAGACCTGCGAAAGCATATTCTGATAGTGAATCAGGAACAGGGGTAACAGTTGCAAGAATCGTTGCTGGGTCTGCTCCAATTGCGACTGAAACGGGGAAGGGCTTACCAGGATGCTTAATCTTCCAATCTCTAAAATCCAATGCTCCTCCTCTATGCGACAGCCATCGCATAATTAACTTGTTCTGACCGATTTGCTGCATTCGATAAATGCCGAGGTTCTGCCGGTCTTTGTCGGGGCCTTTTGTAATCACTAGAGGCCAAGTTATTAGCGGGCCTGCGTCACCGGGCCAAGAAGTTTGTATGGGGAAAATGGATAAGTCTACCTCTTCGTCTTTGATCACCACTTCTTGGCATGGAGCGGAACGTTTTACATTGGGTGAAATGTTCAGAACACTTTTGTAATTTGGAAGATTCTCCCAAAGGTCTTTCCAGCCAGAAGGGGGTTTTGGTTCTTTGAGGAAAGCTAAAAGTTTTCCGACGTCTCTGAGACCATCTAAGTTGTCCTGACCCATTCCTAGTGCAATTCTGCGAGGACTTCCAAACAGATTGGCTAACAGGGGAATTGAAGACCCTTTTATATTCTCGAATAGAAGTGCGGGTCCTTGGGATTTCAATGTGCGGTCAGATATTTCTGTAACTTCAAGATGAGAGCTAACTTCAGTGCTGATTCTTTTAAGTTCACCTTCCTTTTCAAGGGCAGCGATGAAGTCTCGTAAATCTTTAAATATCATCAAGCAAATCTTATTTAAAAGTTTCTAACGCAATAGACAAAGAAGCTGACTAAAGATACTAATTCCTCTTCATAGAATTGAAAAATTCATCATTAGTTTTGGTGCCTTTTAATTTATCTAAGATAAATTCAGTAGCTTGCACATCTTCCATTGAGCTGAGCAGTTTTCGTAATATCCACATTCGTTGAAGTTCTTCCTCTGTAGTGAGTAAATCTTCTCTTCGAGTTCCTGACCGCCGGACGTTTATAGCAGGATAAATTCGCTTTTCAGCTACCTTGCGGTCAAGGTGGAGCTCCATGTTGCCTGTCCCCTTGAATTCTTCGTAGATCACCTCATCCATTTTTGAGCCAGTTTCAATCAAGGCGGTAGCGATTATTGTCAGTGAGCCGCCTTCTTCTAGATTTCGGGCTGCACCAAAAAATCGCTTAGGTCTCTCAAGCGCATGAGCATCAACACCGCCGGTGAGCACTTTTCCAGAGGAAGGGATTACGGTGTTATAGGCTCTTGCGAGACGGGTTATAGAATCCAATAAGATGACCACATCTTCTTTATGCTCCACTAATCTTTTTGCCTTCTCAATTACCATGTCTGCGACTTGGACATGTCTCGAAGGCGGCTCATCAAATGTACTAGCAACAACTTCGCCCCTCACAGATCTCTGCATTTCGGTAACTTCTTCGGGTCGTTCATCAATCAGCAACACAATTAAACGAACTTCAGGATTATTTTTGGTGATTGACTGCGCTATATTTTGCAAAATTAGTGTCTTACCTGCTTTTGGAGGAGAGACTATCAAACCTCTTTGACCTTTACCTATCGGGGAAGTTAGATCGATCACTCTCGCGCTTAAATCTTCCGTACTGCCGTTACCCAACTGAAGTTCTAATCTATCTTGTGGGAATAGCGGTGTAAGATTTTCAAATAAAATCTTGTTTTTGGAGCTTTCAGGCTTGCTGAAATTAATCTCGCTAATCTTGAGTAGTGCAAAATACCTCTCGCCATCTTTGGGAGGTCTTATTTTTCCTGCAACAGTATCTCCTGTTCTTAAGTTAAACCTCCGAATTTGACTAGGGCTGACGTAGATATCGTCAGGGCCCGCTAAGTATGATGAATCTGCTGAACGCAGGAAACCGAAACCGTCTTGAAGTATTTCAAGAACACCGTCTCCATAAATGTCGGCTCCATTTTTTGCATGCCGTTTGAGGATTACGAAAATGATATCCTGCTTTCTGGATCTAGAAACATTTTCTAGTCCCATATCGTTAGCTGTTTCAAGAAGTTCTGCGATTGGCTTTTGTTTAAGTTCAGTTAAGTTCATAGTTATAGTTGTAGATTAGTGGGGATTAAAATTTCATGTGTTTATTATGGAAAATTATTCAATGAATGCGACGAGCACGTTGAACGAAAATAAAGGTTAAAGGTTAGGTTTGATTATCGAATAAATAAGAATTTTAAAAATTTTATAGGTTTGTAGGGTAGAGACGCTCTCTTTCTTATCTACTAATTAAATTAGAATTAAAGTAACGAATCTTTTGTAAGTAATCTCCGAAAAGCTATTTTCTTGTTTCAAATTCACGTTATTTGTATGCCTACTAACAGCCAGACTAATGGGTTTACTCAATTTACGAGGACTGGGAGCTTAGTAATATTTAGCAGAAAACCTGTCAACAAGGGGCTCACGAATGGGCAAGCACTCTCATTAAACGCAATTTACATGGCGCTGTCAATAAACTCTGACATCTGCGTCTTAGACAATGCGCCCACTTTTGTTCCCGCAACATCTCCATTATTGAAAAGAATTAGAGTTGGGATGCCCCTTATGCCGTATTTTGGGGCTGTATTGGGATTGGCATCCACGTCCATTTTACAAACTTTTAGTTTTTCTGCGTACTCACTTGCTATTTCTTCCAGAACTGGCGCAATCATTTTACAAGGTCCGCACCATTCTGCCCAAAAATCAACCAAAACGGGTCCTTCTGCTTCCAATACGTCTTTGTCAAAACTACTGTCTGAAATGTGAACGATATTGTCGCTCATAAATTATTCCTTGTGTAATTTTATCTTTTTTAGCTATTACTTAACTTGAAGCCTTTCAATTGTCTAGATCACGCACGTTCTTATAATAAAGAGAAATATACAGTATTCAAGGTATAGCAAGAATTAATTCTTCTTATACTTCCTGAAGAAGGGCAGAGATTAAATCTTTAAGATTCTGACAACCACTTGGCCGCTCTCTTAGCGAAGTATGTAAGGATCGCATCTGCACCTGCGCGTTTAATACAAATTAACGACTCCAGTGCTATTTCTTTTTCCTGTAGCCATCCATTTTGAATGGCTGCCATATGCATGGAGTACTCACCGCTAACTTGATAAACAAATGTTGGGACGCGGAACTCTTCCTTTACTCGGTTGACTATGTCTAAGTAGGGCATGCCAGGCTTCACCATTACTATATCTGCACCTTCTGCCAGGTCAAGCGCAATTTCTTGAAGCGCCTCGTCACTATTGGAAAAATCCATTTGGTAACTATGCTTGCCTGATTTTCCTAGACTTTTACCAGACCCTACGGCATCTCTAAAGGGCCCATAATAATTCGAAGCATATTTAGCCGAATACGCGAGTATTCGCGAGTGAATTAGCTTTCTATCTTCAAAAGCATTTCTAATGGCACCAATTCGGCCGTCCATCATGTCAGATGGGGCTACTATATCAGCTCCGGCCTGCGCATGGGAAATGGCCTGTTTGACCAAGATGTCTACAGTTTCTTCATTAAGCACATAGCCTGATTTATTTATAATTCCATCTTGCCCATGTGTCGTATAAGGATCTAGGGCGACATCCGAAATGACTCCTAAATTAGGAAAAGATTCCTTCAGCTGCTTTATAGCGCTTTGGATTAATCCATCTGGATTAAATGACTCTTCACCATTCTCCGATTTATTTTTGTCTTCAATCACTGGGAATAATGCTATAGCTGGTATTCCTAATTCGGTTAATTCTGCCGCTTCCGTAATTAGATTATCTATACTCAAACGGTATATCGATGGCATTGATTCAATTTGTTGGCGCTTATCTTCGCCATCAACTATGAAGATCGGATAAATTAAATCTTTTACACTTAGTCGATTCTCTTGCATAAGCTGGCGGCTAAACTCATCTTTGCGCATACGCCGCATTCGGGCCTGTGGGAAGGTTCGACCGAAAGAAAAATTAGACATTAAGGAATCTCTTAACTTGTTTAATCATAAGTATTATATTGATTCTCGCTTTAGACCTTAAGCTTAAATAACTCACATGGGACAGTCTTATAACATATTAGGCTGAAAAAAAAGAAGAATTAGTCTTGTTAATTATTCAAACCTCTATCAAGTTTCAGATTGTTCGATTAAAGGAAGGTAAGTGAACTGGAAAAGAATTATCGTCGCAGCTTTTATCTTTTTAGGCATAGGCAGCTATTTTTACTTCGGACTCAGTAAATTCTTCGACCTGAGTTTTGTGAAAACTCAGCTAGAATCCATCCAAAGCTTTACGAGTGAAAATTTTGAATTGTCTTTACTACTCTATTTCGTTATTTATTCTCTCACTGTGGCGCTATCTATTCCTGGTGCGGCGATATTAACATTACTTTGTGGGGCCGTTTATGGTGTTTTCTGGGGCACTTTGGTGGCTTCATTTGCGAGCAGTATTGGGGCAACAATAGCGTTTTTTGTCTCACGGATTTTGTTGCGAGATTGGGTTTTAGGTAGTTTCGGAAAATACTTTGAAGCTATCAATAGAGGTATTGAGCGTGAAGGAGTTTTTTACCTATTTGCTTTAAGGATGGCTCCGTTGTTTCCGTTCTTTGTAGTGAATTTATTGATGGGGTTAACCACCATTAGAGCAACTTCTTTTTACATTGTTAGTCAAATTGGAATGCTTCTAGGCACAGTAGTTTACGTCAATGCTGGATCACAGCTAGCAACAGTAAATAGCTTGTCCGGTATAATCAGCCCCACAGTGGTTTTATCTTTAGCATGTGTAGGGTTAAGCCCGATTGTTGCAAAATACGTATTGAGCGTAATAAAAAAGGGAAGAGCGTGAAGAGATTTAAGAAGCCAAAAAAATTCGATGTAAATACTATTGTTATTGGTGCCGGAGCGGCTGGACTTGTTTCTTCAATTATTTTTGCCGGAGGTCAGGGCGAAGTTGTCCTCATAGAGCAAGGCAGGATGGGAGGAGATTGTCTTAATACCGGTTGTGTTCCGAGCAAGTCCCTAATCAGAAGTTCACGCCTAAATTTTGAACTCAATCATGCTAGTGAATTCGGGATTGAAATCGGACAGAAAAAGGTTAATTTCGAGAAAGTTACCGAACGAATAGACAGAGTAATAAAATCGATTGAACCGCACGATTCTGTAGAGAGGTTGACCTCCTTAGGAGTCAAATGCATTCAGGGGTCGGCTAAAATTGAATCGCCTTATTTGGTATCAGTTAAGGGCGAAACGATTAGCACACGAACAATAATCATTGCAACCGGCGCTAGTCCAGTTTTACCGTCTATTAGTGGGTTAGAATCTATCGATTTTTTGACTTCAGAGTCGGTATGGAATCTGAAAGTTTTACCACAGCGATTGCTCGTTATTGGCGCAGGGCCAATCGGCTGTGAGTTGGCGCAGGCATTTTGTCATCTCGGAGCACAAGTTGTTCAGGTTGATATACAGCCACGTCTTTTACCAAAAGAAGACCCTGAGATCTCGGATCTCGTCAGGCAGCAGTTTGAAAGAGATGGCATAAGTGTATTAACGGAACATGAACCGGTTAAAGTTGTACGAGAAGGCGACATAGATTACTTAGAAGCTCTCTACAACGGGAAAACTGTCCGTATTGAATTTGACAAAGTAGTCGTCGCCGTCGGAAGAAAACCGAATGTAGAAGATATTGGGCTCGAAGACTTGGGGGTTGAACTAACATCAGCCGGAGCGATCCAAGTGAATTGCGCAATGCAAACAAATGTTCGAAATATTTTTGCTTGTGGAGATGTTGCTGGTCCTTATCAATACACCCACATGGCTTCTTACCAGGCTTTCTATTCCTCAATTAATGCAATACTGAGTGGATTTTGGAAAATCCGAGGAAACTATAGAGCAGTGCCGTGGGCAACTTATATTAAACCAGAGGTAGCTCGAGTTGGTCTAATTGAGACTGATGCGAGGAAGCAAGGGATTGCCTTTGATATAACGAAATATGAATTTTCTAACTTAGACAGAGCTCGAATTGATGCAGAATCGCAAGGATTTATTAAGATATTAACTGTTCCTGGGAACGACAAAATCTTGGGTGTCACAATAGTAGGACATCAAGCAAGTGAACTCATTGGTGAGTTTGTATTTGCGATGACTCATAATATGGGCTTAAGGAAAATTACTGATGCTATTCACGTTTATCCAACGATGTATGAAGCAAATAAACTTGCTGCTAATGAGTGGCGAAAAAACCATCTGTCTAAAAAATATGTAGCATGGGGGGAGCGGTTTTTTGCTTGGCGACGCGGCTGTGGATGGTGGTAGGCCGATTCAAGGAAAGGCTTCTATTTGATTTTTCATAAAGAAATCGCTAGAAGTTATTCCACTGCTCGAGAAAAGTTTCAAAATCAATTGAGTCAGAGTTTTCGATATCTTGTTGATCAAGCAAAGACTTATTGCTTATGCTTTGCATATGCTCTAAGAAGGCCTCATCAATTTTAGCTTCTCTAAGAGTTCTTGAGTGTCTTTTAGAGTGTTCCATCGAAAATTCAAAGAAGGTAAGGTTTTCGCTTTTCATTTGATCAAGCATACGGCCAGATGGAGTGAGAGCTGGATTGTTAACTTTCTCCTCCTGCTTAACAATCGAAATAGAATACTCATTACTTTGATTTACATTGTCCAGAATGCACGCACTATGTTCAATATCCCTCATCAACTCCATAGACCAGTCCTTTAAGCTCCTTTGTTTACCCTCACTAGAGAGTAGCAAATTAGGCTCTCTTCCTCGATTTACAACCAAGGTTAGATTATTGGCTACCTCAAAAAATTCATCCTTATTGCAATCGGGACTTTCGGCTAATAGGCAGTGCAATAAAAAAGAATCTAGAAAATGAATTTGCTCTCTATTTATTCCTAAAGGGGAATAGGGATCAAGGTCAAGTGCTCTAACCTCTATATATTCGATTCCTCGATTGGTAAGTGCCTCTAGAGGTTTCTCTCCATTTTCAACATTACGCTTGGGCCGAATCGTAGAATAAAACTCATTCTCCAATTGGAGTAGATTAGTATTTATCTGTTGATGTTTTCCGTCTTTCGTATGGCCAATCTTTGCGTATTCCGGGAATGGCGTCTTTATAGCTTCACCTAAGCATTCTACGTAAGTCTCGAGATCGTTGTAGCAAACAAAAAGGGATTCTTGAGCTTCACTTTTGTAACCGAGGCTACCCATTCTTAAGCAGGTTGCATAAGGTTTGTATAAAGTAGATTTGTCTAATTCTGTTAGGTCATGTTCGCGCCCCTCGACAAAACATTTGCATGCCGTTGGCGATGAGCCAAATAAATATGCAAGTAGCCAAGAGAATCGATGGAAATTCCTGATCAAATGGAGATACTTCTCCGTCTTAAAATTTTGAATTGAGCCTTCAAATTTGCGGTGCGTTTTGTACGATTCCCAAAATGAGTCGGGTATAGAAAAATTATAATGAATCCCGGCTATTGCTTGCATCAGACTGCCATATCTTTGGTGCAAGCCCTGCCGATACAGGGTTTTAAGTTTACCTATGTTGGATTTCCCGTATTGGGCGATTGGAATTTCGGTGTCATTGCGCAGTGGGCAGGGCATACTCGTGACCCATAGGATCTCGTCATTTTCTATATTTTGTACCGTGTACCGATGAATGTTCTCCAGCTCTTGCAAACAGCTGTCGATAGTTCTGGACACTGGTGTAATTAACTCCAGTAACGCTTCAGAAAAATCAGTTGTAATGTAAGGGTTAGTTAACGCTGAACCTAGGGCTTTTGGGTGTGGCGAGAGCGATATAAGACCATCAGGTTTCACTCTAAGGCTCTCTTTCTCAATTCCTCTCTGGAGTGCACCCCACTCTTCCTTGAATACCGTTAGTTGGTATCTTTTGAGGCATTCATTAAATTGGTTGGCCAAAATAACTCCTAATTGTCACGATATACTTCATATAGTTGGTTATTCTGTATCGTCGACGGAGTCGCATTATGTCAAATATCTACGAGACTTGGGAACATCCCATGGTGTCTCCCGGGCGTTCTAACCCATATTCTTTCAATTTCGCTGCTTAAACTCATGTATCAAGCGCCTTTGTTTTTTATTTGGTTTCGAGGATGATGGCCAAAGTACTGGCTGCGCCTTTCGTTGGTCAGAAAGGACCTGACGTTTCTCGATGCTCTCCTGGGTTTCCTCAAACATTAGTTTTGCCTCTGAAAATGGTCTTCTTTGATCGTTTAGTGACTTCACTAAGACGGTCTTTTCATCAAACCCCTGTCTTAACCTAACTATTGCGCCTACTTCGATTTCCTTACTTGGTTTTGCTCTCTGCCCGTCTACCTGCACTTTCCCGCCCTCGATAGCTTGTTTTGCAATTCCACGAGTTTTAAAAAATCTGGCGGCCCATAGCCACTTATCTATACGGATCCGTGCGCTATTATAAGAGCTATTTGAGTTGGTCATATCGGAGTCCGCTGATTTTGGTCGGAAAACATTGCTTAAAGTTATCGACTAAAGGAAACTCGGAAGATACTTGATTTTGTCGCTGACTATCAGGCCTTCTTATTCCCCATAAATATTTAAGATGCTCAATTTTTGCCTGTCGCAGCACCGGCAGTGAATCATCAAATAGAATTGTTCGTTTTGGATCATACGGTTCGATCGTTTGCAGGCGCTTCCAGAAGCCAGGAGTTTCCTTTGCAAGTTTCAGGCTATGGGAGCTAATAAGCTGCTCAAAATAGTTAAAAATTCCGGTCTGTTCTACCTTTATCTGAAGAGTTTTTGGATGCGCATTTGTCACTAGCAACAGCCGTTTGTTAAGTTTTTGCAGCTCCGATAAGAATAATTCAGCGTTAGGTCGCAGAGATATTTTATCTGCCACTGAACGTTTTAAACTAGGAATATCGATTTTTAATCGTTCTGTCCAATAGTCAAGCGAGTACCAGTTCAATGTTCCTTGAACTTCTTTATAGAAACTCTTAATTCTCAAGAGTGATTCTTCTTTTGAAATTGAATTATTCTCTGCATAAGTCTCAGGGACTAAATCCAAGAAAAAGTAGTTGTCAAAACGAAGATCCAATAAGGTTCCGTCCATGTCGAACATAACTGTGTCAATTTCAGTCCAGGGAGGCGCTTTGAATTTCATAACTATCTCTTGGCAAGTATGTCAGAGTAATGCAACATGTTTGTATTGACAAATGAGACCAAACTTATGAACTTCGGAATTATTCATTAACTATAGTCTTAACTTATGTGGAAAGATGAACAACTCACAAACTTGCTGAAAATAGTAAGACAAGCTGGGGCAGAGATACTTTCTGTCTACTCGCATACAAACAATTATAATGTGAGTTATAAAGAAGATAATTCTCCGATAACTGAGGCTGATCGGCTCGCGAATAATTTAATTGTCAGCGCTCTGAAAAAACTACCATCTAACTTACCAATTTTATCCGAGGAGTCAGAGTATGTCCCGTTCAGTGAGCGCGAATCTTGGGAAGATTATTGGCTAATTGATCCACTGGATGGAACAAGAGAATTCATAAAACGGAACGGTGAATTTACGGTAAACATCGCACTTGTTCGAAAAGGAGTTCCTGAGATGGGTGTAGTTCATGTTCCGGTCAGTGGTGTGACGTATTTAGGTAAGAGGGGTGACGGGGCATGGAGAGTAGAACAAGACGATATAGTGAAAGAAATTCACTCGAGGGAGATAGAGCCACCTTGCGGTTTCCTTAAAATAGTCGCTAGTCGCAGTCATCATAACGATCCTTTGGCTAATTTAATTCAAGATATTCCGAAAGAAATCCAAGTCGAGGTGGTTAGCATGGGGAGTTCTCTCAAAATATGCTTACTAGCTGAGGGCGAGGCAGATTTATATCCAAGGCTAGCTCCCACCTGCGAGTGGGATACAGCCGCAGCCCACGCAGTCCTGAAAGCCGCGGGTGGTGAGATTTTTGACACTACTTTTCAGCCGCTGAAATACAACCAGAAAACGGATTTGCTTAACCCCCATTTCTTTGCAGTTGCTGATACAAATTTTGATTGGGAAAAGTTATTCAGCAATTATTCCTCTCTCTCAGACACTCAATAGTTTTTAAAGCATCCTGTCAGAGAACGCTGGTTTTTAGGATGAGTGCTGTGAATCGCAATTCAGTGCTATTTCGAATAGAATCGCCAGTCCTTTATTGACAGGATTAGGGGGCCGTATTAATGCACGATCGTGCGATATATAACAGCGACCACGAACTTTTCAGGGCTAGCGCTCGACGGTTTTTTAGGGAGGAGTTGGAACCCAATATTGATCATTGGGAAAAAGATGGGCTATTGCCAAAGGAATTTTGGTTGAAGGCTGGCGAAAATGGGTTTCACTGCTGCGGCGTCCCTGATGAGTATGGAGGTCCGGGTGCTGATTTTCTCTACAACATGGTTTTGTCTGAGGAAGTCGGTTTTGCGATTGGGGGAGCCAGTGTAGGCTTCTCGGTCTCCTCGGATATCGTTTCGTATTACCTTCTTCATGGAGGTAGTGAGGATCAAAAACGGCATTGGTTACCGAAGATGGTCTCAGGTGAGGCCATAGCTGCTATTGGAATGACTGAACCAGGTTGTGGTAGTGATCTCAAAGCAATGAGAACTACGGCAGTTAAAGAAGGCGATGAGTATGTAATCAACGGGCAGAAAACGTTCATTACTAACGGACAAAATTGTGATTTTGTTCTCTTGGCATGCTCAACAGATCCTAGTGCGGGCGCTAAAGGGATAAGTCTCATCATTGTTGAGACAGACCGCGCTGGTTTCAATAGAGGTAGAAATCTTGAAAAAATTGGCCAGAAGGCTGCAGACACCTCTGAAATGTTCTTTTCGGATGTTCGAGTCCCTGTTAAGAACCTCCTTGGTAAGGCTGGAAGTGGTTTTGCTGTTCTTATGAATGAACTACCGAGAGAGCGGCTAACGATTGCTTGTCGGGCACTCGCAGAAGCGCAACGGGCATACGAGTTGACGGTTGATTATGTTAAGCAGCGGAATGCTTTTGGCAAACAAATTTATGAGTTCCAAAACACTCAGTTTAAATTAGCAGAGATTAAAACTGATTTAGCTGTGGGTTGGTCATATATTGATCAGTGTCTCGCTAAAATCATAGATGGCAAACTGACTCCCGAGGAGGGTGCCATGGCCAAGTTATGGACAACCGAAACAGGCAACAGGATTGTTGATACCTGTCTCCAACTCTTTGGTGGCTACGGTTACATGAATGAGTATCCCATATCTCGTTTATTCGTGGACTCGAGAGTGAGAAGAATTTATGGTGGCACCTCAGAAGTAATGAAAATAGTGATCGGCAGGACCATTTGAGAGGTAAGGCATGATAGGCATTTCAGCACATAGTGTTTATATTCCTCGAGCGAGGTTGAGCAAAAAAACAATTGCTGAAGCAAACTCTTGGTTTGATGCGAACTTAAATTCTTTGGCAAAGGGCGAGCGAGCCATTTGTAACTGGGACGAGGACACGATAACAATGGCGGTGGAGGCAGCAAAAAATTGCTTAGCATCGAGGAACGCTCCTTCCATCAAGTCTTTGTATCTCGCCTCGACAACGTTTCCGTTCACTGATCGGCAAAACTCTGTCGTGGTTGGTGAGGCCTTAAATCTCGAGAGCAGCATAAGGGCTATGGATATAGGAGCATCTCAGAGAGCGGCAACATCCTCACTTGTCTCATTACTTGAGTCTGGTACGAAGGGCGATGCACTTTTGGTTTCATCTGAACATAGAAGGAGCAAGGCTGGTTCGCGCTCGGAAATGCTTTGGGGAGATGCTTCCGGAGCGTTACTCATGAGCCATAGAAATGTGATTGCAGAATGTGTTGCAATAGAAACCTTATCAGTCGATTTTGTTGACCATTATCGAGGAGAAGAATCAGATTTTGACTACGATTGGGAAGAGCGTTGGATAAGGGATGAAGGTTATTTGAAAACCATTCCACTTGCTGTTGAAAAATTAATTAAACGAGCAAATATATCCGTTGAACAAATTAAGCACTTTATTCTTCCAAGTGATCAGATTCGGACTCCAGGTGCTGTAGCAAAGAGTATTGGAATCGCCCAAGAGGCTATCGTAGACAATCAGATTGCGAGTGTTGGAGTTGCAGGTGCAGCTCAGCCTATCGTTCTATTGTCAAAAGTACTAGAAGTTGCCGGCCCTGGAGAGTACATCTTACTTTTGGGTTTTGGGCAGGGTTGTGATGCCGTGTTGTTTAAGACAACTAAAGAGATAGTTCAATATAAGCCGTCAATGGGTGTTGAAAAAGCAATCGCGAATCGTCGAGAAGAGACGAACTATAATAAATTCCTCAGTTTCAATAGTTTAATTGAAAAAGACATTGGCAAACGAGGGGAGGTGGACAAGCAAACCTACCTTTCCGGGTACAATCGAAGAAAAGATCTGCTCACTGGATTTATAGGAGGTAAATGCAGAGTCTGCGGTACAGTTCAAATTCCAAGGGAAAAATACTGTGTAAATCCAGAGTGTAACGCCCTTGATAGCCAAGATGATTACTGTTTTTCTGACAAGCTTGGCACCGTTGCCACGTGGACAGCTGATAGATTAACCTTTGATTGGAATCCACCCGCGTATTTTGGCATGGTACAATTTGATGGCGGCGGTAAAATTATGATGGATTTCACTGAGGTTGAGGAAGGTAAAATTGATACGGGCTCTCGGGTCTCTGTTCATTTTCGTGTAAGGCAGTTTGATTCTGTGCGCGGATTTAGAAAGTATTTTTGGAAAGCGATAATCAAGGACTGAACTCGATGATTTCTTAAATAATCGATCTTACGTGTTAGAAGATTGAGGTGTTTAACGTTAACAGTTAAAAGGGCGAGTAAAGACAAATGGCAAGCGGAATAAAAGATAAAGTTGTTATTCTAGGCATGGGCTGCAGTAAATTTGGAGAGCGTTGGGAGTCGAGCCCTTCTGAGCTCATGGTCGAGGCGTTCGAGGAGTGTATTCAGGATGCCTGTATCGAGAGGAATCAAATTGATGCAGCGTGGTTTGGTGCTGGTATCGATGCGTTTAATGTAGGTGCTTCGGCAATGCCACTTGCCATTGCCCTTCGATTGAACTATATCCCTGTCACAAAAGTGGAGAACATGTGCGCGACTGGGACAGAAGCATTTAGAGGCGCTGTCTATGCGGTTGCCTCTGGCGCCTGCGATATAGCACTCGCTCTCGGCGTAGAGAAATTGAAAGATACCGGTTACGGTGGTTTGCCTCAAAGGTCGAGAGGGTTGGAGAATGACATGTACTGGCCAAACCTATCTGCCCCCGGAGCATTTGCCCAGCTTGCTACCGGCTATCGAGCGAAGCACAACCATAACAAAGAAGATCTAAAACGAGCGATGGCCCACGTGTCAGTCAAGAGCCATGCAAATGGTGCAAAAAATCCTAAAGCGCATTTGCAGCGAGAGATTACTTCAGAACAAGCAGTGAACGCTCCCTATATTGCGGAGCCGATTGGCTTGTATGACTGTTGTGGAGTCAGTGATGGATCTGCATGTGCGATAGTTACGACGCCGGAGTTGGCAAAAAGCTTGGGCAAGGAAAATCTCGTCTCTGTAAAAGCTCTACAGTTAGCCGTTTCCAATGGAACCGAATCCAGTCATGAAAGCTGGGATGGATCCTATTTGAAAACGACTCGCATAGCCTCTCAGCGGGCTTACGATGAAGCAGGTATTCGTAAACCAAAGGAAGAAATAACCATGACAGAAGTTCATGATTGCTTTTCAATTACCGAGCTTGTCACCATGGAAGATTTGCAGTTAGCAGAGGAAGGGAAGGGAGTTAGAGAAGTGCTAGACGGAAATTTCGATGCGGATGGAAAAACACCATGTCAGATAGATGGTGGCTTAAAATGTTTTGGTCATCCAATAGGGGCGTCTGGTCTGCGCATGATCTATGAAAATTATCTACAACTGAATGGTAGGGCGGGAGCTAGACAGTTATCGGACCCGAAACTAGGTCTTAATCACAATCTGGGAGGCTTCCCGCACCAGAATATTTGTTCAATTTCAATAGTTGGTCCATACAACTAGAAAGTATTCGGGGGTAGGATCAACTTAACCATCTAAATTCACCTAGATTTCATCGTAAATTCTCATGCAGGCTAATACACTAACCATGCCGGTTGATTCGACTTCTTCTTTAGATTCAGCAAAAAAAATTCTGGAGTCTGTTAATAACTTTGTCTCTCTGGGACTTCGTAACTTGAAGGTCACTTGCACTGTAAATCAAAGGTTAGAAGCAAAACTTTTAGATGACTATCAATTTGCGAGCTACCAGTTGGCCTTCTGTGCCGCAGAAATCAGCGCGGCAAGCTATTTTCTTGATTACTGCAAAGATGGCAGCAAAAATTCCAACCAACGCGCTTTCGCCTTACTTTTCGCCGGGGATACGTTCCAAAGCGTTATTGAAAGGTTGAAAACAGCCAGTCACGACATCGGCATTGACTCTGAGGCCCTGAGAACCATAGAAAATAGCCCTGAAGCTAAAGCACTACTCTTAAAGACCCAGCCAAAAGCAGTCTCTGCGCTAGGTTCCGGCATAGTTGACGGAACGATAGGCAGATTACCTTCAGGGCTAGATGATGAGAAGGAGTTGGTCAGAGAGTCTTTTTCCCGTTTTGCTGATGAGGTTGTAGCGCCCCTTGCCGAAAAAATTCACCGTGAGGATAGAGATATTCCGGACGAAATTATTGAAGCTGCTGCGCAGCTAGGTTGTTTTGGAACTTGTATACCAGAAAGGTTTGGAGGTCTTCAGCCGGACAAAGAATCTGATAGTGTTAGCATGATCGTTGTTACCGAGGAATTATCTAGGGGATCTCTGGGCGCGGCTGGAAGTTTAATAACTAGGCCAGAGATTGCTGCAAGGGCATTAATGGCTGGAGGTACAGAGCGCCAACAGCAAATTTGGCTGCCAAAGTTAGCGTCAGGTGAAATACTTTGTGCAATATCAATCACCGAACCTAATACGGGTTCAGATGTTGCCGCTGTCAGTTTAAAAGCAACAGCTGAGGAAAATGGTTGGATTTTAAATGGAAGCAAAACTTGGTGTACGTTTGCGGGTCGTTCTGAACTGATTGTAACTCTAGCCCGAACTAACCAAGATAAGTCCTTGGGCCATAAAGGCTTGAGTATGTTCCTTATCGAAAAACCAGCGTTTTCAGGCCATCAATTTTCACATTGTCAAGCCGGCGGCGGCAAGTTGAGTGGGAAATCGATAGCAACTCTTGGTTATCGTGGCATGCATTCTTTTGATCTATTTTTTGAAGATTATTTTGTGCCCGATGAAAATTTAGTCGGTGAAAATGAAGGAATAGGGCAAGGGTTCTATTACACAATGGCTGGTTTTTCTGGCGGTAGAATTCAGACTGCGGCCAGAGCAACCGGTTTGATGCAGGCTGCTTTTGATAAGGCGGTAACATATTCGGTAGAGCGTAAAGTTTTTGAAAAGTCTCTTGGCGATTTCCAACTTACTCAAATAAAGCTAGCAAAGATGTTGGCGACGATAACGGCGTGTCGACAGTTTAGCTACGCTGTCGCCGATCTTCTAGATAAAGGTCAAGGTCAAATGGAAGCCAGCTTAGTGAAATTGCTTAGCTGCCGAGCAGCTGAATGGTTAACACGAGAGGCAATGCAGATTCACGGCGGTATGGGTTATGCAGAGGAGAGTGCAGTATCAAGATATTTTGTTGATGCTCGAGTGCTGTCAATTTTTGAAGGCGCGGAGGAAGTGCTTGCGCTAAAAGTGGTTGCAAGGGAGCTTATTGAAAAAGCATAAGAGCTTCTAGTTAACAGGAAGCATTTTAACTAAGACAATTTAATGAGGAGAAGAAAATGGCGACACCACTTTTGCAGGATAAAGTTGTGATTGTCACTGGCGCTGGAAGAGGTATTGGTCGCGGTATAGCGCTGATGGCGGCCGCAAACGGAGCAAAAGTTGTGGTCAATGATCTCGGTGGATCAGAGGACGGATCTGGTGCCGACAGCAGCCCCGCGGACGAAGTCGTAGATCAGATAAAAGCTTCTGGCGGCGAGGCAATAGCTTCATATGCAAGTGTTACTGAATGGGACGCGGCCCATGAGATTGTTGAGGCTGCCGTTAATTATTTTGGTCGTATTGATTGTGTTGTGAACAATGCAGGTAATTTAAGAGATGCGATTTTTCACAAGATGACTGAAGAAGATTTTGATTCTGTCTTAAACGTGCACTTGAAAGGCACGTTCAATGTAAGCAGGGCCGCGGCAACCCATTTTAGAGCTCAAACCAGTGGCTGCTTCGTAAACATGACTTCGACTTCGGGGTTGATAGGTAATTTTGGTCAGGCGAATTACGCGGCAGCAAAATTGGGTATCGTTGGTCTTTCCAAATCCATGGCATTGGATATGGGGCGCTTCCGCGTTCGGTCTAATTGTATCGCTCCATTTGCGTGGAGTCGTTTAATCGGAACAATTCCCACTAATACAGATGAGGAGAAAGCGCGAGTAGCAAAGATACAACAGATGACGCCGGAGAAAATTGCTCCTTTGGCAATTGCTCTTTGTAGCGATGCGGCAAGTGAGGTTTCGGGACAAATATTTGGGGTAAGAAACAATGAGATTTTTCTTTTCAGTCAAAATCGACCCTTCCGTTTTGCCCATACTCAGAAGGGCTGGACAGCGGAAACTGTCTTAGACCGAGTCATACCAGCATTTAAGTCAGATTTCATTCCTCTTGAGAGGTCTGGAGATATTTTCAGTTGGGACCCAATCTAAAAATAAAAAGGTAAGTTATGGCAATTGATCCGGAAAAGTTACTGAACAGAGAATTCGGTTCTGTTCGAGAGACCTACAAAGAAAAAGATTGCATCTTGTACGCTCTGGGTGTCGGCATGGGTCTCGACCCTCTTGATGAGGAGTGCCTTAGATTTGTATATGAGGATAATTTAAAGACGCTACCCAGCCAATCCGTGATCATGGCCCATCCAGGTTTCTGGGCAAAGGATGAAGATACTGACATTGACTGGGTTAAGGTATTGCATGCCGGACAAGAAGTTATCTTTCATAGTCCAATACCTACTTCGGGTACGGTTGAAGCAACAACCCGTATAACAGAAGTGACCGACAAAGGAGATAAGATTGGAGCTCTGATAAATTCTGAGAGAGTTGTCCGGGATGTTGAGACAGGTAAGGATATTTGTACTTTAATCACCACAATTCTAGCTAGGGGGAATGGCGGTTTTGGGGAGCAACGGAAAGCATCAGCTACCAAACCGGATGCTATTCCAACGACTGAGCCAGACCAAATTTGCGATTTACCCACGTTGCCCCAACAGGCCCTAATTTATCGGCTATCTGGGGACTTCAATCCGCTCCATGCGTCGCCTTCGATTGCTAAGAGTGCAGGGTTTAAGGCGCCTATTCTTCATGGCCTTTGTACCTTTGGAGTTATGACTCATGCTTTGGTCAAGACTTGCTGTGGTTATGATCCAAGCCGTTTCTTAAGGATGAGGTTAAGATTTTCAGCACCCGTCTATCCAGGAGAAACCATACGAACTGAAATCTGGAAAGATGGTAATGAGGTGGCTTTTCGTTGCAAATCAATTGAGCAGAACAAGATTGTTATAAACAATGGTTATCTGCTCATCAAGGACTAAATAGGAATCGCAATTGCAAAATATACTCAAAGGAATGCGGGTGGTGGAAGGTAGCGCATTTGTTGCAGCACCCTCTGGAGGAATGACCTTGGCTCAGCTCGGAGCAGATGTGATTCGTTTTGATCAGCTAGGAGGTGGCATCGACTATAAGCGCTGGCCATTAAGCAACTCCGGTAAGAGTTTGTATTGGAACTCCCTCAACAAGGGGAAGCGTTCGATTGCTGTTGATTTTCGAAATCCGAAGGGTCGAGAGCTCATTCAAAGTCTAATAACAGAGCCGGGGGAAGACAGTGGACTTTTTGTCACGAACTTCCCAGCAAAAGGATTCTTGTCCGATGATGTATTGAGAGAAAAGCGAAGGGACCTTATTTATGTGAATTTGACCGGGGACAGGAATGGGGGAAGTGCGGTCGACTACACGGTTAACAGTCGAATCGGTTTGCCTTATCTGACTGGTGAGGGGCAGATACCTGTGAATAATCCTTTTCCTGTTTGGGATGTCTTGGCGGGTCAGCAGATTGCTGTAGCTCTTCTAGCAGCTGAGCGCCACAGGTTAAAGAGTTCGCAAGGGCAGTTTGTAAAGCTTGCCTTAGCAGATGTAGCGATGGCTACAATGGGACACCTTGGCTATATAGCTGAAGCGCAGCTTGTGAGCGAGAACAGACAAGCAATTGGCAACCACATATTTGGTACATTTGGTCATGACTTTGTTTGTAAGGATGGTTTTCGTGTCATGATCGTCGGCATAAGTCAAAAGCAGTGGGATGCTATAGTTAGAGTAACTCAAACTCAAGAGGAGATAGCCTCTCTCGAAAAAGAACTAAATCTGAATTTTTCCCGTGAAGGTGATCGTTTTTCTGCTCGAAAAAAACTGTGCGAACTTTTTATACCCTGGTTTGCAAAAATTCGATTCGCTGATGCAAAGAAGGCTTTGGACGAAGCAGGGGTCTGTTGGGGGCGTTATCAAACGGTCGAGGAATTTGTAAAAGATGATCCAGAGTGTTCGACAGAGAACCCACTTTTTTCGATGGTGGACCAGCCAGGAATAGGAGAGTACTTGACCCCTTCTCAGGCAATGAAATTTTCGGAATTTGAGCATGAACCCCCAGGGCCGGCTCCTCTTCTAGGGCAACATACGGACGAGATACTTGCGGAAATACTTAACATGGGAAGTTTAGAAATCGCGAGGTTGCATGATGAAAAAATTGTGGCAGGGGCTGAAGTAAATTGAAAAATGAACGCAAAAGAATTTCAAGATAATTCGATCAGTAGTCTCTTGTTTCGTGCTGCCGATCAATGGCCTGATAATCCTGCTATTACTTTTTTAGACGCTACTCAATCATGGCTGGAAACCAGAAATCGGTGCCATGCTGCCGCGACTTTATTTAATCGTTTAGGAGTTGATAGAGGGGATAGGGTCGCGTACTTGGGGTTAAACTCAAATGTGTGCTTTGAGAGCTACTATTCTCCAGCTTTAATTGGCGCAATATTTGTCCCAATTAATCATCGATTGTCTATTCGAGAGATGGAGGAGTGTATTGAAGATTGTACTCCAAAAGTTTTAATCGTTGATGAGAACTTCACCGAGCAAGCTGAGCAACTTCTTAAGGCATGTGTCAGTTTGAAGGCAACACTTTATACAACCCAGTCTTCGCTCACTGAGGGCTCAGTCTCTTATGAGAAAGTTGTTCAAGAGGTTTTATCGTCTGGAGAGTATTGTGACTTATTGCCCAGTTCAGGCGACGAGGTCGCTACGTTGTTCTATACAGGGGGAACTACCGGTCGCGCAAAAGGCGTCATGCTTACGAACAGTAACTTTATCTGTAATACTAATTGCACGATTCCTCTTTATCGGTTACAGCATCAATGGGCATTTGTAATCGTTGGTCCGTTATTTCATTTGGCGGCGGGCTCAAGGGTTTTTAGTAGCACAGCGCTTGGCGGACATGCCGTTATACTGCCAAGATTTGATGTCGCTTCGCTGTTAGACGCGATACAAAGGTATGGGGTTAACTCAGCTACTTTAGTTCCTACCATGTATCAGATGATTCTAGGCCATCCAGATTTTGTTTCTTTTGATCTTACTTCTTTAAAAATGTTAGCGTCTGGAGCAGCACCATTATCGGCCGCACTGCTTCGACGTATTCTGGAAGCTTTCCCTGCAGCAGAGTTTTTTCAAACCTACGGAATGACCGAGGCAGCTCCTGTTCTAACCAGCTTAGATTCCAAATACCACGTCCTCAAGGGCCCAAATTCGGGTAAATTAGGCTCAGTGGGTCGTCCCGTAGAGCATGTTGATCTTGTCATTGCTGACGAGGAAGATCGCGTGGTGCCTCCAAACACGACTGGACAAATTTTAGCGAAGGGGCCGAATATTATGAAAGGGTATTGGAAGTTATCCGATGCTACCCAGGAGGCACTTGAGGGAGGCTGGTACCATACCGGTGACGCCGGATATTTGGACGAAGATGGATTTCTTTTTCTCGAGGGTCGAGTTAAGGACATGATTGTGTCGGGGGGTGAAAATGTCTATCCCATTGAGGTCGAAAACGTATTAGAGAACCACCCAGCTGTTCATCAGTGCGCTGTCATAGGAATCCCACATGACACCTGGGGAGAAGCCGTTCACGCTATAGTTATTTTAAAAGACCGATGCGAGGCCAAAGAAGATGAGCTTATTCTTTTCTGTAAAGAAGCGATAGCGGGTTACAAATGCCCAGTTAGTGTTACCTTCAGGCTAGACCCAATGCCACTATCACCAATCAATAAAATTTTGAAAACAGAATTACGGAAACCTTTTTGGGAAGGCCGAAAAAATAAGCTTGTCTGATGTAAAACTAACAAAAAAAATTATGAAAGTAGGAGTTTGATTCGATACGTCAGGAGTTGGTTCGTCTGTCAATAAAACGCTCAAGCATCTCATAGGGCTGACAACCTACTAACAGATTCTGTTTATACTGAAAAGTAGGAACACCAGTGATGCCAAATTCTCGGCTTTCTTGCCAATCCGCATCGACAAGAGATTTGAATGACCGCTTTTCTAATACCTCTTTCGCTTCTTGCTTATCGAAACCTGCTTTTTCAGCAATTCTTAACAACTCATTTAGATCACTGATGTTTTTACCTTCGACGAAGTAAGCTCGGTAAATTAAGTTGTGTATGTCTGATTCGCCATTTTGGACATCAGCCCATTTTCCAAGTTCCTGAGCCAGGCGACTATTGAAAGTATGAGTGCGCTCTCCATAGTCAAGCCTGGCGTCACGCATTAACCTTTTCATCTTCTCTTTCATTGGGGTTAGATCCCTACCTGGAAATAGTTTCTCAAGGTTTGCCCCTTCAATCGGTGTTTCCGGATGCAGAGGGAAGTGGATTAAATGCACACCTATGGGATGATCAGTCTTCAATTTTTCAATACTTACAGTACTGAGGTAACACCATGGTCAGACGTAATCTATGAAAACCCTCAATAGATTGTCTTTCATTCTTCAGCCTTACTACTAGGGATTAGTGAGACAACCTTGCCGCCTTCACCATGCTCAAACAGCAGATAGATATTTCCATTTAAACCCATTTCCACGTCTCGAATGCGGCCTATGCCTTCAAAAAGAGTCTCTGTCTCGACAAAGCGGTTATTCTCTATATCGATCCGGAATAAGCTCCGCGATTTGAGAGATCCAACAATAAAGTCACCTTTCCAATTAGGAAATTTTTTGCTCTGACTAATGATGAAACTGGAAACGGCGGGAGATGGTGTCATATCCACGACCGGCTGTGTTATGTCGGATAGCTCAAAAGCAATTCCGAGGTCCAGACCATTCACTCGACTCCCGTCGTAGTGCAAACCTGTCGAGTAAAGGGGCCACCCATAATTTTCTGCAGGGAGTAACCGATTAATCTCGTCGCCCCCTCGAGGGCCGTGTTCACTTCCCCAAAGTTCGCCATTGTTTTGGTCATATTCAAGCCCTTGCGGGCTTCGATGACCATAGGTGTAAATACTTTCATAAACATTCTCAACGCCGAAGTATGGATTGTCTTCAGGAATGGAGCCGTCATCATTGACACGATGAATTTTGCCACATGGTGTAGCTAAATTTTGGATACCTCCTCCTTGTCCGCCGCACTTCATACCTATTGAGAAGTATACATGACCCCTATTATCAAAAGTTATGCGGCCTCCGGCGCCAACGTCCCCAGCAAAAAAATAATCCTCTATCGGAGCCTGCCAAATTACTTCCTGATCTATCCAGTTAGTCCCATCCAATCTGCCTCGAACGAGTCTGTTCATGGAAACAGGCCTCTCCTCTCGACGACTTGCTTCATTGCAGTCTGTGCAGCGGTGGCTGTGATATAGGTAGATCCAGCCATTCTCAATATAATTCGGGTGAAGTCTGATATCAAATAACCAGCCCATACCCCTTTCAATGTCAATTCGCGATTCTAGTCTGTATATGTCGTCGTAAGCTGTGGGAGTACCTTGGATGAGATCCGACCGACCGTCGTCTTGACGAATGATTCGTACCCCCTTAGTTTTTTCGGTGACGAGAATGTCACCGTTTGGCATCGGCTCGATTGAGAAGGGGAGTGGGTCGAGATCTTCAGCGACAATTTCTAAACTAAAGTTGTGCAAAGAGGTTTCGAAAACCTCGTCAGGTATAGTAAAGTCTGTGTCATAATTCGAAGTGACATAGCCCACATTATTTCGCGTTTCCATCAAGTACATGGCCAAGCCACGGATTTCAGTCGGGCTGAAGATGTCTCGCCAACTTGGCATGCCTTGAACTTCATACCCGCTGGTTATACTAGTGACGATTGCTTCTATCGACTCTCCATGAATTAGGCTGCCCCGAAGCGTTGATCCTTGACCGGTGCCCTCTAAGTTTTCCCCGTGGCAAACTGCACAATTATTTTGAAACATCAAGCGTGATTCAGTAACCCCGGAGTATGCTTCGGCCTCTTGCTGAGCTATCGATTGACCTGCTGACGATAACCCAAACGCCAGAAAAAGAAGATAAAGAACTAATTTGAGGGATTGCATTTTGTATCATTCCAGTTCACGGTTTTCCAAACCTACTCCTACTCAATTGTTTTTGCAATTTACCAAACAAACTAGGATGACCGACATGATTAAGGGTATACTAATTAGCTATTTTTAAAGTTCTCCAATTTGCGGAAAACATCCAATCAAGTGGGGAAGTGGATTAAATTCTTAATGTGAGGTGGGGTAGATGCGCAGACTAATAGCACTATTTGGCGCGGCGTTTTTATTAATTAACGTATTTTCAAAGGCTTACGCTCAGGGAGATCAGAGGGCATTAGCCATTATTGTTCCGGGTGGGGGTACTTATAGCCGTACAATCTCTACGGATTCAGAAGAGGCCCAGGCCTTTTTCGATCAGGGGATTCGAATGGCATGGGGGTTTTATTTTCCGGAATCTATCGCCTCTTATCAGGAGGCAGCAAGGCTTGACCCGGACAGTCCCATGCCGCACTGGGGAATAGCCCATGCAGCAGGACCTAATCCAAATAGTAGGTATCAAGGTTTGCCTGATGACCCGCAGGGGGCCGGACTGGCGGCAATTCGCCGCGCGATGGAATTGGCTGATAATGGCTCACAGTTAGAGCGAGACCTGATAACTGCCACCTACGTACTTTACAATAAGGATGCGGTTTCGGATGATAGAGAGAGGGATTTTGCGTTTTTGGCCGCTATGCGCGAGCTCCACGATAAATATCCTGGTGATGCCGATATTGCTACGGTTTTTGGTGAGGCGTATATGAATACGACCCGCTGGGATTACTGGGAGGCGGATGGTTCGGCAAAGTCAGGTACTGCGGAAGGCAAAGCGGCTCTGGAGGCTGCGATGGCCTTGGAGCACGATCACCCTGGAGCAAACCATTTGTATATTCATTTGATGGAGGGTTCAGATCAGCCAGAACTTGCGATGCCAGCCGCTCAGAAACTAGAGGGTACATTGCCCATTTCTGGCCACATGGTGCACATGCCAGGCCACATTTACTTGCGGGTTGGCGAGTATGAGAAAGCTATTTTGTCAAATGAGCGGTCACAAATTGTGGATGACCAATTCGCCGAAATATGGGGAGACACTAATTTCCCTCTAATTGGCACTTATCCTTTATCACACAAAATTCATAAGCCTCATGCACTCGATTTTGTTCGCTATGCAAATATGCTGCAAGGGAACTATGAGGATGCCAGTGAGGCAGCTTACCGTAACTCAGGTCAAGGCATGGGAGCCCTTAGAGGAAGTAACAAGAATACAGCTCACGCCTGGATGATGGATAAGGTCTTCGGCAAATGGGATAAAATACACGCAGCCAACGCAGAGAACAAAGAGCTGGCAGATAGCCCTTACCTTAAGGGTATGTGGGCTTATGTAATGGGCAGTGCTCATGCAGCGATGGGCCACATAGGTCCTGCCGAGGCAGAATTGGCAATTATAAGAGAACAAATTTCAGCAGAAGGTGTGAACGGCTCGGGTGTTGGTCCGACGCCTGCGGATCACGTTCTCAGTTTAGCGATGCATGCACTCCTGGGAGAAATTGAACAGGCCAAAGGGAATCTTGATGGTGCCATTTTGCATTTTGGTCATGCGGTGGAGTTCCAAGATAATTTGAATTACACCGAGCCACCTGATTGGTCTCACTCAATCAGACTGTACCTAGGCGCTGCGCTGCTGGAAGCAGGACAAGCCGCTGAGGCTGAGAAGGTTTACCGCAAGGATCTAGAGTGGAATCAGCGAAATGGTTGGACAACCTTTGGACTTTATCAAGCGCTAGATGCGCAAGGTAAAGATCAGGAGGCAATTATCGTGAACCGGCAGTTTGAAGAACTTTGGCGAAATGCTGACGTTGAGCTAGAACGTTCAAGGTTATAATTTAAACTTGCTTTATAATAAAAATGCAGAGCTTTGCTCTGCATTTTTTTATATAGGGCGCCAGTTGGTCTAGAGCATAAATTAAGCCACCTGGACCCACTTGATGCTCCCTGTGGTCGATCTCAGGCTAGGCTTAGGTCAAGAGCGTCCGCCCATCAAATAGTGAGTTAATAATCTTAAAGCTTTTCCAGATTTCAAGAGACCATGAAAGAATTTGAATTTTCTTGCCGAGTGGCAAATAAGTCAGATGTAGCATCTATAACAGAGCTTATGAGGCTCTCGATTGAGATCAACATGAAAGCGTTCCTTAGTGCTGAACAAATAGAGGCTAATAAGGAGTCGATGGGTGTAGATCACACGCTGATCGAAGACGGCAGTTATTTCGTGGTAGAGACATCTAAAAAAGGTAAAAAAGTCCTGGTAGGCTGCGGGGGTTGGAGTAGACGCCGGACGTTGTTTGGTGGAAACCATACCAAAGGTCGAGACGACAGCTTTTCGGATTCGCAGAAAGAACCTGCAAGAATTCGTGCGATGTATACTCATCCGGACTGGACGAGGAGGGGGATAGGTTCTCTCCTTCTGCAAAAGGGTGAGCAGGCAGCGAGAGAGGCTGGCTTTAAGGTAATTGAATTAGGTTCGACCATCCCAGGGGAGCCTCTCTATGTCGCTAAAGGGTATACAGAGGTTTCAAGAAAGAAGAGAAAAGCGGCAAACGGGCATGTAAATACTATTATAAAAATGCGTAAAAGCCTTTAGCGTTTAAAGGATTTCGGAATCTAAGTAATTCAATGTTTCCATTGAGGTCAAATTTGTCAGAACAGACCACTGTAGAATCCCGTCTGGGGTCCGCGCTCCACTTAGCAGAATTTATCGAACAGTACCCAGAGCTTTTTGTTATTACAGGAGCCGGAATCAGTCATAACTCTGGCATCCAAACATATCGAGACGAAGTCGGTAACTGGAAAAGCAATAACCCAATTCAGCACTCTGAATTTCTAAACAAAGAGACGGCTCGCAGAAGATACTGGGCACGAAGCTTCGGTGGTTGGCCTAACGTCTCATCGGCGAAACCTAACGATGCGCATAGAGCCTTAGTCAAGTTGGAATCTAAAGGTTACGTTGCAACCCTAGCTACGCAAAACGTAGATAGGCTGCACCAAAAAGCTGGTCATAAAAAAGTCACAGACCTTCATGGGAGATTAGATCAAGTTGTTTGTATGAACTGTGGGCTATTGACTTCGCGAGAAGAAGTTCAAGCTTGGCTTTGTCAGCACAATCCTCAGTTAGCCCGCATGAAAACAATAGAGACGGCGTTAAGACCAGATGGGGACGCAGAGGTGCAAGATGAATTTGTTCATGAAATTAAGGTTCCTAAGTGCCCTAGATGCAGCGGATTGTTGAAACCAAATGTGGTTTTCTACGGGAGCACTGTTAATAAAGAAGTTGTTAACTATCTCTTCAATGGTTTACAGAAAGCTAAAGCGCTATTGGTGATTGGCACATCACTAATGGTTTATTCTAGTTTTCGTTTTTGTAAGTATGCGAATGAGAATAAGATACCTATCGCTTGCATAAACCAGGGACTTACTAGAGGCGACAGTCTTTTTTCTCTTAAGGTTGGAGGAGATTGCTCAGAGGTTTTAAATCAATTGATCGGATGTTTGCTGGACTAAGGCTAAAAGGACCCCCACCAACGAAAACCCAGGCTGACGTTGGTGGAAGTCTTTAATCGAAGTTGATCAGTTCTTTGAACTTAACTTACGATGTTCTGATGGTCCTTGGGAATTGTGCATAGTTCTCCCAACGGCTTGCTTTTTCCGGCATCTCTTCTGCCGTAAGCTGAACATGGCCGTTTACATCGGTGGCCCTCGAAACTAATGTATGCTCACCGGGAGTCGGGTTCCAATCCATTGTGAATAATTTCCAGGAATATTTGGTGGACCTCGGGTCGACAGCTGCTTCTTGCCAAACACCGTCATCGACCTTTACTTCGACGCTGCGAAGCGGAGTACCATCCGTCAGCACAAAACCGGTTATTTTGTGCTGATTGCCCAGTTTGGTTACTCGCACAACTGCAGATTTTAACTGAATCCTTGTGACCGAATTCTCGACCCATCGTTCTTCACCACCAATCATTTCTTTCTTTAAGGTAACGTAGTCCCGACCCATAAACCTGCCCATATGTCGTCTATCTTGGACATGTATTTGTGTTAACCATTTAACATTGGCGACACCGTAAAAACCGGGCACGAGAAGACGTACTGGCCGACCGTGGCCCTGAGGTAAATTTTCGCCATTCATTTCAAGAGCTAACAGGTTTTCCTCTCGCAATGCCTCTGCCACAGGAAGGCTTCTAGAAAAGGACTGCTCTACTTCGATGTCCCGATTTGGAATCTCCTCTGCTCCGCTATCGGCGCCAAAGAATACGACTTCAGTCCCTTCGCTTTTTACTCCACTTGCATTGAGCAAGTCTTGAAGTCTCACGCCTTTCCAATTCGCGTTACCAATCAGGCCTTGGAACCTACCGGTATTATTTCCACCACACTCAAAACCAGCATCTATGCCGACTTGGTTCATGCCTTGCAGATTTGAGAGGCTGTATTCCATCTCTCGATCGACTAACCCAGTTACTTTTAGGGTGTAATCGGAGAGATCTATCTCTGGTTGGCCGTAATGTTGTACAACATAAAAGTCCTGATTGTCGGTATAGAAGTCTGAGATCATTCTTGTGTCTAACCAGTGCGGTGCGCCCGGTCTTGCAGGTGGTCTGCTGTAATCTTCAGGCATATCAGTAAACAAAACCAGTTCCTCTCCTTGCGCGAGAGCCGGGAGTATCCATTGGGGCATGCTTGCCAGTGTGCCAGCCGCCACACTTGTGTTGACTGTTTTTTTTATCGCTTCTCTTCGGGTAATCTTTTTGTCATTCATAAGGCAGTCCTCGTTTAATCTTATAATTTGGTCTTAAAATTCGTAAGCTTTCCAATGATCTTCTCTGTACTTATTTGGGTTTGCCAAAATCTGGGTTCTTGCTTCTGTTACTTCTCCAACGGTTAGTTTCCTAAAATTTTTTGGTAGTGTCTTAGCGTTGAATTCTTCTAATAACCAATTCAAAACTTCAGTGAGCTCAGCATTTGAGATGGGGGCATGAGCCGAGCCTGGGACTCGCGCCAGATATCCTCGCATGGCATTTACATTCATCATATGTCCAAGTTCATCGTGCAGAGTTGGGACATTTGGGGGTTTACCCTCGCCCATTGGGCGATGGCATCCGCTACAATAAAGTAAATAATTTGTTCGCGGACTAGCAGCAAAAACTGCGTTGGTAGTTTGTAATAAGAGAAGGCCAAGCGATGTGAAAAGCACGAGTTTTTTTCGCATGGTTTTGACTACTCGTCGGCTGCGCCTAGCACTAACGAAACGGTGCAATGATAGCTTGTATTTTCAGTCCCAAAACACCAAAGCACAGTACTGCTATTGCTGTTGAAATAAACTGGTTTGTCACCTTCCGTATTGTGGCAACCACATCGTGAGCAGACTGCCTTTCCACAACAGTCATTATATGACATCAGGTAGCTGCGCCCGTCTGCCGGATTAGTGCAAGTGCCAACCCAGGTGATAGGTGAAGCTTCAGAACCGGGAGGACAGGAAGTATATGTTCCTCCGCAACACGCACAAAGTGTCCCGCTCATGGCGCAGTATCGCCAGTAATCGCAGCTCTGTGGATCACCAATTTCTTGGACTGATTCCTGAGCAAACGATCGTGCTACAGGTAATAGCGGGAACGATGCCGCACCGGTCAGGAAAATACCCAGCTTAGAAATGAAGTTTCTTCGAGATAGCTTGCGAGCCATAGCTAAACTTGTGCGGCGCGCACTTTCATCTATCCAGTAGTAAGTTCTATCAATAATCCTGCCTATTCTCATGACATATTTTCCGCTGCTGATAGTTTAGTTTTAGATTCTAATGGTTCAGACTTAGATTCCACATATTCTTGGACCGTAGCTATGCCTGTGGTCATTGATTCGATGAGACTCTCGAGGTGCTCCCTCGTGTTGACCAGTCCTTTACTTCTCAGGATTCCGTCACCATCAATTAGTACTGCGAAAGGCAGTTTACTCACTTGATAGTACATCCCGAGCGATTCGGATACAAAGTAAGGATAATTCTCAATGTCCAAGTCACGGATGTAATTTTCATGCTGTTCAATATTTTCGCCATCGCTTGCGAAAAACAATTTCATATCGTTCAACTCAGCCTTTGCTAATGATTTCGCTGTAGGTACCAACTCTTTGCACACTGGGCAAGTAGGAGAAATAAATAAGATAAAGGATGCTAGCTTTTCTTGTCTGCTTCCACCTAGTCGGATGGACTCTCCTTGCAGTGACGTAGCTTTTATCTCTTCGGTAATTTCACCTATTTTCGGCCCGGATGTTGGTTGCAGTGCTCCAGCCGGTGCCACTCTTTCGTGTAATATGCCGACTTGACGTGTGACCGCAAAGAGAAGGGTTGTCAGTGCAACTACGACTACCCATAAAATCACGTTTGAAATAATCAACGCTTCATTCACTGACGTTTCTCCATGAATTAATTGCGTTATTATTTCGCAGTAATTGGTTGGCCGCCGCGTAAACTAATACGATACATAATAAGCTGAAAAACATACTCAAATAATCCAAGGTGCCAAGAATTCTTGAATTCGCCGGCAGAATTGATAACAGCATAAGACCGATCAGTGCAAAGTTCCTTATCACTAGCCCGAATGATAAATGGGGATTGGTTCTTTGGTTCAGAAGCTTGTCGAATTTGGAAAAACTGCAGCCACAATCTATATAGTCCCTGCCACGAAAAAGATTGATGCTAATGGAAAGAGTATAAATACCTATTAGGGCAGCACTCAAAAGCGGAATCAAAGCAGACTGTGTTACAAGCCAGCCGACACAAAGTGTAATCTCCGTCATACCGAGTAGCAAAACCGCAACTTTTGTTAGGCTAGTAGGCAGTAGTCTGTAGTTGTCTATGATGCCTTGGAATTCAGCAAGGTTTGCCAGTTTGTGCATCCCGGCTATTAGGAATAGCAGGCTTGCACTGGCTGAAATCAGATATTGAATGACGGGATCTATCATGTCTATTTTCTATAAGTCTTCAAAGGCGGTTGATCCAGGAATTTCGATTGATCGCTCATAACTCAGAGTTATAGCGTTGTAAACATGCGATCCTCCTTCACTATCGACTATCAGAAGTTTGGGATTGCTTTCCTGCGTTACCAGAACACTATTAGCAGAAGTATCTAATTCAATTTTCCCGATACGCCGTTTCGAATTTGAGTCTAGCACCCAAATTTCTGTCCCGGGCTCATGATGTGTGTCAATTGGCCCCTCATGCATAGCAACGAAAATTAGACCGGTCTCATGATGAGCGCTGATGATTTCATTTCGGCCTCCTGGGCGCCAATTTTCTTCACCTTCTAAACGCGGATTCCATCCGTCTTCAATTATTATTTCGTCATCGTCGGTTGAGGCGTGAAATATAGTCCCTGAATGTGTAATTAAAAACCAGCCAGTGTTGCTAGATGCAACACGGTCAAAAATAGCATCTTCCATCACGCTAAAGAAAACGTCGCTGCGTACTCGATTTGCCTCAAAGCCACTAATATCGAGCTGGATCAACTGCAGTGTTCCATCACCACAAACCTGCATAAAATCGTTCTGAGCAACTGGCATTATTACTGCGCAGCCGGGCGTCGATGCTTCGTGGGCGAAAATTCTGTCTTCCACGTCTACTATGGACACGGAGTGGCCAGGGTTCATATTAAGTACCGCCAGGTGACGGCCATTGTTCAGCAGGCCCATGTGACTTCGAACCTGCAATCTGGCCATATAATTCGGGATTTCAATCTCTGCGATAGGGCTAAGATTTGCATAGTCGTAAATGGCTACGATGTCCGTTCGCTCGCCATAAACACCCCGTGCTAGGTAAGACTCAGCAGCGTAAAATTCCCCTCGGGGTGGCCAGAAAGTTACAGCTGGAGTGTATCTTGACAGAGACAACATGCCCTTCATTTCACCATCCGTTGCGTCGAAAATGTAGCCACCGTTGCCAGTCTTACCAATAAACCAATTTTCGCCGCGATCGGGCGTAGTTTCGACACTAATTTCTTCGGGAACAATTTGTGCCACTGCGGAAGGGGCGACCAGTATTAGGACTAGAGCCGCTCTAGTTACTAAGCCCATTAGATCTTCTCCTTTTCGATTTCTTCTTTCGAGTTTAATGATGATAATCCTTTTCTTTTTCAGTGTATCTCAAATATCCCCGCGTGGCTTCAAATTCGTCGCTTAAAATTAAACACGGGAGCCTGTGAACATCGACAGATTTTTCATCAATCTATTCCTTGATGCTTAGGAATCACTTTATACTTGTGAGATATTGAATCAACATGGAGATCGGCGTATGGAATCTAAGTCTGCAAGTACAGTAAATTCGCTTACCGCTTTCACGGGTCCCTGTATGTTGGCGACGATTCTTCTTTTAAGCGGATTTTTTTCACTTTTCTTAGTGAACTCTTTTGGCTGGCGTCAAGGTGCACTGTTTTCAGTTGGGCTTTCGGCTGGAGTCATCCTTTACCATGCCGCGTTTGGTTTTACCTCAGCCTGGCGTGAGGTAGTGCGGACCGGGCGAGGCGCTGGTCTGAGAGCTCAGATGATAATGCTAGCTCTCACGGTCTTAGTCTTCACTCCGCTGATTGCTCAGGGAGAATTATTCGGTGTTAGTCTGAGGGGCTCCGTAGCTCCTTTAAACTTTTCAGTGGTCTGTGGCGCGTTTATGTTCGGTCTCGGCATGCAGCTGGGCGGAGGATGCGCATCGGGCACACTCTATACTGCTGGGGGAGGTAATACGCGAATGTTAATTACCTTGATTGCATTTATAGCCGGTTCGGTTCTAGGAACTTGGCAATGGTCTAGTTGGCAGGACACCATGGGCCTTGCACCTATATCTCTTTCCCAAAGCTTTGGTCTCGTTGGTGGGATATTCATCAGCTTCGTGATTTTTGCTGGGATTTGGTATGTATCCATTCTGTACGAAAAAAGTCGAAATGAATCCATCATCACTGAGCCGCGGAGTGGTTTTTCAGCGCTTCGGGGTCCATGGCCTTTGCTTGCTGGCGCCTTAGCATTGGTTTTTATTCAGGTCGCAACATTGCTGCTCGCTGGAAGACCGTGGGGTGTAACTTCGGGTTTTGCGCTTTGGGGTGCAAAAGCGGTGGGTAGTATTGGTTTGGATGTTTCAGTATGGCCATACTGGAGCCGACCAGGGCCCCTAAACTCTCTGAATCAAAGTATCTTCAATGACGTCACTACGATTATGAATTTTGGAATAATTCTTGGCGCGGCGGCAGCTGCTAATTTGGCTAGAAAATTCTCGCCAGCACTAGCTTTGCCAAAAAAACAGATCATTGCCGCTGTGATAGGTGGTTTATTGTTAGGCTATGGAGCTCGAATAGCCTTTGGTTGCAATATAGGAGCTTATTTTAGTGGTATTGGTTCCACTAGTTTGCACGGATGGCTTTGGTTTCTATCTGCCTTTGTGGGAAGCATCCTTGGGACTAAACTTCGTCCTTGGTTTGATCTAAATTAGTTGGTGTCTTAAGAACTAGATCGGTAAACATAACTTTCCGTGAAGACTTAAACAAAGAGGATGAATATGAACGGATCAATATTTAGATGGCTCCCTCTCGCAAGCATTCTGCTCGCCCTGAGTACTTTTGCGCAAGTACCTCAATATGAGCTCGATTTGCAATGGCCGCGTGTTCCAATGGGTGACAATTGGTTGACTGGTGGGATCGGTGGTATGTGTATTGACCGCCACGACCATGTTTACTTATTGAACCGTCAAAACGTTGTGGATGCCGATCTCGATGGAGCTAAATTAGCGCCTCCAGTAATTGAATTGAATCCGAGAGGGGAAGTAGTTAGGGGGTGGGGAGATTCTGATACCTTGGGATCGCGGCTTCATGACTGTCACGTAGAGCAAGATGGAAGCATTTGGGTAGTTGCTGCTGGCACTGGATACATTCAGAAATATTCTAACGATGGCAGTGAGATGTTAATGCAAATAGGTCAAACAGGGACATATGACTCTTCAGATGGGTCACGCCAAGGATCTCCTCTGAATTCTGACCGAGCTCAATTCTTTCTTCCAGCAGCAGTTGATGTAGATAAAGAGACGGGAGATATCTACGTTGCTGATGGCGAGTTGCCGGAGGGTAATTCAAGAATAATTGTCATGAACAGTGAAGGACAATTCTTAAGACAGTGGTCGATGTTCAGAACAAATTCAGATCAAGACATAACTCCTTTACCGCACTGCTTACGACTGTCTAACGATGGATTAGTTTATGTTTGTGACCGCCAAGCAGATCGGATTCAGGTATTTGACAGAGACGGTAATTTTCTACGAAACATTTTTGTGCAATTTTCGGCCGTATCTCCGACATTGGGTAGAAGCAGCGGCAGAAGGGGTTCGGCGGTAGTTTTAGCTTTCTCTCCGGACGAGGAGCAGGAATTCATGTTTGTGGTTAATCAAAATAGCGTAATGATTGATGTACTAGAGCGAAAGTCGGGGCGTGTTGTAACAAACTTAGGTAATGGGCCGGGGCGTTACAGAGGCCAGTTTACTTTGCCGCATGGTATTGGAGTAGATTCTCAAGGAAATATTTACATAGCTGAGCAAGAAGGAAGACGTGTGCAGCGGTATAATTTGATGAACTAACTTGTCAAGTCGATAAGAATTTCTCCAGCTCATCATCTTTGTAACCTGCCTCACGCAGAATTTCTTCAGTATGCTCTCCTAGTTTTGGGGCAGCACTTGGCTCGCGCTTGTCACTACCGCTGACATCGAACGGGCTACTAATCGTCTTCATTGGCCCGTACTCTGGGTGATTAAAGGGTACAATTACTCCGTTCTCTATCTTCTGAGGGTCTGCAGCAGCCTCTTCATAAGTGAACACCTTTGAATGAGGAATGTCATATCTGGTAAGTCGCTCGAGCCAGAAGCCCATGTCTTCTTCCAGGAAGGCTTCACTGATTTCTTTAATTAGAAGGGGCATATTTTCAATGCGCTGTTCTTGTGTTGAAAAGCGGTGATCAGTAATGAACTCCTCTCTTCTTAGTGCTTCGCAAAGCGAGTTCCAGTCACGCGGCGCATTCACAAGCGTTAATTTCAGTAGCAAATTATCTCTGGTCGTATAGTTTAAAGAGCTAAAGTTATATGTCTTATCGCGAGGCCTCTTCTCTCGAAATTCAGCATTAGATAGTTGGGCTTGGAGCATTACTGAGTTTGACCATGCTCCGTTGGCGAGCAAGGAGGTAGTTACTTTGCAGCCTTCTCCAGTTCTCTGACGCTTATAAAGCCCGCTCATTATCGAAGCAAACAGAGTCATTCCACTGGGGTGATCTCCAGCGCCAAAAGGGAAGTTATGAAGCCATCCCTCATAAGGGAAAATGTGATTTTCGAACGCAGATCGGGTCCAATAACATATGGTGTCATAGCCAGGCTTATCTTTCTCAGCGCCTTTTTCACCATACCCAGTTGCAAGCGCATAAATAAGCTTAGGGTTAATGACACTCATAGACTCATAATCAATCTTTAGTCTGGAAATTGCGTCCAATCGGTAGTTTGTGATGAATACGTCAGCGTCCTTTACCAATTTGCAAAGAGCCTCATGTGCATCACCGCTCTTCAGGTCGAGAACTAAACTTCGCTTGTTACGATTGGTCATCTGAAAAGCATAAGGGATTTCTGAAATTGGCAATCCCGGTATTTTGTGCCAATTACGGTTCAGATCTCCTGTTACTGGAGGTTCGATTTTTATAACGTCGGCGCCGAAGTCACTTAAGACTACTCCCGCTGCTGGTCCAAAAACCATGGTCGTGAGTTCTAATACTTTAATGCCTTCAAGGAGGGTTGAGTTGTTTTCGGACATATACTTAATATGCTTGCAGCTTAATATCTAATCCAGTTAAAAAGGTGGGAGAGTATAGTTGATTGGTATAAGTATAAAAACTCTTATCTGAAATCCAATTTTTCAGCTATGCTATTTTTGGGTGGCTAGCCCAACGCTTTCATATACAGTAGAGGAGTATTTAATGACCGAATTTTGTAAGGTTAGCAAATCAAATCGCATACTGACCGTCACTATTAACCGCCCAGAGCGTTTAAATGCTTTACATCCGCCGGCGAATCTTGAATTAGCAGAAGTTTTTAACGAATATGCCAGCGATGATGAATTATGGGTTGCAATAATCACCGGGGAGGGGCGCGCGTTTAGCGCAGGGAATGATTTACGTTGGCAAGCTGAAGGAAATGTAAGACCATCCATGCCTCTCGGTTTTGCGGGACTGACTTCCAGATTCGACCTTGTAAAACCAGTTATTGCCGCTGTAAACGGCGTTGCAATGGGTGGTGGTTTTGAAATTGCACTCGCTTGCGATTTAATTATTGCTTCAGAAAAAGCTGTTTTCGCATTACCGGAACCCAAAGTAGGTTTGGCTGCTCTCGCAGGCGGACTTAATCGGCTACCACAGCATATCGGCGTTAAACGTGCACTGGGAATGATACTAACTGGGAGACACGTGCCTGCCCGAGAAGGAGAGCATTTGGGATTCGTCAACGAAGTGGTTGATGATGGAAAAGCTCTGGAGCGAGCTCATGAAGTGGCAGAGGAGATTTTAGCCTGCTCGCCTCTATCAGTAAGAGCGAGTAAAGATGCAGTATACAGATCTCTTGATTTTGCCTCCTTAGAAGATTCAATGAAGGGCATGCGAGAGGAATACGCGGCAGTGAGACAAATGATCGAAAGTGAGGATTTCATTGAGGGACCAAAAGCCTTCGCGGAGAAAAGACCGCCAAATTGGAAGGGCCGTTAATGAAGCTATATCACTGCAAAAATTCGAGGTCGGTTCGCCCTATGTGGGCACTAGAAGAGCTTGGGTTATCATACGATCTTGTTGTGATGCCATTTCCTCCCCGGTCTGAATACAAGGGTTATCTGGACATTAATCCTTTAGGCACCGTTCCCACCTTCATCGACGGCGATACAGCAATGACGGAGTCAACGGGTATTTGCCAATATTTAGTTGAGAAATACTCATCCAATGGATTGGGCTTGGACAAAAAAGACCCCGAATACGGGGCTTATCTGAATTGGTTATACAGGTCCGATGCAACCTTCACGTTCCCTTTGGCAATAGTTCTTCGTTACACTCGATTAGAGCCAGAGGAGCGGAGAAATCCTGAGGTTGCTAAAGACTACGCTATTTGGTTCCATTCTCGGTTGAGATCTGTTGAGACGGCTTTAGAAGGCAAAGAATTTTTGGTGGCAGGACGATTTACCATTGCGGACATTGTGGTTGGTTACGCCCTTCAGTTTGGTGATCGGCTTGGACTTAGCGATCGTTACAAAACTAACTGTAAACGTTATTTAGCGAGCCTGTATGAAAGACCTGCCTACAAATCTATGCTTGCAAAAAGTGGTGTGACGAATTGAAGATATTTAGGACGGGACTAATTTCTATATTGGCGGATTTTCTTTTTCATGATTATCGAGCACTCTATGTCTAAATCAGTTGGCTTCGCCAAACGCTTATGCTGGGGACTTGCATTGGGAACAATGTTCATCAAATGTCAAACAACCGATACGCCCTTTCGTAAGATGACAGATGAAGAACTTATATCCTATAACTCGACTGTTCCCCTTGAGCAGAACGTAATTTGTTTTAGGGATCTTAGGACGGACAGCCACATTAAAAAGACTCGCTGCATGACAGTCATGGATATCCTAACCGAAGCAGAATCCAATGCCCGCATGGTTGACGCGTTGAATATCGGACCCCAACTTTTTTAGAAAAATAGATGAGTTGTTTCGGAGGTATAATAGGTAGTCGTCTGACCAAAGTTCTGATAGTTTGTGATGGTTGATAAGTAGAATCGAAGTCTTATGCATGAAAAAAATTTACGGTTTCACCTATCTGCTATGAGAATGTTCACGAGAATAATAGTTGTTGTTTTAACTTTTCAAGCAGACGCGTCCTATGCTGCAGAGTCTGAAAATTACGACTGGGCGCACTACGGTAACGACCTTGGTCATAGTAAATACGCTCCTCTCGACCAGATTAATCAAAATAATGTTCACGAGCTTGAAGTTCGCTGGAATTGGGCTTCGATCGATAATCAATCAGTTATTGAAAGACCACAATTTATCCCTTCTGGGTTCAAGGCCACACCCATAACCAAAAATGGCATTCTTTATGTAAGCACACCGCTGGGACATATTGCTGCGATAGATGCTCGCACAGGCGAGGAGAAATGGACATTCAGTACTAATACCTGGGAACACGGGAGGCCTGCCAATAATGGTTTTAATCATCGGGGAGTCACATTTTGGGATAAACCTACCGTTGATGGTTTTGAGCCACGAATAATTATGTCAACGGCGAATGCTTTCCTCTGGTCTATTAATGCGGAGACGGGGGAACCCGATGATAGTTTTGGTACAAACGGTAAAACTGATCTTACTGTAGGTCTTGGACGAGATGTTGATCGATCTATGATAGCTCATTCCGCTGCAGTGCCTATTGTAGGAGATACAGTAATTATAGGTTCCGTTGTTTATGATCAACCGATGTTTGACATGACCCCTGAGAAGTTGACGGATCTTCCTCCCGGTCATGTTAGAGGGTTTGACCTTAGTACAGGTGAGCAGAAATGGATTTTTCATACCATTCCTCAGTCGGGTGAATTTGGCAATGAATCCTGGTTGGATGATTCTTGGGCTGTGACAGGGGCCACTAATATCTGGACTATGATATCTGCTGATCCGGAGCTGGGTTATGTTTATTTGCCTGTTGGTAATCCTGGTAACGATTTTTATGGAGGGCAGCGTTTAGGAGACAACCTTTTTGGTACGAGTTTGGTTGCTTTAAATGCCTCTACTGGCGAGCGAGTATGGCACTACCAAATCGTTCATCATGAGCTGTGGGACTATGACCCACCCGCTGCCCCAACTATGGTTGAAATAAATCTAGATGGCAGACAGGTGAAGGCGGTAGCGATGGTTACCAAACAGGCTTTCGTTTACGTTTTTGATCGTTTAACGGGAGAACCGATTTGGCCAATCGAGGAAAGACCGGTTCCGGTAAGTAGTGTACCTGGAGAGAGAGCTGCGCCGACACAACCATTTCCAACAAGGCCTCCGGCTTTCGATTTACAGGGCATTAGTGATACCACGCTTATCGATTTCACCCCCGAACTTAGGCAGGAAGCGCTCCAAATTATTGAAGAATTTGATTATGGTGGCCTTTACACACCACCATCGCTAAACGGAACCGTTACCCTTCCGGGATGGACCGGCGGTGCTGAGTGGAGCGGTGCGGCTTATGACCCTGAAACTTCAATGTATTACATTCCATCCGTGACGAGTCCGATAGTGATTCAGCTAGAAGAGAATAATCCCGCTGATACCCAATTTGCTTATCAAAGAGGTGGTGTAAGGACTATCAGTGGACCTCAAGGTTTACCTCTCACAAAACCGCCATATGGCAGGATATCGGCATTAAACCTGAACACGGCTGAGTACGATTGGATTCGGCCTAATGCCGAGGGTATCAGGCAACAGATTATCGATTTAGGGATTGAAGATCCGGGTCCAGTTGGTGTGCCGGTTGTGGCGCCTCTTATGGTCACCAAAACACTTCTATTTCAGGCGATTACGGACGGAGTACCCTTGCTCAGAGCTATGGATAAAGCGACTGGAGAAACCATTGCAGAGATTGAATTGCCTGGAATTCCTCAGGGCGCACCGATGACTTACATGTTAGATGGTAAACAGTTTATCGCGATCGCTTGCGGTGGCGGCTCTGATGCCAGATTGATCTCTCTGGCTCTCCCAGATTAAGATCGAGCCATCAAATAGTTACAAGCGAATAGGCTTAACCGATATATCAAGGCGTTAGAAAATTATGACTTTGTCTGGAAGTTACGCGAGTGGTCCCTCAGATAAACCACTCTTGGGAAGCACTATTGGAAAGTTCTTCGATTATGCAGCCGGCCAATACGCCGATCTTGAGGCGGTCGTATCCATCCATCAGCAGATCAGATTTACTTATTCCCAACTTGCTGAACGTGTGAACACTTTGGCAAAGGCATTCATTAGTGCTGGTCTTCAAAAGGGAGACAGGATCGGTATTTGGTCGCCTAACAACGTCCAATGGTTGATTACACAATACGCGACCGCTAAAGCTGGACTAATTTTAGTGACTATCAATCCAGCCTACCGCTCTCATGAGCTGGCTTACGTACTTAGACAATCGGGTTGTAAAGGACTGGTCTTGCAAAATAACTTTAAGTCCTCCAATTACGAACAGATGCTATGTGAGCTCTGTCCAGAGTTGAAGAATGATTCAGCAGGAAAGTTAAAATCGAAAGAGTATGAGTGCTTAACCACCGTAATTTCTACAACTGAGTCTTCTATCAGAGGAATCTATAGTTGGGCAGATTTTAATCATTTGTCGAAAGCTTCCAGTGATCAAGATCTTGACTCGAGGCTCAGCAGTCAGGATATGGATGATCCCATTAATATACAATACACCAGCGGCACTACAGGTTTTCCGAAAGGAGCAACTTTAAGCCATCACAATATTTTAAATAATGGCTACTTCGTCGCCGAGACGATGAATTTTGACGAAAACGATCGACTGGTAGTCCCAGTGCCTCTTTATCACTGTTTTGGCATGGTAATGGCAAATCTTGGATGTCTCACTCATGGCGCATGCGCGATTTATCCAAGCGAAGCGTTCGAACCCGAGGCTGTGCTTAATGCAGTCCAATTAGAGAAAGCAACTGCTCTTTATGGCGTACCAACTATGTTTATTGCCGAGTTGGCTCTTCCTAATTTTTCCGAATATGAATTGAAGACCTTACGAACAGGAATTATGGCGGGAGCTCCTTGTCCAGTAGACACTATGACTCAGGTCAATGAGAAGATGAACATGACAGAGGTTGAAATCGCGTACGGGATGACCGAGACAAGCCCAGTGAGCTTTCAAACGAGAGTCGATTCACCCTTTGAAAAGCGAGTGAGCACCGTCGGCAGTGTGCACCCACATGTCGAAGTGAAGATTATTAACCCGGACACGAACAAACTATGCGAAGTCGGTGAAATGGGAGAATTATGTACAAGAGGTTATTCGGTCATGCTGGGTTATTGGGAGAACCCGAAAGCTACCTCTCAAGCGATTGACGACTTCGGCTGGATGCATACCGGGGATACTGCGGTAATGGACGAGGATGGTTATGTAAACATTGTTGGAAGGATTAAAGATATGGTCGTTAGGGGAGGAGAAAATATTTATCCAAGGGAAATTGAAGAGTATCTTATGGGCCATGCAGAAATTGAAGACGTCCAGGTGACCGGAGTGCCTGATGAGAAATTTGGTGAAGAGATTATTGCTTGGGTCAAACTAAAGGATAATAGTGATCTTTCAGAAAAAGATATTAAAGATTTTTGTAAAGGTAAAATCGCGCATTATAAAGTGCCACGTTATATCCGTTTTAGTAATGAATTTCCCATGACTGTGACTGGTAAAATTCAAAAATATAAAATGCGTGAAATGAGTATCGAAGAACTTAAACTGCAGGAGCAAGAAACAGCTTAACTATTCTTATGATATATCCGCACGGAGACATTGAATCACTCGGCGCCGACATTTTTGCTATAAGGGGCAGTATTAGAATAAACCTTCTGATGAGAATCTCGCGTAATATGGGAATTGTTCGCGATGGACCTGAGCTTACTTTGGTTAACCCTATCCGACTCAGGCCAGAAACCGAGCGCAAGCTAATGCAGCTCGGTGAAGTAAAAAACATAGTGAGGTTAGGAGCCTTTCATGGGATAGACGACCCCTATTACGTGAAAAAATTTTCAGCTCTATTTTGGAGTCAGCCAAATGGAAAAACGTATACTGAGCCATTAATTGATATCGAGATTGGCATGGGAGGGTTGACACCTACGTCCGATAGTGAATTCTTTGAGTTTCGAGGAACAAAGGAGCCAGAGTGTGCTTTGTTGCTTAAAAGAGGCAAAGGAGTTTTGTTAACTTGTGACGCAATCCAAAATTACGGCGACTATAGTTTCAACAGCTGGTTGGCTAAATTAGTGATGCCGAGAATGGGCTTTCTTAAAACAACGATAATAGGACCGATTTGGCTCAAGCTCATGACGCCGGAGAATGAAAGTCTAGAGTCGGAGTTTTTAAGAATATTAGAGCTTAAATTCGACAAACTCCTGTCGGCTCATGGCACATTCTTGGAACAGGGTGCCCATGAGGCAGTGCAAGTTGCAGTGCGAAGTGCTTTTTCGAGCTAATTCAACGATAGTTCTTTCGAAAATCCGCGCTTCGAATTCGTGTTTTCGATCCGAACTGATTGAATTCTACTTACATCAGGCGCTATGATGCGACCATCAAGACTTAAATATTTGAAAATACAACTCTATGAAATAGGTTCCGACGGAGCCACAGGGGAGCACGATGAAAACTACTCGACGTGAATTTGGAAAAGTGGCGCTGGGGACTGCTTTGGTGGGGGCAATGTCCGGGCAGACTCTAATGGGGAGTAAAGCTCAGGCGCAAACGCGAGCAGCTCACGCGTCAGGGGTCTATCATGATGGGATAATGCAGTTGAATCAGAATGAGAGCGCTCGGGGCCCAGGACCTAAAACCATGGAGGCGATTCATAACCACACGACTAAACGTGTAGGAATGGGTTATTCACCGGATCACGTAAATGAACTTCGAGAAGGTATAGCCAATTATTATGGAGTGGGTACTGAGAATGTTTTATTGGCTACTGGGTCGACCCCAATATTGCGGGGTACTGTTCGAGCTTTTTGCAGTGCCAGTAAGGCTTTCGTCACGCCGATGCCAACCTATTCTACCAGCCTCCAGGAAGCTAATAGGATAAATATTCCGGCGGTTGAACTTTCCCTAGATAAAGGCCTGGGAGTCGACTTACGCTCGTTAGCAGAAACGGCTGATGGCGCTGGATTACTCTACGTTTGTAATCCTAATAACCCTAGTGGCACAGTTCATGGACCAGATACGATAGAGAGGTTTGTTAGAGCTGTAATGCGAGATAATCCAGAAGTGCGTATACACATCGACGAGGCCTATATTAATTACACTAGACCGGGTGCAATGGAGACGGCTCTTCCGTTAGCGATGGAATTTGAAAATGTCTTTATCACGCGCTCATTTTCAAAAGCTCATGGTCTAGCTGGTATGCGCATAGGCTATGCGCTTGGTCAAGAGCAGACATTAGATAAGATAGATCAAGCCTGGGGTATGGGTGACGTAAATATGCTAGCCGCTGTCGCAGCATTAACCGCGTTGGAAGACAAAGAACATATAGCTTGGGAGGCTCAAGAAAACGCAGAGATTAGGGATGAAGTCATTGGATTCTTTCGAAGTCGGGGCTATGAGGTTCCAGATTCGAACACAAACCATATTTTCGTTAATCTCGGCATGCCAGCTTCAAAATTTCGAGCCGCTTGTTTAGAGCACAATATACTGGTTGGTAGAGATTTCCCCCCACTTGAGCAAACGCATTGCCGCATTTCTCTCGGTAGTCGGGAGCAAATGAAAGAGGCTATAGAAGTATTTAAAAAAGCACTAGCATAGGCGGGTTTTTAGATTGATAGACTGAGGGCAGGCTGCAAAGTCTGCCCTTTTCTATTTCTCTAAATCATGATTTTGCCTCGGGTAAATTACGGTTTTACAAAGATTTGCTTTGCGAATTCCTTGCAATAAGCATATGCTGGCTTTGGATGATTATTTGACTATGTTGAATCCAAAGAAATTGCCAACGTGATTGCGGGTTGAGCGGGAATATTTAGGGGGAAGAAAATGACCTTAAAAAATAAAGATACAGCTGGACTTGATCGCAGAAGTTTTATGAAAAACGCAGGACTAGCCGCGTTGGCTGGAGGGGCTGTTGCGGCAGCAACCAACTCTGGTCTCGCTCAAGAGTCGTCTATCAGCATACCTAGGTTGGCCGGCGGCAAGTACGATTTTGATACGCCATATAATCGTGTTGGCTCCGACTGTGCTCGGTGGGATTCTCCAGCGCTTCGTTACCCCGACGGCACATTTAAATTTGGCATGGGCGTAGCTTCCATGGATTTCGAGTGCGCACCATGCATAACCGAAGCACTTCAAGAAAGGGTTAAGCATCACAGTTGGGGATATTTGAGCACCACAGAGGGTTTGCGCAACGGAATTCTTCGCTGGAATGGAGAGCGTCATGGGGTAGACCTCGATCCAGAATCTGTTGTCATTTCAGATGGAGTGTATCCTGGAATGATAGCCGCTATGAGAGCTTTCGTTCCGAGAGGAAGCAAGTTACTGCTTTCCACTCCGGCCTATTCAGGTTTCTACACAATGGCAAGAGCCGCAAATGTCGAAATTGTGGATAGTCAAATGGAATATAAAAATGGTCGCTATGAGATTAACTGGGATGATTTAGAGTCTAAAATGACTCCAGACGTCAGGGCGATGATTGTTTGTAACCCTCAAAACCCGACCGGCAACGTTTGGCGGGAAGAAGAGTTGTTGCGAGTAGGAAGACTTTGCGTCGACCACAATATTGTTGTGTTATCGGATGAAATACATTCAGATGTTATTCGTTCAGGTCATAAGTTTACTCCGTTTGCGAGCCTACCGGACGAGGCCGTGGTTAACAATAGCCTTACATTTAATGCAATTAGTAAGACGTTTAATCTTGCAGGGATGAAGAACGCCTATTACTACTCAAAAAGTCCGATAACGCTGGGCCGGGTAAATCAGTACCACAGAGCTGAACTTAGCACGCTTGGTGTTGTAGCGAACGAAGCTGCATACAACGAAGGAGGTGATTGGTTCGACCAAGCTAATGCTTATATGGATGAGAACCACACGTTCATAGAGAACTATGTGAAGCAGCACATGCCGACTGTCGGATATACTCGTAATGAAGGCACATACATGACATTTCTCAATTTTAGTAAAACAATGTCAGCAATAGGTGCTAAAGAGCAATACATGAGCCACGAAAAGGCAAGCCCAGAGCACTTTTTCCAGGACTGGTTGGTTAATAACTCTGGGGTGTATTTGAATCCTGGTGTGGACTACGGCTCGGGAGGCGAAGGTAGTATGAGAATGAATATTGCTTCTTCGCGCTTAGTCATTAAAGAAGTCCTTGATGCAATGGCTGGAGTTGTCAACAAGGTTTAGTATTTTTTGAATACTATAACTTCGTCTAGGTCGGAGTTGATAAGTACGCCTGTCAACGGTTGTTTCGAGATACAAAAGGCGGTGTTGCCTCGGTAACACCGCCTTTTTTAATCCGAGTAATCCTTTTTTTATGGAAAACAATATTCATTTTGCCAACATTGGTAACCTCTCTCGGGAATTAAAAAACAAGACAATTTCGCCGGTGGAGCTGGTTGAACATATGTTGAGTCGCATAGAGAGTGTTGATCAACGGCTCAACAGTTACGCAACAATTTGTGTCGACAGAGCAATCAGAGAAGCCAAGCAAGCGGAGAGAGAAATACTAGCCGGAGAGTACCGCGGACGACTTCATGGAGTGCCCTTGTCTGTAAAAGATCTCTGTTACACTCGAGGCATCCGAACAATGGGTGGTCTCAAAGTCCGAAAGAACTTTATTCCCACTTTTGATAGCACAGTGGTTAAGAAGCTAGGTTTAGCAGGCGCCGTTCTGTTGGGTAAAAGTGGCTCAACTGAAGGCGCATTGTCAGGCTATAACCCAGAGTTTAAAATTCCAAAAAATCCGTGGGGAGACGAATTGTGGGCTGGCGTCTCTTCTTCAGGGTCAGGTGTAGCAGTTTCGGCGGGACTTTGTTTCGGTTCTATCGGAACCGATACCGGCGGCTCTATTCGTTACCCTTCAATGGCAAATGGTGTGGTTGGTTTAAAACCAACTTACGGTGCAGTTTCACGTTATGGAGTTATGGAGTTAGCTCGAACACTTGACCATGTCGGCCCGCTCGCGCGGAGTGTCGAGGACGTTGCAATTTTATTTGACGCAATCAGTGGTAGAGATGAATTAGATCCGACATCCTTGCGGCAAAATTTAGCTCCGATAAAGGATAGCTTGTCGTTGGATATCGAAGGTATGACGCTTGGCGTTGATTCCAACTATATTGAAAGTGGAACTGATCGCGGGTTGTTGTCGGCTATAGATGAAGTAATAGAGACTTTTAAGACACTTGGCGTGGGCATTGTAGAGGTTAAGATGCCAAGGTCAGACCCTCAAGAGTTGCGTGATTTATGGTTACCGATAGCAGCATTTGAAGCCGCGAAAGCCCATAAAGAGACTTTCCCTTCAAAGGCTGATGATTATGGAGATTATTTAAGAGAGGTACTGGAGCATGGTTTGGCTATGGAAGAGCGTGACTATTTAGATGCTCAGACGAAACGGAAAGAATACGCAATACACTTCGAAGCTCAATTAAAAAAGGTCGATGCGGTAATTTGCCCAGCTGGAGGTTTCGTCTTCGAGGTAGATGCTAAAGCGCAGTATGGAGATGAAGAAACAATGGCGAGTGTAATAAGGAATTTTCAGGGTCAGTTCACTATACCTTCGGATCTAATTGGTTCGCCAGCTATAGTCGTTCCTTGTGGCTTTTCTGATGATAAAAGGCCTTACACTTTTCAGTTGCTTGGGCCTAAGGTTTCCGAAGGAACGCTATGCGCCCTTGGGTACAAGTACGAGCAGCAATACGAATGGAATTTAAGACATCCAGATTTCTAGTAAATCTAAAAAATCATAAATCAAAAATAGGATAGAGTATTATGACCGACTATGTTCCACCCAACGTTTGGAAATGGGAAGAGCCGACTGGCGGAAAATTTGAGAGTATTAACAGACCGACATCTGGGTCACAAAGGACTGTTGAACTTCCGACAGGTGAGCATCCTCTTCAACTGTATTCTCTAGCAACACCAAATGGCATCAAGGTGACAGTCTTGCTGGAGGAACTATTGGAACTTGGTCATGAAGGTGCAGAATATGACGCGTACCAGATCCGAATTACAGACGGAGACCAATTTGGAAGTGGCTTTGTAGAATTGAATCCAAATTCAAAGATACCAGTATTACTCGATCGGACAACGAGTCCATCGACTCGCATATTTGAGTCAGGAGCAATACTCATCTACTTGGCAGAAAAATTCCAATCGTTTATACCCATCGATCTCGCTAGCAGAGCTGAGTGTTTATCCTGGCTTATGTGGCAGATGGGTTCCGCGCCTTATCTCGGAGGCGGGTTTGGACACTTTTATGCGTATGCGCCTAAGAAATGGCAGTACCCCATAGACCGCTATGCAATGGAGGTAAAACGGCAGTTGGATGTCTTAGATAAGAATCTAAGTGAGCGCAGCTATCTTTGTGGTGATGAATACAATATTGCAGATATTGCGAGTTACGCATGGTACGGAGCACTGGTACTTCACAATATTTATGAGGCGTCAGAATTTTTGGAAGTTTCCAGCTACAAAAATGTGGTTAGATGGGCGCGGGAAATAGAGCAGAGACCCGGTGTCATGAGAGGCAGAAGGGTGAACAAGACTTGGGGACCAGAGGAATTGCGGCTAAAAGAGCGACATAGTGCTGGTGATTTTGATTAATCTTTACGACGGTCCAATATATCTGGACATGTTGGATATTTGAGGGTAATACTCATTATTACACAGATAGATACTAATACGTAAAAGGGGATAGGTTACAAAATGAAAAGACATACACTTGTGATGACAGTTTTACTGTTTTTGTCGCCCGCAATTGCTTTCTCCCAATTTTCTTCGATTCAGAGGAAGGTGCAAGAGGTTATGGCAATGGACCATCGGACTGAGGCCGAATTAGCGAGAGACGCAGATAGAGATCCTGTGAATGCGATTGACTTTATGGGCTTGGAAGCGGATATGACCGTCATCGAATTCATTCCAGCAGCCCAAGCATATTACACTAAGATCCTGGGCCCGGTGCTTCGAGACAATGGGCACTTGATGGCAATTGATACTCAGGGCACTTTCGATCGTTGGGGAGATTGGATAGAGATGCCAGAGATGGGTATGGTTCATCCAATACCAATTGATAATCAATATAATATGGATGAAGGTCGCTACATGCCCGGCGAAATCAACTTCGGGGTTCCTGACGGAACGGTAGATAAATTTCTTTATATTCGTGAGTATCATAACTTTAATGCAGCAGACAAAGCGCGCATCAATGCGAAGGCGTTTGGGGCGCTTAAATCTGGTGGTGAGTATGTAATTATCGATCACACCAAGAGGCATATGGAGGTCGTGAATGGACCCAATGGCAGGCGAGAGGATCCGGTATCTGTCATCTATGAAGTGCAACAAGCAGGGTTCGTTCTCGACAGAGTGTCAGACATGTTCTACCAGGAGAGCGACGACCTTTCTCAGGAAGTTGGTCAAATACCGAACATGACTGATCGATTCTTTTTGGTTTTCAGAAAGCCATAGAGACGATTTTTATGTTGGTTCCGAAAGCCTTAATGTGATCTGCATTAAGGCTTTTTTGTTAGCGTAACAATTAGTCTCTCACGCAACCGGATAGTCTTTATCACACTTTGAGGTAATAAAATGAGAAGAAGATCTTTTTTGCAAACAGCCGCGGTTGGACCGTTGTTTCTCAATCCGAGCGAGATATTTGCACAGGAATTCGACCTAATAATAAGGGGTGGCAGAATAATTGATCCGTCATTGAATCTCGATACTGTTGCCGATATAGGCATTGTGAACGGGCAAATACATAGAATCGAATACGAGATTGGTGCAAATGCGAGTGAAGAAATTAATGCCGCTAACAAAATTTTAATGCCAGGTCTGCTTGATATTCATGCTCACTACGGCCAGGATGACCAGGGGCCTCATATATGTTTATCCGATGGTGTTACTGGGTGGGTAGATGCAGGGTCGGCCGGAGCCGACAACATCGAGGAAATTGTTGCAGTTGCGCGATCTGCACCCCAACCAGCCCGTATTCTTTTGAATATTGGAAGGCGCGGTGTCATTCCAGAAGGTGATACGGCGGACATGTCTCTGGCGAATGTTGAGGTAGCGAAGGCGGCTATTGCCCGTAATTTAGATTATGTTGTTGGTGTTAAAGCACGTTTGACGAGTGGCGTGACAGCGAACGATATCATCGTAATACGGCGGGCACAGGAAGTCGCAAGCTATTTTGATTTGCCTCTCATGATCCACATGGGGCAATCGGACTCATCCATGGCGTCGTTATTGGCCGAGTTGAAGTCGGGAGACGTGGTGACTCATATGTATGCCCCTCCACCTAACGCGATCATAGATGAAGAAGAGCGTATATTTCCGGAGGTGCTTGAAGCGAGGAGGCGGGGTATATGGTTTGATGTTGCCAATGGACGTTCCGATCACCTTCGCTGGGATACCTTTGACGCCATAATGGCAACCGGGTTTTGGCCAGATACCATCTCTACCGACGGATTCTCGACAAGTCGAAGCGCGCCCAGTGTTCGTGACTATCCGAACGTTATGTCAAAATTTTTAAACTTCGGGATGGACTTAAATTCGGTGGTTGCAGCTTCCACACTTGCACCTTCAAGAGTTTTCCCTTTTTTGAGAGATAAAGGGACTTTGAATATTGGTGCTCCAGCGGATATAGCAATCCTTGAATTGCGAGACGGGAATTTTCAATTTGTTGATAATTATGAAAATGTGAGAAATGGCACTCACAGATTGTTTCCTTTTGAAACTATTTTAGCTGGAAGAAAGGTTCCCAGGGCATAACATGCCAATTAACTTTAATCCAAGAACTATTAAACACTATTACAGGAACAACAATTGTTTTGAAAGAAAGATCTATTAAGAGGTAATAAAAGTGAAGCTCGATTAACAGAGCTGGTTGTTTGCTTCTTTGTGCTGTTTTTGAATCACCGGTAGTATCTAAATTTGATTCAAGGGGTATTAAAGCATTTTTCTACACTAATTAAGCCACAAAAACTGGCGTCTTTTGCAGGTTTTAGCTACTATTAAAAGAAAAAAGAGAGTAGGAATATGAGCCTACCTAATTTTAAAAAGTTCTTAATCTTCCTTGTTTTAGGGTTAATGGCATGCGGAAGTGATGAGTCTGCAGGCCCCAAATCGCCTGATACCTCTGAAATATCGATAGCCCCCCACTCAAACGAGACCGAGGATCTCCTGACTGCCGCCGATATTCAGGCCGTAATTAATCAGTATTGTGTTGTGTGCCATAATGGGGCGCTCGCAACAGCGGGATTGAATCTTGCAGAAGTAAATATAGAAAACGTCTCAGCAAACCCCGCAGTCCTCGAAAAAATCATACGAAAATTACGGGCAGGGACCATGCCCCCTCTGGGCATGCCGGCTCCCTCGGACTCTGATCGTTTTGCGATGATAGGTTGGTTAGAAAATAATCTGGACCAGTTCGCAGTGGAAAATCCGAACCCTGGTCGAACTGATACGCTGAGGCGCTTAAACAGAACAGAATATGAAAACGCGATTCGTGATTTGCTAGCACTTGAAATTGATGGCGCTGCTTTACTGCCTCCCGATGAAAGTGGGCACGGGTTTGATAATGTTAACGTAGGGGATTTGCCTCCTGCTTTACTCGATCGTTATATTTCTGCTGCTCAAAGAATTGGTAAATTGGCTGTCGGAGCTACTCAATTGTCGGTGGATAGTGAAGTGATCAATGTTCCACCTGATCTAACGCAAGAAGATCACATAGATGGTTTGCCTATAGGCACTCGCGGAGGAATCGCATTTCCTTACACCTTCTCTAGAGACGGTGAGTATGATATCCAGGTTAGATTGGCGCGCAACAGGACTGGGAATATAGGTGGACTGCGCAACTCTAGAGCGCAACCTTTAGAGTTACTTGTGGATCGAGAGGTGGTAACAACATTTATGGTGGTTCCCCCGGAGGGCATCGATCACTCGCAAGTAGATAAGAATTTTATCTCTCGTGTTCCAATAACTGCGGGTCCTCACAAAATCGGTGTCACGTTTCCGAAAATTTCTGATTCACTCATAGAGAGCGAGCGGCAGCCACTAGAGGCACGTTTTAACGAAACACGACACCCTAGACAAAACCCTGCAGTTTTCCAGGTGACGATTACCGGACCTTTTGAGTCAAAAAGTGCTGGAGATACACCGAGTCGGAAGCAAATATTTTCCTGCCAGCCTGAAGCGACTTCTGAGGAGTTCGCGTGTGCGCAGGAAATTATCGCTACGATTGCTAGACGAGCATATCGACGAGTGATAACACAGGAGGATATTTTCACTCCTCTAACTCATTTCGAAGATGCTCGAAAGAGACTAAATTTTGACGAAGCGATTGGCAATTCTATTAGCGCAATATTGATGAATCCAAATTTTTTGTTTAGGGTTGAACTGCCGCCGGAAAATCTACAAGGCGGAGAGATCTATAGTATTAGCGATGAACAATTAGCGTCACGTCTCTCATTTTTCCTTTGGAGTAGCATTCCGGATAATGAGCTTCTCAGATTAGCTGAAGAGCGCAGGCTAAGTGACCCAGATATTTTGAGAGCGCAAGTCTTTCGGATGTTATCCGACAAGCGCTCTGAAAACTTGTCGAAAAACTTTGCGGGACAATGGCTACAGTTAAGAAATCTAGAAGCATTTAATCCCAATATTCGAGATTACCCAGATTTCGATGATAATCTTCGGCAAGCAATGCGAAAGGAGACCGAGTTATTTATCGACTATATCGTAAGGGAAGATAAGAGTATCTTGGAACTTCTTCAGGCGGATTATACATTTTTGAATGAAAGATTAGCTAAACATTATAGTATCGACAATATCTACGGAAGCCGATTTCGACGTGTTGAGCTGGGAAAAAACAGTGATCGAGGTGGATTGCTAAGACAGGGAAGTGTGCTGTCAGTCACATCTTTTGCCAATCGAACTTCACCGGTAGTAAGGGGAGTATGGGTTCTCGATAATATTTATGGGGCACCTCCCCCTCCACCACCTCCGAATGTGCCGGCTTTAGAGGAGACTGCTGTTGCAGCTTCTCTGCCAATGCGAGAGCGACTAGCAGCGCACCGAAACAACCCAGCTTGCGCGAATTGCCACAATAATATAGATCCAGTTGGTTTCTCGATGGAAAATTTCGATGCGGTAGGCAGATGGAGGGATAATGAGGGTGATCACCCAGTGGATGTTGCTGGCGGTTTGCCTGGGACTGAACCTTTTGAGGGGATTGCAGGATTAGAAGCAGGGTTGCTTAGCAGGCCAGAGTTGTTTGCTGACACATTAACCGAAAAATTAATGACTTTCGCGTTAGGGCGCGGCACTGAGTATTTCGATGCGCCGGTCATACGACAAATTGTACGCGATGCTAAATCTACGGGGTATCGTTTTTCTTCAATTGTATTAGGAATTATAGAAAGCACTCCGTTTCAAAAGAGGGTTTCTTTATGATTATTACTAAAAAAGCACTTCCGAGACGTACTTTTTTGCGTGGAACAGGGGCAGCTATCGCTCTTCCTCTTCTAGACGCCATGATTCCAGCCGCAACGGCATGGGCCGATACACCGGCAAAACCGAAGTCAAGGTTGGGTTTTGTGTTTGTGCCTATGGGAACGGACCACGCTCGATGGACACCTCAAGGAGGAGAGATACTCGATCAGTTAACGCCTATATTGAGTCCATTGGAATCTGTGAAGGATAAAGTGACTGTGGTAAGTAACTTAGAGTTGCAACAGTCATATCCCGGCACACATGATACTTCAAATTCAGGTTTTCTAAGCGCCGCTTTTGCCAAGCATACGGAAAGTTCTGACTACCATTTGGGTACTACGGTAGATCAGCTTGCGGCAAAGCAGATTGGACAAGAGACTCGTTTGGCGTCTTTAGAGCTGTCAATGGATATTAATCCGTTAGCAGGTGTTTGCAACAATGGCTACGCTTGCGTTTATCAAAATAATCTCTCTTGGTCCTCGTCGACTACACCATTACCTTCGGAAGCCCATCCTCGATTAGTATTTGAGAGATTATTCGGAGAAGGGGGAACTAGTCTAGAAAGAGCCGAGTTACTGAAATCTCGAGCTAGTCTCCTAGATAGTTTTAATGAAGACATCAGTAAGTTAAAACAAAAGGTTGGAGCCAGTGACAAGAACCGAGTGGATAAGTACCTTGAGACCATCCGAGAAATAGAGAGACAAATTCAGCGTACGGAGGCGACTGATACTGAGGAGTTTGTTTCTGATATTGAAAGTCCAGTCGGAGTGCCAGCTGAGTTTGGAGATCACGCGCGTTTACTTTACGACATGCAGATCTTAGCATTGCAGGCAGACATAACGCGCGTAATAAGCTTTCAATTTACTCGGGAGTTAAATAACAGAACTTATCCTCAAATTGGGGTACCTGAGCCTCATCATCCAACAAGCCACCACGGAAATGATCCGGTGAAAGTTGAGAAAATCGCGAAAATAGGACAGTACCATATGACTTTTTTTGCTGAATTTCTTGAAAAACTGAAGATGACCCCAGACGGAGATGGTTCGCTTTTGGATAATACAGTGTATCTTTATGGTAGCGGCATGGGCAATCCGAGCCTACATGATCATGTGAATTTACCTATTCTTGTTGCTGGGGGTAAAAACACAGGATTACGTGGCGGACGACATATTCGTTATTCTAAAGGTACGCCTCTTGCTAACTTGCATTTGACGCTATTAGATCGAGTTGGTGTGCAATTAGAGTCATTTCAGGATAGCACTGATAAGGTAGAAACGCTGTTCGATTACGTCCCCGTCTAACTATGGGAGATAGCTATGTTAAATACTAAAAGCTATATTAAGAATGTCATATCAGTGATTCTTGCATCTTTGAGCCTTTATTGTTTTGCTGCATCAGCGAACGAGTCAAATCTAGCCGACGCCGTTGAATCTCAGGACCACCAAGTTATAGGTAGGCTATTGGATCGTCGGGCTGAGGTTAACTTACCGCAAGTCGACGGTATGACGGCTTTGCATTGGGCCGTTTATTATGACGATCTCGAATTGGCTGGAAAACTCCTGTCAGCCGGTGCAAATGCTAATGCGGAAAACCGATACGGTGTTTTGCCTCTTAGCTTAGCTGCAATAAACGCAAACAATGAAATGGTGGAGCTTTTAATTTCCGGTGGAGCTGAAGTCAACAGCACCATGGCTGGAGGTGAAACCATATTAATGATTGCATCAAGAACTGGCAACAGCGGAGCAGTTAACGCATTACTCTCAGCTGGAGCTGATCCAAATGCAGAGGACGAAAAAGAACAAACGGCTCTTATGTGGGCTGCTGCAGAGGGCCACAAAAAGGTGGTTGAGGTACTGATAGGGGCAGGTGCGGACATAAATCATATATTAGGGTCGGGCTTTACGCCGCTGTTCTTCGCCGTTCGAGAGGGAAACATAGATGTTTCACTAGTTTTGATAGAGGCAGGTGCCGATATCAACGCTATTTTGAGTCGTCGGGCAGAGCGGACTCAACGTGCTGGTAATAATGCGAGTGAGCAAGCAGTCAATCAAGGTTTAAGCCCCTTACTTTTGGCTGTCCGCAATGGACATTTCGAGCTTGCTATAGAGTTGGTAAAAAAAGGCGCTGACCCGAATGACATGCGCTCCGGCTTTACTCCTCTGCATACAATGAGTTGGGTAAGAAAGCCTGACTCAAGTGATAGAGGTGATCCTTCACCACTTGGTTCTGGAAATGTTAGCGCGCTCGAATTTGTTAAAGAGATTGTAGAACTGGGTGCTGATGTTAATCTGCCGCTTAATGAGGGAGCGCCACGTCAACCTAATTCTGCATCGCGAATTGAGAGCGGTGGTTCAACGGCTTTTCTTTTGGCGGCTGATCGCGCAGATGTTCCTTTAATGAAAGCATTGTTGCATCTGGGTGCTAACCCCTTCTGGACCAATCTTAATAGCACTACACCCTTAATGGCCGCGGCCGGCTTGGGTACTGCTGCTCCTGAAGAGGAAGCAGGGACGGAGGAAGAAGCTATTGAAGCGACTAAGCTGCTGCTCGAACTCGGTGCAGATGTAAATGCCATTAACGAAAGGAATGAAACCCCGATGCACGGGGCCGCTATGGGAATGTTCCCAAGGGTGGCGACTTTGTTGGCAAAAAGTGGCGCAGATCCAGTACGCTGGGATGTAAAAAACTATCGAGGGTGGACTCCCCTATTCATAGCTGAGGGTTATCGATATGGATTGCCCAGGCCTTCTCGTCCAACTATTGAAGTAATTTCAAATTTAATGAACGATGCGGGCTTAGCAACAGACGGGGAAAGACCCGAGGTAATTGATATTTATGAGGCTCCGCCAGATTAGCTCCTCGACCGATATGATGGAGTAAATGTCTCCTATCTTATGAGAACAAATAAAAAGATTATTTTGCTGTTGATTGGATACATGGGGTCGGTTATCGTTTTTGAGAGCTTCCTTGGCCTAATTCAACCGCGCAGCGGAGATACCATGGTCATAACGACCTTTGAGATTGATGGAAAAGCAATCAATAGAGTGGTATCCCGCCTAGAACAAGGAAGTGATATCTTCGTCGCGGTTAATCATTGGCCAAGAGCTTGGGCTCGCAGGATAAGGCTGAACCCGAATGTTCAAATTACTTACAACGAAACCAAACTTAACTACAGCGCTGTCATTCTTGAAGGGGGAGAGCACGATAAGGCTGTTTCTGACTTCCCAGTTCCTCTTGCTTTTAGAGTTTTAACGGGTTTTCCGCCGCGTTATTTTTTTCGCTTCGAGTTACAAGAAGATGCTGGATAACAAGTATTCACCACAAAGTATTGTCGGTTTTATTCTGAGGACATATTAATGCGTATAAAAAATCACTTTTCCTACTTACTATCACTGATGACGATTTTTACAGTGCCTTGGGTGGCTGCCCAGGGTTCCTACCCTCCTCAAGAAGCTAAGTGTGAATCAAATACGGAAGTATTATTTGTGTGCGGTGTGATTAACCCGGAGGACCTATATCAAATCCCAGACACGAATTGGGTCATTGCGACCGGAAGAATATCAGATTCGGCAGGGCCGATTTACGCTGTGAATATTGAAAGTTATCAAGTGGAGGAGATTTATCCCCATAATGCAGCTCTACCTGAGTTTGATCAGGAGACCTATCAACAGTGTCCCGGACCGATTCTTACTTTCCAGCCACATGGCGTTACCCTCAGAAAAGGACTCGATGGAGAACATACCCTGTATGTAGTCGGGCATGGGGCGCGTGAGGCAGTGGAGGTGTTTAATTTGAGTGTCGCAGAAGACGTACCAGTTTTAAGCTGGACAGGTTGCATTCCGTCGCCGGAGGGGACTCGAAGGATTAACTCGATTACAGCCCTGCCTGAGGGCTCCCTGGGTGCTACCAATTTTGATACAGCCGGTGGTCAACTATGGGAGTGGCACCCAACTACCGATTGGATTGAGGTGCCTGGATCCTCCATGATGGGGCCCAATGGGTTAGTTTCTTCAGAAGATGGTGCATGGTTCTACGTCGGAGGTTGGAGTGATAGAGCGCTTGTAAGAGTATCGCGAGGAAAAATGCTAGCGGAAGTGGAAATTATACCTGTTGGTTTTAATGTTGATAATGTGCGTTGGGGCAAGGACAGGCGCATCATCGCAGCAGGACATATAACACGTTGTCCTAGTGACGAAGAATGTGACACATCAGCGGTCCGGGTCGCAAAGGTAAACCCTGAAAATTTTGAAGTAGAACAGCTTCTCGATTACGATGGAAATGAATTTTTTGAAATGGGGACTGTGGCGATTGATGTGAAGGACGAAATCTGGGTTGGGGGAATTTATGGTAGTTTCGCTATAGCGAGATTTTCAAAAAGGGATTGATAGCAAATGTGAAGTGACAAGAAGTGACAAAAGGGCGAGTTGCCCGCCTTGAAATAGTTACAAGATAAAAGATTACCCTTTTGTCAGAGGCTTAAATGAGTAGCACAAGTTACTCAATTCACATTCTATGCAGCGTACAAACTTTGTTTCCTGCCGGATCGCGTAAGTAGGCAAGGTACATTTTCATTTCACCGCTTTCTCTTACGCCCGGCGGATCTTCTATCGCAGTTCCCCCATTTGCTAATCCCGCTTCATGCCATGCATCACATTGCTCTGCATTTACAGCCGAAAATCCTATCGTGCTGCCATTGCCTCCGCTTGCAGGCTCACCATTTAATGGCTTTGTAATCGCAAAAAGACCATTCTCTGTCCTATAGAAAACCCTTCCTGTGTCGTCCATGAACCCCGGATCAATGCCCAAAGCGCCTAAAGTGGCATCATAAAATTTTTTTGCCTGTTCGGTGTCATCTGCACCAATTACTACGTGACTAAACAATTTGTCTACCTCTTACTTAAGATTAATTGAATTAACATCCTACAATTCCAAGTTTACATGAAATTATACCCTCTCAGAATTTAATTTTTAGAAATATATCTATCGGATAATTTTTGACATAATTTGAAGGTTACTGTGTCTATAATAGTTTTATCATAGCGACGCTTTTCAAAACTTTTTGGTTATTGTAGGTTTGGTGTTGTAATTGAAGCCTGAAAACGAATGCACTAAGCTCTATTGCAAGGTCCTTGACATTAATGGTGGTGAAGCAATGCGATTCTTAATCTTGGTTATTCAATTTGTAGGCGTTGTAGCGCTTATCCCGATCGCTGCAATACTGACTCTTTGGTTGGATGCGAGATCCGGTGACGGCCCGTCGGTAATCTTCCGCGGCGGAGAATTTACGTCAGGTCAGGTCTATGAGGGTCCTGAGCCTGATTGGAGTTTCACAAATGAAATTCGCTTGGTAGAGCTTCAACTCAATGCAACGAGAGATTCAAGAACCACATTTATTATCGAGAGTAACGGAAGAATTTTTGTTACTTGTGATTACATGGGGACGGCATTGGGCCGATTTTGGAAGAAATGGGCGGTACAGGCGACAGATGGGGACGGTGCCGCTGAGCTCCGCATCGGAAATACTCGTTACGAGAGAACTTTGAAGCGCGTTACTGGAGGGCCAGAAATTGATTGGGTCATACAAAGCAAGACAAGCAAATATCGTTCGTTAATTAATAGTGAGATGATTGCAGAAGGCGAGACATGGGTCTTTGAAATTGCACCGCGGGTCTGATAGCAGGTAAATATTTGGTTTTATTCGGCCGGGGCGAGGCTGAGGTCATCCGGACGTTAATGATCCCTTAAATTTGGTTTAGGTTGGCTTCCTCGCACTAGTCTGCCTGGTCTAGCTCCGGTACTTTCGCCATTGAGATAGATAGGCACACCGCTAACGAGGGTCGCAACGTATCCATCTGCGAACTGCATAAGCCTTCTTCCTCCAGCTGGCAGATCATAATGCACCTCTGGTTTCTTCAATCTCATTTTTCCCAGGTCAATGATATTGATGTCGGCTTTGTAACCGGGCGCAAGAATACCGCGATCATTAAGGCCAACAGCAGCAGCGGTATCTTGGCAATGTGCTTTCACAACCCAAGGGAGTTCAAGCTTGTTCCCTCGGTTTCTATCCCTTGTCCAGTGGGTCAGCATATGAGTGGTGAAACTGCCATCACAAATACTGCCGCAATGAGCACCTCCATCTCCCAGACCAAGGATCGTATTAGGGTGCTCCATCATTTCTTTAGCGGGGTTCAATGAGCTTTCGCCATAATTTAGGAACGCGTAGTAAATCATTTCTTTGCCGTCGCCTCGAGTAAGGATATCAAGACATAATTCCAAAGGGTGTTTGTTCTGCCTCATGGCTTGTGCATCTATACTTGTTGAGGGTAGAGGTTCATAGTCGGGCTCTTCGCTCATAACATACATGTCATGGTAACGCTTGTGTGCTTGCCTCAGGAAAGGGTTGTTTTCTACTTCGGGAGTTTCGGCGAGGAGTGTCTGTCTGAAAGCTGGGTCTCGTAGCTTAAGAAGCTTTTCCTTCAGAGGCAGGTTGGTAATTTCGATGAAAGATGGATGGGCGCTGAATGGGTTGTTAGTTAATTCTAAACCAAATAGGACGCCTATAGGTCGGCCACATACCTGAGCTGTTAGTCTCAGGCCCTCTTTGTTTGCATCTTCGATCGTTCGCAAAATGTTCTTCCAGCCATCTGTGACTCGGTGATGTTGAGCTACAGAAACAGAGAGTGGTCTGTCCGACTGTTTTGTCATCTCCTTTAGAATCTCAAATTCGTTGTCATCCCCTTTAAAGTCTGTGACCACTTGCATTACTCCAGACCCTGCATTCTTTACACCTTTTGCTATGCCCACCATCTCACCTAATTCGGCGGACAGTGTAGGTGTAGGCTCACCTTCTGCAGTTTGATGATTAAGAGTTCTTGACGTCGAAAATCCCAGAGCGCCTGACTTTATCGATTCCGTTGTAAGAGCAGCCATTCTTTCTATATCTTTCTGAGTAGCAGGTTCACGATTAGCACCGCGATCCCCCATGACATAAACCCGCAACGGTCCGTGCGGGAGTTGTGCCGCAAAATCTATATCGTATTGGCGTTTGCTGAGACTATCTAAATATTCAGGAAATGTTTCCCAATTCCAAGGGAGCCCCTCAGAGAGAACCGGATGAGGGATGTCCTCTACACCCTCCATAAGGGAAATCAATCTTTCTTTATCCTCAGGGCGGCAGGGTGCGAATCCGACTCCGCAATTACCCATGACCGCCGTAGTTACGCCATGATTGGAAGACGGAGTTAACTCCTCACTCCAAGTAACCTGGCCATCATAGTGGGTATGTATATCCACGAAGCCCGGGATAACGGTTGAGCCAGCTGCGTCGATGATGTTTTTTGCTCTGCTAGAAATCTCACCTACTTCCACGACTACGCCGTTCATGATCCCCAGATCGCCCATGAATGGTTTGGTTCCCGTGCCATCAACTATCTGGCCGTTTTTGATGATTAAATCTAGCATTTCACGTCCCAGTTTGCCTTGGTAAGAATAGCTATTGCTAAAGGGTAACATAAATCAATATAGGTATTTCCTGACTCTTGGGAATAAACTTAGGCAGGTGCATTGTGAATGCGATAAAATATGAGCCTGAATCAAATAATTTTGGTTTATGTTTTTAACTATAAATTTTGAAGTATAGAGGTTATTTATCGTGTCAGTTCCCGAATCCATGAGAGGTCGCTTGTCGTTACCCTTAGTTGGCGCACCACTATTTATTATTTCTAACCCTGATCTCGTCATAGCTCAGTGCAAGGCTGGAGTAGTTGGATCATTTCCTGCCTTAAATGCAAGACCTGTAGAGGTGCTCGATCAATGGTTGACTAGAATCAACGAAGAATTAGACGCTTACAATCAGGATAATCCAGACGAGCCAGCTGCGCCATATGCTGTAAATCAAATCGTTCACGGCTCTAATGACCGATTAATGCACGATGTTGAGTTGTGTGTAAAGTATAAAGTGCCGGTTGTCATTACATCTTTGGGGGCGAGACCGGAGGTTTTCGAAGCAATTCATTCGTATGGCGGGATTTGTTTGCACGATGTTATTAATAATAAATTCGCTCACAAAGCGATTGAGAAAGGTGCAGACGGTCTTATTTGCGTCGCGGCCGGCGCTGGCGGTCATGCTGGCACGTTGTCCCCAATGGCATTTATTCAGGAAGTAAGAGAGTGGTTTGATGGCCCTGTTTTGCTGTCGGGGGCTATAGCTACGGGAGATGGAATTCTGGCTGCACAGGCGATGGGGGCCGATTTGGCTTACATGGGCTCCGCATTTATCGCCACCTCGGAAGCAAATGCTGATCCTCGATATAAGCAAGCGTTGGTTGATTATGCGGCCTCGGACATTGTTTACACTAACTTGTTTACGGGCGTGCATGGAAATTATCTCCGCCCGTCAATTGAGGCAGCTGGCTTAGATCCTGAAAATCTCCCTCCAAGCGACCCATCAAAAATGCAGTTTGGTTCTGGAGGAAGTAACAAATCAAAAGCGTGGAAAGATATCTGGGGCTGTGGTCAAGGAATTAATGCGATAAAGGAGGTGCAATCAACATCAGATCTTGTTAACAGATTAAAGGTTGAATACAAAGGTGCTCAAGAGCGCGTTTTGGCTGCATAAAGCGATCTTATGCCAGAGGAGTAATGTTTACACCCCTTGTCGACCGAGTTAGAGTGAGCACACAATGATAAAAATAATCTATAAGAGGTTTGTGCAATGAAATATTTTTACAGAGATATAGTATTAGCAACTCTGACCAGCACGCTGTTTATAATATCCCAACTCCAAGCTCAAGATTTTGACGATGTTCAGATCGTCACGCACCACGTTAAGGATAACATCTACTACTTAGAAGGTAGTGGCGGGAATATCGGGGTGATTGTTGGAGACGATGGAGTGCTTATAGTAGACGATCAATTTGGACCGCTAACTAACAAGATAGAGGCAGCAATTACTGATTTGACGAAACTTCCTGTCACATTCGTTATAAATTCACATTTTCATTACGATCATACAGATGGCAACGAAAATTTTGGTAGAGCTGGTGCTTTTATCGTCTCACAAGATAATGCTCGTCGGCGAATGGAATCAGCGCAAGTTTTAGCATCGGGTTATTCGCAGAGAAGATATGAAGAGGTCGGATTGCCAAAAATCACGTTTTTTGAGGCGATGCGTTTTTATTTCAATGATGAGCCTATCCATATCACTTATAACGGGCCGGGTCACACAGACGGTGATGCACAAATCTTTTTCTTAGAATCCAATGTAATGCATACGGGAGATATGTTTGTTCGATACGTCTTACCTTTTATAGACCAAAATAACGGCGGGTCCTTAGACGGGATGATAGAGGCAACAGACCGGTTGGCGAGCCAGATAAATGATGAAACCATTATAATTCCAGGTCATGGGCAGTTATCGACTCGAGACGACTTACTTAATTATCGAGAAATGCTGGTAACTATTCGAGGTAATTTGCTTCGAGCAAAGGTTCAAGAGTTGTCTCCATCTGAAATGCTAGAGACCGAACCAGCAGACGGATTTGCTCCAGTAGGTGATGGGACAGACCAGTGGTTACTTCGAGCTTATGATGAATATCGTTAGTGCGCAAATAGAGCGATCAATAAACTCGAGCTTTTAGGTTCGATAAGTTACTTAAGTTTATATAGGAGGACGAGTATGTCAGCCAAAACAGCCATTGAGTCGGTAATACAAACTTATGCAGATTGTATGAATGAGTCAGATCCCAACAAAGTTAAACAAGCCTTTCACCCAAGCGCCAAAATTACCGGATATTTACCTGACGGGTTGCACGAAATGAGCACTGAAGATTTTGGCAGCTTTGTTGCGGCGCAGAGTCCACCAAAAGGAACTAACGATCCTGTTACTTTGGAGATTGTTTCATTAGAAATTGCTGGAAAAACCGCAGTTGCGCAAGTCAGAGATAAATATTTGGGGATGACTTTTCTTGACACCTTGTCTTTTCTGGAAGTGGATGGTCATTGGATTATCTACAACAAACTGTTTCATGTCGAATCGTAGCTTAATCAGTTTCAGCCCGACAACTGTTAGCTGTTTGTAAAGAATTTAGAAATTAAAGATTAGATAATGTTTTGGGGTTAAATTAAGGCTATGAGTTCAGTGAAAAGTCGCTTAAGTGCAATGATGTTCTTTCAGTATGCCGTCTGGGGTATATGGTTACCGGTTCTAGCGACCTATCTCCAGTCGCCGGAAGTTGAGGGTGGTCTAGGATTTACCTCTGGACAGGTCGGATGGATCATCGGTATAGCCGCGTCTTTGGGTGCAGTATCTGCTCCATTCATAGCGGGACAATTTGCGGATCGTTATTTTTCAACTGAAAAATTTCTCTCCGTCCTCCTTCTTTTTGGAGGTATTGTAAAATTTGTTCTCTCATTTCAAACGTCATTCTCCACATGGTTAATGCTGTCCGTTCTATACAGTGTTCTCTACATGCCTACGCTTTCATTAACCAATTCGATGGCTTTCGCACATCTAAAAAATATAGATACTGAATGGCCTAGAGTGCGTGTTATGGGAACGTTCGGCTGGATAGCAGCAAGCTGGTTGTTTCCGATGATTTGGCTGCAGTCCAATCTAGAATTTCAAGCTTTGCCTCCGTTTTTTGTTGGAACAGAGGTGGCTGATGCAACGTCTCGACTGGGCGATACATTAAAAGTATCGGGCATCATTTCAATATTATATGCGTTTTATTGTATGGCTTTGCCAAATACGCCTCCAAATAAAGAGGCGCCCGCAAAACTCGCTTTTATGAAGGCTTTTAGCTTGTTGTCAAAAAAATCCTTTGCAGTGTTAGTTCTTGCGAGCCTCCCCATTGCAATAATCCATCAGATTTATTTTATGCAGACAGGCCCGTTCCTCGAGAATCAGCTGGGCTTGTTAGTAACTTATATAGCACCAGCGATGACGGTTGGGCAGTTTGCTGAAATAGCGGTTATGGCTATTCTTGGAGTATTTATAGCGAGGTTCGGTTTTCGTCGGACGATTGCCATTGGGGCCTTTGCTTATTTCGCCAGGTACTTGATTTGGGGATTGATTAGCTTGCAGGAACCTTCAGGGCCCTCGGTTGACGCCTCGGGGCAATTTCTATGGACCGTCCCATTGATAATCGGGATTTTTAGTCAGCTGCTTCATGGGGTATGTTACGCATGTTTCTTCGCTTCTGCCTATATGTACGTTGATAAAATTGCTGATGGGGATATTCGAAATTCGGCCCAAACGGTATTTGGAATCATCATACTTGGTTTGGGCCCGATGCTAGCAGCACCTCTTTTGGGACTTTTAGCGAACATATTTGGAGATGCGGGTGTAGTCACTGATTTTGCAGGCATGTGGCTTTCTTTGGCAGCTATCGCCCTCATAACCAGCGCTGTTTTTTTTGTTGCCTTTACCGAAGAGGCAGAGAGCAGTATATAATTAATGAAATTTCTCAGATCCCAATCGGCATCGTTTCGCTGGGCTGTGGAAATGGCTACCATCTAAAAGCGCTTAGTATTTTTTGGAGGAATTTATAATGAAAAAGGAAACTCTTGCAATTCACTGTGGTTATGAAACAGACCCAACAACAAACTCGGTCGCGGTTCCGATACATCAAACGGTAGCGTATGAATTTGATGATGCTCAGCATGGCGCTGATCTATTCAACCTGGCCGTTCCAGGCAACATTTATACTCGCATCATGAATCCAACCAATGATGTGCTAGAGCAAAGACTTGCTGCCCTCGAGGGAGGGGTTGCTGCGCTTGCGGTTGCCTCTGGGATGGCTGCTATTAATTATTCAATATTGACTCTGGCCAGAGCCGGAGACAATATTGTTTCTACTCCTCAACTTTATGGTGGCACATACACATTATTCGCCCATATGCTTCCAAGCCAAGGAATCGAGGTGCGTTTTGCTGAAGACGACTCACCAGCAGCGCTTGAAAAATTAATTGATGACAATACAAAAGCCCTATACTGCGAGACGATAGGAAACCCGGCAGGCAACATTGTCGACCTTGAGCCGATCTGTGATATGGCTCACAAACACGGTGTTGCCGTCATTGTTGACAATACGGTAGCGACTCCAACTCTGTGTAATCCAATTCAGTTTGGTGCAGATATCGTTGTGCATTCTCTAACCAAGTATATAGGTGGACATGGCACGTCGGTCGGCGGGATTATAGTTGATTCAGGCAAATTTCCATGGCCAGAGCACAAGAAGCGTTATCCTCAGCTAACAGAGCCAGAGCCGTCTTATCACGGAGTAGTGTACTCAGAGGCTCTGGGCGAGGCGGCGTTCATAGGGCGAGCTAGAACGGTCCCTCTCAGAAATACGGGGTCTGCTCTTTCTCCAATGAATGCTTTCTTGATCATGCAGGGGCTGGAGACGTTAGCGATACGCATGGAGCGACATTGTCAAAATGCTGTTGCTGTGGCGGAATTTTTGAAGGGGCACGCAAAAGTTGAGTGGGTAAACTTCGGTGGATTAGAAGGTGACACGTATTTTGATTTAGCAAAGAAATATTGTGGTGGAGTTCCTGCATCCTTACTAACTTTTGGTATAAATGGTGGATTTGATGCTGGTGTTCGTTTTTACGACGCTTTGGAAATGATCAAGCGATTAGTCAACATCGGTGACGCCAAGACGCTCGCCTGCCACCCGGCATCTACGACACACCGTCAGTTAACGGAGGAAGAGCAAGCATTAGCTGGCGTATCTCCAGAAACAATTCGGATTTGTGTCGGAATAGAACATATTGATGACATCACGAATGACATTAGTCAGGCCTTAGATAAAGCATAAGATTTTTAGGCAGTAAAATATCGAGAGTAGTATGCCAAGTCCAAGTTATTTTGAAGATTTTGAAATTGGAGCAACACAGGAGTTTGGGGAATACGAAGTTACTCAGGAGGAGATACTAGAGTTTGCCGAAAAGTATGACCCTCAACCCTTTCATTTATCTGACGCCGCGGGGAAGGCGATGCACTTCGGCGGACTTTGCGCCTCTGGGTGGCATACCTGTGCCATGGCTATGCGGATGATTGTAGAGCAAATGCCGATAGAGAATAACGGAGCTCTGGGGTCTCCAGGGATAGATGAAATTCGCTGGAAGAAACCGGTCTTCCCAGGAGATGTGCTTCGCATGAGATCAACCATTCTCAACAAGAAGTATTCAAAATCGCGTGCAGATATGGGAACTATATTTATGCAAAATGAAGTAATTAATCAAAACGATGAATTGGTTATGAGCAATAAGCCCATCGTAATGGTAAAGAGAAGAGATATCGGCTAGTTGTCAGGTTTTCAACGATGGATCAGATCTATATCTATTTTTCGTTAGAATCTTTGGTTTGTGACGACGTAATATAGTAAAAGATCAGACCTACGATTATGACCCCGAAGCTGAATAAAACCTCAACAGGCCTCTCCAGTATAGTGAAAGTTAGTGTCCACCCGGTAACTCCTAGAAAAATCAAAGGCGTAATTGGAAATAAAAAAGCGCGATATGGGCGAGCGAGGTCAGGCTTTCTTGACCTCAGTACAAACAAACCAAGGACGCTCGCAAAGGTATTGAGAGCCATCGTAAATCCTGCAAAGACAAGGACCGACTCAAAAGTAGAGGATATGATAAAAACAATTGCGATTGTGGACTGAAGAAAAATCGACCTCGCAGGGATGCCGGAAGAATTTTTACGTCCCAAAAAACTTAACTTGGGAAAGTCTTCTCCAACAACCTGTATAACTCTTGGTCCGGCCATGGTCATGGCACTGACTGTAGAGATTAAAAGTAGTGCTAGTGCTAGACCAAACAATCCACCCGCTAATTCGCCGAATACCGTTCGAGCGGCAATGGCACCAACTTCAACTTCGCCAATCATTGAATCCATAGGTGTTGTATACAAAAAAACAAAATTCAGTCCTAAGTACAATAAGGTAACGATTGAAGTACCAGATATCAGCACTAAGGGGAGAGCTCGCTGAGGGTTTTCGATTTCGCTGGAAAGATAGGTTGCAGCGTTCCATCCGGAGTAGGCAAAACTTACATAAATTAGTGCAACTGCAAAAGCTCCGCTTGTAACTATTTGGACGTCGCTACTCGTTGGTAAGAAGGAAACTGGTTGAGGAGCTTCTACCACTATAAGCGCAGCCAATATAAACAATAAAATCACAGCGACTTTTAAAGTTGTAAATATAGTCTGAGTCCTTCCACTGTTGCGATGGTTTGAGGAATGAACGACGGATAGCAATAAAAGTAGTGATACTGCAATAAGCTGCTCCACAAAATTGGGAACATCACCAAATAAAGAAGACGTGAAGTAAGCAGAGAACGTCATAGCAGCTAAAGCGGTTGGCGCCGCAAACCCAACAGACATTGAAATCCAGCCCGAAACGAAGCCTGCGGCAGGATGGTAGATCTGAGACAGAAAGTTGTATTCGCCGCCTGAACGAGGAAGAGTTGCGCCCAGTTCCGCATAAGAGATCGCACCGCAAAGCGCGGTAAGGCCGCCTAATATCCAGAGCAAAAGGAGCGCGAAACCAGACTGTATGTCTAACAACTGAAAGCCGAGGCTAGTGAACACGCCTGTTCCGACCATGTTGGCCACAATTACGGCAGTTACCGTGATGTATTTGAACTTAGTTTGAGGCATGTATTAGAGGCCGAAGTGCTTTTTTTAGTATTGTCGGGTTAAGTTCTGCTTGTTCGGTCAAATCTAGCCCATCTGTTTTAGGGTGCGCAAGGTCGAAATTCGCTGATTATCGAATTTGGCCTCAGATGTTGCACACATTAGGGTATTTGTTCTGTTATAGTAGAGAAAAAGCCCGTTTTTACTTATTTTCTGGAAACAACGGAGGCAAATAATGAGAATAAATCCAGCTGCACTTCTACGAAAATCCTGGCTCGTAGTTTGTTCGATATTTTTAATGCTCATGGTGTCGAGCGTTCAAGCGCAGGAATGGCAGCCTGATAGACTGCCAGATGGACAACCAAACATAACAGGCATGTGGGATAATGTCGGAGCAACAGCCACGCCAGTAGAAATGCCAGACGAGTTTGAAGGCAGGGTGCCGACAGCCGAAGAGCTAGCCGACTTTATTGCCCGAAGAGACGAAGCTCGAAAAGGTAATGTCTGTTCCTTGAATGAGTGCATCAGCGGAGGTCAGAGTGTTGGTGCGTACGGAAATGAATGGTTTGACTGGTATTGGTCCGATGCGGTGGTTGACGCGCCCGCCTTGGTAGTGGACCCGCCAAACGGGAGAATTCCGGCATACACGCCGGCGGCTCAAGAGGCCATTAGATTGAATGTTGCTGAAGAGCATGACTCTGCCGCAACCGTTGAAGCTGGCGACCGATGTCTATCCCGCGGCGTTTTCGGAATGATGATGCCGACAGCCTATAATAATGGAAAGCTTATCTTGCAGTCCCCAGGCTTCGTCATGATCCATAGTGAAATGATTCATAATGCCCGAATAATTCCTATCGATGCAGGCGATCACGTTAGTGACAAAATAAAACTCTGGGAAGGTGACTCGCGCGGTCGCTGGGAAGGTAATACGCTGATTATAGAGTCAACAAATTTCAAGTATGTCAGGAATATACGAGCGCCAGGACGGGGGAATCCCCCCCAAAACGAAGGCCGTAAGATGATCGAGACGTTTACTTTTGAGGATGAAAACACCCTCCGATATACTCTGACCGTCGACGATCCCCTCACCTACGAAGCACCTTGGACGGTTGCCTTCCCTTATTTGAAAGACAACGATTACAAGCAGTATGAATATGCGTGTCATGAAGGGAACTATGCGATGGAGACTCGCCTTAGCGGTGCTAGGGTCCTTGAGAGAGGCTTGACTGAAACAGGGAATCGCTAAACGAGAATAAAAACCTTAAAGAGGTCAGTGTAAAGATACGTTACCGTGTTTTTACGCTGACCTTTTTTGTCTAACTGAGAATAAGCCATGAATACACGTATAATGCTCGGCCTATTGATTTGCTCTGCTATTCCCGAGTGGCTTTTTGGACAATCACCTGTCGGAGACACTCTGAGTGAGGCCCGCTCAATTGATGGCTCCTACATAAGCTGGAAAGAACACTTGATTGACGACCCTGTCATATCCGGTGTCCCATTTAGTGGCAGCGATGGTTTGGTTATGGGGGATTTAGACCTAGACGGAGTAGATGACATAGTTTCGGTTCATGAGTCAGATTCAAGCTACGATTCTACCGTTCCCGGAGAAACGCCGGATGCTATGGGTCATGTCAGAATAGCTTTCGGTTCAGAGGATCCCGATAAATGGGAAAATATTACACTAGGCGAAGGCGCTGATGCCTCGGCTGCTGAAGATGCTGCCATTGCGGATGTTAATGGAGATGGTTTTCCAGACATCATGGTTGCTGCCGAGTTATCACACTTAATTTACTTTCAAAATCCCGGCGAGAATATTAGAACCCAAGCATGGGAAAGGTTAATTCTCCCCATGACGCAGGGCCGAGGTTCTTATATCAGGGTTTTCTTGGCGGACTTAGATGGCGATGGGCTGCCGGAAACCATCGCACCGAATAAGGGTGCACAAAGACCCACCGTAGAGGACTATCGACGCTCAACCGCCGCTTCTATATACAAATTTAGTGGGGACCCTTTGTTAGGTTCCAACTGGAGCGAAATTGAACTTGGTTTTTTCAGTAATCCAAGAAACTCTGAACCTGTGGATATAGATGGTGACGGGGATATGGATATCATTGTGGGTAGCAATGGTGAAAATCGCATAATACTGTTTGAGAATGTTGATCCCAAAAATCTTATCTTCATCGAGCACGCTATAGGCGTATATGGGCCGAAGACAAATGGGTTTAATATGGAGTTCCTGGATCTTAATGGGGATGGACGTCTCGATATCATTGGTGCCGCTGGTAGAACATTAGCTTGGTTCGAACAACCCGCTGAAATCGACCATGCTTGGATTTCAAGAACCATCGGATCATTTGACCCTGATAGCATGACGGGTTTTGAAACCGATGACATCAATGGGGATGGTCTTATTGATATCATTGCGGGCAGCTACAGTAGAGGCCCTAGAATGGGCGATGGTGATGTGACCGCAGAGGATTCGCTTGGAAGGATAGGCTGGTTTGAAAACCCAGGCGACTTAGAAAGACAGTGGATTCGACATGATATATCAAGGAGGAAGAGAGGAATGTACGACAAATTTATTGCCAGAGATCTCGATGGTGATGGGGATACTGATTTTATTGCAACCCGTGGGAACAGTTATCCGTATGATGGCGTTTTTTGGCTTGAGCAGTTGAGAACGGCAACGCCCCAGCCGGCCTTCGAAAGGGCTAGAGAGATGGACAGCCCCGAAATGCCATTATCAAACATAAAGAATTAGAATAGACGCTATTTTTTATCAAACCTAGCAACTTAATATCATAAACAGAATATCTGGGAGAATTGACATGAGAAAAATTGCCTCACTTATTTTTTTTCTGGTTGCAGTTGCTTCTTGTGCGCCGGAGCCAATGGATTCAAGGGAAGAGGTTGCCGGGGAGTGGCACCATGCAGGAGGGAGTCACTTTTCTGAGAAGTATGCTGATCTTGATCAGATTAATGCTCAAAATTTCAACGAACTGGAAATTGCCTGGCGATGGCAGTCGATAGATGTAAATTTGCCCAGAAATATAGCTTATGCGACTGGAGATTATCGAGCCGTGCCTTTGCTGATAGAAGGCGTCATGTACACTAATACAAACCATGGTCAGGTAGTAGCGCTAGATCCAGCGACGGGCGAGCTAATATGGAGCTTTGATCCAGAAAGTTATGCGTTAGGCAGGCCGGTTTTTTCCCCCGCTCAAACTAGGGGTATAGAGTATTGGACTGACGGGAATATCAGTCGGATTTTTATAGCTACTCTTGGCAAACAATTGGTATCCATCGATTTAGAGACTGGCAGGCCGGACCCTAACTTTGGTGACGAGGGATTCGTAGACTTGCGTGATAACTTTGGCAAGCTTGAATTTGAAATTGACAACATAACACACGGCGCACCGCCGATTGCGGTTGGTAGCTCGGTGATTATAGGGTCAAAAATTTTTGACTATACGTTATTCAATCGCAGTCCCCCTGGTCATGTGCGAGCCTATGATGCATATACGGGCGAATTTAAGTGGAGATTCAATACGATCCCTCAACAAGGTGAACCTTATACAGAAACTTGGGAAAGTGGTTCATGGCGTGAAGCGGGAAACACTAACGTTTGGACATTTATGTCAGCAGACGATGAAGCTGGGATCGTCTACTTGCCAACTTCCACGCCGACTAATGATTACTGGGGCGGCAAGCGACTAGGTGAAAATCTTTTTGCTGAGTCAATCGTTGCGTTGGATGCGGATACAGGCGAAAGGTTGTGGCATTTTCAGACCGTGCATCATGGTCTTTGGGATTATGATGTAGCTTCTGCTCCCAACTTGGTCGATATTGTTGTAGATGGAAGGCCAATCAAAGCAGTTGCGCAAGTATCAAAGACCGGTTTCACCTATGTTTTTGATCGTATAAGTGGTGAGCCAGTTTGGCCTATCGAAGAAAGGCCGGTGCCTCCCAGTGGCGTGCCAGGAGAGCGAGCTCATCCTACTCAACCTTTTCCTACGAAACCAGCTCCATTCGAGAGGCAGGGGATGACAGAAGGCGACCTGATCGATTTTACGCCTGAAATACATGCAGCTGCAGCAGAGATAGCCTCCAAATTGGTGCTTGGTCCTATTTTCACTCCGCCAATCGTCCAGGGCACAAATGGTAAAGACGCAACTGTCTTTTTGCCTGGTGCCGGTGGAGGAGCCAACTTCCCTGGAGCGAATGTTGATCCTGAGACAGGAATACTATATGTGCCCTCGCACACCCGACCCTATGCCATGTCGTTGGTCGAACCTGATGACCCAGATTCAGATTGGCCCTACGTAATCAATGTGCAACGAAATATAGGTCCAATGGGCTTGCCGTTGACCAAGCCACCATATAGGCGTATCACTGCCATCGATTTAAACACTGGTGAGCATGTCTGGCAGACGCCTTTCGGGAGAGGTCCCGCAAATCATCCTTTATTAGCGCATCTTGAATTGCCTGATCTAGGCAGTGTATTCACTGATGTGTCAGCCGAGGGCGGAATACTGATAACCGAGGGATTAGTTATCTCGCATTTACCGCAGAAAGACGAGGTCGATGAGGATGCGGATGGTTCGGTTCTTGTCGCGTACGATAAATTGACGGGGGAAAAAGTTGGAGAGGTTCTTGTTGATCGGCGTCTTCATGGTCCTGTCATGTCTTATCTTTATGGCGGGAAACAGTATGTTACGATTGCAGGTGGGCGCTTTGACACGTCAGAAATGATTTCTTTTGCTTTGCCTGACTGACGGAAACATGAATGAATAGGCGAACTAGTTTCTTATATTTTTTAGCAGTTCTTTTGATTGTAAGTTTGCAGCAAGTTTCTGTTCGTGCGCAGACGCTGAGTTTTTCGCAGACACAGGTCGCGGAAGGTAAGGAGCTTTATGACATTAACTGTGCGTCATGTCATGGAGTTAGCCTGGAAGGCGCAGCAGTAATTCCAAGTTTGTCAGGTGCTTCTTTCAACGCTAAGTGGAGTGAAGCACCATTAAAGAATTTAGCGATCGAATTGCGCCAAATGCCGCCAGGAAGCCAAACCCTCCTTACCGAAGATGACTACAAATCTATCACTGCCTACCTAATGACATTTAATGGATTCGCATACACTGAGTCTGCTGCGGCGGGGGGGTTGGATTTTGAATCAGAATTAAAGTTGCCCGTTTTTTCAGACGTTGTTCGCGTAGCGGAGCAAAGTGTCGCGGAGGGCGCTGCTGAAATCCTATCGCGATTCACGACGGTATCGGACGCAATGTTATTAAACCCGCCAGCAGAGGACTGGTTAATATGGCAGGGAAGTTATGACAACCATGGCTTCAGCGCTCTTGATCAAATAAACCGAGAAAATGTCGGTGGCTTAGAGCTTTCGTGGAGAATGCCTCTACAAACTGGCGTTAATAATCCTGGGCCTCTGGTACATGATGGAGTCATGTATCTTTTTACATTTCCAGATACAGTTTTAGCAATTGATGCGAGTAATGGATCTCTGCTATGGCGTTATGAACATCACTCTGAAGTGCAACCTAGCCAGAAGAAAGGAGTTGCTCTGCATGGAGATCTAGTCTACGTACCAACGTCTGACTTGCATGTGTTGGCACTGAATGCAAGGACTGGCAAGCTTGTCTGGGATCATAAAATCGAGACGGGTGATAAATACGAGGGCTACCACTTGCGCATGTCTCCTTTTGTAGTTGGGGAAACTGTGATTCAAGGGATTACCTCTTTAAGGATCCCAGAGGGTGGTTGGATTGATGGGATTGACCGCACTACCGGAGCCCATAAGTGGCGCTTCTATACCATCCCTCGCCCAGGTGAGCCGGGCGGAAATACTTGGAATGGTATCCCCATAGAGGAGAGGAGCGGAGGGTCCGTTTGGAATGCTGGCGCATATGATCCAGAGCTCGGGTTAGTCTACTTTGGAGTTGCGCCAACTTACAATACAGCTCCGTTGCTGTATCCGGTGAACATCGGCGGCATTACTAATGATGCTCTTTATACAAATGCCACGATTGCATTGAGGCCAGAGACCGGTGAGCTTGTTTGGCACTACCAGCACTTGGAGAACGATCAATGGGATCTAGACTGGGCTTTTGAGCGTCAAATTGTGGATATTAATTTCAGAGGACAGGATCGTCGGGCTGTCATCAACATGGGTAAGCTTGGCATTTTAGATGCTGTAGATTCCGCGACGGGGGATTATCTCTTTTCGATGGATATGGGACTTCAGAATGTTGTAACAGATATTGATCCGTTGACAGGTTATAAAAATATAAACCCTTATACGATTCCTCAGTTAGAGGAGCAAAGACTGGTTTGCTCTAATCATTATGGAGCTAAAAGCTGGCCTCCAGCGGCGTATAATCCTCATACTAAGAGGCTTTACCTGCCGCTCAATGAAGGCTGTTTGGAGGCGGGACCTGAAGGGCGTTATCAGGTTCTGACAACGAACATGCAATTTAAGGAGGCTCTATTCCCGGGGAGCAATGGCAACATGGGTCGGGTGCAGGCTCTTGACCTTGAGAATCAGGAAATCGAATGGACGCATCGGCAACCGAGCCCAGTGATTAGTTCGATCTTGGCTACGGCGGGCGGTATTGTTTTTTCCGGTGACTTGAATCGTCAATTTAGGGCCTTTAACGATGAAACAGGTGAGATCTTGTGGCAGGGAATGTTAGATGACGTTCCTAGCTCAACAATAATAACTTATGCGGTAGACGGGACTCAGTACGTTGCCATTGTAGCAGGACAGACTGGCTATCATGTGAACGACTGGTCGCGAATGTTTAGTATTTTCGCGGAGCCGGAGGGCATGCCTTTTAATGATTCTCCCAAAGGCGGCGCAGCCATTTGGGTTTTCGCGTTAGGCCAATAATTCCGATCCGTGTTTACATTTCCACTGCATTTGTCGCTTCATTTCTTAGTTCCCGGGATAGTAGCTGGTGTATTTTTCCGAGCTCAGTGGCGGAAAGCATACATTGTCATGATTGCTACGATGTTAGTAGACATTGATCATTTGTTGAGCAGTCCAATATTTGATCCTGATAGATGCAGCATAGGAACTCATCCACTGCATGAACCATTTTTCTTTCCAGTTTTCTTGATGCTGAGCTTGGTTCCGAGGTCTAGGTTTTTAGGGCTTGGATTGGTCATACACATGTTTTTAGACAGTTTAGATTGTCAGGTCACAAACGGTGTCTGGTTCGTCTAATGTTTTAATTTCTATAAATGGGGGATATTTGCAAAAGAAATTCATGTAACCTAAGTGCTATGTTTAAACGAACTTATTCAATTATTTTGCTCACCGCGGTTTTCTTATTGTCTGCATTTCCATCGTATTCGCAGAAAATGAGTGTGACCCATTGCAACGGGGCATGTCCGGTCTACGAGTCTTCGATGGCTGCGAACCGAGCGAATGTTGTTATTCATCACATTTATGCAGCAGGCATAAATGGTGAAAGCGGCCTAGCTGATTGGGTCTCGTATCGATTAACTAAAGAGGCAATAGGTGTAGCTTCGCTGCTCCCTCGACAGTGGAATCCGGATCGCTTGTTAGAATTTTCCGGTTTGGAAGATGTACTCGAGATTGGCTCTACCGAGTTACGACTCGTTGAAATTGCGGTAAGCAATAACCCTTACGTTGGAATCGGCGAGTTACCAGAGCAACAGGAAAAAAGTGCGCGGCTAGCACCTATGACTTCCTTTTCGAACACGCCCTATTGGTCTGATGTGAATAATCTAACAAATATGGTGCCTATGCCCCAGCCGCTTAGGCTTGGATCCTGGCTGCAGTTGGAGCAGCGGCTGAATGAGCTCGTTGAGAGAAAAGAAGAATTGCATGTGATCACGGGGCCCCTGTTTCTGATAGACAAACTTAGTGTTAGTCAAGTCCCGGCAGCGACTGAGCCCGCAGCATACTATAAAATTGTTGTTGAAAACGATGGACTGGTGGTATTTGTTCTTCCTAAGGATCATGGACAGTTTGACTCTTTTTGTGATCAGACAGTGAGTCTTGATGATCTGCAGAGGATGGTATCGATAGACTTTTTTCCTGGACGGAGAATGCAATCGTCAGACGAGTTGTTGACACAACTGAATTGCATGAAGTAGAGAGTAGTTATTATTGTTTGACTAGTTTACTGCATGACTGAAAATCGGTAGAACCTATTTCATGAAAGCATTTATTTCCAAAGGAGGAATCTAAAACATGGTTGCAAAACAAATCTACAAACTAAAATTGTGGTTATTTTCCTCTTTTATAGCCTCAACAGTTTTTGCCCAGGATAACCCCTACCAAGTTGTCTATCATTGGGGTGAGCTTCCGGGCGGAAGGCCAATGGGGATTGTGACTGGAGTTCAGCCTGATCCAGACGGAGAGCACCTATGGATTATAGAGCGCTGCAGCGCTAATCAATGTGCTGGTTCAGATCACCATCCGATCCATAAATTAGACCTGCAAGGAAACACCGTTAAGTCAATTGGCGCAGGTTTGTTTGCTTGGCCGCACGGGTTTGATATGGACAAGGAGGGTAATTTTTGGATTACGGAAGGTGCGCCGGAAGGTGATGCAAGAGGAGCTCCTGGAGCCGAACGAGGCATGGGCCATCAAGTGGTTAAAATCAATCAAGATGGAGAGGTTTTAATGCGCCTTGGCGAAGCCGGTGTGCCTGGAGATGACCAGATGCATTTCAACGGACCAAGCGCAATCATTGTCGCCCCCGGAGGTGATTTCTGGGTAGCAGACGGCCACAGAGGCGGTAATAATCGTATTATTAAATTTTCAAGAAACGGCGAGTTCCAATTTCAGTTGGGTGGCGGCGTAAATGATACAAGCAGAGAGAGTGCTCGTTTCAACGACCCACATGACTTAAAAATAGACTCTCAGGGGCGCCTGTTTGTGGCCGACCGAGGAAATAACAGAATCCAGATTTTTGACCAGGACGGGGAGCTAATAGATATCTGGACTCAATTTGGCAGACCGAGTGGAATTTGGATTGATGAAAATGACAAGATCTTTGTCGCTGACGGTATGTCTGGTGAACAATGGAATCGTGGTTGGGAGCGGGGGATTCGTATAGGTGATGCTAGAACGGGTTACGTAACTGAGTTTATTCCCGACTATGAAATACCCAATGGAAGCGGTATTGAATTTTTGGCCTCAGACTATGAAGGGAATATCTATGCCGGACAGGTTGGTCGCCAGCGATTTGAAAAGTATGAGCGAGTTCGACCATAGGGGATCGGAAGTATGAGTTTTGCGAGTGGAATATTGACTGGAAAGAGCGCGATTGTAACCGGTGGTGCCACCGGGATTGGTGCCTTCATCGTGCGAAAGTTAGGTGCCTTGGGAGCCAACGTTGGAATAGTTTCTCGAAAGGAAGAAAATTTGTTATCAGCTGTCAACGAATTCAAAGATTCTGATGATATTGATGTTGCTTGGTGCACTGGGGATGTAAGAGACCCAGAGGGTATAAAAAACTCTTTTGATCAGTTAGCAGAGAAAATTGGTGGCATCGATATTTTAGTGTGCAATGCTGCGGGAAATTTTATCTGTCCCACGGAGGATCTCTCCTGGAATGGGTGGCGGACTGTTATCGAAATTGATTTGAACGGCACTTTTAATTGTTGCCAGGCTGCGCTCCCTCACCTCAAAGAATCGAAGGATGGAGGGCGCATCATATCGATAAGCACAACACAAGCGGACTTTGGTTGGCCGGGTGCCGCTCATGCGGCGGCAGCAAAGTCCGGTATTCAAAATTTAATGAAAACACTGGCGGCAGAATGGGGCAAGTATAACATCCGCTCAAACTGGATTTCACCAGGACCGATTCAAGGAACAGAGGGCGTGGACCGACTGATTATTCAGCAAGGACTGGCCGACCAAGTTCTCGAAAGAGTGCCACTAGGAACTTTCGGACAAGGTGAAGATATTGCTAATGCTGTGGTGTATTTTTCCTCTGACACTGGCAGATATGTTTCGGGCGCTGGTCTTGCGGTAGATGGTGGAAGTCAGTGGAACCGTGGAAGATAGCTCATAATAGCCTGCTTCCACTTTATTATTTATCTAAAGCATAAAAGATTCGGCAGATCTATTGCTCAAGCCTTTGTCATTTCTGTAAAAATGTACCAGGGGACCTTCTTTTTGTCATTCACATCGCCGATGTTTTCGAATTTCGACAACCGCAATCCATGTCGCTCTGCTAATTCTCTGGCCCCTTGAGAAAGGGTTTGTCCGGTAGGAATACCAAACATTATTTTCTCGCTGTAGTACTTAACTCCAGCATGCATGCGTTTGCTCCAAGTTTCGTGTGGCGGATTACCTTTGACCACGTCTTCAGTAAAAAAGTCGACGCCGATTACACTGCCTTGGGGGAGTCCTGAGAAAAGTGCTAGTGTCGAATTTACGGCTTCGTTTGTTAGATACATAGTCACTCCCTCCCACAGGATATAGGTTGTCTTGCTTTGGTCAAACCTGCTGGCCAGAAGGGAGTCCATCCACGATTCTTGATTAAAGTCGGTTTCTACAAAAGCAACATGAGTAGATTTTATACCAGATTTGATTAACGCATCTTTCTTTACATTCAATGTTGGAGCCATGTCTACTTCGAAACACTTTACGTCAGAATTTTTTGGCAAATCATAACAGCGTGTATCCCAGCCGGACCCAAGGATGACAAGCTGTTTGATAGGATTTTCATATCTGGAAAGTGCTTCACTTATAGAGCAATCAAGAAAATGAGAACGGTGGCTCATCATTGTCATAGTAGATGAGGGGCGCTGCCCCGGATACCCAAACATTGAGCCTTTGTAGCCACTTATCCTAAGCGCGAGCCCGGTAGCTTGGAGCATCAAAAATTTAGCCGGTTGGCGGTATAAAATCATGTGCTCGGCGAGTTTTACAGCAGCTTCGTCAATTCTCGTGCCCGCCAGGTGCATCATAATTCGCGCTCCGAAGGGTTCTGCTGCGGTGCCGGAAATGTTCTGGGGGATAATGACTCGGCGGAGCCTCCACGTGTATACGATTAACCCGAGGAGAAGGAAAGGTATAAAGAGAATCATGATCAGGCTGAATAATAAGCCGCGCATAATAAAGAGCCCCTACTGCTGTGGCAGCGTTAGAGTGACCACTGTGTTTGTTGATACAACGCTCACGAACTGTTTCTCTTTGACGGAGTACGTTAGCGGACTGGCTCTCACGGTGCGTGGGGTTTGATATTTAAAAAGCGACGCTCCAGTTTCAGCGTCCAAAGCATGGAATTCACCGTTCTCCAAACCCTGAAAAACAAGGTCTCCAGCAGTTACTAGATTGCCACTGGCTCCAATTCCCGACTGAGCAGGTAGCTCGGTCTGCCAGACCTGTTCACCGTCAACTGGACTATAGGCTGATACGGTCAAAGAGGGTGGATAGGCCTCGGATACTCGATCAAGAGCTGAGTAATTTTCGGTGTGCCCGCGACTATCGGGTCCTGGGGTTAATGAGTCGCCGACAGGTTGAACGGTCAGACTTATCGCGCCGTTTTTACCAGTGATGTAGACCAACTGTGTTCGAGGGCTAAACGATGCCGAGCCAAAGCTTGAACCGCCATGTGCAACGATATAAGGCTCGGTCAATGAGTAGGGTGTATAAATCTGCTTACTTCGAGCTGCGAGTTCTGGATCATCAAAAGGAATAAACGTGGCGCACAGCGGATCCATAGGAACGCCTCGAGCGGTTTGGGGAATCGGCTGAGTCGGATAAACGACCTCTCCAGGCACATCCGTTGCGGTTGGCATCGCGGTTTCGGGCATAGGAAACAATGGATCCCCGGTTTCTCTGTCCCACATATAAAAGAGGCAATTCTTCCCGCCTGCTGCCACCCCTTTGACGATATCACCTTCATTGTTTTCAACATCGAATAAAAGGGGACCGGTAACATGGTCCCAGTCCCAAAGATCGTGATGGACTGCTTGGAAATACCACGCTAATTCGCCGGTGTTGATGTCAAGAGCGATGGTAGCATTGGTGAATAGGTTTGCCCCAACACGGGCAGAACCGTCGTAGTCGGGTGAGGGATTGCCGGCATTCACGTACACAAGCCCGAACTCAGTATCGATGGCCGGTGGTGTCCATACTCCGCCGCCAGCTCGCTGCCCGGTTCCCCAGGTGTCTCTCGCTATTTCCCAACCTGAATCACTCGGAGTTTGCGGAACTGTATTAAAAACCCATTCAACAGCGCCGCTCAATGCATCAATGCGAATCACTAAACCGCCTGGGATGTGCCCTTCGGATAAAGCGGCGGCGACATACATTTTTCCATTGTGGACAGTTGGCGGAGTAGTTAGTCGGTATCCTAGGTTTATGGGATCGGTATTGTTCGGATAGACATCTGGATATTTAAAATTAAGTGCATCGGTGATGACCTGAACTACTCCAGTTTCACCAAAGGACCTAATTTCCTCGCCAGTCGTTGCATCGAACGCGTACAAGTCAGCGCCGCGATAGGCGTAAATTCGGCCATTTGCGTAGGTTGAACCTCGGACGGGACCGCCGGCTGGACCAGAATCGAGAGGCCTGCGCCAAATTTCTTCACCTGTTGCTGCATCAAGGGCAAACATTGTGTTGGCAGAATGTAAATACATCGTTCCTTCTGCTACGAGGGGAGTCACTTGTGTGATACTGTCTTGTGGGCCTGGTGTAAAGGTCCAGGACTCGGTAAGTCGGGACACGTTGTCCCGGTTAATTTGATCTAGCTCGGCAAAGCGGCTGTTGTGAATGTTCAAGTTTTGACTTGGCCAATTGTAGTTGGGGTTTTGGCCAAGAGCATTGACAGCGATACCGCAGCTAAACAAGAGGCATAGTAAATTTCTGATTGAAGGAATCTTTTTGTGGCCTTGATGGTTAAATAAGCTCACTCTTATCTCCTTTGTTCGCCGTAATTATAAATTTTGGAAGCCTGTACACTTTAGGCTATTTTTTGGCGAGTTCGACTGGTAAGCATACAAAATACATGATCGATTTGATATGCCATAGGCAAGATTAAATCAGTTCCATTGTTGACGGTTTGTAAACTTTTTACGATAGATCTATAAGATTAAAAGCAGGAGAATATTTTGAAAGTAATCAAAGTGAGCGAAGAATTGCCCTACTCAATAGATGTCGTTTGGGAGGTTATCAGTGATGTTACTCGCTGTGATTGGGTGCCAAGTGTTAACGCTATCAGCCTAGACGGAAATATCAGGGAATTTACGATGGAAGGCATTGGGGAGGTTCAGGAGAAGATACTAATCAATGACTCAGAAAACCATAAGTTACAGTATTCTGCTATCAAAACACCTTCTCCTTTAGAGCATCATCTCGCGACTATATCTCTTAAAAGGTCGGGTGAGGATTGTGTTTTCGACTGGATCTCAGAGATTGCACCTGAAGAATTTGGAGAAGCGATCGAGAATGGCATGAAAATCTCTTTTGATGGTTTGAAGCAAGTACTTGCCCAACTCGATTAAGTGGTTCTTTTCTGGCTAATAATGTAATAATTGAGATAATTTGTTAGATATGTCGAAAAGGCACTCAAAAACTATTTATTTCAAGTAAGGAGTGACAGATGGGAAGAATTAATTCACTAACCTTAGCTTTTATTCTAAGCGGATCCTCTTTAACGCTACTCGCGCAGGACTATGAGGCACCCCGCACTGAGTGGGGTCAACCCGACTTGCAAGGTGTTTGGAATTGGTCTTCTAATGTTCCGATGCAACGCCCCTCACAATATGGAGATAGGCAGTTTTTGACTCAGGAAGAGGTTGAAGAATTTGCGCGACGCAGGGCAGCAGCCGATGCCGGTTCAGATGCTGCACTCAATATAGAGGGAGTAGACGGCTCCTATAATGATTTTTGGATCGAGAATCAGGGCATAGGAGGCAATGTGCGGACATCCCATATTGTTTACCCGGGGAACGGCAGCTTGCCGGAAGTGCAGGAAGGGGTGGTTGAACAGCAGGGGGTTTACGGCGGGATTACAACCGGAGAGACCAGGCCTGTCAGAATCGCTGCAGGAGGCATTGGCGCAGATGGGCCAGAGGACCGGGGTTTATCAGAGAGATGCATTATTGGCTTCAATGCCGGCCCTCCATTTATACCCAGTCTTTATAACAATAACGTACAGATATTCCAGAGCAGAGATACGGTTGTGCTGTTGACTGAAATGATTCATGACGCTCGTATCGTCCCCCTCTATGACTCCAAGGAGGCGCTTGATAACTTGGATAACGACATACGATTTTATACCGGCGATTCAAGAGGTTATTGGGATGGCGACACGCTCGTTGTTGTAACCCAAAATTTTAACGGTTTATCAGCTAGTTTCGGACAGTCGGGAACATCCTATGACAAGGTTCTTACTGAACGCTTTACTCGTTTGGGTCCTGTTACAGTGGATTATGAATTTACCGTCGATGATCCAGCGACTTACACCGATAAATTTACTGGCATCGTTTCAATGACAAAGGTTGCTGGACTTTTGTATGAGTACGGTTGTCATGAGGGAAATTACGGGATGGAGAATATTTTACGGGGTGCGCGAGTTGAAGAGAGACTTACTGCGGAAGGCCAACTCTAAAAAGCAGCGCAACGAATCCCGATAGTTAGAGTCACAGGTTAAAAATAGAAGCAGACTAAGTTTGAAAGTGAGCGTCATTCCTATATTTTTTTGAATTTAACGTAAGGGCAACATGGATTTTAGAAAAATATTTTCAGCAATACTTCTTCTGATAGGTGTCCTTCTTGGTTTAGGGGGTTTGCAACTTTTATTGCTTGGAGGCTCTGTTTATTATCTGTTTGCGGGTTTGACCGTTTCATATTCTTCATGGTGTCTGTGGAACAAGAGACATAAGGCACTTTCGACATACGGAATATTTCTTCTTTTGACTGTTGCCTGGTCGTTCATGGAGTCGGGAACAAATTTGTGGGCTCTAGCGCCTCGTGTTTTATTTTTTGCAGCTATCGGCTTGATATTCTTAACACCTTGGGTGCGAGGAGTCGTCCATGAAGGGAATCCACCTCCGCTTTTCTCATCAACAATATCAAAAGCCATACCAATACTGATCGTTGCGATAACAATATTCGCATTCGTCGATGGTACTGGTTATGAAGTCAGAGAAATGCTCCCGCGCAGCGAAATTAACACGGTAAATACCCAAACAGACTGGCCGAGTTACGGGAATTCCGCCAGAGGAACACGGTACTCCCCTCTAGATCAAATTAGCTCAGACAATGTTGCCCAACTTGAGCTTGCCTGGACTTACAGAACAGGTGCGGGTGGTGCTTTCAAGGCTACGCCTCTTATGATTGGGGAGTTACTTTATGTTTGTACTGGCGGTAATCGGGTAATTGCCGTCGACGCTGAGAATGGAGAACTGGTTTGGCAGTTTGATCCACTCATTGATCCGGAGCATTTAGCGCAGTCCAGGTATTTTACTACTGGTTGTCGAGGGGTATCTTATTATGCCGCGCCAGAGGATTATGACGGAGAGTGTAAAGAGAGGATATTAACGAACACGACCGATGCAAGGTTGATAGCGATCGATGCAATAAGCGGTGAACGATGCACTTTCTTTGGGGATCAGGGAGAGGTAAACCTAACTATCGGTATGGGGAACGATCCGAGGATAGCTAACTTTCAGACTTCACCGCCGGGCATTGTGTCAGGAAATGTCGTCGTTGGGGGTTGGGTCATTGACAATCGGTCGGTTGGGCCGCCGTCTGGTGTTGTTCGGGCGTTCAACGCGGTTACAGGAGAATTTGCCTGGGCTTGGGATATGGGGCGTCCTGGTGAAACTACTGAGCCGCTTCGGGGAGAGGTTTATACTCGCGGAACACCTAATGTGTGGTCGCTATTCAGCGTTGACGAAGAGTTGGGTTTGATTTATGCACCCACGGGTAATGAGACTCCAGACTATTTTGGTGGTTATCGAATGGAAGTCAGCGATGAATACGCGAGCTCTATTGTAGCGATCGAGGGAGCAACAGGGAATGTTCGTTGGTCTTACCAAACCGTGCACCACGACATCTGGGATTATGATGTTCCCTCGCAACCGACGCTAATTGATCTTCCAAATGAGCGCGGTGAAAAGGTTAAGGCAGTCCTACAACCAACAAAGAGAGGCGAGGTCTTCGTTCTCAATCGCGAAACAGGAGAACCTCTTTTTGATATACAGGAGCTCCCAGCACCTCAAACGGGAGGTGTCCCTGAAGACTACGTAGCTTCAACCCAACCTTTCACGATGGACCTTCCTAAATGGCGCATGCAGTTAGATGAAACTAAAATGTGGGGATTGACCCCTTTAGATCAACTTTGGTGTCGAATTGAATATCAGAAAATGCGCTATGAGGGGCATTTCACTGTACCGGGTGTTGGAACGATATTGCAAAACCCAGGTGCCACCGGGGGGTTTAATTGGGGGAGTGTGAGCGTTGATGAGGCTAATAATCTTATGGTTGTGAACCCACTTTACATGGCTAATCAATTAACCTTAATACCCCGCGATCAGCTCCCCGAAGGAGTCGTAGGTAGTCAGCTGGGAACGCCCTATAGTCATAACACTCAGAGATTTATGTCACCCTTGCACGTGCCGTGTATGCAGCCTCCGTATGGCACACTTGGTGTTGTAGACCTGGAGACGAAGGAATTACTTTGGCAGAAGCCAATAGGTACAGCGAAACACACTGGACCCACATTCTTTGGAACACTGAATGTGCCAACCGGTTTACCTTTGACGGTCGGAACGCCCCAAACAGGTGGCACGGTAACAACCGCTGGAAGCTTAATATTTAGCGCGGGTACTTTCGATAATACGGTTAGAGCAACTAATCTATTGAATGGTGAAGAGTTGTGGAATCATGCGATTCCCTTCACAGCGCAGGGTACACCGATGACTTACCTTTCACCTCAAGGTAACCAGACAGTAATAGTCGTGGTACCAGTGTTTAATTCGACGAGGGGATCCGGTTATCTTCCTCTGCCAGCTGAGGAGGAGGATCCCCTGGGCGGCTACATTTTTGCCTTTCGATTACCTGAAAGCTAGGCGCGACCAACTATCTCAAAAAGCCAAATGAGTTCATTTTTAACTCGAGCATCTGAAGTAGGTTCAGAGCCTCTCCTATACTTACGCCATGACTCTTTTAAAACTGGTAGGACTATCTCCCCTTCTGTCACGGGAACTAGGCGCTGCTCGTAAAGTGTGTCGTCGACACGAAGAATAATCCTATCATCGTCATCCACTCTTTGAGGCCATTGCTTCCAATATTTCCCATACCAAGTCTGTCGTCTACCACTTGCTACGAATATTCGACCATCGATAACCATGGTCCAAATAGTCTTCGACGTACCAAGGTTTAAGGTTTCCATCTCGATTTCTTCGCGATCTTTAAGAAAGGTCCAGTCGTCCGGTGAAGGGAGTAGCTGTCCTGAGCGGAATGGACCGCCGGTGCTAATTGTAAACCAAGGCACAAATTCCACGGGTCCATCATGCAGGCGCATATAGACAAAAAGTAAGCTGCTAGCTAGCACTAATGAACAAACAGCTGTAACTGAATACCGTATAACTTTCTTCATATACTGTTCTTATTAAATTCCAGAGAGCGATGTCTTCCGATGATTATCTTGCTCTATAACGGAGCATATTGCGATCTATTTCCGAAATACTGGTTGCCCCAAGTAGTTTCATGTCTCTTTCTATCTCAGCTTTCAAATTGCCTAATGCTTTTTCTACTCCAGGTTGTCCAGCAGCTGCTAAGGAGTAAAGGTACATGCGTCCACCGGAACATGCCTTAGCGCCTGCGGCTATCGCTTTAAGAACGTGTGTTCCGCGCCTTACTCCGCCGTCCAATATTACGTCTATTTGGTCGCCGACCGCGTCAGTTATTTCACTTATCTGATCGAAAGGCGATCGCGAACCATCCAGTTGCCTGCCGCCATGGTTGGAAATCATGATTGCGTCGGCTCCAATATCAACGGCCTTTTTTGCATCAGCAACACTCATGACGCCTTTTAAGCAGAAAGGCCCCCCCCACTTTGCTTTAAGTGCCTCCGCATCGGACCAACTCATCGATTGGTCAAGCATTTTGGCAAAGTAATCACCTATAGAAACTGAGACATTTGACCCTTGTTGGACAAAATCTTTTAGTTCCGCGAGCTCAAAAGCTTCTCCAAAGAAGTAATTGATCGCCCAGCCAGGATGGATGGCAAAACTGAGTAAGCTTTTTAAAGTAAGTCTCGGGGGTGAAGTGAATCCGGTATATAAATCCCTTTCTCTGTTTCCTCCAGTAATGGTATCTACGGTTAAAGCGAGAGCATTAAAATTGGCATCTTGAGCTCTTTCGACCATAGCATCATTGAGTCCACGGTCCTTGTGAAAGTAAAATTGAAATAATTTTGGCGTTGATATCATGTCGCCTATCTCTTTTAGTGTGACGGTGCCTAGTGCTGATACTCCGAACATGGTCCCAAACTTCTCTGCAGCTTTGGCTACAGCTCGCTCGCCATCATGATGAAATAGCCTTTGAAGGGCGGTTGGAGAGCAGAAAACAGGCAGTTTAAGTGCCTGTCCCATTACGGATACTGACATATCAATGTCTTCTACTCCTGCCAGGACATTAGGGACAAGATCACAATCTTCAAAGGCAGACGTGTTGCGTCGATAGGTAACCTCATCATCAGCGGCGCCATCTATATAATGGAAGATAGGTCCGGGAAGGCGTTGCTTCGCCAGGAGTCTTAGGTCGTCTACGTTGTGGCAATTTTTAAGCTGTCGAAACATTAGTATTTTTCCTAATATAGTTAGCTGAGATTCTATCGTTAATTCTTAAGGACTCAAAGTGCTCTATTATAGGCCTGACTATTAGAAAGAATTGTAACCCTGTAGTATTGGACATTGGAGGAAAGGTAGTTATGGTGTACAACAACGTGCTTCTGAAAGTAAAAGATATCCAGGATATCAGTTTAGTAGGGGACTTACTGAGAGAGCAGGCGAGACGTTCAAGCGAGGAGCCTGGTTGTATTAGATTTGAAGTTTATCACTCAAAGTCTGATAGACAACAATTCATCTTGGTAGAGCAGTGGTCTAATCAAGAAGATCTCGAACGTCATAAGGCAGCAAAGGCGTTCACTGAGTTATACTTGCCTAAAGTAATTCCTTTGGTAGATCGTTCTCCCCACTTGTCAGATTTAATTTGGCCTTAAGATAGGCTCGATAATGCTTTTCTAGCACTTTATGCTATACACTGCAGTTTTACTAAAAGTAGAAATGAGGTGATAGTGAAAGCAGTTTAGACCGTCCCAGCTGAAATTTGGTGTAAAGCCTATCAAGAATTTATCAAACCTGGTGATTATCCAAATTTTATCTATTGCAAGTGCAGTGGCACAGGCTGCCTCTTTTACCAAATTTGTTTTACTATGCAGGAAAAATACTTGAATTACCCATTAATGGAGATTGAAATGAAGAAGATTTTAGCGGTTTTCCTTACCACTTTCGGCTTGATTGGTTTTGCTAATGCGGGCGAGGCTCCAGAGCCTTGTGGTCCGGCTGGACAATTATCAGAGGAGTTCTCAAAGAATGTTGGGTCTGGCGCTCGGTGCTTTGAGTTGCGGATGTATACAGCAGAGCCGGCTGTTGATGGGGAAGGGGGTATTGATGACCTACACCAGAGATTCCGTGAAGAGGAAGTAGCTATTTTTGAAAAACACGGTGCTGAAGTGGTCGCTGTTTGGCAAAGACTTGATGATCCCAACACACTAGTGTGGATGCTTGCTTATAGAGATAGGGCGCATCGATCGCAGGTATGGGCAGATTTTGCAGCAGACCCTGCGTGGCATGCTTTACGTGCAAAGTATGAGGTGCCACTTTCAATTGAAGCGTACATGATGAGCACGACAGATTACTCAAACCTCAAGTAAAGTTAACTTCCAACACCAGGGCTCGGCGAGCCCTGGTGTTGTTTCCCTCATATAGTATTTTTTATGGTAAATGGGCCAAAATCAATTGAGAGGTCCAATCTATTGCTATATTCAGAATGTAATTTGACGAAACTGCGAGGCCTTTTTGGAGTCGAGCGACTCTTAGCTTTTCTTTTGATGTTTTTGAGCGCTGACCACGCCTCGTCCGCTGAAGAGGAATTGTCGCGAGTAAGAGCAAGCACGGAGTACATTCGTCAAGTTGATCTTTATAGTCAGGAAGTAGCGGAGTTAGAGAGGCGTTTTGGGCCTTATGATAGGTCTTTGCTTGAGCCGATAGACGCACTGATCGACTTGCGCTCCAGAGCCGGAGATTTCGAAGAAATTAATGCTCTATTAGGAAGGCAGTTACAACTAGTTCATGTCACTGAGGGTCTAAATACCTTCAGCCAGCTACCAATTTTAGAAGCTTTAATTACGAATAACCTCAAGATTTATGATTTGGAGGCTATTACGAATAATTTTGAGAACATTCAATATGTCTTTTCACAGAATTCTGATTCTTCTGTGGAACAAAAGCTCGAATCTATGAGCAACGTTAGAAATTGGTACCTGACCGCTTTTAATTTAGATAGTAAACAAAGCCGATTGCCTTATTTTATGAAGTCGCGGGATTTGTTACAGCAAACGCTGAAGGTAGCAAGTGATGCATATGGAGATTCAGACGAACATATGGTGCCTTTTCTCTATCAGGAAGCGTTGGAAAAGTACTACTTGATGACATTACTCACCTCGCTCGATGAATTAGGCGCCGATGCGAGCGACTATATTTTTGTTCCTGAGCGGATCCAACCGATAACTTATTTACGACAAGGTTATGAGATCGTTAAGGACATTAGCGATATTCTGCGGTCAAATGAAGACACGGAAGCTGAAGGAATGGCGGCAGTTTACGAGGCTGACTGGCAGATGCTGTTAGGCTTGGGAATTGCTAGAGGGACATACCGGAAGGCAATGGAAATTTTTGTCGAAGCAGGCGTTGAAGAACAGAAAATTAAAGATTTTTTTTCTCGGCCAGTCGTGCTTCCTGTTACAGAGTATTACTCGTCGATAGATGATGCTAATTACGCTCAAGAGGTAGAAGGTTATAGTTTTGTTCGAGGGGAAATGGAAGAGGATCCGCAGATCTCTCTGGGAAACTATACTGCTTGGAATGAATCAGTGCCTTACACTCCCATGCCAACTCCACCAGAATTGCTGTCCGATATTGAGTTCGAGTTGACCAAGGCTGAAATGCGATTTCGTATTTCGTCAAGAGGCAAAACTCGCGGGCCTGATGCAGAATCATCAGAGCCAGATACCGTGAGAGCAAGAAGAAACGCGGAGGATGCATTGAAGGAGATGGTTTTTAGACCTCGTTTTGTGGGCAGTAGATGGCGTCCTCTCAAAGACCTTACCATGACATATTGGTATCCGACTGAGAAATGAGGCGTAAATTAATCAGGCAGCGCGTAAGCTATGACATATCCTCCGGACGACTCCGCTTCGCGTGACTCGTCAATAGCTGTTTCAAGTTGCAAGCCTCCACCACCACTAGGCACAGTTACAATCACATACTGCTTACCAGTTGAAGGACTAATGTATGACATTGGCGTCCCGGTCGATGAGCCCACAAGTGGGTCAGTCCAGACTTCCTCCCCAGTGAAGACATCTATAGCGCGCATTGTGCTATCGACGACTCCGCCAATAAAGATTAAGCCACCACCCGTAACCATCGAGCCCGCATTGTAAAACATACCCATAGGCAGGGGTAGGTTACTTGGAATGCCCAGTGGACCTTGGTCTTTTGCTGTTCCCAAGCCGCGTCTCCATAAAACTTCTTGATTCGCTAGGTCAACAACGGCCATTTCTCCATAAGGGGGACGCAGGCATGGGGTGAAGATAGGAGACAAGAAGAAAAAAGAATATGCAGCATACGGAGTTCCTAGTTGTGTGCCACCGATTCCAAATTGTTCGTCACCGGTCATCTCATCTCGCGGATACAAACGCACGATATTTGGATTATGCATTGAATTCACAACCATGAGATTATTTATCTCATCAATTGCAACACTTCCCCAATTCATGCCTCCAGCCACCCCGGGGTAGAGAAGGGTTCCGCCAGTACTTGGTGGTGTTAACGGACCTTCGTAACGTAAATTGCGATACTGAATTCTGCATAGAGCGTGATCGAAAGGAGTGATACCCCACATGTCTTTTTCATCGACATAATCTCGCGCAAAAGAGGGCATGCCGACTGAAAATGGTTGAGTTGGCGAGGATGTTTCGTTGGGAACATCAGTCTGAGGGACAGGCAGTTCGGCGATTTCAGTCAAAGGCTCACCAGTCTCTCGGTCAAAAACGAATATTTCGGCCCGCTTCGTTGGAACGATCACTGCTTTTCTGGTTTCGCCATCAATTGGGATGTCAACTAGCGATGGTTGAGATGGAACATCATAATCAAAAATATCATGATGAGTGGTTTGAAAATGCCATCTGACCCTTCCTGTTCTCGATTCTAACGCCACTATTGAGCTGGAATATTTCTCCATCGCCTGTGTTCGGTGTCCACCGTAGTAGTCTGGTGTAGCATTTCCCGTTGGTAAATAAATTAGACCAAGCTCTTCATCTGCGCTGGTTAAACTCCATACATTTGGGGTTCCTCTCGTATAGGTCCCACCTTCTGGAGGCAAACCATTACGGTCCTCACGACCCATATCCCAGGCCCACACCAAATCCCCGCTGATTGGGTCAAAGCCCCGGACTACTCCTGAAGGTTCCTCGGTCTCGACATTATCGAATACCCAGCCACCGAGCACTAAAACGTCATTAGCGATGGTAGGAGGAGAGGTTACAAAATAAAATCCAGGCTTTACAACGCCCATGCCGGGCAAAAGGCTAATTTCACCATCGATCCCAAAGTCTCGGCATCGCTCGCCTGTATTCTTATTGACGGCTATGAGGCGAGCATCCGTCGTTGCCGTGAAGATACGTTCCTCACAAACACCTAATGATCTAAAGTTTTGTGCTCTGTAGTATGTGACGCCTCGGCATGTATCCCAGAAACCAATTCGTGGTGTATCAATTTCTGGGTCAAAACGCCACTTTTCTTCTCCGGTATCAGGATCAAGTGACAGGATGATGTTTTGACCTGTGCAGAGATAGAGTCCATCATCAACTTGAATCGGAGTACCCTTAAAAGCACCTGTAACACCTGTTCTCACTTCCCATGCTCTTTCGAGTTGCTGAATGTTGTCAAGATTAATCTGGTCAGAGTCAAGAAACCTTGTTCCACGCTTTGTAGCACCATAATCTTGCCACTGACCAGTCTGATTAGTCACTAAACCTGTCCCTGGCGAACTTAGGGGTTGTACCTTAGTAACTGCATTGCTGACGTAAATCATCAACAACAATATAGAGATAAAAGCCGATGAAAATCTGAATTCTTTCTTTTTGATTAGTGGCTCAGGATGTGCCTGGAGTAGGCCTCTTCTCACCCGAGGCAACAGAAACCATATTCCAATTACGCTAAACATCCCTACCCGGGGCATTAGAGCCCAAGCGTCGAGCCCTACTTCATAAAAACTCCAGAGCAATGTTAAGGCTAAAAAGATTCCGTAAAGCGGTGAAGCTTTTGCATTTCCGAGAAACAATAAGGCGCTGCAAGTAAGAAGTGCTATACCTGAGACTAGGAAATAGGCTGAGCCGCCGGCATTGAGAAGTAAAAATCCTAAGTAAACCATTGCTATCCCGCAGAGGCCTACTACGCTTGCTAAAACTCGTGGTTTTGGAAAGGTCGAGGTAGTTAGTGTCACATTCAGTCCTTAGCTATGATGGTTTTAGATATTTTCAATTTCAGTTATTTTCAGGCAGTCGTTTGCCAGTTACGGTGAAGTTCCCCTGCTGAGTAAATAAGGTTCCAGCAAGCTCGTTGCCATTTATGGTTCCATTGAAGCTCAGGCGGCTGGCTATGCCCAGCGATGGGAGATTTTCACCATCGGTTGACCAATTAATACGACTTCCAGCTAGTTCGACTTCCTCTATACTAACTTTAGAATTCGCGGAAATAGTTAGGGTGGGCTCGGGTGTTATTATCCACGTAGAGTCTTGGTCTGTGCTTCCCAACTCTATGGTTGTCTGCCATGTGCCTACACTAATGGGCTCACATGCAAGTAGGGCAAGGGAGATTATCGCTGTTGCAATCGGTTTAAATAATTGCTGTAGAATACCACTCTGAGTTTTCATATCACATAGTAAGTTTATGATGGGTGTATGTTAACTTATGTCCTGTTAGTTTAAACGATAAATTTCTACATTTAGAGCATCGCCTGAAGTCAAAGAAGAGGTAACTTGGATGGAACAAAGGAAACTTGGCGGCTTAAAAGTATCCGCAGTGGGGCTAGGATGTATGAGCATGTCTCAGGGTTATGGTTCTGCAGAAAGAAAAGAATCTGAGAGAACACTCCATCGGGCTCTCGATATTGGCTACACTTTTTTGGACACGGCGAGCGTTTACGGTACTGGGCATAATGAAAGACTCCTCGGGGAGGCCCTGAGAAACCGACGAGATGAATTTTTCTTGGCAAGTAAATGCGGAATCATAAACAAGGATGGTAAACGTGGCGTTGATGGTACTCCAAAAAATATCTCGCAGACGTTAGATGATAGTCTTAAGCGACTAAATACTGATTACATCGATCTTTACTATCTTCATCGAAGGGATTTCAATGTTCCAATTGAGGAAAGTGTCGGTGCTCTTGCCGATGCTGTTAAGGCTGGGAAGATTGGTCACATTGGTCTCTCCGAATGTTCATCTGAGACCATTGGGCGAG
>CACAEJ010000002.1 GCA_902531515.1 uncultured Pseudohongiella sp.
TTCCAACGATACATTGGTTATTTTTACTGCAGATAACGGTTGTGCGCCTTACATAGGTGTTGAGGAAATGAATGAGAAGGGTCATTTTCCTAGTTATGTCTTTCGTGGCTACAAGTCTGATATTTTTGAGGGAGGCCACAGAATACCATTCCTTGCGCGCTGGCCTAACCGAATCGAAGCGGGTAGCAGTTCCAACGAGACTATTTGTCTAACTGATCTTTTGAAAACTTGTGCTGCTATGAATAATGTGAACGTGCCTAGCTTGGCTGGGGAAGACAGTTATAATATTCTGCCCGCACTCGTCGGTAGCGACTTAAACTCACCAATTCGAGAAGCCACAATATCTACTGCTGGGAATGGAGCTTTTTCAGTTCGTCAAGGTAGATGGAAATTAGAACTAACTGGAAGCACAGGTGGGTATGGCAATATTTCTCAAGAGGAGGTTGCTGCTCAAGGCTTACCTCCTGTCCAATTGTATGACCTAGAAAATGATATTGGTGAAACCAATAATGTATATGCTGAGTACCCCGACGTAGTAAGTCGGTTGACTTCGCTTTTAGAATCGTACAGGGGAAATGATCGGAGTACCCCGATATAGAGTGCTTATTGAAACGCATTAACGGATTTAGAGACGGATAATTACGGTTATGAAAAATTTGCTTACTATAGAATCAAATTTTAGAGGGATGCTTTTAATTACAGTGTTAATTATCACTCTTTATTTAAGCATTAGTATGGATGGACCTTCGGCTCAACAAGTTACTCAACCATTGGCCGTAAATTTGGACGAGCTAGATTGGGGACCGCCTGGTGGCGGTAACGGATCACCCGCTGGCTTGAGGACTGCCCGACAAGGGGTAGACCCTAAAACTGGTGGACAAACCTATTACGCGATGTTTCCAGCCGGTTCACATTTTGATTTGCACTGGCACACTTATGATGAGCATGTTGTGGTTGTAAAAGGAGAGTTGACAATAGAACTTGGTGACGAGGTTTATGAATTGAGCACAGGGAGTTATATAGTCATTCCCGGAAAGCTGAATCACTCGTGGGATGTGCCTGAGGGCGGAGATGAGGCAGTCATTTTAGTCAGGCGAGCAGGGCCGGCTGATTTTCACTACGTCACTGACTGATTTTGCTCTCATTATGGCACACAACAGCAATTACAATTTGTTGCAATTAATCAATGGTTTACGATGCTTTTGGTGTATGCTGCCGGGAATTGCGGTAGACTTTCATAGGAAGGACTTTTATGATTTTAGTTTGCAAAATACGACCACTTTTTCCGGGGTTTCGAGTGATGAAGACCACTATTAAAACGAATACAAAATTTACGTTAGGGGTATCCCTCAGCATATTGATGGCAGGATATGCCCAAAGTCAGTCAGGAGGCTTAAGCGCTGATTACCCTGAGTTGGAGCACTTATATAACGCCTTTGATGTCACTCAGGCTGGGATTTATGATGCTATCGCAGAAATTGGTGCGGACCCGGCTTCTGAGGGCGGAAGAATGGAGCTAAAAATGCACCTCGACATGATGGCTGACATGGATCATGGCGGTCATGGTGGGCATGGCGGCGGCATGATGATGGATATGGACGGCCACTTTGGTCAGCTCGAAACCGAAGCTAGGATAGCCCTTGGTGAGTTGGTGCGAGGGAACCATTCAAAGGCGCAGGCAGAGGAGGCTTTTGGAAGTTCATCTGCTCTGACTCAAAACGCTGCGAGAGTTTTGGCGGAGGGTCGTTCTTTTGAGCGTGTTGTTTGGGATATTTTTTCAGATAATTCAACGAGCATTTACCAAAAACAGATGGCGATCAATGAAGCTGTTCAGGAATATCAAAATAGTGAACCAAGAGCTGCTGTGTCTCTCTCACCCAAGACTGCAGACTTATACCTTGGACATATCTATGCTGATGCGTTTCGCATGGGGTATCCGAAATTAAGTGGTCTGTTGTACTCTAATCAGTGGCTGCAATTAGCGTCTCTTGAAGCAATTATAATCGGGCAAGTTGATCCTCAATTTGGAGGACGAGTACCTCTGACGATGGAAAGGTATTGGAATAAAGTTGGTTCTGACACTGGGATGACTATGTTTCCAGCACCAACCGAAATGCCGAGTGCTCCGGCGATTTCTCCCCAGCTCTATAGTCAGGCGCCACAGGCCGCGATCATAATAGATAATCTAAACATGTTGGAGTCGGCACTAGCAGATGTTATCGCTTATCCGAACCTTCAGGATCGTGAATCTGTTATTGACCAGGTAGTAGCCCAATACACATCAGACGATATGTATTTGGCGGAAACAATGGAATATCTGCTGAATGCTTTACGTGGTGGTATTTTTAACCAGGGCGGGCCTGCAATTGGGGATTTATCTAGATCAGAGAGAAATCGATCGAGAGATGCCATGGGCATGAATCATACGATGATAATGTCTTCTCCAAATTAGGGCCTATTTCTCTATTAAAGAAAACCCGATGTTCAAGGAGAGCATCGGGTTTTTATCTCCGATTTATTCGCTAAATCAGCTCGGGCATTAAATCACTTTCTCTTGCATCAGTTTGACTGCGTGGTCGCATGCTCGGGCAGTGAAGGCCATATATGAAATAGATGGATTCTGGCAGGCTGCGGAGGTCATAAAGGCACCGTCTGTCACGAAAAGGTTTGGAACATCGTGCGTCTGACACCACTTGTTTAACACTGAATCTGACGGGTTATCGCCCATTCTGGCAGAACCCATTTCATGGATTCTGTTTCCGGGAACAGTCAAATTAACCGGATTTGAATTTATATTTGTGCATCCTGCTGCTTCTAGCATTGCAACAGCATCCTTTCTAGCTTCTTCAAGCATAATGTGTTCGTTTTCACCATAGCTTACATTGAATAAAGCAACTGGATTACCCCACTTGTCGGTTTTAGAGGGATGCAAAGTTACGCGATTGTTTGGATTGGGCAGCTGTTCTCCAAACGCGCCTATGGATATTCGCCATGGCCCGGGTGACCGGTGAGCCTCCTTAAACTCTCGACCTATTCCTGCCATCTGACCACCAGCATTTCCCATGGGTGATGCGCTGCCTTGATAGCCAAAGCCTCGTGTATAAGGTTTACCTTTTTCCGTAATGTTTGCATATCGAGGTATATAGATTCCGCCTGGACGACGACCAAAAACCTTTTGGGTCTCGAAGCCATGAATTATGCCGTTTGCACCTGCTCCACTGACATGGTCCATTAAGTTGCGACCGACTTGATCGGAGGTATTGGCTAGGCCGTTAGGGAATGCCTCAGATTTAGATTGAAGTAAAATCATTGCGGAGGCGATTGCTGATGCATTAAGGAAAACTAGTTGAGCAGAATAAAACCGGGGTTCCTTTGTTAGGGCATCAATTATGCGAACGCCGGTTACCCTCTTTGCCTCAGAATCGTACTCTACCGTTTGCACTATTGCATTGTGAACAATGGTCATATTGCCCGTTCGCTTTGCAGCTGGCAAGGTCGCGTGTAAGGAAGAAAAATAGGCCTTAAATGCGCATCCGAAGTGGCAGCGGTTTCGTGCTTGGCAGTTGGTTCTACCAAGGTCCCTTTGTTCGTCTGTAGCATCCGTGAGGTGTGCGACCCTCGCTTGAATTACATTTCTTCCAGAAAACGTCGATTCTACTTTTGATTTAAATAACTTTTCTGCGTCTGTAAGTTCAAAGCCAGGCTGATAGATTCCGTCTGGTAATTGCTCTAAGCCGTCGCGATTGCCAGCCACTCCGACAAATTCTTCTACATAGTCATACCAAGGTTTTATCTCTTCGTAGCGCACAGGCCAGTCAATCGCTATTCCCTCGTCTTTGTTTGCGGTGAAATCCTGAGGACCCATTCTATACGATTGTCGGCTCCACATGATCGATCGCCCAGCTGTATGATAGCCTCGCAGCCAATCATATTTTGTGCCCTCAACGGTCTCATAGGGGTGCTCATCATCTTTCACCCAAAAATGTTTATTTGACTCTTTTACGGCGTAAGCTACACCAGGATATTGTTTGAAATAGTGCTTCTCGATTTCATCTTGAGAGATACGGTCTAAGTTCTTTTGCTCCCAGGGAGGCAGTTGATCTACATAGTCACGCTCGGGCTTTATCTCTGGGCCCCTCTCTAATACAAGTACTTTGAGACCTCGCTCACACAATTCCTTTGCGCTCCATCCTCCACTCATACCAGAGCCTACTACTATTGCATCAAAATCAGTCAAACTAAATTCTCCCCGTCCCTATCTCAAAAAGTTTTTCTCTAGATTTCTACCCGAGGATCCCATTTTCCGGGAACAGCCATCCACTTTTGCTCAAGCAGTGCACCGTCTTCGGAGGCGAAATAAGCTTGGGTTATTAAGCCTTTCAGAGATCTATATTCGGTATATTCACGGGGGCGGCCTTTGAATGCTTTGGCGTCTAGTTCAGCCAAGCGGCTAATTGCATTACCCTCGTCAAGTATTAAGTAATCAGCACCAAGCTGACTCTGGATTTTTTCTACTCCGCGGTGATGATTTTCTTTCGTTTCAGCGTTGGCCCATTCAGCCATCAAACCGTCAAGGAAACCTGGAACATTGACATCGATGGCCCCGGGCGTCTCAGTTCGGGGGATAAGTAAATCGCTAATTTTTGAAATCCAGGCACTTTCTTTTTCACTATAGAATTTTGTTATGCCATTGACGGAATTATCTACTCTCGCAATATCACCACAGGAACTAAGTAAAGAGCCGCCTCCTATAGATACGATTAGGCCTTTCAGGACTTCACGACGCGTTTTCATAAGTTTTCTCTTTCCGTGTTTTCTCTATTGTTAAGAATAAAAAAAAATTGGGCAGAATAATAGATTGAAATCCAAAAACTTGAACATAAAAAAGGCCAACTGGTAAATCCAGTCGGCCCGTTTTACGGCTTGTTTATTAGCTACGTGCTTACTATATAGTGCTACATATGCTCGGCCAGATATTTAGTCCTGTCCAGCTAATGATCGCGACTCTCTCTCCTTTCTATCGGCGACAAGCTTCTCATACCCCTCGTCATCGAGATGGGTAATCGCAAGCCATGCATGAGTCATTTCATCACCTGTTCTACTCCCTCCAACGACCCACTGGTCGGGGTCTGGATTGTTGGGATTATCTGCAGTGTTGTCATACCATTGTTTAAGGACTAAGACAGCGCCTGCTGGAATCAACGGTGCTACATCTGGGTCATAGATGTGGCTATGGTGCCATGTGGCACTCCATTTAGAAATTTGGCTGATTTGCTCGGTACGACCAGTCTCAGGATAAAATATCTCAAGGGATGCCGCGTTCATTCTTAGGTGTCCATGAGGCTGAAAGCTATCCAAACGAATCGGATGGTCAAAAGAGTGAAAACCTTGAGTCATCTGATAACCGTTGGGTGGTATCACTAGATCGTCTTGCTCTTCAATTCTATAAAGAGCTAAATCTTGTTTGTAGATGTTCTCATTGCTTTCATACCCTTCCTCGTGAAACCAAAGGCCTATTTCAACAACATTATCCTTTATCACTTCACCTTGGGCTGTCGCACCGACGCCCCCAGGGTACATGTGAATACTCCATGCGATTTGCGCGCCGGCGGGGATTGTTCGACAAACTCCTTCGGGAACCATTTCGCCCCACTTACCCATGGCGTATTCAGTGAGCATACCTTGTCGATCAAGCTCACCTTCCTCATTTTCGAGGAGTACAGACGAGTTAGCGTGATGAACTACTGCTGCAGCATCGCCCCGAGGTTTCACTTGTACAGCCTTTATACAGCGATCGGAAGTAATTCCAGGATCAACGATTTCGTTGCTCCATAGATCGTTACCGCTTGCTGGTATGTCGTAAGAGTTTGACGGCACGATTAAATCTGGCTGACCTAACTGAGCCGCGAAATTCCACTCAGTTGGATCTCTTAGCTGGTAGGGGGGTGGGGAAGAGTCTGGGTCACCCAGAGGAGCTCCTTGCTCTACCCATGCGACAATCTGCTCGATTTCCTCTTGCTCCAAGCGCCAATCACCTATTAGGTGTTGAATACCAATACCTTGATCATAAGCGTATGGAGGCATCTCTCTGTTAGCGACTTTGTAAGAAATTAAAGGTGCCCAAGGTCTAACTTGGTCATAGGTCTCAAATTGCATTGGACCGATACCACCATCTTGATGGCAGACGACGCAGTTTTCGTTGATTATCTGCCCTATTTGGCCGTTGTAGGTCAACTCATGTTCGCCGTCTTGGGCATATAAACTTGTTTGTAATCCGCAGGTTACAAAAGCTGCAACCAAAATACGTGTGCTGACTCTCCAAGTGCTTTTCATCAATGTCTCCTTTATTTCAAGGTTATCCTGTTTCGTATCAAAATCTTTTTCGCCGGACCTTGGTTTTAAGCACATGAGTCTACCTTTTTTCACTTGTCTGAAAAAGACATATCTTCTAAAAAATTGCATTTTCGTAGATTAGTTAATCCTAAGAGATCATGCGATTAGACAGTCGTTAGAGGCTCTGGCTTGCAATTGGGACAGATACAAAAAAGCCGGATGATTTTGTTATCACCCGGCTTTTCTTACTTACTATTTAGTTGCTTCTTTTGGACAAGTGACCGTAATTTCTAATCCTGTCCTGCAAGAGATCGTTGTTCTGCTTCCTTACGCTCAGCAGCTAATTTCTCATAGCCTTCATCATCCAAGTGAGTCACAGCAATCCAAGCATGAGACATTTCGTCGCCGGTTCGGCTACCACCATAAACCCATTGGTCTGGATCAGGGTTATTGGGGTTGTCTGCAGTGTTGTCATACCATTGCTTTATGACCAACACCGCTCCGACCGGCAGCAATGGTGCTACATCTGGGTCGTAAATATGGCTATGATGCCAAGTCGCACTCCAGTTAGAAATTTGACTCAACTGCTCGGTTCTTCCAGTTTCAGGGTAGAAAACCTCTAAAGAGGCAGCATTCATCCTAAGATGTCCATGTGGTTGGAAGCTATCTATCCGAACAGGGTGATCCCAAGAATGGAAACCTTGAGTCATCGCGTAGCCATTTGGAGGCACAATCAAATTACCGTTCTCATAGCCTTCGCGTAATTGATAGGCTTTAAGATCTTGTCGGTATGGGTTCGAAGTTTCTTCAAAGTCGTCTTCGTGAAACCAAATCCCGAGCTCGACAACATTATCCTTAACGGCTTCCCCCTGCGCAGTAGCACCAACTCCGCCCGGATACATGTGGATATCCCAGAATATACGGGAGTCGCCAGGCATTTCACGGCATACGCCTTCTGGCATTAACTCGCCCCACTTACCCATAGCGTATTCTGTAAGCTGGCTAAAATCTTCATAGTCGCCATCTTCATTCATTACTTCAATTGAAGGATTTGAGTGGTGTACAACGGCTCTTGCATCGCCCCTTGGCTTAACTTGCATCGCCTTAATGCAGCGCTGATCGCTCAATCCCGTGTCTACGTAATGCTTGTGCCACAGGTCGTTACCGCCGGCGGGGATATCTATAGGAATGGAAGCAATAACAAGGTCTGGTTCGCCGAATTGCGGCTCAAAATTCCAAGCGTCTGATGCTGGAAGCTCTGGGGCTGTGGGGACTATATCTGCCGGCCCCATCGGTGATCCGCTGTTGACCCAAGCAACAACCGTATCGATTTCGTCTTGAGAAAGCCTCCAGTCCCCTTCTAAGTCTTGGATGCCAATACCATGATCGTAGGCGTAAGGAGGCATTTCTCTGCTTGCGACCTTAAGCTGAATCAGTGGCGCCCATGGGCGGACCTGATCATAGTTTTCAAATTGCATTGGCCCAATGCCACCTTCTCTGTGACACACGACGCAATTTTCATTGATTATCTGCGCTACATGAGTGTTGTAGGTGATTTCAGATTCTTGTGCGTTAGCAACACTAAAACCCAAAAGTGAAGCACAAGATAATAAGCCTATGATTTCCTTGATTTTTTTCATTTCGTTAATCCTCTTAACAAGAAAAGGGGGATTTTTACAATAGTCCCTAGTCTACACCTTTCTGAGGTTGCGAAGAAGTACTGATGGGATTCAAACGCAATAATTTGTAATTTTATTACGCACAAATAAAAAGGCCCACCAGCTTTAGCTGATAGGCCTTACTTATACAAAAAGTGCTTTACGCGACTGACTAGTCTTGCCCAGCCAAGGATCGCTCCTCTCTTTCTTTGCGCTCAGCAGCTAACTTCTCATAGCCTTCATCATCCAAGTGAGTCACAGCAATCCAAGCATGAGACATTTCGTCGCCAGTTCGGCTACCGCCATAAACCCATTGGTCTGGATCAGGGTTATTGGGGTTATCTGCAGTGTTGTCATACCATTGCTTGACGACCAAAACTGCCCCAACTGGGAGCAATGGTGCTAAGTCTGGGTCATAAATATGGCTATGATGCCAAGTCGCACTCCAGTTAGAAATCTGACTTATCTGCTCGGTTCTTCCAGTTTCCGGATAGAAAACCTCTAAAGAGGCAGCATTCATCCTAAGATGGCCATGCGGCTGGAAGCTATCTATCCGAACTGGGTGATCCCAAGAATGGAAACCTTGAGTCATTGCATAGCCATTTGGAGGCACAATCAAATTACCGTTCTCATAGCCTTCTCTCAAAGGGTAAAGCTTGAGATCTTGCCTATATGGGCTTTCCGCCACTTCAAATTCCTCGTCGTGGAACCAAATACCCATTTCGACAACGTTATCTTTAACCGCTTCACCTTGCGCAGTAGCACCAACTCCGCCGGGATACATGTGGATATCCCAATATATACGGGAGTCGCCAGGCATTTCACGGCATACGCCTTCTGGCATTAACTCACCCCACTTACCCATAGCGTATTCTGTAAGCTGGCTAAACCGCTCATAGTCGCCAGTTTCCGGGTTCATGACGTCTAAAGATGGATTTGAGTGGTGTACAACGGCTCTTGCATCGCCCCTTGGCTTAACTTGCATCGCCTTAATACAGCGCTTTTCAGTCAACCCTGTATCCACATAGTGTTTGTGCCATAGGTCGTTACCGCCGGCGGGGATATCTATAGGAATGGAAGCAATAACAAGGTCTGGTTCGCCTAACTCTGGCTCAAAATTCCAAGCTTCAAGGCTTGGTAGCACAGGCTCAGGAGGCACTATATCTGCGGGTCCCATCGGTGATCCGCTGTTGACCCACGCAACAACCGTATCAATTTCGTCTTGAGAAAGTCTCCAATCCCCTTCTAATTCTTGGATACCAATACCATGATCGTAGGCGTAAGGAGGCATTTCTCTATTTGCAACCTTAAGCTGAATCAATGGCGCCCAAGGGCGGACCTGATCATAGTTTTCAAATTGCATTGGCCCAATGCCACCTTCTCTGTGGCACACGACACAGTTTTCATTTATGATCCGCGCAACATGAGTGTTGTAGGTAACCTCGTCGCTCTGCGCCAGAACTAGGCCTGCTGAGGCCAGAGCAGCAAGGGCTGCCAAAAAACGTTGCATTAATTTCATGCTTTTCTCCCAAATTACAGATTTGTGGAATTCACCGAATAATACTAATTCTGGTTGGCTAAAAAGTCCATAGAATGTGTTGATTTCGTTACGGTTTATGCAACAAATTGAAACTACACTTCACGAGTCTTAGCTAGGGTAATATTTATTTGTTTCGCTTCTGCAAGATATTGGCGGGAATATACCCGGGCAATTGCCATGATGCCGGGATTTGTCGTATTACTCGACCATTACCCTTTGCCAAACGTTCGTCCAGCAGCATTGATCTCCGTTTGAACTGTCTGGGCCGCGATGAACATCTACTTTGGTCCTTATAATATATTCTCCGGGCTCAGAGAAGGTTGCATAAACTCTTCCAAGTCCTGCCGAGCCTTCGATCCTCAACTCGTTAGGATCTGGTTCCCGGAAAAAGCGGAACCTTGGATTATCCTCATCGTACGGGTTTTCCTCGACTTCAGTATCTGGGTGGCGAGTGAATTCTACGCTACCGGGGCCTTGATGTTTTTCAAAGGAGACACCCATAGGAATAGCTTCCTCAAAACGAGGATCTTCCGGGTCTCGTTCTGCTGGGTCAGTTGCATTAATAATCAGCTCCACAGGAATACCAACTTGAGCGGGGTTTCGAGGATAATCTTCCACATCGCCCACCAAGCCATAAGGGGGCCCCCGTTGTGCTCCATTCTCTCCAATACCAACCATCGGCTGCATTCCGCCTTGAGGACGCGGTAAAATAAAGTCTAATTCGTAAGCAGACGAACCCCTGCGTCCAGGGACTTTTAAAGTTTCACTTTCACCGGTGGTCAAATACCACCAGACATCATTGTCTTGTTGCGACTCTGGAACAGTTACCGCGAATGCGCCTACAGTTCTCCCCGCAGGGAAATATGTCGGCTGTTCGCCATCGAACTCTGCCGGCTCTATATAGTTTTCTTCGCCTAGCGGAATTTCCACAGCTTCGTCGTTACGGTTTATGATTCCAAATGAGAAACTGGTTGTGCCATCTGGGTTGGCAATCCATCCCTCTAAAACAGGAATTATTGGCATACCGCCAGGAGGTGCCAAACTTAAAAATCGGGCATTATCAGCCGATTGCCCGTTTACGGTTAAAACCGCTGAAGAAAAAATACCTAGTATTGTTGTTGCTATGAATTTTTTATGAAGTAGCATTCAATGTCTCTCCCCAAAAATCGGTAAGGCTATGCCATAATTCCGATGGTAAACCACGCGAATTTTTAGTCCACGATGTAAAATTTTTATTTATCTATTGAAACCCATTAATTAGGGGCGCTAGCATAGCGACCAAATCAACTCACGTCCAGTTGCAGCACCTCGAAAATGATGGCCTTATGACTTTGTTTTTTACAAATTGTTACAGCCTGACTCTGAGAAAACAGATGATGAAATTATTAATAGCCAGCTCTATCGTTTTAGGCTCGATGTTTTCAACAGCGGTTTATTCGGCACTGGATCGGGTTATCGATTTTGCGCTCCTGGATGAAGTCGGAGTGTTCCATCAGTTAAGCAGATATGAGCATAAAGAGGCTGTCGCGCTGATGTCATTTGATCAAGCATGTGAATCGATGCCCATGATGCTTGCCGAATATAGTTCTTTAGTGAAAGAATTTTCCAATCTTGACATTGAATTTCTTCTAATTGACTCCGCTGATTTAGGAAGGGAAGCTTTAATTAGTCTAGGTTTGAATATACCCATTTTAGAGGATGACGGGCAGCTGGTGTCTGAGTCTTTGGGAATTGAAAACGCTGGCGAAGTTTTCATACTGAACCCAGACAGGTTATCTCTGTATTTTCGAGGGCCCGTATCGTTGGAACTGAAAGACTCGTTAAGCTCTTTGAAAACTCTCCAAGATACTCTTGAGTTAGAGTCAGGGGACTGCAGCATCGAGTACCCTGTTAAGATGGCGCATGAGCTTAAAGCACCCGATTATGCTTCGGAGATTGCCCCTATCATTATTGAGAATTGCGTTGCTTGCCACAGTCAAGACGGTGTGGGCCCTTTCGCATTTGATAGTTACATAATGGTGCTTGGTTGGTCTCCGATGATTCGCGAGGTGCTCTTGAATAAGCGAATGCCTCCCATGCAAGTTGATCCCTATGTTGGATACTCTCATAACGCACGATATCTTGATACTAATCAGCTGCAGGCTCTTATTCACTGGATTGATGCAGGCGCACCTCAGGGAACTTCAGCAGTCGATCCTTTGGAGAGTTTTAGCCCAGAAGGAGAAAACCACTGGGCGTTGGGTGAACCAGATTACATTGTATTTACTAAGAGTCATGATGTGCCTCCTACAGGAGTTCTCGACTACATTTATGATGAGGTTGATCTGCCCTTCGAAGAGGACAAATGGCTGCGTGCGGTTGAGTTCAAAGCCGGAAACTCAGCTGTTCTTCATCATTTAATGACCTTTGTCACAGAGCCAAGTGAAGATTTTTGGGGTAAAGAAAGAAGCCAAACTTCGGCAACAAGAAGATTTGTCGAAAGCTATTCTCCTGGGAAAAGCAATGTAAAGATATTCAATAAAGGAACAGGTGTCTTTATACCAAAAGGGAATGGTTTATCAATGCAATTTCATTACGTCACAAACGGGCAGCGTACAACTGATATCTCTAGATTGGGGTTGTATTTTAGTGAGGAAAAAGACCTGCGTGAGCGACTGGTTCAGGCGGTTTCTACACGGTTTGTCTTGCCGCCAAACGAGCCGAACTTTGAATTGCGCACTGATTTTGTGTTTGAATCCCAGGTGGTGCTTACCGGTGTACGCGCAAGAATGAACTATCGTGGGAAAAGGATGAAATTCTCAATTGAAGAACCTAGCGGAGTAGTTAAAGATATTTTCAGCATTCCTGCTTATAACTATGGCTGGCAACCTCATTACGTTTTGGATGAACCTATAACTCTTGAATCGGGTACAAAAGTGCACGTAACAGGCGCTTTAGATAATTCAATTTCCAACCCAACAAATCCAGACCCAGAAAAAGAAGTAACTTTTGGTTTGAATAGTTGGGATGAGATGTTCACCGGGTACTTCACATTTTATAAGACACGTTAATTTAAGACTTTACTTAATCGATAAAATCAATGCGGCGAGATACGGATAGTCAAATTTATTATGGATGGAAAATTGTTGCTGCGATATTTGTGTTGCTGACTTTCACCAGTGGTTTAAGTTTTTATAACCATGCGATTTATCTAAATGCTTTAGCGGCCCAACCTGCATTTACGGTCGGTATAGCTTCGACGTCGGTTTCAATTTTTTTTCTAACAGGAGGTGTGACCGGATTATTCGTAGCGCGTTGGGTAGAAGATTATGACCCTCGAATCTCAATAACAGCGGGAGCGGTGATGTCATTCGTATCGCTCAGTCTAATAGCTTACGTGGAGACGACTCTTCAACTATTTTTAGTTTATGGGTTATTCGGAGCTGGTTTTTCAGCTTCATCTTTGATTCCCGCGACGACTCTAGTAACTCGATGGTTCAAAAAAAGGAGAGCGATGGCGCTTTCGATTGCGTCAACCGGACTTTCTTTGGGTGGAGTGATACTGACCCCACTTTCAATATTGATGGTTGATTCCCTTGGCTTTAAAATTGCCGCCCCTCTGATCGGAGTAATTTATTTGCTGGGAGTTATTCCAGTCTCTTGGATATTCTTGCGGACCAGCCCCGAATCCCTTGGATTACTCCCGGACGGAGAGAAAGCAGAACCGTATTCTCAAGATAATCATTCAATTGGTATTGACTCAAAAAGTGACGGTCTAAGTTTTCGAGAAGCCTTGACGGGTCGTTTCTTCTGGGCGCTCAGCCTTGCGTATATTTTTCTTATGGCCGCGCAAGTTGGGGGGATAGCTCATCAGTATGGTCTTGTCAGGGAGCAACTGTCTGAGGCAGAAACTGCTATTGCTGTCGCGATCTTACCTGTATTCAGCATAATTGGCAGACTGATCGGAGGATGGATCGTTGAACAAATATCGATTAGAAAATTTGCGATTGTAATGATGTTCTTGCAGGCATTTTCATTAAGCCTGCTATCGATGGGTTACACCGTAGCCACTCTCTGTATTGGTTTAGCTATTTTCGGTGCTTCGGTTGGCAATCTTTTAATGTTGCAACCACTCCTGATCGCAGAGGCTTATGGTGTAAAAGACTACGCAAAGATCTTTTCTATAAGCAACCTAATGTCTTCGTGTGGAACTGCAATGGGGCCCGCCGTACTAGGAGTAATATATGCAGCAAGTTCAAATTTTTATCAACTACCTTATGCAGCAGCCGCTATGTCGGGCGCTATAGGTTTGAGCCTATTTATATTTGGTGGCAAAATTATTAAACAAAATTAAAGTGTTTAGTGTTTTATCATTTGGTATTGGAAAAAGCTGAAGAATTAGCGTTTTATTTTATAGCTTTATTTGAATTTCATCCGGTGTTTGCACAAAATTTGGTTGACGCTTTGGTTTCAATAATACGTTGTAAGCAGTGTGGATCATTATGAGTTTGGCCCATTTAGACCCTCAGTTTCGCAGCTACCTCAGAGAACCGCCACGCATTTCCTACACGAACCCTGACGATACTTGGCTGGTAAGAAATTTTGTTTCTTCACTCGAAATTTTGTTGGGAAGAAGTCGAATTGAGGCAGTTTATAATCGTTTGAAGGGACGAGAATTCAGTATTTCAACATTTTTTTCAAGTGCACTTAAAGAAACTGGGATCACCGCAGAATACGAAGAAAAAAAACTTGATGCGATTCCAAAAGCTGGGCCTTTGATGTTCGTGGCAAATCATCCTTTTGGCGTTGTTGATGGAATCGTATTATGTGATATGGCTCTGAGGGTGCGCGGTGATCTGCGAATAATGCTTCACTCACTTCTTTGTCAGGACAAAGAGCTCGCGCCATTTTTTCTCCCCATCGATTTTCATGAAACAAAGCATGCGTTAAAAACTAACATACGATCAAAACAGTTGGCGTTAGAGTTTTTGTCACAAGACGTGCCAGTTTTAATTTTTCCGTCTGGGACCGTGTCTACCGCGGATAAATTTGGCTTTGGTTCTGTCCAAGATGCTCCTTGGACTACTTTCGCCGCAAAGATAATCCGAGAGGCTCGCGCGACCGTCGTCCCAATTTTCTTCCATGGACAAAATAGCCGCAAATTCCACATCGCATCGCATATCGCAGAGCCGTTACGTATGGCAATGCTGGTCCACGAGGCTCTCAACAAGTTCGGCAAAACGGTGAAGATTGAAATAGGAGACCCTCTTTCGTGGGACCAGTTGTCAGATAAAGGCGGTCGTCAACAACTAACAGCTTATCTGTATCGGAAAGTGCAGGCTCTGCGAGACTTGTCGAGAAATTAGAATAATTCGTATTGGGTTTCGGTTAAATAGAACTCTGAATTTGCGTCAGTAATAAAATCCCTGCACACTAACCCCTGTTAGCTGAGGTTTTGGAATATAGAAGCAGAGGAAAAAGAGGCAGGAGAGAGTTTTCGAATGAGCAAATCCATTTCACTGCGCCTTTTGGCATCGATTTTAGTTGTCGCATCCAGTTGTTCTCCCAAAAAAGAGTTCCAGGAATCGGCTGAAGAGCAGTTGCATCCAGCAGACTTAATTTTTGTCGGCGAAAACATTATTACGATGGAAAGCGATAATGTTGAGGCGGTTGCAGTAATTGGAGATCGCATAGCTGCGGTTGGCGATAGGCAGCATATTATGGAAATGAAGGATGATCATACTCGGCTTATCGAGTTGGGAGACCATGCCCTTTTGCCAGGATTTATCGACGCCCACGGCCACTTCGGAGCTGTAGCAACTTATTCAGCACTTTTAGATCTATCATCTCCCCCTGTAGGTGAGATGGGAAAAATAGATGATATCGTCGATGCTATTGGCCAATGGATTTTGATTAATGACCTCCCCGAAGGCACTGTGGTTTACGGTGTAGGATACGACGACTCTCTCCTTTTGGAGAAACGACATCCTAACAGAGACGATTTGGATCTAGCATCCACATCTCACCCGATTGTCATTAGACATGTGTCAGGACATTTGGCTTCCGCCAACTCGCTTGCGCTTAAGACCAACAATATCGATTCCAAAACCCCTAACCCGCCAGGGGGTGTAATCCGCAGGAGAACTGAGAGTCAGGAGCCTGATGGGGTTATGGAAGAGACGGCAATGTCACTGTTGCCCGGCAGAGACACTTTAATCGAAGAGGAAATGGGTTGGGAGTTGCGCAGGAAAGCGGTAGAGATATACGCAAGTTACGGCATTACAACCATTCAAGAAAGTAACGTAAGCACCTCTTATATTCGGGAACTAAAACAGCAAGCGCTCAAGGAACCCTTTGCTGCAGATATTGTGACGTACGTAATGGGAAATCCACTCTCGGAAACCCAACTTTCTGCTGTAGAAGTTGATTCTGAGTATTTAGGTGGAGTTCGAAATGGCGGCGTTAAGTTCGTACTTGACGGGAGTCCTCAGGGGAGAACAGCTTGGATGTCAAACCCTTATCATCAAGGACCTCCCGATGCGAAGGCAAGTTACTCTGGCTATCCAAGTTACTTACCAGATTCATATAAGAGAAACGCGGCGAGCATGTTGCGGAACGGAATACCAATCTTAGTGCATGCAAATGGTGATGCTGCCATAGAGTTAATGATTGATGGTATTGATGAAGCTATCTCTGATCGAGCAATTGTTGATCATAGGTCTGTAATTATTCATGCGCAATTGATCCGAGAGGATCAACTCGATAGAGTCAAAGAGCTTGGCATAGTTCCATCTTTCTATGCAGCTCACCCATATTTTTGGGGTGATTGGCATCGACAAAGTTTTGGGGATGCTCGCGCGAGTTTCATCAGCCCGTTAAAAGCTACGATCAACAGGCAGATTCCTTTTACAATCCACAATGACTCTCCGATAGTTCCGCCGGATATAATGAGATTGGTATCTATCTCTGTTAATCGGCTAACTCGAAGTGGTCATATTTTAGGTCCGGAGCAAAGAGCATCAGTGGAGGAGGCGCTCTACGCAGTTACGCAGGGTGCTTCATATCAGTATTTTGAAGAGAATGAGAAAGGAAGTATAGCTATTGGAAAGCGAGCGGATTTTGTGGTGCTTGAAAAGAATCCAATGAAAGTAGATCCTCTTGTCCTCGCTGATGTCGCCGTTATTGAGACATTTTCGCGTGGCAAATCAATTTATAAAAAATAGTAACTTAACCAAAAATTGGAGTATTAGATGAGAGTCGCATTTATAGGTTTAGGAGTTATGGGATATCCCATGGCAGGGCATGTTCAAAAGTCCGGAACAAGCGTATGCGTCTATAATAGGACCACAAAAAAAGCAGAAGAATGGTGTAAGGAATTCGGGGGGGAAATGGCTGATACCCCTTCTCTTGCTGCAAAAGATTGTGATGTTGTTCTAGTCTGCGTGGGAAATGACGATGATGTGCGTCAGGTAGTCACCGGAGCCGAGGGTGCCTTGAAAGGTATGAAAGACAACGCGATATTAGTTGATCATACAACTGCCTCTGCTTCTCTTGCCCGCGAATTGCAATCAGAGTCAGCTAGTCAAGGTAAAAGATTTCTTGATGCCCCCGTATCTGGTGGGCAGGCCGGTGCTGAGAACGGAGCACTGACAGTCATGATTGGTGGGAATGAGGAAACTTATAATGCAGCAAAGCCGATTATCGATACTTATTCTAAATTCAATAAGCTTTTAGGTCCTGCAGGAAACGGTCAATTAGCAAAAGCTGCAAACCAGATCTGTATTGCGGGTGTGGTCGAGGGGCTCGCAGAGGCACTGCATTTTGCAATGAAGGCAGGCTTGAACGGAGAAGATTTGATAGAGACCATTTCAAAGGGGGCAGCAGGTTCCTGGCAGATGGAGAATCGATATCAAACAATGCTAAGTGATGAGTATGAATTTGGTTTTGCTGTTGATTGGATGAGGAAGGACCTTGGTATTGCACTCAAAGAAGCCCGAAGAAATGGTGTAGAAATGCCTCTAGTTGAAATGGTCGATGAGTTCTACTCTGAGGTGCAGAAGAGTGGAGGTGGTCGCTGGGATACCTCCAGTTTGTTGACACGTTATACTAGAGAATAATTATCCTAAAAAAGATTTTTCAAAGAGCCTCCTAATTAGGGGGCTTGGCGGTTACGATTTGTTGAAATTGTCGCCTCTATCCCAGAGACAATAATTCAATTCAACCTGAATTCAATTCATCCTGCGTCATAATTTGTCGGCAAGCTCGCTGTTTCTATTGATTATTATGGTCTAAAGATCTAAGTTACGGGCTCTGTGTGAACAATTGTTGGGGGCTGTAATGAAAATCAACAAACTAATCTTAATAACATTGTTTTCGAGCCTGAGTGGTTTGGTGGCTAGCCAGTCTAATGGCGACTACGAGGTCCCCCGGACCGAATGGGGCCAGCCAGATTTGCAGGGGGTATGGAATTTCTCATCCGACATCCCAATGCAAAGACCGCAGCGTTTTGGAACTCAGGAATTTCTGACCCAAGAGGAAATTCAAGAGCGAAGGGACGCGATAATGGCGGGAAGGGCAGCTGCAGATGAGGCGGCGGCAAGATTGAATGTTCCCGATGTTCCAGACGAAGGCTCCAATCCCGGCGGATATAATGATTTCTGGTTTGAAACCGCGGGTCTTGGAGATGTAGTAAGGACATCCCATATCGTTTATCCGGAAGATGGACGTCAGCCAGACTATGTCGAAGGTGCTAACATTCAGTTTGGCGGGCTTGGTCCGGATGTTCCAGGTAATCGTCCTGTTAGATATGTAGTAGGGGGAATCGACAAGACAGGTCCTGAGGATCGGGGACTCTCTGAGCGATGCATAGTGGGCTTCAACTCTGGCCCGCCGTTTACGCCCAGTTTGTATAATAACAATCTGCAGATCATTCAAAATAAAGATACAGCAGTAATCATGACTGAGATGATACATGATGCACGAATTGTTCCTTTGACAGAGAAGCCAGCATTAGATGATGACATTCGACTGTGGTCGGGTGATTCAAGAGGTTATTGGGATGGAGATACCTTAGTTGTAGAAACTAAGAATTTTAACGGTAGTCGCCAATCCTTTGGTGCTGCGGGTCAAAATTACGATGCTGTGCTAACGGAAAAGTTTACAAGAGTTGCTTACGATACGGTGGATTATGAATTTACCGTCGATGACCCAGGCACTTTTACCGATAAAATTACTGCCGTTGTGCCAATGATCAAGATGGCTGGGCAGATTTACGAGTATGCTTGTCATGAAGGCAACTATGGAATGATAAACACTTTAAGAGGTGCTCGGGTTGAAGAGCGACTTATCTCTGAAGGCGTTGAAATTGGTGAGCGTGATTAATTAGCCCTAGGTTCATAAGAAAGATTGCTGAAGACTAATCGATCGAAAGCTTAAAAAAGAAAATTTTGATTATCAAATTAAGGTTTATTGATGAAAATAATAGTTAAAACTGTAATGATCCTACTAGCTTCTTTATTCATCGCTGGAACGTCTGGCGCTCAAGTATTGGATGAATTTCCGCGCACACCAGATGGAAAGCCTGACTTTAGCGGCATCTGGCAGTCAATGACCACAGCTCATTACGATGTGGAGCCTCATGCGGCAGCCTATGGACCTTATCCTCGTGAGATGGGAGCACTGTCAGCAAAACCAGCTAGTCTCGGAATTGTCGAGGGAGGACGTATTCCCTATAACGAGGTTAGTAGAAGACAGCGAGAAGAGAATGCTCGGGATGCGATAACGAAGGATCCTCTTGCGAAGTGTTTCATGCCTGGTGTTCCTCGGGCCAACTATTTGCCGTTTCCATTTCAAATAGTGCAGTCCAGAGACGTTGTTTTGTTGGCATATGAGTTCGCAGAGTCGAATCGAATTGTGTATGTTGACCAACCCGAAATTGTTTCTCAAGTAGATGCTTGGATGGGTCACTCAAATGCTACATGGGAAGGAGATACGCTAGTAATAACAGTTACTGGTCAGATGGAGGATACCTGGTTTGATCGGGTTGGTAATTTCCACAGCTTTGAGATGGTAGTTGAGGAGAGGTGGACCCCGGGAGGGGCAAACCATATTAATTACTCAGCAACTATAACGGATCCTAATACTTTTACGGAGCCGTGGACCGTGAGCTTTCCTCTGTATAGACATGTTCAAGAAGATATGCAACTGCTTGAGTTCAAGTGTGTTGAGTTTGCCGAGGAGTATATGTACGGTGAGTGGCGTAAGGAGGGAACGCCTATTGGTAATCCTAACCAATAGAAAATTTACTGCCAGGATAGAAACTGGGTGCGTAGTTAGCGCTCCCAGTTTTTTTCGCTAAAAATAAAACGGCTGTTTCAAGATAAATAAATCTAAAAGTTACCAAGCGATTGGCTCCCCTTTCCAATCGGCAAACTTTATTTCTCCGTCATAAGCAAGATTGTCTAAAATTTTTATTAATTGTTTTGCAACAAAGTCAGGTTGAAAAATCGCAGTGCTAGCCACCATTTTATGAAAAGGTTGAGATAAGTAGGTGTCGGTAGTTCCGGGATGAAAAAGGAGGAAAGAGATTTCCGCAGGTTCTCTTCGAAATTCAATTGAAGCTGTTTTCATAAACATATTAAGAGCTGCTTTTGATGCGCGATAGGCGTACCATCCGCCTTTTCCGTTGTCCTGGATACTTCCTATGCGAGCACTAAAAACGGTGATGGAACATCTGCTGCTTTTTCGCAGCAAGGGTTTAAGATTTTTGACCCACACCATTGGGATGAAAGCATTAATTTTCATTATGTCTTCGAGGTTTTTAAGTTTAATGTCGTCAACTCTCTTTTCTGGTGAAAAAAAAGAACTGTGCAGTGCGCCGTTACATATGATGACCTTATCGATAACCAATTCGCGTATCTTCAAAGAAGTAACGATTCCTTCTATTGAAGCTTCAGTGTAATCAGAGAGCAACCATTCAATTCTATCTTTGTTACTGAAAGACTGACTTTTAGGCAAAGAGCGGCTGATCGCAATAATTTTTGCTACCGTCTTTCTATCAAGGAAGTTTTGAATTAATGATCCCGCTATAGCGCTGTTTGCACCAATGATCAGAATTGATTCTTCGGGCATGAGCTCTAAGGCACTCTTTGTTTAGGATTATCAAGAGGGGAATTCTTCAACTCACAACTATCGCAGTATCGCTTTCCTGTGAGGAGCAGTGAAATAAGAGAGCGATGTCGCGCAAAGAATCGATAGGCAGCATCAGACACAATTCGAAAACCCGGTGCCCTCAAGATTCGCAACCATTTATTTTTGCCAACGATACTCCATGCTTGCACAGAAACATCAAGGCCGAAAATCATGTCTCCATTATCATAACGGCCATGAAAAGTATTTGCTGCTTTACGTTGGCTAATATCCGGGAAGCGCTCGCAAAAATCACCACTGTAGATATTCTCAAAAATCAATCGGTTCGATAAGTCTAGAGATTCCAAGGAACGCATCTCTGATACACATAATGGGCAAGTGCTATCAAAAAAAAGGGTCAGCTTTTCATGAGATTCAGACATGAATTATTACCATTCCAGCGTGGGCCGTGATTACAAGGTTAGTTAAAACAAATCTCAGGCGTGCATAGGCTCCATCTTGAAGCACCGCGGAATGCTTAAATAGCTTAACTTCCAAGCAAGCAATTCCCGCAAAAATTAATCCAAGAACTATTATGCTGGGGACGAGAAATTTAGCAGATGCTAGAGAGGCCGCCCAGCCAATGACAACCAAGATGTTGGTGGCTATCAATATCTTCTGGTTATTAGATGAAAATGGGATCTTCAGAACCTGACCCCACAGAGATCCCGCAAGAAAACAGAGGATTGCAAGGGAGTAGGTGGTAAAAATGGCCACGCCAGATACACCATAGATTTCATATTGATGCAGTGAGAGTGCTACCCCGATGATAAAGGGTGTCAGACCGACTATTCCGAGGCTGTATGTGATTTTGGTGTAAGTCATATAAAAGGCTTTTAGAGTGTTCCTCATGAAACGTAAAACCTTAGTTTTTAGATCTTATAAGTCCGACGTACTTTACATAGCGTATCAGCAAGTTACTAAATGAGGAGGAAGCCCTTTGTGGAAAGATCTTATGGTTCAATATGCTGGATTTTTGGAGATCAGTTAAATAGCGATCATTCGTGGTTCGAAATAACTGACAAGTCAAGACTCTTTGTTATTGCTGAATTGGAGCAAGAGGCGTCCTATTGCAAGCACCACGTGCAAAAAGTCGCAGCGTTTTTTGCAGCCATGGAAAACTTTGCCACTACACTGAGAGAGTCGGGACATGACGTTCTGCATTTAACCTTAGATGAGACTGCTGACTTTAAAGACCTCCAAAACCTAATTGAATACACACTTGAAAGGTTCTCGGCTACTCGCTTCTGGTATCAGCGTCCAGATGAGTATCGGCTATTAAAAGATATTAGGTCTCTTTCTTCTCAAATTAATGTAGAGATAGAGGAATTCGATACAGAACATTTTCTCTTGCCTTATGATCAAATTACAAAAGAATTCGTCGCTGGAAGATCCCATCGTATGGAGAGCTTTTATCGGAAAATGCGCAGAAATTTTGATATTTTAATGGAGGGTGAAGAGCCAGCGGGGGGTTCTTGGAATTATGACAAGGAAAACCGAGAGAAACTTAAAAAAGATGACCTTGATTGCATACCTGCTCCAAAGATTTTCGAAAACGATGTCTCTCAGATTCTTGATCGGATTAAAAAGCACAAAATTCCTGTAATCGGTCAAGAAATGAATTCTCTAATATGGCCTGTCGGTCGAGACCAAGCCCAAGAAATTCTGGATTTTTTCTGTGAATACTGCCTGCCCTCATTCGGACGTTTCCAAGACGCGATGACCTGCGAAACACAGCATGGGTGGAGTTTGTATCACTCGCGACTCAGCTTCGCCCTCAATGTTAAAATGCTATCTCCATTGGAAGTTATTACAAAAGCACTAAAGTGTTTTGAGAGTCGCCGGAGTGAAATTTCGCTATCCCAGATAGAGGGTTTTGTTAGACAAATACTTGGTTGGCGTGAGTTCATTAGGGCAATATATTGGGTAAACATGCCAGGCTATTCCGATAAGAATTATTTTTCCGCTGACACAAAACTACCTGACTATTTTTGGACGGGTGATACCAAAATGAGGTGTATGCAAAATGCGATCAAGCATTCCCTAGAATACAGCTACTCTCACCATATCCATCGATTAATGGTGACAGGTAATTTTTGTATGCTGACCGGTATTGATCCCGGAGAAGTCGACGATTGGTACTTAGGTATCTATATCGATGCAGTCCAGTGGGTTGAGCTCCCTAACACGCGAGGGATGTCGCAATATGCCGATGGAGGTATAGTGGCGTCTAAGCCTTATGCGGCGAGCGGCAACTATATTTCAAAAATGAGCGATTATTGCTCTAGTTGTCACTATAAAGTTAGGGAAGTGACATCCAAGAGAGCATGTCCTTTCAACAGTCTGTATTGGTATTTCATGCATAAACACGCGGATGCACTCCGACAAAATCCTCGCACCAATCTCGTGTTTAAGGGTTGGGATAGGAAAACAGAAAATGAACGCCGCTTGGTGCTGCAAAAGGCAAAAGAAGTGGTTGATGCTCGTGAATCACTCTGAGACCTTTAATTAAAAGTCCCAGCTATTCTTTGTACTTCATCCAGAACCCTCAATAAGTTGCCACTCCATAGATTACTTATTTCCGCTTCCGTATATCCTCGTCTTACAAGTTCTAGAGTTATGTTGAATGTTTCCGACGCATCGTTCCAACCGCGAATGCCACCTCCTCCATCGAAATCGGAACTAATACCCACATGCTCGAGGCCAATCAGATTAATCATATATTCGATGTGATCCACAAAATCTGCAACTGTTGCCGGGGGAGCAAGATCGAACATTGCAGAATTTACTCGAGAGCGCAATCTTGTATTAAATTCTGCGATGTTAGAGTCATAAGTTTGTTTTGCCGCTATGGAAAGCGTTTCTATTTCAGAGTCAGATAAGATCTTAAAGCCAATTTCGTTTGAAATTTCTGCGTCCAAATCAGAGCGGCTTTCAATTAAAAATGCTCTTCTCTGTTCATTCACATAAGTACTAAAAGCTGTTGTTTGAACTACGCCCCCGTTTGCTTTAACGGCTTGAAGCATTTCATCGTCAAGATTGCGGCTATGGTTAGTTAGTTTTCTGGCGGAGGAATGTGAAGCAATAATTGGTGCAACGCTGAGTTTAAGAGTTTGCATAATGGAGTCTTTGGAGGGATGCGAAATGTCGATCATTATTCCCAGCCGATTCATTTCGCTGATGGCCTTCCTACCCATCTCACTCAAGCCGCCGTGAACGTAATCGTTGTTTTCCTCTCCCGTGTGTGAATCTGAAAGTTGATTGTGTCCATTATGAGCGAGCGACATATACCTTCCGCCCCTATCATAGAACTCTTCTATCCTAGATAGGTCGTTTCCAAGTGGATAGGCGTTTTCTATGCCAATCATGGCGACTTTTTTCCCCGAGTTTACCACTCGTCGAACATCTTCTGATGTGTAGGCAAGCTCGATTTGATCAGGTGCGATTTCCTCAGCCAGTCTATGAATGGCATCGAATTTATCAATCGCATTGGCGTAGGCAGCGGCATAGCCTTCATCATCAAGACGAGCCTGCCCGGTGTAGACAATAAACCAAGCTACATCAAGACCGCCCTCTTCCATTTTTGGTAGATTCACTTGAGTGTCAAGATCCTGAGTGTAGTTTCTCGATGCAGTGAAATTTCGTGTGTTTATATCAGCGTGAGTGTCTAAGGTAATTACTCTATCGTGAATACCTTGGGCTTTTGCGAATATTTCCTCTTCACTTTCCCTGCAGCCCCACAATTGGAGGGAGATTAGAACAGCCAAAATTGTTTTAGCAAGACCAATTTGATTCATAAATAAAGCCTTTAAATTATCAGTCGACTCTTTAACGCTAGTGTCGTTATGCTTTTGCTATCGATTAACTTATCACTTGGATTTTGCGATTGATAGGAATTATTGGGACGAGCCCAACCGTTTTTGACTTATAGGAAGTTCTTTTCATAGACCGTGACATTGCCATATCAGAACCAACACAAGATTTGCTAACATTGTTCAGCATAGAATACTATTCGTTCTAAGGAATTATTACCTTTCGGTAAACAGAGTGCCCAGTCATTGGGACAGAGGTGAGTCGCATTGAAAAGTAATTTAGGTCGTAACCAATTTTATAGAGGGTCACTGATAAGGGCTCTATGTCTTATTTTAAGTATTTTTCTTTTTGCAGCTGCGTACTCAGAGGGTGGTCGTACTCCCATTCGTGCAAAAAATGGGATAGTTTCCAGTGCTTCAAGACTCGCATCAGAAACTGGCGTACAAATTTTGAAGCAGGGAGGCAATGCCGTGGACGCGGCTGTTGCAACTGCTTTTGCGCTAGCAGTCACATGGCCAAGCGCAGGAAATATCGGGGGAGGTGGTTTCCTTGTTTATCATGGCGAGAATGGACAGGCGACCACGTTTGACTTTCGTGAAAAAGCAGCAATCGCTGCGACGGAAGACATGTACCTCGGGCTAAATGGGCGAGTTCAAAATAATTCAAACCATATTGGGATGCTGGCAGTAGGAGTGCCGGGCACTGTAGCGGGTCTCTTTAAGGCCCATCAAGAGTTGGGCTCGCTGCCTTGGGCAGAACTTGTGGCTCCTGCCGTGGAGATGGCAAGAGATGGAATTCCAATCAACTACTCTCTTCAAACCGGATTTGAAAGAAGTGCGAACAGGTTTAGGCAATACCCCTCGTCCGCAAAAAAGTTTTTTAAAAGTGATGGTTCATTTTATCAGTTGGGAGAAACATGGGTTCAACCTGACCTTGCTCATACGCTCGAACTTATTCAAAGAAACGGTAGAGACGGATTTTATCTGGGGGAGAATGCGGAAAGGTTAGCAGACTTCATGGCAAATAATGGAGGGTTAATTACCGAAGAAGATTTGGCCAAGTATGAGGCGATTGAGCGTGAGCCGATTAAAGGTTCTTACAGGGGTTTTGACATTGTTAGCATGCCGCCACCGAGCTCCGGCGGCGTTGCTTTGGTCGAGATGTTAAACATACTGGAAGATTATGATCTTTCCGAAATGGGGCACAATTCCGCTGATTACTTGCATGTTTTGACAGAAACAATGAGAAGAGCTTACGCGGACCGAGCAGAGCATCTTGGAGACCCAGATTTCAATGAAGATATACCTATCTCGCGTTTGTTGGACAAAGAATATGCTGCGAAACTACGATCGACTATCAATCTGAACAAAAAGTCTGAAAGTAGTCCCTCTCAATTTGCACAAGCTTATGAAAGTGAGGAAACCACGCATTTTTCAGTGGTGGACAAAGACGGAAATATGGTGAGCCTGACTTATACTCTCGAATTCGGCTATGGCTCTGCGATAGTCGTGGAGGGAGGAGGTTACTTGTTGAACAATGAGTTGGGAGACTTCAATGCAGTGCCCGGTTTGACAGATGAGCGTGGCAATATTGGTACGGCCCCAAACCTTGTTGCTCCCCAAAAGAGGCCTTTGTCATCCATGACCCCAACTATAGTCGCCAAAAATGGAAAACCTGTTTTTGCAACGGGTAGTCCCGGTGGTAAGACTATAATCAATACGACAATGCAGACGATTCTTAACGTAATTGACCATGGTTTTAATATAGCCGAGGCAATCGAAGCAGGGCGTATCCACCACCAATGGTTCCCTGATATTACCAGCGTTGAAACGAACTCAATTTCAGCAGATACAATTCGACTTTATGAGGCAAAGGGACACAGAATTCGGGAAAGGAGTTCTCAGGGGGCTGCTATGGGCGTTTATCACAATCGTGATGAAGGCCTGTTTGAGGGAGCTTCAGACTCGCGTCGCGGTGATGGCGCCGCTGTCGGTTATTAACCTTTAGATCTAGGGAGAGTATTATGAAATCAACACTATTAGGTTTTATTTTTCTTTCGAGTTTCTCGTTTGCAGCCCAAGATCTCGAATCGATAAAGCAACAATTTATAGGTGACTACGAATTGGTGAGCTACGTGACTTTCTCTGAAGATGGCGCGGAGCGAGACATGGATTACATCGGGAGACTAAGTTACGACCGCTTTGGTAACATGTCCGGCCTTGGAATGCCCATAGACCTACCATCTCGGGCGGAGGAATCCTCGGAGCGAACAATAGGTGGATTTGGGTACTGGGGAAAGGTCTCATGGGACCTCGATGTTGGGACCGTAACACATCATGTCGTCGGTTCACCCATGGTCCCTCGATGGGTGGGTGGCGATAATGTTCGCTACTTTGAGTTTATAGAAGATGATCTTCTTGCCCTATCGATAAAGGATACGCAAGGAAGGATCACCGGAACTCTCACTTGGAGACGGCTCAAGTAAGATTGATTCAGTCTCTGAATGTACTGTTAATCTAATATGTTAACGAAGTCTTCCCAAGTTGTTGGTTCTCCGTGGATTGGCACAATCGTCTCAACATCAAGGCCAAGGCGTTGAACGTGGTTGTAGAGGCTTCTGTTCGAATCGGAGGCATTGCCAAGATTCGGCTCAAACGAATCGAATAAATCGGCTTCGATAAGCATTTTTTGATCTGGTAGGTACGCGACTAGCATGCCTTCGACATGTGAAAGCGGGTGAACGTATGAAATCTGCATCATACGCTCGCCGTCAGTCAGCACATAGTTTTCCCGAACAACTTCGTATTGGTATCCCTCCGCGAGTTCGGTGGGTGGCCAAAGGCTAATCATATCTGGATCCAAAGTTCGTGGTGAATAGTTTAAAACGTCACGGGTGTAAAACTCATAATTTTTCCAATGCGTGATGATTGTAGCCCCAATGTGCATATAGGTTCTGAGGCCTCCAATAGAATCGTGGTGCTGATGCGTGTTAATCAAAAATCGAATCGGTTTGTCAGGAATGCGCTTGACGATTTCATCAATAACGGCGAGATTACGATTTTCATTAAGAGGGGCTTCGATCACTGCGATGTAGTCTTTAAATTCCACTACAACACTGTTGTGGGATCCGCCGCCGTATAAAAAGGTTCCATTACCTAGATCCTGAACTTCTACATTTTCAGAGAATTCCGCATTTGCAACGACTGAAGGCACTTCAACTTCTCCCGGGCAAACATTCGCCACTATGTTATCTTGCCTTCCCCCAAAGGCATTATGTCCGGCGTTAATGCTTTGGGCCTGATAATTATCGTCCCACCCAGTGTGGTGATGCCAAACGGTTGGAAATCTGATTCCATTGCCGATGTCGATATAGTCAGAGTTGGAAAACTCATGCTCATAATTTGCATCGCCCAGAACCGGATCCGGCACCCAGGTGTGTATCCTCTGCAACAGATTTTGAGAATTAATTGTGGCATCGACCCGATACTTACCCATGAGAGTTATAGACACAATTGTGACTTTCTCTGGCTTGACTGTAGCGCCGTCACGCCCCATCTCTCCCAACTCCCAACGCCAAGTAGCTACGGGGTTAGCGCCAGGTAGGCGGGCTGCCTTCAGAAACCCGTGAGGAGTAAGCCACATATCAAGCTGCCATCGTTCGGCATCGACTGGTTGGGCAGCAAGAGGGTCTCCTTCGGCGCCGTCTTGATGCCATGCGTATCTGCCGTTTAGGCTAAAAATTTGGCGCTCATTCTTTTGAACGGGTGTTCCGCTGTACCAACCCAGCCCGTACTTCCAGGACGCCGGGTTTTGTCCCGGTTCGCGATCGAATGTTTCGATCATTCGGACATTCTCCCAGTCTATTAAGCGATTATAGTTTCTCAGGGGTTTTCCTCGAGGCCAGTCGACTTCATAAGCATTTATGTATTGCTGTCCCACCATTCCTGTATAAGCGGAACCAGAGATAGAAACACAAGAGAGCCGGTCCTCTCCTATCGCGGCTGACGCTGCTAGCAGAACGGGTTTTGGGTCAATGTAGCCGGGTTCGAATTCCTGGGCTACGACAAGAAAGGGGAGTGTAATGGAAAAAACGGTTGCGCTCGTTCGAAAAGTCATCAATGTCACGTGATCTCCTCGTTATTGTTATTTTTGGCTAAACAGCGGTTAGATTAAAGGAGCGGGGGTACTAATTCAATTGGGAACTCATCTTTGTGGATGTCTGAGAAGCCCATAATGAGAGTGAGACTAGTTTCTGTGGTATAAATCCCATCTTACTAGCCTAAATCAAGGCATGAGGACATGGTAAGTAACTTAACCAAACGAATTCGGAATGAAATCCAAGGGGAATATCTCTCCGATGACTTCAGTCGCGGGCGCTACAGTACAGATGCTTCGATTTATCAGCTTATGCCTGTTGGGGTAGTTGTACCAAAGAGCATTGATGACGTAGAGGCAATTATAAAGATCGCTAAAGAGGAAGGGTTACCTGTCTTACCAAGGGGGAGCGGTACCTCGCAAAACGGTCAGGCAATCGGTGAGGCGTTGCTCATCGATACCACGCGTCATTTAAATGAAGTGATAGATTTCGATGCGGAAGCTAAAACGGTCTGCGTCCAACCCGGGCTAGTTCTTGACCAGTTGAATCGTTTCTTAAAGCCACATGGGTTGTTTTATCCCGTTGATGTTTCTACTGCTAACCGAGCGACGCTAGGAGGAATGACGGGAAATAATAGTTGTGGGGCTCGTTCCATCCGCTACGGAAACATGGTGCATAACGTTCTTTCGGTTGAAGCAATTCTGGCGGACGGTAGCAAAGCCCACTTTAGAAGACTTGATGAGGGTGACGGTAGTATTTCGGAGGATTTGATAAGTCATCTCTTAAACCTCGGTAGGCGTGAAGCTGATGAAATCAACAAGCGTTTTCCAAAGCTTCTCCGGCGAGTAGGTGGTTACAATATTGATGAACTTACAAAAGGATCGCCGAACCTTGGAAGCTTATTGGTAGGATCAGAAGGTACATTAGGCTTCTTTCAGAAAATTCATTTAAAACTTCAAACAATTCCTAAGGAGAAGGTGTTGGGAGTCTGCCACTTCCCAACATTTTATGAGGCAATGGAGAGCACTCAACACATTGTTAAACTTGACCCGGCGGCAGTTGAGCTGGTTGATAGGACTATGATAGATCTTGCCAGAGAAATACCGCTGTTTGCACCAACCGTTAATCGATTTGTGCAAGGTGAACCTGACGCACTGCTTCTGGTGGAATTTGCTGGAGAAGATAGGGTAGAGCAGCTTAGTAAGCTAGCAAATCTTGTTGAACTGATGGCGGATATGGGGTTTCCTGACTCAGTGGTAGAGGCCACAGATGATGAGTTTCAGCCAGCAATCTGGGAAGTTAGGAAGCAGGGATTGAATATCATGATGTCGATGAAAGGTGACGGTAAGCCTGTTTCGTTTATCGAGGATTGTGCGGTTGACCTAAAAGATTTAGCAGAATATACGCGAAGATTGACCGAAATCTTTAAAAAAAATGGGACAGCCGGCACGTTTTATGCGCATGCTTCTGTTGGAACTTTGCATGTTAGGCCAATTTTGAACATGAAGGAGGAATCCGGCTCAACAAGAATGCGCGCTATTGTTGAGGAATGTCTGGAGATAGTTCGAGAGTATAAGGGATCTCATTCTGGAGAGCATGGTGATGGTATTTCCCGCTCAGAGTTTCATGAACCAATGTTTGGCAGAAGAATGGTTGAAAATTTTGAGGAAGTAAAGAAAGCTTTTGATCCGGGGAATTTATTCAATCCCGGTAAAATCGTGAATCCTCACAAGATGGATGATCGAAGCATCATGCGATTTGCGCCTGGTTACGAGCCGATCAAACTCGATACAAGGCTGGATTGGTCGGAGTGGAACGGATTTAACCGTGCTGTTGAAATGTGTAATAACAATGGAGCGTGTCGAAAGGCCAATGTTGGCACGATGTGTCCGTCTTATCGCATAACAAAAGACGAAAGGCACTTAACGCGAGGGCGGGCGAACACCCTAAGATTAGCCATCACCGGACAGTTAGGAGCGGACGCTTTTACATCAGAGAAGATGTACGAGACCATGGATTTTTGCGTCAGTTGTAAAGGCTGTAAACGGGAATGCCCTACTGGCGTAGATATGGCCCGGATGAAAATAGAGTTCCTGGAGAAATATCACCAACGCCATGGTGTTGGTCTCCGAGAGAAACTCTTTGCCTACCTCCCTCGTTATGCGGGTATGCTAAAAAGACTTTATTTCCTGCTTAACCTTCGTGATCAGATACCCGGCTTTGCTAAAATTTCTGAGTGGCTTTTAGGTCTGACTAGCCAGAGACCGCTACCAAAATGGCGCAGAGATCACTTTAGACGGACAGTCGATGAGGATTTCGAATTGGATTGTTCGAGGGATGTCGTTCTTCTTGTCGATACATTTAACGGATGTTTTGAAAGCGAGAATGCTTATGCAGCGCTGGATGTGCTTAAAGCAGCCGGTTATCGTGCACACCTTCCCCAAGCAAAGGATGGTGGCCGAGCACTTTGTTGTGGTCGAACTTTTCTGAGTAACGGATTAGTTAATGAGGCTAAGCTCGAAGCTGAGAGGATGATGAAGGCGCTGAGACCGTTTGTCCAGGAAGGAATCCCCATTGTGGGTCTAGAGCCTTCCTGTTTACTAACCCTCCGAGATGAATATTTGGTTCTGTTTCCTGGGCAGGAGTCTGAGCAGCTTGCTCAGAACAGCTTTATGCTGGAAGAGTTTCTTTCTAATGAGCTGGAAGCGGGAAAGCTGAACATAAAGTTGCGTGCCCTAGAGACGAAGAGAGCTTTGCTTCACGGACATTGCCATCAAAAAGCTTTTGCAGTGCTTTCTCCTGTTCAGAGGATCCTTGGGCTAATTCCTGATTTAGAGGTAGAGACTATCGATTCCAGTTGCTGCGGTATGGCCGGCTCTTTTGGTTATGAAAAAGAGCACTATGACGCCTCGATGTCTATGGGTTCTTTAAGTTTATTTCCGACGATAATCAATGAAGGTTCAGACTCTCTGATAATTGCTGACGGCACGAGCTGTCGGGGTCAAATTGAACATGGGACCGGACGAACTCCCCTCCATGTCGCGCGGGTACTTCAGATGGCTCTGGCGGACAGAGAGTCTTAGAGGCTTTCTTTCAGTCTTTTTGTCAAGAAAACTGACAGTAAAATGGGAAGTTTGGCCGATTTTAGTACCTTGAATTTCTTGAAAAAATTTGCTTTCAGAGGTATTGTTTTAATCTACACGAAAAGTGTGTTCGGGACTAAGAATAAATTGCCCACTTCGGAGGCGAAAATGCACGTAAAATCCCCGTCAGTTCGAGCATTGTTTGAAACTTTTTTTTGTTCGATGATCCTCTTTGCCGCAGTTTGCTCGCCGGCTCAACTCTGGGGGCAGTCAGATGCGGAATTCTTTTCCCACGAAATCAGACCGATAATGGAGCGCACCTGCTGGAATTGCCATGGGGAGGCGGTTAAAAGTTCTGGTCTGGATCTGAGTACACGCGAGGCGGCGATTGAGGGCGGGAATCGAGGCCCTGCAATAGTCCCCGGCAATGCCGAGGAAAGCAGACTGTTCCGTCAGTTAGCTGGTTTGGAGGGACCTCAGATGCCTCTTGGAGTTCCGTTGGCAGAGGAAGAGATAGAGAAGTTTCGAACCTGGATCAACAATGGAGCCGTTTGGGATGCTGGCCCAGCAACCACAGTCGCTGCCAGTGAGTTTTCAGCATTTGCCACGGAGGTGCCCGCTTCAGCCCGAAGTTACTGGGCTTTTCAGTTACCTGAGAAATCTGAGATTCCTCAATTTGAAAAATTCGAGCATCCGATAGATTCTTTTCTGGAGGAAAAACGTAGAGAAGAAGGTTTAAAATTTGCGCCTCAGGCGGATAGGTTGACGCTACTTAGGAGGGCGTATTTAGATTTGGTCGGATTGCCACCGACCGTTGAGGAAACTGAGGAATTTTTGAATGACACCAGGCCAGAGGCTTGGGAAAAACTAATCGATAAGTTACTGGCATCTTCACATTACGGTGAGCGTTGGGGTCGACACTGGCTTGATGTCGCAAGGTACGCGGATTCGGATGGCTACGAGCAGGATGTGGATAGATCAAATGCCTGGCGCTATCGAGATTACGTTGTGAACGCGTTTAACAATGATAAGCCTCATGATCAGTTCATCACAGAGCAGATTGCTGGCGATGAGCTAGATACAATAACTCATGAGTCCCGGGTTGCAACTGGATTTTTGAGAGCGGGTCCTAGAGTGAACTTCCGGGAAAAAGATAACCCGGAGCGCCGATGGGACTATCTGGATGATGTGGTTGCAACGGTTGGCCGCGGTGTCCTAGGTATGACCATACAGTGCGCACGATGTCATGACCATAAATTTGATCCTATCCTACAGAAAGATTATTACAGCATGACCTCCTCGATATTTGGTTATGTCGAGACGGACTGGCCAATGTTGCCAGATGAGCAGGCCTTGGAATATCTGTCAAAAACGGCTGAGTTTGACGATCGAGTTTCATCTGTTAGAGAGCAGATACGCGAGATCGAGCAGCCCTATTTAACAGAATTGAAACTTGATCGAATTCGAAATGAATTTCCAGCTGACATACTCGAAGCGGTGCTAATTCCAGAGGATGATCGAACCGACGGTCAGAAGTTGCTGGCAGCGCAGGTGCTAACTCTCGGTGTGCCAAGAGACAAGGTAGATGCCGCAATGTCCGCAGAAGCAAAGGCGCAACGGGAAAGTTTGCGAGAACTAATCGCCGAGGTCGAGGCGCAGAGGCCTGAAGAGCCACCTATGATTGAGGTAGTCACAGATGGTGACTACAGATACACGCCGGACAGAGCAGGAGATAATGTTCTCGGTTGTCCGGAATGTCGAATTAAGATGGACCAACCCGGCAGTTTTTTGCATGACGGCAAGGGCGATTATGAAGTTCCACCTGCCCCCTTTCTAATTCGCGGAGACCCTTTTAGTGAAGGGCCTGAGCTTGAGCCAGATTTCCTAACGGTGGCCAAATACGGTAATCCGCCTGTGGAAATTCCTAGATCCAACGGTAGAACCTCTGGGCGTCGTCTTGCATTAGCGCAGTGGCTCACTTCAGAAGATAATCCGCTTACCGCACGTGTTTGGGTAAATCGGGTTTGGCATCACCATTTTGGCAGAGGTATCGTTTCTAGTTTGGACAATTTTGGTGTTGTAGGGGAGAGGCCGACTCATCCCAAATTATTGGATTGGCTTGCGGTTGAATTCATGGAGAGCGGTTGGAGCACCAAGGAGTTACACCGAACAATCATGACATCGGAGGCCTATAAGATGGCTTCAGCCTACGAAAACGATGAAAATTCGTTGGCTGATTTGGAGAACCATCTGCTTTGGAAGTACAGACCCCAAAGACTTGAGGCTGAGGCGATCCGAGACGTAATTATGGCGACAAGTGGTGGTATTGATTTATCGGTTGGCGGTAAGCCGATATTTCCTTACATTCCCCAGGAAATTCTGGATACAGCAGTTTTGTTTGGTCGTTGGGACAATGAGGCAGATGGTCCCGATGTATGGAGACGCAGTCTGTATGTTTATCGAAGGCGTACACTGAGTTTTCCTTTCTTTGAGACGTTTGATCTGCCAGATCAGAATCAGACCATCAACATTCGAAACACCTCAACTGTGGCCCCCCAGGCTCTGACCCTGATGAATAACCCCTTCATATTAAACCAGGCTGAATTATTTTCAGACACTATTGAAGAAAAGGTGCCCTATGACATAGATCAGCAGGTGGCAATGGTCTACCAAACAGCGTTAACTCGACCGCCCACGCAAGAGGAAGCTGAAGTGGGGCGGCAGCTAGTTGAGCTGGGCTCCCTCGATGATCTTACTCACGTAGTGTTCAATTTGAGCGAATTCCTATACAGGAGATAGCGAAACATGACTCATAAGCCCAAGAAAAAGATATGGTCACGCCGTGATTTCCTGATGCAATCTGGTGGAGGGATGGCCGGTTTGGCGCTAGCTACCTTGATGAATGATGACAAAGTGTTTGCCCAGGATGCCATCTTGAGTGGTGATCAATGCAGTGCTGTCTTCCCGGGAGCGTTCGAGCCAAAGTCGCCGCATTTCAAGCCGCGAGCAAAAAGCGTAATTTCCTTATTTATGAGCGGTGGTCCAAGTCAGGTGGATACCTTCGACTACAAACCTGCCCTTACGAAATACGCTGGAGTCCCGCTCGAAGATTTAATCGGTGAAAAATTTGCCGTACGCCAGGGTATGCCGGGTCCACTAATGCCGAGTCCGTTCGAGTTTAAGCAGCACGGTGAGAGTGGTATGTGGGTGTCAGAACTTTTCCCGCACCTGGCCAAACAGGCGGATGACATTGCCTTTATCAAGTCCTTATACGGGCGTTCCAATGACCACATCCAGTCTACCTATGAAATGCAGACCGGACAGATTAGGGTTGGTTTCCCCAGCGTTGGCTGCTGGGTGACCTACGGGCTGGGTTCCGAGAGTTCAAGTCTGCCAGGTTTTGTTGTGATGAACGACTATCGTGGAGGGCCCCTTGGTGGTCCCGCTGACTGGGGATCAGGTTTCATGCCGGCGAGTTACCAGGGAACCCTTTTTAGATCTTCAGGCGACCCGATTGTTGATCTTGAGGCTCCAGGGAATCTAACTACTGACCAACAACGAGCTAGACTTGAAGTGCTGGCTAAGCTTAATCAGATGGATATGGAAAAGTATCCGGGTAACTCTGAGCTGGCCGCGCGGATTTCTTCCTACGAGCTTGCGTATCGTATGCAGGGATGTGCGCCTGAAGCGATAGACATCCGCTCCGAATCTGACGCAACAAAGAAGCTTTACGGAATTGATGAGGGAATTACCGAGCCGTTTGGTAAACAGTGCCTCATGGCACGCCGTCTGGTCGAGCGTGGAGTGCGTTTCGTTCAATTGTTTATGGGTGGCGTTGGCGTTCAGAACACCGATACCTGGGACGCCCACTCCAATCTTGTTGAAAATCATACACTTCATGCAAAGGAGTCAGACAAGCCGATAGCCGGTTTGATACAGGACCTTAAGGCCAGGGGATTACTCGAGGACACCTTAATTGTCTGGCACGGTGAATTTGGAAGAATGCCTATATCCCAGCGTGGAATAGGGCGCGATCATAATCCGGGCACACAGACCGCGTTGATGATTGGCGCCGGCATTCAGGGTGGGCAGGAAATCGGCGCCTCAGACGAGTGGGGCTATAAGGCTTTCGATCAACCCATCTCCGCGCACGACATGCACGCAACGATCCTTCATCTCCTTGGGCTGGATCATGAGAAGCTGACTTACCGCTACAGTGGGCGGGACTATCGTTTGTCGGACATATCTGGCAAGCCAATCCCGCAGATCATTGCATAGCCCTCAGAAGCGAGGTGCAGTAACAAGGGGTAGATATTGATTTCTAATGTCTGCCCCTTTTTAGTATTGAGAGAAAGATTATGATGGGTAAAAAGTTTAGAGTTGTGACAAGAGTTTTCTGGGCGATCGGTGGTTTTCTCATCTCCAGTATTATTTATTCACAGGAAAACGTTTTCTATACGGAGTCGCAGGCATCAGCCGGGCAGCTGACATATGAGGAGCGCTGTGCGACCTGTCATGGTTATAATCTTGAGGGCTTTGAGCTGGCACCCAGCCTTGGTGGTAACCTGTTCAGTCGAAGGTTCGGTGACCGCTCTGCTGACTACCTTGCGCGCAACGTGCAGCGCATGCCTCCGAATGAAGCTGGTTTGTCTCGGGAGGAGACGGCGAACGTGCTTGCCTATCTCTTTAGCAGAAACGGGGTTGAGGCGGGCACGCAAGCATTGTCTGCCGATATTGATTTGCTCGCCGCTTATATGATACCGGCGCAGGAACTTGTGGACTCACGTTTCACTCCCAGGCTGCCAAGCTATGCCACCAACGGCCCCTTGCAGCCGAACAGCCGGCTCAATGATCTTACTCCTGTCACTAACGATATGCTCCTTAACCCGCCAGCTAGCGACTGGCTTGTCTGGAGACGCACGCACGCAAACCTGGGACACAGCCCACTGTCCGACATCAGTAAAGAAAACGTTGATGATTTAAGGCTCGCGTGGACCTGGTCGCTGCCCCCGGGTGCAAACATGATGACCCCGATTGTTCATGACGATGTCATGTTCACGCTGAGCTCCGGAGATGTCGTTCAGGCAATTGATGCGACGACCGGTGACCTACTCTGGGCCTATCAGCATGAGATTGACGGCGACAAGCCGTCTGAGTCAAAGAAGGGCGTAGCAATCTGGGAGGACAAAATTATTGTTGGCACCTCCGATATCAAATTAATTGCCATCGAGGCGAAGACCGGCAGGCTTGCTTGGGAGCATGAGATCGAGACCCACGGTGAGACTGATCACCGGTTCAAGTCGGCTCCGATGATAGTAAACGATAAGGCTATATTTGGTCTTGTCGGGCAGATGGCCGTTGAGGGCGGTAACTTTATTGTTGCCATCGACCTGAACACCCATGAAGAGGCCTGGCGCTTTTATACCATTGCACGGCCAGACGAGGCTTTTGGTAACAGCTGGAACGGACTAAGCCTAGAGGAGAGGACCGGCGGATCTGTCTGGACGCCTGGCAGCTATGACCCCGAAACCAATCTGGTTTACTTCGGGCCCGCACCGACATATGACACGGTCACCATGAGGGAATTTAGGAACGTGCCAGGTACCACTTCTGACGCGCTGTATACCAATTCGACTATAGCCCTTGATGCTGATACCGGAGAGCTGGCCTGGCATTTTCAGCACGTCAGGAATGATCTGCTTGACCTAGACTGGGCATTTGAGCGTCAGATTATGGAGCTGCCATTTAATGGTGAGATGCGCCGGGCCGTGGTTACGGGCGGAAAGGCCGCAATCTTTGAGGCGATGGACGCGGTGACCGGTGAGTACCTGTTCTCGATTGATCTTGATATGCAGAATGTGTTCAGTGAGATTGATCCGCGCACGGGAGACAAGACCATGTTTCCCGAAGCCGTGCTGCAACCTGGGGAAGATACGCCGGGTCTTGCCAAGAATGGTGTTTGTCCGGATGCGCTTGGCGCGAGGAACATGCAGACCACTTCCTATAACCCGGATACCGGGATGCTCTACGTGCCGCTGCAGGATACCTGCATCAATAATCTGACCGGCCGGCGCTGGCAGAAATATCCGACCGTTGAGTATGAGGGGAAGTGGGGTCTGGTGAAGGCCGTGAACTTAAAAACTCGAGAGGTTGAGTGGACTACTCGTCAGTTTGCGCCGCCCGCAAGTGGCCACCTGACGACAGATTCCGGTTTGCTCTTTCGCGGGACCATAGACAGAATGTTTCAAGTCGTCGACCAGGAAAACGGTGAGGTTTTATGGGAGCAGCGGCTGGACAATGCGCCAACATCCTACCCGATCACTTACATGGCAGATGGGAGGCAGTATGTTGCGGTGGCAACCAACTCGGGTAGTTATTTTGCCAATGGCATGGAGAGAACCACCGGCATAACCAACTCTCCTACAGGGGCATCATTATGGGTATTTGCAACTCCTAAATAATTTCAACATGGAAGTTAGTAAAAAGATGAAAGGCTTTCGTGGGCTCGGAGGATCTTGAGGTTCTTGTGGATTTGGCGGTTGAGAAAGTGACATGGTTTTTTCACTGCCTTTGGGATGTCTCATACGATCCAGAGGGTATTGATCCGGCAAGATTTGATGCTGAAACAAAGGGAGTTTCAGACACCTTAACTAAGGTCGGGGAGGTCGACGATGACCTCATTACAGACCATTGCCGCGGAATAACTGAGATGTTGTTTCTATCCCGGCAAGGAGGCCGATCGGGCACCCAGCTTACCGGCAAATTGACACCTTACCTTCGTTTGGTCTACAGAATCTTGCAGATCCAAAACATTTATCTGGGAGAAACCAAACGCCTTTTTCTTCGTACGGGAAACCCAAATAATTGGCCGGGCAAAGAGACTCTTGCACGTGAGAGTGATGGTCGGATTGGTGCTGCCTTGCGAGACTACTACAAAATTCTTGTTGATGAAATTCAAGCTTAAAATGTCAAAGGAATACAGTGACTTCGTAACTGAGCCTTTAAGGAGCGCGTTGTCTGTATTACTGGTATCGGATAGGTGCGGTTGTAACTCGCACTCTCGATTCCACGTAGGTTATCGAGTCTCCGTCAATACTGCTGAACCAATGCGGCGTACCCGGTTGCAAAACCAGTATGTCACCCTCGCTTACCTCCCTGGCGAGGCCACCCTGAATCCCGTGAAGCGTTCTAATAACATCATCGCTGGTCTGCTCGGCTAGCGGAGTGATCAAAAGTCCGCCTGTTACCAATGTGCCGCTGCCTTCTAGGATTCTATAGATTTCTACACTGTAGGGGTGCATGACGGAGTACTGCGGTAAGCCACTCATTCGGCGTCTAACTGAAATTCCGGGTGAAATACTGACTGACACGCCGGCGGCAGAGGTCGAATTGCGAGCTGCCTCGTCAAGCTCGGCGAGTATCTCCGGCCCTGGTTTATAAATTGCGGGAGGTGCACCTGATTGTTGAGCGAAGCTGTTGATAAAGAAAAAGGCAGCGGCTAATCCGAGTGCGGCTCTAATTTTCATCTGAAATGTTAGGCTCTTGCGTTGACCATGAGGAATCCCAGCAGGGCCGTCTCGATGGCATCCGCAAACCCCGGTATAAAAATTAAACTAAACACGATTACGGCGGAAAGGATTCCGCAGAGCTTTAAATATTTTTTGTTATCCATTCGTTTTAACTCTCCGCTTGGTTTGAAAATGCTACTAATACGGTCTCTCAGCCCTGGCGTTATTCCCCAGCCAGGAAAGCATTCTTGTTTCGACAGTGTCTGACAATCCAGGTATAAAAAGAATACTCATAGACGTAGCTAGCACCACAGCAGCGCAAAGCATCAGGTAATTTTTAGTTTTCAAATGAAGACCTCTCTATTACTAATATCTGTAAGACTATCTTTTTCTTATCTAAGCGAAACCTTTTAGGTTGACATCAACTCTCCCGCATTGCTCCCCAGCCATATGAGCATTCCAGTCTCTATTGATTCAGATAGCCCGGGTATTAAAAGAATACCCATTACTGTCATAAGCGCAATAGCGGCACAAAGTTTAAGATACTTTTTAGTTTCCAATTTCGAGTTCCTCAGTTAACTTCCCTGGGGACAAGCTCGAATACCCAAGATTGTCCGGCCTCAATGCCGGCCCGTGTTCCGGCAATGGCCTGAGCGCTGGCGCTGGGGGCGCCCCCGTATTTCGTGATGAGCTTTGCAGCAACGCCGTCAAGTATGTCTCCTTCTTTGATTCGCACTAAAGTTCTGGGATATCTGACCCCATCTACTCGCAATACTCCCTGATTGTTGCCTTCGTCGGCCTCAAACGCCCACTCCTTCCAGAGCTTTCCTAGCATCGTTGTCATGTAGCCCGAAATGATAAAGAGCCTGCCATCACTTTCTAACACGTATATTAGTCGTGAGGCCATTGGGTCATTCAACTGAAGTTCTACCAGGCGAATGTCATCGGTAAAGCTCCAGTCCGGTTCGGGTCCTGTATGCAGCCGTCCGGTGGTCATCTCCCCACCAGGGAATAATATCGACGGACCGTCAGCGTTTCTGTTTTCGACTCTCAAGGTTGCCATACCCACTGCCGGTATTAGTATTAGTATTCCAAGTACCTGAAGGACTATCTTTTTCATAATGTCATATCCGTGCTAAAAATTTTAAGTTTGTAAATCAGTTCTCTGATGAGTTCTGCTCGAGTGCTCTCGCTTCTTCAGCGCGAGCTCCCCTTAGAATGTACGTCATTGCATAGTTCCCCTCGTGACAGGCGTACTCATACTGCTTGTAGTCGGCCAATCGAGGCATCGGCCTTATTGCAGTCCAGGGCTGCGTGTAAACAGTTGGGTCCTCAACAGTGAATGAGTAGTCGATCATGTCCTCACCGACCCGCCTGAATCTCTCGACCGCAACGGTGTTCCGGGAGGAAGGGAAACGGTGACGTGTCTTTTCGCTGAAATTAGCAGTCCGGACTACTAATGTATCTCCGTCCCAGTACCCTCGAGAATCGCCGTTCCACTGCCGAATGTTGTCGTGGAGTTGGGGTCGATCATCAATCGGAATAATCCGCACGTCATGAATCATCTCTACATGGATCGCGACAAAATTTTCATTCTGTACGATGTGGTAGGAATTGTTGTAGCCAGACGAAACTGGCGGGACGCCATGGTAGGATATGCACCTATCCCAGTTCGTTCGATCCAGCCATGAGTCTGCATCATGATCGCGCAAATATTCTGCCCGCTCGCGCTGGCTGGCTATAGCCGCTTCAGTAATTGGCAGGCGCCCGTTGGGTGGATCGACAATGAGAGAGGTTCTAAAATCTGCGGAAATCTCGCCTCTGTCAAACCACTGATAGTTATAGCTCCCAACATCACCCGGCCTATCGGGAGAATCCTGTTGGGTGTTGGCGAAAATTTGGGCTGCTTCCTCGGGAGTATAGAACTCCTTATCCCCAAGACGCTCAGGTCTTTGCAAAGGGGTCAAACTAGCATATGACCACATGCCTGAAATGTCTGGATCTCCCCAGGGAGTGCGTTCGCTGTAAGAGCTGTCCGTTTGGGCAACAACGTTGCCTGCAAGTAAAATGGTTGTAACAACAACTAGCAGAGTGATTGACTTTGCTTTCATTTTTATTCTCCGTCAATAGTTAGACAGGTGAGCTAAGCGTATCACAGCAGAAGGGTGTGCAAGAAGTCAGTTTCAAGGAATTTGTAACTGCTGTGGTTTTTACTCTGAAACGTCAACGCGAAGGAACCCGTTGGTCCAGCAGCAGTGAAATTCAAATCCATATGTAGGTTCCCTCCGTCGCTCGGTATCGTTTATTGCCTGGATTCGAAGTAGGTAACTTCCGGGCTGACTAAAGGTCGCTGTTGATTCTATAACCCCCTCAGAGACTTCAAGTCTTGCCTCAGATTCCGAGAATACGACTGCATTGGGGCCCTGATGCAGGGTCCAGTTAACCCATGTGCCAGGCTCACTATGTCGAATTCGAGCAATAAGATTGACTGGTTCTCCCACTCGGGTTCGTCTCGGACCCTCGAAGAGACCGCGTCTTCCCCGGAAACTGGGGGGGTTGTCATTCAGGCTAAGGTAGGGCGCTGAAGTATCTCTACCCGAGGTTTCTTCTTCGTCTAGCACATAAGAGGGGATTAGAGTTCCCGGAACAGACAACTTTGTGCCTTGGGTTTGTAAAGTCCATATCACGTCATTCATACCGAAATTCTCGCTGACGATTACTGAAAAAGCGCACCAGTGTCGTCTGAATTCACGAGTTAGTTCAGGGTCAGGGATCGTGTCAAAGTGAGTTGGTTGGACGCCATCAAATTCAGCGGGTTCTATAAAGTTTTTTGCGCCAAGGGGTACGTCAATTTCTTGTTCGAAATTCATATTGAAATATCCGAAGCAGAGAGTGAAAGAACCGTCGTCGTTGGGGAACCAGCCGTCAAAAAGAGGTACTACGTTTTGCCCGTCCGCACGGAGCGGTTCTTCGTAAATGGGGCTAAATACGTTTGAAGTCTGAGCAGTGCTCAAAGAGATGCCGCTCACAAGGACACAAAGCAGGAATCCTCTGCTTCCAACTAATCGCATCAAGATGTTCATTGATCTCGCGACGCAGTCATCCTCGCCTGACGTTTTGAGATTAGTTCTTCGTACTGTTCATCCGAGAGATAGGTAACACCAAGCCAAAGGTGCGACATTTCATCCACACCCCGTTGACCAAAAACTACCCATTGTCGCGGATCAGGATTGTGCGGATTTTGTGAGGTATTGTCCCAGGTCGAGGTAATTTTCAACATAGTGCCAGCTGGTAACAGCGGGGCCGAGTCTTCGGTAAATTCGTAATTTATTTGCCAGGAATGATCATACTTATCAACTCTCGCCAGCATTTCGCGACGACCGTCTGGGTATATAGCTTCAAGCGATTGCGCCCGACCTCGCATATGCATGTGGGGACGGAAACTGGTAATCAAAGCAGGTCGCTTCAGAACTCGGAATCCTTGTTGAGACTTCACAGAGTTTGGCGGTAGCAACAGGTCGTTTGCCCATAAACCACCGGGGCCAGAATCGGCAGCAAAGAACTGTTCACCCCGTGTTTGAAATTCAGGCTTATAACCTTTGGGATATAACCAAACAGCGGCCTCTGCCTGCTCGTTAGGCACTACTTCGCTGATGGGGAAATAGTGTAGATTCCAGTTAATAGTTCCCTCTGGGTAGATCAGCATACCCGTCCCTTCAGGGAATCGATCACCACCTTTTCCAACTCCCTGTCTGCCCACGGGGCCTGATGCTCTATTTCCGTTACCATCGTTTGATCTTAGTTGAGCGTGACCATGGTGGAGAACCTTGACGCCCAAAGGATAGGAACCTTTAAGTTCCGTCGCTCTAACATAGCGAGGTTCGTCAATCAGTCCTGCGAAAGACGTATTACGAACCCACCATTGGTCCTGGGCATTGGCAGTAACGGTATAGGGTGGTGATTTGACTACGAAATCGGGCTCCCCCAATTCAGAGGCGAGTTGCCATTCGGACGCATCTGGCAGTTTTGGTTGAGCTGGCGTAAGTGCTGGGTCACCTTGGGGAGCCCCAGATTTAGCCCACTGAACTATTAATGAAACTTGTTCTTCTGATAGAGAGACATCGTTGTTATAGGTCTGAATTCCAACGGCTTTATCTAGATGCCAGGGCGGCATCTCTCGACGCTCTACCTTATAACTAATCAGAGGTGCCCAAGGTTGCGTTTCCTCAAAGGTAAGCAGAGACATAGGCCCAATCCCATCGGGATTATGGCAACTCACACACTTATCAAAAATTATTGTCGCAACATCCTTGCTATAGGTTACCTTCTCATCACTCGCCAAGGTGCCCTGACTTAATATCAGAGATGAAAAAAAACAATAAAAAAATGTTTTTAGCCATGTAGAGTTATTCATTATTGCCAGCCTCCGAATCAATAGATATACAGAACTGCATCCCCCAAAAACAATGGCTTTAGCATAATTGTGCTTTTTTAAAAAGTCTACGTTAATCATTGAATTCTGGTAATTTAGATAAGCGCTTCGATGCCTCAACGCGATAGTTGTGGAAATCCCAAAATAACGTGGTAGGATTACGCTATGCTATCTAACATTTATAAAGTCTTTCCGGTTTTGGTCATCACCATTCTCGCCGCTACCAATGTAGCGTTGGGTGCTGAGCGTGAGGCAATCGTTGTGGCGAATTTGGGGCCGCAGGTCGGGGAACAGGTGCCAGATTTTCAGCTCTCTGATCAATTCGGTGAGATTCACAATCTTGAATCGGTCATGGGGCCGAACGGAGCAATGCTTCTCTTTCATCGATCAGCAGATTGGTGACCTTACTGTAAAGCGCAGCTCGTGGAGCTGCAAAGCCAACTAGAGACTCTCCAAGAGCAAGGCATAGGCGTAGCTGCGATAAGCTATGACTCCGTCGAGGTTGTTGCTGACTTTGCGGAAAGGCGAGGCATAACCTTTCCTTTGCTGGCTGATAGTGATTCATCTGTTATATCGGATTTCGGCATTCTTAACACAGTCGCAGCTGAGGGAGTCGGCGATAATGCGGACGATCCTAGCGTAAAAGCAGATGTGGCAAGATATGTTTCGGCTTTTGGCGCTAACCAAATGATAGTTGGCACGCCTTATCCCGGAACGTTCATGGTAGATGGTGAGGGGAGAGTAACCTCGCGTTTTTTTGAAGAGTTCTACCGAGAAAGGAACACAACTACAAACGTGATGCTGAAATTGGGGATGGGCCTGTCTCCAATAGCTGCCGTCGAGGGTGAAACGGCGCATCTAAAGTTTACGGCTTATCCGTCTAATACTACCGTGACTGTCGGAACTCGATTCTCCTTGGCTTTAGATGTCACACCTGGCCCTGATATGCATGTGTATGCTCCGGGCGCCGAGGAAAAAGGATATCGCGTGATCGGTTTTAATCTGGATAAACCAGAATTAGCGCGTGTTGAGCCTGTCAACTATCCCGAGTCTGAAATATATTACTTTGAACCGCTGGACGAGCATGTTCCAGTCTACCAGGAAAAATTTACCATTCTTCAGGAAGTGGTTATGAACGGGGATGCAGAGACTGAGGAAATTATGTCGACGTTGGATGCTTTAACTTTGACGGGAACGTTGGATTACCAAGCCTGCGATGATGCAATTTGTTTCCTGCCACAATCTATTCCTGTTTCTTTCACTGTTGATCTGGAGATGCCTGATAGGCAGCGCGCCAACCGATAATAGAAATCAGTAAGTGGTTTCGTATTACCTAACATCTCATCTCATAGCAATTCATTTGTGCACTTAAAATCTGTTTAAGGAGAATTCACCTTGAGACTGTTCTTAGCCCCCTTGTATTTATTCCTAGTAGCACTAAACCAAACAGCATTTTCACAAGGTTCGTTTAATCAGGAGTTTGCGCCTGACTTGCCTGCCCCTGAGGGATTTAAAAAAAATCGGACTTCATACTCCGCAATAATGGATGTACTGGAATCGACAAGATCGGAAGTTACCGACGGACAGTTAGAGAGACTAAAAGAAGTACCTCTAGAGGTAATTTTTAGCGCTCTGGGGGAGTATCAACTGAACTATGCAACAGGCTTTGAGAATACGCAGCCGGGTTCGCGACTTGTGGGTCGGGCTCTAACGATGCGCTTCCTTCCACCGCGACCAGATTTAACAGAGGCCGCACTGAGTCTTGCTGAAGATGCTAATTGGGATCGTCGCTATTACGCAAGAGCAGCTGAAGAGGCAAGACCAGGAGATGTAGTGGTAGCAGAGTTGGGAGGCATTGATGGGCACAATTTGTTTGGAGATATGGGAGCCACGGGCATTCTGCAGCGAGGAGCAGCGGGAGTCATTATAGATGGCGGAACGCGAGACTACTCGGGATTACGAGATGAACGGTTTCAAGAATTTCCAGTTTTTCACAAGTTTACCGATCCGCACACAACTTCTTGGCTTGGCGTAGAATACAACTCACCGGTGCGAATTGGTGGTGTTACTGTATTGCCCGGAGACGTTGTGGTTGGCGACAATGGGGGAGTATTTTTTTTTCCACCTTCTCTAGTTGAAAAGGTCCTCGACTACTCTGAATTGGTCGAGGAGCGGGAGAAATTTCAATTGCAGTTGCTGGAGGACAAGGAGTTTCGTTTCCGAGACATTTACCCCCTGTCCCCCGAGTTGCAGCAAGAATTTGAAAATTTGCGAAATTAACTGTTTGCTTTGCGCCTTTCCGTTTTATATTAGTCGGGAAGAGCAAAAACGTACAAATTAGTTCCTCGACTTGGTCGTAACTCTGGAGTCATATTGGATCCGCCACCGCCGGTGTTTACCGCAATGTATTGCTTTCCCTGGCTTGAAAAACTAATGGGGTAGCCGCTGACCGGTGATCCCAGATTAATTTCCCATAAAACTTCTCCGGTTTCATGATCAAATGCACGAAACCTACCGTTGGCATCACCTCCGAAAATCAATCCGCCTCCGGTTGCGACCACTGACATAGTCCCAGCTCGTGTTTCGAATAACCACTCGGTTCTGCCGGTTTCTGCGGAGACAGCTCTGACCGTTCCCAGGTTATCTGTGCCCGGAGTTATTTCATGTCGGGCTGCGAGTTGATAAATGGCCAGTCCTCCCTGGCCTCCCTCACCCTCGGTTAAGGCTCTCGCAGTATCACTATCAAAGTTCCCTGTGGTGAGCATATTTGCACAAGAGTTCCTCAGAGGATAATACATAGTGTTTGTCAGCGGGCTGTATGCACCAGCCTCCCAGTCCTTACCTCCTAACCAAGTCGGGCAAACGTAGACGATTTGCTCCGTTTCGCGAAAGATAATTTCCGGATTCTCTGTGACTTCCCCTGTTGCACCATCTATGTCCACGATAACGTTTTGTTCAACCGTGGGTGTTGCCCAAAGAAACTCGCCAGTTTCTCGATCTAGCGTATAAACGATGCCGGTCTTTCCTGGAACTCCCGTTATTACTTTTCGAGTTTCACCCGGTATAAGATTTGGATTAATCCACGTTACTTCATCGGGATCTGGGCTAACTTCTGTCTCGACAAGCAGTCTTTCAAAAGGATGGTCTAAATCCCAATGATCGTTCATATGCTGGTAGTACCAGCGAATCTCTCCGGTACCAATTTCTAAAGCAAGTGTTGAATTGTGATAGAGGTGCTTGTTTTCGGTACCACCTAAATAAAATTTTGGAGCGGGAGAGGTAACGGAGGTACCCATAATAATTAGCTCTAGCTCAGGATCATAACTAGGAACCATCCATGATCCGACGTGGTGGCGGGACTCAAACGGAACATCCCCCCATGTTTCATCGCCAGGTTCACCGGGAGCTGGTATGAGTCGCCTGCGCCAAACCTCCGCACCAGTACTCGCATCATGGGCTGCGATTATACAAGCATTTGGGCCACCCCACGGGCGACAGCTTCTTCCAGAGATAGCAAGCCCGTCAGCAATGATTGGCCCAGAGCTATGCGTTGCGGAATTCTCCTGGTAGTCGAGAATTTCGGTTTCCCAGACTTCTTCGCCAGTTAGTGCGTTTAGAGCAAAAATATGATTGTCATCCGATGTGTTAATGATTTTGTCTTCATAAATTGCTAGGTTGCGATTGTTACGGGCGTTACCACCGACCATTTCATATAGGTCTTCAGGAATATCTCTTCGGTATCCCCAAATGAGGTCACCCGTGACAGCATCAACGGCTTCAATGACATCGTTTGCTTGAGGTACAAATAGCATCCCGTTGTAAGCGAGAGGTGTTATCTCCCCGGTACCAACGGCTAAGTTTCTGGTCCATACTAGTCGGAGGTCACCGACATTTTCTTTCGAGATTTGATCGAGCGGGCTGTACCCCCAACTGTCGAGGGTTCGCCTCCACATCAGCCAGTCGCCATCAGCAGGGTTCTGCAACATTTCGTCGGTCACTGGAGGGAAATTAGTCTGCTGGGCTGAAATGTTGAATTGAAAAAGACTTACTAATGCCAGAGCACTTATTAGAATTATTCTTGTTATTTGAGTTCCTAGCTGGAATCGCATGATGCCGCTCCTTTATAAAATAAGATCACAGATATTAGCCTGACAGAGTGTAGGATAAAACCTAAGGATACGGCAAAAGAAAAATCCGTTGCATTAACTCATTATGTAAAAACCTATTACCGAGTATTAGGTAACCGGCTTTTTGGGAAAAAGCGTTTGCGTCTAATTTTTCTAAATAGACAGACGACCGGTGGAGTCGCCCAAGGATTCGATAGGAGTTCCCAATTTGTCTAGCAGGCTAAGGTGCAGATTGGTCAGCGGCGTCCCTTCTGGGTATTGCAAATGATAACCCGGGTGGGCGACATCTCCAGCTAGTAGAATGGGTAAATTCCTCGAGTAGTGGGAATTGCTGTCAGCCATACCCGCTCCATAGACTATTGTTGATGAGTCTAACAGCGATCCATTTTCATCTTCAGCGTTTTTTAAGCGCTCTAAAAATTCTGCAAAGAAAGTCACATGATATTCGTTAATTTTGAGTAACTTTTCTAGTTTGACCGGGTCCCTTTGGTGATGTGAAATTGGATGATGCGCATCTGGGACTCCAATCTCTGCATAGGTTCGACCGGTGATCTCTCGGCCCATCATGAAAGTGGCAACCCTAGTCATATCGGTTTCCCAAGCCAGAGCCATCATGTCGAACATCAATCGAGCATGCTCTTTAAAAGTATCTGGTATACCTGCGGGTTGCTCGACAACAGGTAACTCTCGATCGCTTTGCGCTTCCGCCATTTGAACGCGTCTTTCCACATCACGGACAGCTTCGAGATACTGAGACAACTTAGTTTTGTCGCCAGCACCCAGCTTTTTAGACATTTCGCTGGCCCTTTCGGTAACAGAATCTAGAAGGCTGGCGTCTTTGCCGAGCCGAGTTTTCCTGATAGCAGGATCTGTGCTTCCGGTGTCGCCGAACAGACGCTCGAAAATAGCCCTCGGATTATTCTCCATTGGCAGTGGTGTGGTTTCGTTTGCCCAAGAAATAGTATTTGTGTACGCGCAGCTGAAGCCCTCATCACAGGAGCCTGCAAAGTCTCGCCCATCAATTGCAAGTTCCAAGGTTGCCAGCTGTGTCTCATTGGCCAAGATTCGACCGGCGATTTGGTCCATAGAAATACCCGCTCTGAGATTCGAGCCGTTGTCTCTTGTGGATGCAACTCCGGTTAGGAATCGAGTCGATGCTCTTGCGTGGGGTCCTTCACCATCAACACCCCAGAGTCCGCTTAGGATCTGGACTTGATCTCTAAATGGCTCCATTGGTTTGAGAATCGATGGGAACTCAAAACCGCTTCCTACCGTTGAGGGTGTCCAATGGTCCATTCTCATCCCATTTGGAACATATACAATTCCCAATCGGTGAATAGGCTTACCGGCGGCATTGGCAAGTGCAGGGATCATGGCATCAAGTGTAGGCAAAGCCAAGGCGGCTCCTATCCCTCGCAATAGGGTACGGCGTGGTATCGCTTTCTTAGTAATTATCATGATTCAGTCCTCCGCGTGCGGAAAGGGGCACTTTTCACTATTTCTGTAATAATAGACGACCAGCGGTAGTTATCCAATGCTGCTGTTCGAGTAATTTCACGAATTGTTGGCTTATCAAAGTACTCTGGAGGGCGACCGATCGCGTAGGCGAACATTTTCTCTGTAATCGTGCCCACAAATTCATTACTGCGATCTAGGAGTATTTCTCTGAGTCCATCTAAACCGTAGAACTGAGTGCCGTTGGGTAGTTGGCCGGAGGCATCGATAGGTAAATCGGCCTCGCCAGAATCCCGCCACCGACCAATTGCGTCGAAGTTTTCCAGCGCTAAGCCGAGCGGGTCCATTGGGAGATGGCAGACAGCACAATTTGGATCTTTGCGATGCTGGATCATTCGGTCTCGGATGGTAGCAGGTTGCCCATCCTCTCCTGCTTCTGGAAGATCAGGAACATCAGCTGGTGGAGGCGGTGGTGGTGTGCCCAAGATATTCGTTAGGACCCACTTACCCCTTAGAACCGGTGATGTTCGGTTGGCGTAAGAAGTTGCCGTAAGTAGGCTGCCTTGTCCCAGAATTCCTCCACGCTGCTTCGCAGATATTCCTTCCAACTTAACTTTTCGGAAGTGACTGCCATAAATTCCGTCGATCCCATAATGGGAGGCAAGACGTTCATTCAGGAAAGTGTATCCGGCCCCTAGAAGGTCAAGCACTGACCTATCTTCTTTTATTAAGCTCTCAAAATAAAGCTCGCTCTCCTCTCTAAAAGCTGTTCGAAGATTTTCGTCGAATTCCGGGAATTCAACGGCATCGGGCACAAGGCTAGGCAGGTTTCTAAGGTACAACCATTGTCCCGCAAAGTTTTCAACTAGTGCTTTCGACCTGGGGTCTTTGAGCATTCGGAGTGTTTGCTGCTCTAGAATTTGACTATCTTTTAACTGTCCTTGTTCTGCGAGGGTGAGTAGCTCTTCATCTGGAATGCTACTCCAAAGGAAGAAAGCCAATCTTGAGGCAAGCTCCAAGTCAGTAAGTTCATAATCTGACCCAGATTCTATATCCAGTGGATCCTGCTCCACCCGAAAAAGGAAGTCGGGAGATATCAGTATTCGCTCAATCGCTAGCTGAATGCCTGCGTCAAACTCGAATCTCCCATCGTTCCTGCCCATATGGTAGAAATTTAAAAGGGTATCTAAATCCAACTGCTGAAGTGGGCGACGATAAGCTTTATGTGCAAGGTTAGATAGAATCTCAATAGCACAAGCTTCTTCTGAACTTCCATCATTGCTGTTGGGGCTGCATACGAATATAGCGTCTCTGCTTGGAGTCGATCCGGGACCCAAGGTTTCAAAGGGTCCAGTGATTTGGGCAACTTCAATTGCTGCATCACCGTCTCGCATCTCGTTGACAGCGGCAGCAAAAACTGATTGGGGCGGTTGGAGCACTCCCTCCGGTTCAGTGAACCGTCGCACAAATGAAACTCCTAAAACGTGAGGACCAGCTTCGGCATCAAATCGAAGTCTTAGATTGGAATCGGCAAATAACATGTATTCTTCCCACTCTCGGTCGCCAAATTGATTGCCACCGTAGCTCGCCGGGGCCTGCAGAACGTCTGGTTCCTCACCGCCGACTCGAAAGGTTTCGATGAGTCTGCCGTCGAATCTAACCTCGATTTCGTGACGGGAGCCCATGCCGCGAATATAATTTACATAGTTTCTGTGGAGCCTAAGAGAGAGGTCATATTTTCCAGCCACTGGAAAGTAATGCTTCATTGCAACACCTCCCCGAGAGCCGAAAGGTAAATCATCGCTCATTCTGTCGGCCTGATTCAGCAGTATGGGCACCTCGTAAGTTTGCGATGCTGGACCGAGTGGGTTTTCTCCCACCGCCAATCTTGCTGTTTTTCTAGCAGCGGATAGGTATCTTTCCATCAGAGCCGGAGAAACTGTCAGAACATCTGCCATATTGTCGAAACCATAGGCATCTATGTCGTCCGCGGGTAGCAGCTCCTCGACATCGACCTCGATCGACAATAAATCCCTCACGGCATTGGCGTACTCTGCTCTGTTGAGACGATGAAAAGTATCTGTTCGACCCGGGTTGGGATTGTTTGATGCTAGTGTATCTATCTCTCTTTCGAGCCATCCAACCAATTCGTCGTATGTATCTTCGGTTGGTTTAGGCATCTCCATAGGTGGCATACGCCTATTCCTCAATTGGGATAAAACCTTCTCAGGCAGGGCCCCGTGGGTGCTCACGTCCGATAGGTCGATATTCTGGAACGATACATTGGCTGTGCTTAGGGTATCGTTATGACAAGCCAAGCAGTACTGGTTTAAGGTTGCATTAAGCAACTCAGCACCTGATTGTGCGATGGATAAGCTTGATACAAGTGTTATCGTCGCAAAAGTTGAAGCGATAGTGACACTTCGGGTTGCTTTGACTTTAATTTCATTCATAATCATTAGGTTAGCACTTATAACTGAGTTTATTAAGTGATTGTTTTTACTTTTAATTTTACAATTTTAGTAAGTCAACAATTATAACCTACGGCGTAGAGTTTTATTCTTATTTTCAGTCATGGAACTTGCCATGACCGAAACGGGCTGTCAATTACCCTTTGTATGACTTAGGATTCATTAGTATGAATAAATCAAAAAATTACTTGGTTTCTAAATCACTGTTCTTAGCGTATCTATTTACGCTAGTTCTCGAGTCTTTCGCTCAAGAGCCTGCGTTAATTAGTGCGATCCGAAATAACGAGCACAGCCTTGTCTCCAGTCTCTTATCGTCAGGTGCAGATCCGAATGCTAGGCAAGGTGATGGTTCAACAGCGCTGCATTGGGCGGCACATAGGAACAGTGAAGAGGTAGTCCAGTCGCTTTTGGACGCTGGAGCGAACGTCGATGCGTCCAATGAACTTGGAGCAACACCGCTTTGGTTGGCGGCATCGAATGGAAGCGAGGTCCTAGTAGAAAAGCTACTCTCGGCTGGAGCTAATCCTAATGTAAGACTGAAGATGGGAGAAACTCCTATAATGAGCGCTTCGCGTGCGGGTAATGTGAGGACAGTGGCTCTTTTATTGAACGCTGGTGGGGATGTTAATGCGTCAGAAGATGAGAGAGGTCAGACAGCGCTTATGTGGGCTGTTGCCCAAAGTCACACTCCTGTCGTCGCTTTACTATTGGAAAATGGAGCAAACCTTAATACGCATTCAAAAGTCTGGTATCAGTTGGAAAATACCGCAGGTAACACTAACCCTAGTGGAAACTTTAAGATGGCGCACGGAGGTTCCTCAGCGATAATGTTCGCGGCTCGAGTTGGTGATATCGATACTACTAGGGTTCTACTTGAAGCAGGGGCTGATGTGAATGACACAGCTGCGTCAGGGTTGAGTGTCCTCACTCAGGCCGCGCACAGTGGACACGAAGAGTTGGCAATTTACTTGTTGGAGCAAGGAGCTGACCCCAATGCTATGGCGGCTGGTTATACCCCCTTACATGCGGCGGTACTCAGAAGCGAAGTTGCTCTAGTTAGGAGTCTACTTAATCATGGAGCAATCATTGAAACTTCTGTGGAGCATGGGACGCCTGGAAGAAGGTTCAGTGCTGATTATTCTATTCGATCACAACTAATTGGTAGAGATGCTTTTTGGATGGCTGCGAAATACGGTGAGGTTGAAATACTTCAGATTCTTCTTGATGCGGGCGCCGACCCTTTAGTCGTTGATGAAAATGGAGTGACAGCATTGCAAGTGGCCATGGGTAATTCAGGTTCGTCTCTAGACTGGCGTCGAGATCGCATAGGTAACGAGGAACTTGATTCTGAGGATGAGGAGCGCAGGACTTTAGAACTTGCGAAAATCCTCATCGGTGAGGGTGTTGACGTCAATGCCGCGGATAATCGTGGTAGAAATGCTATACACCATGCGGTTTTAAAAGACTTTCCATCCGTTGTAGAATTTCTCGTTTCTGAAGGCGCTCATATTGATGTACGCAATGATAGAGACTTGACGCCCTTGCAATTAGCAGAGACTGTTCAGGGTATTCCGGGCACTAATGGATTAAGGGGTACGCGACCCCAAGTCGCGGAGTTATTGCGCAGACTTGGAGCAGATGAGTAAAACGGCATCAGTCAGATCAAACCCACCGACCACATAGCACAAACGGTGATAAACGATACAATTCCGCCGACGAGAGTTGCGCCGCCATAACTAAATACTGCATCTGGGACACTGAGTTTGGATAGTGAAGTACAGACCCAAAAATAGCTGCTGTTTACGTATTTGATTATAACTGAGCCGCTGGCACCGGCTAGCATGGCGGCCTCAGGAGATAAACTAAGGCTGCCCAGCATGGGTGCAACCAAGGAAGCTGCCGTTATTACACCCACGGTGGTTGAACCCGTTATCATATTTCCAATTATGCCGATCACGAACGGTAACAAGATAGTAGGCAATCCGTAATCGGTGAAAATCATGGCGATAAAGTCCACAGCCGGAGTTCCCCTCAATATTGCACTTAGTGATCCCCCTAAACCCGTGACAACCAAAATCATGGCGGAAGTTCTAAGTGCGGCCTCAACCCATGCGTCTTTTGATTTTTCACGATCTTCTGGGTTTTTAATATTTCGATAAGCCAGCCAAACGCCGATAGAAAGTGCTACCACTGGCCAACCCAGGTATGAAAAAACCGCTCTGAGCATGTGGCCCTCCGGCGCCATGAGAGAGATTACGCTTTGTGCACCGATTAACAGAATTGGTATAACAATCGGCGCATAGGAACTCAGATTACTAGGTAATTCTTTGGGGCCCTCACCGTCCAAGTCATCAATTGAAACGCCTTCAAACTCCTCACTTGCCATGGTCTTTATTTTGGGGCCTGCAAAATAAACACCCCAAGCCCAGCACGCCAGGGAACCAAATAGACAGGCAATTCCGCCGAAGATTATTGTTCGACCGATGTCCGCGCCAACAATTGCTGCAGCTGCCAGGGGGCCGGGAGTCGGCGGTACAATTGCGTGCGTGAGCTGGAGTGCTCCAACCAATCCAGTAGACATCACCGCGATTCCTACGTTCATGGTTTTTGCCGCCGAGTGCACCAGCGGATTGAGAATTACATAAGCGACGTCCGAAAAGATTGCCACTCCAATTATGAATCCAGTGAGGGTTAGGGCAAGTGGCATACGATGGGTGCCGACGAGATTTACCATTGATTTTGTAATTACCTGAATTGCACCAGTGTGTTTCAAAGCTTCAGCTATAATTGAGCCGAGAACGATGACGACACCAATCGAACCCAAAGTATTACCAAATCCGCTTTCGAAGGCATCAATAAAATTGTTTTGTTGAATGCCCGGTAATATGCCAAAAAAGATTATTGGAATGAGGAGTGCAAAAAATACATGCCATTTCCACTTTGCAATCAGAAACAAAAGTAAAAATATAACAATACCGAATCCGATGAGAGATATTGCTGCACTTGTGTTAACTGCTGTATTTGGATCCATTCTGCATCTCTTTTTCTTATTTTAGACAGATAAAAATTCTAAGGCTGCGTTAATTCCACCTTTCTCATGAGGAACTTCAGCAATCCGTAATCCCATTTCCACTCCGCTCAGTGTTCCGGCGAGAGATAATTCATTGAAGTCGCCGAGATGACCGATGCGAAAAATTTTCCCCTTCCCTTTGCCTAAGCCTGTGCCCAGCGACATGTTGAATTTTTCTAAAATAATTTTACGCAAGTGATCAGCATCAAAACCTTCGGGCATTAAAACTGCTGTGCAAGAATTACTATATTCTTTAGGATTGAGACATAAATTTTCAAGACCCCACGCGTCAACTGCTATCCTTGTGGCTTTTGCGAGTCTTGCGTGACGAGAAAAAACATTTTTTAAACCCTCACTGTGGAGAAGTCTAAGTGCTTCTTTAAGCCCATATAGTAGATTAGTAGCAGGTGTGTAGGGGAAGAACCCATTTTCATTATTTTTGATCATCTCCTGCCACGACCAGTAATAGACTCGCGAAGAAGAAGATTTTGACGCGTCCAATGCTTTTTGACTAACCGCATTAAATCCAAGTCCAGGCGGTAACATTAAGCCTTTTTGTGAACCACCAACGGTTACGTCTACCTTCCATTCATCATGCTCATACTCACAACATGCCAGCGATGAAATAGTGTCAACCATGAGCAAAGCGGGGTGTTGAGTTTCATCAATTGCTTGTCGAATTTCTCGCACGCGGCTGGTTGTACCGGTTGATGTTTCATTGTGCACAACGCAAACAGCTTTTATAGAATTCTTCGTATCATCGCTTAATTTTTCTTTGACTACTAAGGGGTCAACCCCCGATCGCCAGTCGCCAGTAACCCATTCGACTTCTAATCCGAGTTTTTCCGCCATCTGTTTCCACAGTGTTGCAAACCATCCTGTTTCAAAGGCTAATATTTTGTCTCCGGGTGAAAGCGCGTTAACTAAAGCTGCCTCCCAAGCTCCTGTGCCCGAGGATGGGAATATTACTATTGGGTCCTGCGTATTGAAAATGGGTTTGAGTTGCATAAGAATTTCATGAGTCAATTCAGGGAAATCTGGTCCCCTGTGGTCGATGACCGCATCTGCCATCGCTCTGAGTACGCTATCGGGTACATTTGATGGACCTGGAATTTGCAGGAAGTGTCTTCCGGCAGAATGGTTTACTTTGCTCATCTTCACCTTCTTGATTTTGTGAAAGCCAACCAGCAGTTATTAAGGGTTTCTGGTCGGGCGATTGGGGATAGATTATAAGCGGTCTTGTCGATCGGTTCGATACTTATTCAGAGACCTTGATACCATTAACCCAAGTTTCTGTTGCTTGGGTTTTCCAAATTTCGCCTTCAGGAATCGTAAAAATATCTCTATCGAGGAAGATAAAGTCAGCTTTTTTCCCGGCTTCTAAAGAACCAATGAGGTCTTCTTGATGACCAGCATATGCGGCGTCTATCGTAAAACTAGCAAAAGCTTCTGTTACGGTCATTCGTTCCTCGGGAAACCAGCCACCAGTCGGTTCTCCGTCGCGATCTTGTCGAGTCACTGCTGCATGAAGACCCCAGAAAGGATTTGGAGATTCAACGGGAAAATCTGAGCCGTTTGCGATACGTGCTCCGGCATCAATCAATTTTCGCCAAGCGTAAGCTCCTTGAATACGTATCTCGCCGAGTCTGTTCTGTGCCATATTTTTATCGCTAGTAGCGTGGATTGCTTGCATCGAAGGTAAAATACCCAATTCACTGAATCTTTTGATGTCTTCATAACGAAGTATCTGGGCATGTTCGATGCGATGTCGTCGCAGCCTTGAACCAGTCTCATTAATAAGTCGTTCGTAATTGTCGAGGACTTTCAAATTCGCATTATCGCCGATGGCATGCGTATTTACCTGGAAATTCGAGTTCATGGCTACCCGCATTAAGAATTCGAGTCTTTCGTCGTTATAACGAAGAAGTCCTCTATTTCCTGGCTCGTCGGTATAGTCTTCAATCAGTGCGGCTCCTCTGCTACCGAGCGCGCCGTCACTGACTATCTTGACGCTATTAATTACCAATGTGTCGTCCAAACTTCTGTAAAGACCTTCATCCAGTCTATCTTGGTAAAGAGGGTCTGATGCTGAAAGCATCGCATTTATTCGAATCTGTAAATAAGATTCGGTTACTAGCTCTTTGTAGGCTCTCACTGTCTGACTATTAACTCCGGCATCATGAACACTTGTTAAGCCATATTCAGCAAGGGCCTTCATTGCTGCAGTGAGAGCTATTTTCTCATCTTCTAAGGTTGGTCGAGGAACTTGTAAACTGACGAAGTTCATTGCCGTATCTACGAGGACCCCTGTGGGAGCACCATCTTCATCGCGTATGATTTGTCCTCCTACAGGATCGTTAGTACTTTGATCTATTCCGGCTAGTTGGAGGGCTGCTGAATTGGCCCAACCTGCATGACCATCTATTCGGGTCAGCCAGACAGGTCTGTTACTTATCAATCTATCAAGGGAGCTGGCAGCGGGAAAGTCTGTATTTTCCCAAAGGACTTGGTTCCATCCTCTACCTAATATCCAGTTGAGATCTGGATTGGCATCCGCAAATGCCTTAACTCTGAAAGCCGCTTCTTCCTCTGACATTGCCCCAACGAGATTGATGCGAAGGAGACTGAAGCCATAGCTACCGACATGGCCATGAGCATCGATCAGTCCGGGGATCAGGGTTCTGCCTTCACCATCGATAATGTCGTCTACGTCTGACAAAGAGTCCGGGTTAGATAAATACACGGCATCTATGCGGTCGTTTGTGAACTTCAAAGCCTCGAAATTAACTAATTCACCGTCGCTGTTTAGGGTATACCCATTGATATTTCTTATTAATGTTGTATCAGCTAGGCTAGGGCTCGAAAGTACCAGGAGAACAAAAATGAAAGTGAAGGTTCTCATCATCGGTTTGTCCGTGCTTCTTGGGTAGATAATGAGTTTATCACAGATGTCCAAAAACGTTTGTTAAGCTGAAAAACGGGTGATTCGATGAGCAAAAAAAAGCCCGACCGCAGAGGCGGACGGGCTTAGAACAACGTTCGGCTTGGCCCTATCATGATTGCGAGAACAATCATAACCAGAACCTTTATTTTGCCAACTTTGTTCCCCCTAGGTGTTAGTACTTTTCAAACGTAGGCCTATCTTATGGGAATGGCCTTATTAAAACTTCCTAATTATTCAAATTTGAAAAATTTAAGTTAGTAACTAATACTTAAAAGAACGTTGAAATTTATAATCCAGATCACGGAAGATACTGCTCTTCAAATAAATTATCGGGAACTAAATAGACGGACCACTTGGCTAGGCTAACGATTTGGTTTTAAAATCTTGTTCTCTAGTTCATTTTTATCAATATTCAGATAGAGTCACGATACAGGCAGAACAGATGTTTTGCTGATCATAGGGTAATATTGATGCGTATTGTTTTGAAAATTTATTTCGCTGTTTTGATCTTAACGCTTAACAATATTGCTTATGCGCAGGCATATAAGATCGGGCACTGCTACAACGGTTGTCCTGAGGGCGCAGACGACTCAAATCACTTAATCGTGCGTCCAATTTACGCGCTTTCGTACAACACTACAACCAAATCAGCAGATTGGGTTGCCTACAAGGTTTCTGGAACCTCGATTGGAATAGCCTCGAGCTTATCTCGCGATGCAGTTCAGGATAATTATGTGAAAGATACTCTAACCGCTAAGGATTTTTTGGATTCGGAGAGAGTCGACTTGATTCGTTCGCAGTACGTATCTCTGATTGATTTTGCCGGGACCCCATTCTGGAGTGACGTGAATTATTTAACAAACAATGTCGCCAGGACTTTATCTCTTAGTCAAGGTGCTTGGTATGGTCTTGATTGGTCAATCAGAAACTTAGTTAATCGGCAAGATGAAGTCTATGTGGTCACAGGTCCGATATTTGATATCGAGGAAAACTCTTTGGTTTTACCAACTGATACGCCGCACCGAGTTCCTGATAGGTTCTTTAAGGTAATTGTAAATAACTTAGGACATAGTGCAGCATTTATATTAGCTCAATCTGCCGCTGTGCATGTTCATCATTGTGAGATGATTGCGACCATAGATGAGATAGAAGGCCTTACTGGTTTAGATTTATTTCCATCCCTAAACCCAAAATCAGGAGATTCTGTTTACTTAGGCCTAGGTTGCTTATAAGCGCTTACCCTTACTGAAGCTCGATAATAAAATAGTCATCATTTACTAACTCTCGAACCATTCTATCTAGTGATCCGACTACTGCTGCACCGACCCCTTCTTGTGCAGGTACTGTTCCCCTGCCAAAAAGTGTGGTTTCCCAAATGGTCCTCCCTCTACCTTGCAAAGCTACGTGAGTCCGGATCGTTAATTGAAGAGACTCTACACCAGCTCTATCGACGGTGCGAAGTTCTGAGCTAACGATCCGACCCTGGATTTGCATATCTTGATCTGACACCACCAACTCTGCGCCGCCGTGCTCTAGGCCTTGCACTAGGGCAATATGAATCATTTCACTCAGTGGAATTTCGGCTAAATATTCATCAGCTATCTGCCTCGGTTCACCGTCTCGGTCATCCAACACGTCTTCAATTTTTAAAGAAACGCTGATGTTACTAAAATCAGTGTTATGACTCCCATTATAGGAATAATTGACTACTAGCTCTTCGGCTGAGATCGGCGAAAAGCAACCAAGGCTAAATACTGTTATTAATAAATATCGGAGTTTCATACTTCAGACTCTCTTTAATTGTGTCAATTGAATTTAAGGTAGAATAATAAACGGCCAGTGTAGAAACAAGCCCGATCGTAATTGAGCATGTCTCTTTGCAAAAAAGTGCAGACGATTTCTAAAATTTAGAATTGTTAGTGTAGTTCCGAGTCAGGCCACGGGGCACCTGTCCTATGCTCACTGAGTGGTTTAAGTCCCTGGAAAAGAAACTTTTGAGCACGTTTACCCTCGTAAGTTTCAGTTGTGTATACATTACCCTCGGAATCCGTAACAATGCTGTGTGTTCCAAAAAATAACCCCGGCTGTCTCCCGCCGTCACCGAACTCGGCAAGTACCTCTAGTGATTCTCGCTCCAGAATGTGCACTTTAAAATTTGCGCCATCTGCTACGTAAATAAACTCTTGATCTTCATCATGGGAAAAGGAAATATCCCAAGTAGACCCTGCTAACGTCAAAGGAGCCACTTGACCTTCCTTAACAAATGTTCCATCAGGTCGAAAGACTTGGATGCGATCTGCCCCGCGGTCACAAACATAAATCAAGCCGTCATTTGAGGGCTCCGCACAATGGACGGGACCCACGAATTGTTGTGGAAGCGGGGCATTGGGATCGTAGACTACTCTTTCGTCGATAGGTTCATTGCCATAAGCACCCCAAAAACGTTTAAAGGCCCCCGTTGCTACATCGACCACTGCTACGCGCTTATTTCCATAACCGTCAGCAAAGTATGCCTCGTTAGCAGAGTGATCGATTGCGATCTCGGCAACTCGCCCGAAGGACACTGTGCTCAGGCTATCAATAGGCTCCCCCGGGAGACCAATTTCCCGAACAAACTGACCGTCTCGCGTAAAAACCAGCACATGAGAGTCACCACTTCCATTGCCTCCAATCCAAACATTTCCGTCAGTGCCAACTTCGATGCCGTGATTGGATTCTGGCCATGTGTATCCCTCTCCTGGCCCACCCCATGCGTTGATTAGATTGCCTGCACTGTCAAACTCCAAGATCGGCGGCGCCGCCGTGCAGCACTCCGCGCGACCTAGATCTAAGCCTAGTTCTTGACTCATGAACATCGAGTCTTGATCTCGATGAACTACGAAAAGATGATCTCGCTCGTCTATAGCGATTCCAATAGTTCTGCCCATAATCCACTTGTTGGGTAATGGCTGCGGCCAATAGGGGTCCACTACAAACTTGGGCGCTAAACGATCGTTATTAATGGCTTCGGCTGTCTTCTGCAAAGCTTGTTGGCTAATACCGAGAATGGTGAAAACTGAAATTAGTAAACAAGAGCACAACAGAGCATTTCTTTTTCTTTTGTTCATCGTTACTTTCCCATGGCAGAACAAGGCTACTTAGTGCGATAAACAGTAACACCATTTCTTGAATAGAGAAACTTTAATTGAATTAGTGATGCTTTTCGCACGTAAAATTCCCGCGGTCCAAATCTTGGTTTGGTTTTGCGTCGGAAGATCCAGATAAATAAAAAGCCCAACTACCAAAGAAGCAGTTGGGCTCTTGTTTCAGCTCTATGAGGAGTTTTTACAGCTCTTCAGCTGGCCATGTTGGTGCTCTGTCACGCACTGTAACTGGCTGCATACCTTGGTACAGGAATTTTTGTATTCGCTTGCCTTCATAGGTCTCAGTTGTGTAAATGTTACCCTGAGAGTCAGTTGCTATACTATGAGGTGCGAAAAACAATCCTGGCTGTCTACCACCATCACCAAATGTATAAAGTACTTCTAAAGATTCGCGATCTATTATATAGATTTTGAAGTTTTGACCATCTGCTAGATAAAGAAACTCTTGATCTTCATCAGGAGAGAAGTCGATATCCCATGTAGAACCTTGCGCTAAGGTAGCAGGAGAGATAATTACTTCACGAACATAGGTACCATCGGTACGGAACACCTGAATCCTGTCGGCTCCTCTGTCACAGACATACACTAGCCCATCGTTTGATGGAATAGCGCAGTGTACTGGACCACGGAATTGCTGTGGTCCGGGCTCGCCGGGCGTATAAGTTACGTCAGCATCGTCGTCTGGTCGGTTCCCGTATGCGCCCCAGTACCTTTTGAAGGCTCCGGTCGCAAGGTCAACTACAGCGACTCGTTTATTACGATAACCGTCAGCAAAATAGACCTCGTTATTAGCAGCATCGATTGCTATTTCAGCGACTCTACCGTAGGACGTTGTGCTGTTGCTGTCCATCTCGGCTTCGGGGACTCCGACAGTTCGAACGTATTCACCGTCTCGTGTAAAAACAAGCACGTGAGAATCTGGACCACCGTTTCCGCCGATCCAAATGTCTCCATTTGGAGCTACATCGATACCATGGTTAGACTCTGGCCAAGTGTATGGAGCTCCTTCTTCTGGTCCACCCCATGCGTTGATGAGGTTTCCTTCCAAATCGAACTCTAAAATTGGTGGTGCTGGTGTGCAGCACTCAGATACTCCGGAATACAGCCCGATCTCTTGAATTCTCATGAACTGCGATTCCGTATTTCTGTGAACCGCGAAAATGTGATCTCTCTCGTCTACATCTACTCCAATAGTATTTCCCTGAACCCAATGATTTGGAAGTGGCTTTGGCCACAAAGGATCCACTAGGAAATGTGGTGCCATGACGTCGTTATTAGCCGCGACGACAGGCTCTTGCAGTTGGGATTGGCCAATCTGTAGAGCCGCCAAAGCAACTAATAGACCTGCTCCTATCAACACCTTGATCTTTGTCATTTTTTTTCTCCTCTACATGCCCGCAAAATGGCGAGCTTACTAACTTTCAGAGCGAGCTCCGAGTATACTGACTTATGCAGAGACAGTATACTCACTTCGAAAATTTTCGGATAAGCCTTTGTAAGAATTTGTAACAAGAAAGACGATTACTATCCATATTTGCATTACGCTACGGTTTGGTTTTTTGAGTGAGTAGTACTAACTGTTTGTATTTCATGTAAAAATATAAAAATTAAGAAATTTTTTCGGACTAAATAGACTATATCTCTTATGAAAAATTCGGTAAAAACATTCTGTCTAATTCAATTAATTTGCCTTGCCGGACTTGTTCAAGCTCATGATATTCCTTCTCGTGTCACTGTAAACGCATTCGTCAAACCTGAAGGTAATGAGCTGACTGCACTAATTCGAGTCCCAATGGAGGCTCTCGGAGAAGTTAGTTTTCCTTTGCGCGGGCCGGGGTTTTTGCAATTCTCTGAAGCGCAGTTTGCTCTCGATGATGCAGCAAGAATTTACATAACCGAATCTCTTAAGTTCTATGAAAATGGTGAGGAGTTGACGGAGAAACAGCTTCGTCGAACAAGAGTGTCTTTACCTTCAAACCGGTCTTTTTCGAGTTTTGAAGTTGCTCTAGACAATATAATGAGCCCTCCGTTGGATGATAGTACAGATTTGTTTTGGAGGCAGGGAGTGCTCGATGTGCTGGTGACTTATCCAATCCAGTCGGACGAATCTGATTTTTCGGTTAACCCCGAACTTGCCACTTTATCTGATCAAACGACTACGGTGCTGCGATTTTTAGTGCCTAACGGTGCTGAAAGAGTGTTTAATTATTTAGGCAACCCAGGTGTTGTAGAGTTGGATCCGCGATGGCATCAGGCAGCGCTTAGATTTGTGACTATGGGTTTCGAGCACATTTTAGAAGGGATTGATCATCTTCTGTTTTTGTTCTGTCTAGTGATTCCCTTGCGTTCCATGCGAGGGTTAATTCCCGTAATTACCTCTTTCACTGTTGCGCATTCAATCACTCTAATAAGCGCATCTTTTGGAGTCGCGCCGAGCGCTTTATGGTTTCCCCCTCTTATCGAAACTTTGATTGCTTTATCAATTGTGTATATGGCATTTGAAAATATTGTAGGCGTTAAATTAGAGCACCGCTGGATGATAACCTTTGGCTTCGGCCTTATTCACGGTTTTGGTTTCTCGTTTCTGTTTAGTGAAACCCTACAATTTGCGGGTGGACACTTATTTTCCTCACTTTTGGCATTTAACATCGGCGTCGAAATTGGGCAGATATTTATTCTAATCTTGGTGATACCAGTGATAAACCTTTTGTTCAAATACTTGGTTGATGAACGGATTGGGACGATACTTTTGTCAGCTCTGTTGGCCCATAGCGCCTGGCATTGGATGATAGAGCGGGGAATCACGCTAAATTTATATCAGTTCCAAATGCCAGTGTTCGATTCTCTTTTCTGGGCTGCATTGATGCGTTGGGGAATGATGTTCATCGTTATAATCGCTGTGCTGTGGGGTATGTATGAATTATTCCGAAAGTTTTCTCTGATCGAAGCTATTCCAGGATTCGGTAAACAAGAGAAAATTGGGTCAGATGGTTAGCAACTGGGGACACACTCTTACTTGGTATCAAAGGTCACAAGCAACTATCGTATGTCGCGCTAAGAGAAATATCTTAAGGGAGTCAGCGGGGTTGAAAATGTTAGGTTGCCGCTTTTTTTGGATCGTTGCGATAGTTTCGACTGCGGCTTTGGCTGATGATACAGCAAAAAAAATCGGTGACTTTGCACTGCTTGATCAAAACGGTAGGCAACATCAACTCAGAAAATATAGTGAAAGAGACGCAGTATTTTTATTATCCATCGGTCAGCAATGTTCAAAGTCTCTAAGAATTTTGGATCGATACAACTTGCTTCGCAAAGGTGCTCACAGTCCAAACATAGTTTTTTTTGCGATAGATTCGACATCCCGCGCAAAGGGCGTTGATGCCTCTAATAGATATGGAACCGCAGGCTCTGATTTGCCCATACTTATTGATGATTCTCTCCTAATTACTGAAAGCCTGGGTATGCATCGGGCTGGGGATTTGGTTATCGTCGAACCGGCTTCCGGAGAGATTCTTTATAATGGGACAATAGAAGCATACGAGGGCATGGGAATAAATGCGCTTGATTTTTCGCCTGGGGATTCGGCAGTATCTATCGCAGAAATTCTTTCCGCTATGAAATCTGATGAGGATGGTCAAAAATTCGCTCTGTCAGGAGGACAAACCGATAGCTGTGAGCCTTTTCTGCAGGGCGAGCAGATTAATCGGGAATCGCCAGATTACACTACTGAAGTTGCTCCAATTCTGAAGGAGAAATGCGTGCACTGCCATTCCCGAGGCGGCATTGCGCCTTTTGCAATGGACTCGTACGAGGTTGTAAAGGGCTGGTCCTCAATGATTAAGGAGGTTCTTCTCACAAGAAGGATGCCACCTATGCAAATAGATCCTCGCGTTAAACACTTTGCTAATGCTAACTACATCGAACCTTCGGAAATGAGAATTTTGATTCGTTGGATTGATGAGGGAGCTCTATTCAGTGAAAACTTAGATGACCCCTTAAAGCGTGTTTCGCCAAGTGCAACTCAATGGCAGTTGGGGGAACCTGATCATATTCTTCAACTACCAGCATTTAGGGTTCCGGCGACGGGGGTTCTTGACTATGAGAATGTTACAATAAACCTTCCCTTCACAAATAGTGTCTGGATAAAATCCGTGCATTTCATCCCAGGAGATAGGCGCGTATTGCATCATTTGATGAGTTACATAGCCCCCAGAGATTCGCGCTTGAGTGATGCCGCAAGAGAGGAAACTGGCGCTTGGAAATTCCTCGAGGGCTATGCTCCAGGGAAAGATGGTGCGGTGACTTTTCCGCATCAAACGGGTGTTTTTATCCCCGCTGGTTCATCCTTGGAAGTATCACTCCACTATACAACTTTCGGCAGAGAAGTGGTTGATCAGACGAGTATAGGTCTATATTTTTCCGATGAAGACCCGCGGTATGAGTATTCAACCTATGCTCTGAGTAACGGAGGCTCAAACATCTCAATACCTCCGGGTGTTGAAGAATATAAAATGAGTTCATCTCATACTTTTGAGGATGCGATAATGCTTTATGGGCTCAGACCCCATATGCATTATCGAGGGAAGTACATGCGGATGAGTGTTGAGTATCTTGATGGAACTGTCGAAGACATAATAAATGTGCCCAACTACAATTTTGCTTGGCAGCCTACCTATAGGCTGTCAGAGCCAATGCTTTTGCCCTCTGGCAGTCGAGTGATCGTCGATGGAGCTTTTGACAACTCAAGGCACAATCTGGGTAATCCCGACCCCGACGCTTGGGTTCGAGGAGGGGCGCAAAGTTGGGACGAAATGTTTATAGGCTACTTTTCTTACCATAGGATAGGGAAGTAGAAATTGTTTTTGGCATTTGCCGAAAATTTTAACAAGTTAATATAATTTTAGTTAGGAATTTAGATTTAGCTGCTCTATTCTCTTGCAATCTCGATTGGTTATCGACTGGAACCCGAATGAGGTGTATCAAATGAAAAAGTTGACAAGCAGTCGAATTATCCTGCTCGCCTTGTTGGCCATTCAATCTTCTGAGGCCGCTCTAGATCGTATTAGTGATTTTGCGCTCTTGGACTCAAAGGGTGAGTTCTATCAACTCAGTCGTTATCGTCACCAAAAGGCGATGGTTATCATGGCCTTAGATGGGACGTGTTCGGAGACGATGGATTCCTTAGATCAATTTGAAAGTCTCCGGTCTAAGTTTGGCGATCAACCTGTTACTTTTTTGTTATTAAACTCCTCCGACAATTTGAAATTCGAGAATACACAAACACTGTCTGACAGAGCGTTAGATGCTCATTTACCGTTGCTTAGAGACAATGGGCAACTGGTATCAGAAGCTATGTCGGTTACAAAATCTGGCGAAGTAGTAATTGTAGATCCAAACGCTTTAACACTTTTATATCGGGGAATTGGTGGTGAGGAGGCAAGTGCTGTAATTAAAGAGCTGCTTGCGGGTGAGGTATTTCAAACTGAGACTAAGATAACTTCATTAGACGGCTGTGGGTTACGATTCCCCGCTAGGGAAAAGCATGCGAGCGAAGTTCCCGACTATGGTACAGAAATAGCGCCGATCATCGCTGAGCAATGTGCCGCATGCCATCGAGAGGGTGGTATTGGTCCGTTTGCAATGGATAGCCATTTGATGCTGCAAGGTTGGGCGCCCATGATTAAAGAGGTGTTACTCACTAAGCGTATGCCACCGATGCAAGTAGACCCTAGTATCGGACATTTTACCAACGCCCGATACGTTTCGGACGCTGATTTTCAAAAGCTTGTGCATTGGATCGATTCTGGAGCTCCGAGAGGAACCTCGTCAGTCGATCCGCTTACGCTATTGGAATTTCCCGATCGAAGACAATGGCAGCTTGGTGAGCCTGATTACATAATTACTGCGCCACGACATGAGATTCCTGCAACCGGAGTTCTGGACTACATAAATGTTGATGTTGAGTTACCTTTCCAAGAGGACAAGTGGGTGAAGGCAGTCCAGTACATACCAGGAGATGAATCGGTATTACACCATCTGCTGACTTATGTCACAGCACCTGACGAGGCAGTTCAAGGCGAGGCCGCAACAGTAAACGTTGCAACACGTTTTCTGGAAGGCTATGCCCCAGGAAAAGTTGATGCCATGACTTTTCCAAAGGATACAGGAGTGTACATACCTGCAGACCATAAGTTGAGTATGCAGTTCCACTACACTACTAATGGAAAGGCGACGAGTGATGAGACCGTCTTAGGGTTGTATGTGTACGATCAACCACCTAGGTATGAGAACTTTACCCAGTCTGTTTCTGGTTTGTTTCGAATCCCTCCTTATGCGCGTGATCACAAAGCATCAGCACGCTATATTTTCGAAGAGGATGTCACCATCACGGGATTGAGGGCACACATGCATTTTAGGGGCAAAGATATGAAATTCAGCGCAGAATACCCTGACGGAACGATGCGTGAATTGTTGAGTGTCCCTAACTACAGTTATGCTTGGCAGCCAACCTATGCATTCGAACAACCGGTCAATTTACCAGCAGGAACTAGAGTACATGTTACTGGGGCTTTTGATAATTCCGAAAATAACCCTGCTAACCCTGATCCAAGCAAGGAATTAACTTTTGGGTTGCAGAGCTGGGATGAAATGTTTATTGGCTACTGGACTTACCATTATTCAGATAGTCACGAGTAAACAAGAGTATATTTGTCATCTGTTATTTGACTTATCAAAATTCTTTGCCTTGGTTTGAAATTATTGAAAACGGTATTTTGGGCTTACTTTAGCATTCCGAGTTTAACGTCAATTGTGTCTATGCTGACTAACTTGCTATGATATTAGAAAGCTTACAATAATAATCCCGGAGAACTCGCTATGTCCTCGCTCTTTATAGTTCTTTTTGGCCTCGTCGGTCTGGCTTTCGGATGGTTTGTCTATTCAAAATTCATCGCTGAAAAGATTTATAAGTTGGATCCTAATTACGTTACTCCAGCTCATAAATTTGAAGATGGTGTCGACTACGTTCCCACTAATAAGTTTGTCCTTTGGGGGTCTCATTTTACGGCAGTAGCGGGAGCGGCTCCCATAGTAGGCCCCGCTATAGCGGTCTATTGGGGGTGGATGCCGGCTCTGTTGTGGGTAACTTTTGGCTCTATTTTCTTTGCTGGTGTTCACGATTTTGGAGCGCTTTGGGCCAGTAATAGACATGACGCTAAGTCTATAGGTGCTTTGTCGGAAAGTATCGTGGGGCAGCGCGTACGTGCTGTTTTGATGATAATCATTTTTTTACTTCTTGTTCTCGTTAACGCGATGTTCGCGACGATAATTGCTGATGAAATGGTTATTTATCCAGAGTCAGTATTCCCGGCTTGGGCAGCAATTCCAGTTGCTATAGCTGTGGGGGTTCTGATTCGGAAAAAAATTAGTCTGTTGGCTATATCAATTATTGGGGTCGCAATTCTTTACTTTACAATATACGTGGGTAGCACAATGCCCCTTGCATTGCCCGGTGACGTATTTGGCCTCGGTGAACGCGGCGACTGGATAATCTTATTGTATGTTTATGCCGGAATCGCTTCCATGTTACCAGTCTGGTTACTACTGCAACCGAGAGACTATATCAATGGGGCTCAGTTGGTTTTGGGTTTGTTTGTTCTTTACTCAGCTGTTCTTTTGACGACTCCTGATGTGGCTGCGCCCATGTTTAATGACGTGGCCGAAGGAACACCTCCAATATTTCCAATTTTATTTGTTACGATTGCATGTGGGGCGCTTTCAGGATTCCATGGCATAGTTTCCTCTGGCACCAGTGCTAAGCAGCTAGACAACGAAAAAGACGCTAGATTTGTCGGTTATTTGGGCGCTTTGGGCGAGGGTTCTCTTGCTTTGATTACTATAACCGCTGTTACCGGTTCACTGTATGCGTCCTCCGTCGCGGGCGGATGGGACGCTATTTATCCTAGCTTTACTGGCGGGCCATCTGCCGGAGGGTTCATAGCAGGAGGTGCACTACTTATTTCAGAGGGATGGGGCATCCCCTTGGCTTTCGCACAGACCATGTTGGCCGTTATGGTCGTGTTGTTTGCAGGAACAACAATGGACGCCGGATTGAGGTTAACACGCTACATAATCCAGGAATGGGGAAGTATTTACCAAATAAGTCCTCTCAAGAACAATTATATATCAACCTTAGTTGCCGTTGCTGCTTGTTTATTACTAGCATTTGGCGTTTCAAATGGTAACTATCCGGGAGATGGGGGTACCTTGATCTGGCCTGTCTTTGGCGCTACCAACCAAATACTAGCAAGTATGACACTAATAGTGCTTGCCGTTTATCTGTTAAAGTTAGGTCGTTCGGCGAAACCGTTAATTATACCAATGTGTTTTATTTTGTTTATGGCGAGTTGGGCCGGTGTATGGTACATCGCAGATTACATTAGCAGAGGGCAGTGGATATTGGTTGTGATCCAGGTTGCGGTTATGGGTCTTGCATTGTTCATTATACTTGAAGCTTGGTCCACAGTTACGAAATTAAAACAAGCTGAAGATTCTCAAGAGGAGCCCGAATCTGCAGCTTCTTCGAACGATTAGGTTGTTCTAAAAACCACTTTTGGGGAAAATTTAAATCCCATCAAGCAGTTTTGATGGTCCGCATTAAAACTGTTTGATCAGCGGTGAAATTTACTCTGATAAATTATGTCTCAATACCCAATCGGCCCTAACTCACTTGATCAAATAGAACCCCTATTCAGTCAGATTCGGTTATTTAAAGAAATTGATTCTACAAATGATGAAGCTCGCCGGGCGATAAAATCGGGTGTCTCAGGAATTAATCTGATAATAGCGGATTCCCAAACTGGGGGGCGAGGCAGAAGAGGTAGAACTTGGGTTAGCCCGGCCGGGGGGTTGTACATGAGTTTTATATTTCCATTTCAAAAAGATTTAATCCAGCCTCAGGCCTTGAGCCTTGTCGCGGCTATAAGTGTTAAAAACTCTTTAGAAGAGTGGTCTATGACGCCGATAAAATTAAAGTGGCCTAATGACCTTCTCGTCGAAGGTAAAAAACTAGCAGGCATTCTCCTGGAGCTAGAGACTTCGGGAAAAAATAACCATGTTGTTTTTGGAATAGGAGTGAACTATTTACTTACTGTTGACCAGAAAGTGAAGATTGATCGTGAAGTAACGGATTTAAACGAGCACGCCGAAAGCATCCCCGCTAGAGAGAGAGTAATAACAAAAATTTGTATTGATTTGCTGAACAATGTTCGGGAATTCGTTGGTGAAGGTTTCGCGCCCTTTAAATCGGTTTGGAACGAAAGTGATCACTATTTAGGATCAAGTGTTGTCGTAAGTGATGGAAAATCGCAGAAGTCAGGTATATCTCTCGGAGTCAATGACGGAGCTGAATTAATAATTGAGTCAGATTCTGGCAAAGAATTAATATCGAGTGGAGAGATCGCCTTCGGTCTGCGAGAACTAGTGGGGACAATTAATTGTGATACTTGAGTTAGATATAGGTAATTCAAAAATAAAATGGCGTCGGATGCCTGGAAAACACAATAAGTTTCCAATTCGCGGCATTAACGATGGTGTAGGTGACTTTCTTAGAGAGCAAGCAAATTATGGGAAGCCGTCTCTCATTCGTATGAGTAATGTCTCTCACCGCAGTATAGCGAGATCTATAGCTGAATGGACTCATGTAAATTGGAACATAAAACCGGTCGAAGCAGCTGTGATGAGGCGTTGTGGTCGTGTTGAGGTTCAGTATTCAGATATAAGCCGGCTAGGGGTCGATAGATGGCTGGCAATGCTTGCTGCTTTTGATAAGTCAAATGGTCCTTGCCTCATAGTGGATTGTGGAACTGCTTTTACTCTGGACATATTGAGCGAAGAGGGAATGCACTTAGGAGGTTTTATCTTGCCAGGTCTTAGACTGATGGCAGATATTTTAGTATCTGAAACAGGTATCAGGCTTGACGGGAAAGGTGTTGAGCCCACGCTGGGATTGGGGAATTCGACCCATGAGGCCGTTGTTAATGGCGCAGTAGCTTCCTTGGTGGCCTTGGTTGAAAAAAATATGGGAGAACTTGCTAAAAACAGTCCAGATCCGAAGGTATACATTACTGGCGGGGATGCAGCCCTATTGGCAGCTTTAATGAATTGTGCTCAGTTGAATATTGAAGAGGATTTGGTTCTCGATGGTTTAGCAGTGGCGTGTGCAGCAAAACCAGATACTGACTAACAGAAAATTTTAGGTTCGAGTGCTGCGATAGCTAGACTTTTCAGTAATCACAACTAGTTTGACAGAAGCAGAAAAACTGGGTGAAACGATTGCACAAGCACCTCAATTCTCATAAAATGCCGCTCCTGAGTGAGAGAGCCAGGGAAATCTGCCCTTTCGGGTTCTTGTGGGAGGGGTTCCCGAGTGGCCAAAGGGATCAGACTGTAAATCTGACGCGCAAGCTTCGGTGGTTCGAATCCACCCCCCTCCACCAATAGATGTGCGCGATGACGGCACGGAAGTAAGGGCGGAGAAGATCAGGCGGGTATAGTTCAGAGGTAGAACCCCAGCCTTCCAAGCTGGTTGCGCGGGTTCGATTCCCGCTACCCGCTCCATGTGGCCATGTGGCTCGCATAGCTCAGGTGGTAGAGCACTCCCTTGGTAAGGGAGAGGTCCCCAGTTCGACTCTGGGTGTGAGCACCATCTCGATAAAACTGGACGTATAGCTGGAAGATAATTTGGTGGTTGAGAAACGGTTTTACTTAGCGTTCTACTGGTCATCATATTTATCGTCGATTGAACCGCAACTTTGAGACAGTAAAAAGAGGGTAGAAAAGTGTCGAAGGAAAAATTTGAAAGAACAAAGGTGCACGTTAACGTCGGAACTATTGGTCACGTAGACCACGGTAAAACAACGTTGACTGCAGCACTAACAAAAGTGTGCGCTGAAGCATTTGGTAGCGGTGACCTAAAGGCGTTTGATGAAATTGATAACGCTCCAGAGGAGAAAGAGCGAGGCATTACTATTGCTACTTCTCACGTGGAATATGATTCCCCGAACCGACACTATGCCCACGTAGATTGTCCCGGGCACGCAGACTATGTAAAAAATATGATTACTGGTGCGGCTCAAATGGACGGGGCGATCCTCGTTTGCTCTGCTGCTGATGGTCCAATGCCTCAAACGAGGGAACACATTTTGCTCTCCCGACAAGTGGGAGTTCCATACATCGTAGTCTTCATGAATAAGGCAGATATGGTTGACGATGCAGAACTGCTGGAACTCGTAGAAATGGAGATCAGAGAACTACTTGATCAATATGAATTTCCTGGGGATGACACACCCATCATAATTGGCTCCGCTTTAAAAGCATTAGAAGGTGATACGTCGGATATTGGAGCACCCGCTGTTCAAAAGCTGGTTGAAACTTTGGACGACTATATTCCGGAACCAAAGCGTGATATCGAGAAGCCGTTCCTAATGCCAATCGAAGATGTATTTTCTATCTCAGGTAGAGGGACAGTGGTTACTGGCCGGGTAGAGCGAGGTGTGGTCAAAGTAGGAGAAGAAATAGAGATTGTAGGGATTAAAGCTACTGAAACCACAACTTGTACCGGGGTTGAGATGTTTAGGAAGTTGCTTGATGAGGGGCGAGCTGGAGAAAATGTAGGGGTACTATTAAGAGGAACAAAGCGAGAGGAAGTGGAGCGCGGTCAAGTTCTGGCGGCTCCTGGTACTATCACTCCGCATACAAAGTTTGAAGCCGAGGTATATATTTTGAGTAAAGATGAAGGTGGTCGTCATACACCTTTCTTCTCAAATTATAGACCGCAGTTTTATTTTCGAACGACTGACGTCACTGGTGCAGTTTCGCTTCCTGATGGAGTTGAAATGGTGATGCCCGGTGATAACATAAAAATGGTAGTTGAACTAATTGCACCAATAGCAATGGATGAAGGTCTAAGGTTTGCGATTCGCGAAGGCGGAAGAACTGTCGGTGCCGGTGTAGTTAGTAAAATCGTCGAGTAGGAGTTTCAGGTGCATTTGCGAGAGCCATCGTATTCCGAGAAGGGTACGGTGGCTTGGTCGTCTTTGAAGAGTAGTGTACTTAACTAATACATTAGAAATAAATTGCAGGGTTAAAGGTCGAAAAGCGAGTCGTTTCGAACCCAATAGGCCAGTAGCTCAATTGGCAGAGCAGCGGTCTCCAAAACCGCAGGTTGGGGGTTCGATTCCCTCCTGGCCTGCCACTAAAAAAGGCTGGCTACGCTATGAATGCCGCACAGGAAAGAGTAGTTAACTCATGTCAGAAAAAATAGATGATGAAGGGCGCAATCAAGATTGGATTAAGTGGATTGCGGCCGCGGCTTTGGTGGTTGCTGGGGTCTATTCGAATTCGTATTTTTCTTCAGAGTCTTTGTTGCTTAGGACGATAGGTCTGATTCTTGTTGCTGGTATTGCTGGGTGGGTTGCTGCGCAAACTGAAAAAGGGAGTGCCTTTATAGATCTCTGTTTGGAAGCTAGGGTTGAAATACGAAAGGTTGTGTGGCCTTCAAGACAAGAAACCACTCAAACTACGATTGTAGTATTAATTGTTATATTTATAGTTGCGATAATTCTATGGCTGCTTGATTCGATGCTCAATGGAATCATTTCATCGTTTATTACGTAGAGAGAATTGATGGCTAAACGCTGGTACGTAGTCCATGCCTATTCGGGTTACGAAAAGAAAGTAAGAGACGCTTTGAGCGAGAGAATTAACCTCTCTGGCATGGGCGACCATTTCGATGAGGTTCTTGTTCCTACAGAAGAAGTGCTTGAAATGAGAGCGGGTCAGAAAAGAAAGAGCGAGCGTAAGTTTTTCCCGGGCTATGTTTTGGTTCATATGGAACTTAATGACGAGACTTGGCACCTCGTAAAAGAAACTCCGCGAGTGATGGGGTTTATCGGTGGTACGGCGGAGAAACCAGCTCCCATAACCGATAAAGAGGCGGACAGGATTCTCCAGAGAATGGAAGATAGTGGAGAGACGCCGACGCACAAGACTATTTATGAGCCAGGTGAGATGGTGAGGGTAACAGATGGGCCATTTAATGACTTTACAGGAACTGTAGAAGAAGTTAATTATGAAAAAAGTCGCCTACGAGTAGCAGTGCTAATCTTTGGAAGGTCGACACCAGTCGAACTGGAATTTGATCAGGTAGAAAAGAGCTAAATAACATGAAAATATGGGGCAGAATTAATTCAGCCTCGCTTTAAAGTCGCATTTCCTGTAACAGGAAAACGCCGGGGAGTTTGAAGATTGGTTTGTGAAGACGGTTTATGGTGCTTAATCGAGCGCATCTGCTAAATAAAAGCCTCAACAGAGCAAACAACAACGAACGCTTGTACCCAAAGGAGAGAAGAAGATGGCAAAGAAAGTTATAGCTTACATCAAGCTGCAAGTGGGAGCCGGACAAGCTAACCCCAGTCCGCCTGTAGGCCCGGCCTTAGGCCAACATGGCGTTAACATAATGGATTTTTGTAAGGCATTCAATGCCCAGACCCAGGGGACAGAAGCTGGATTACCAATTCCTGTTGTGATTACTGTATACGCAGATCGTAGTTTCACATTTATCACAAAAACACCGCCTGCTTCGGTTTTGTTGCGAAAGGCAGCTGGTATCCAAAAAGGCAGCGGGCGTCCAAACACAGAGAAGGTTGGTCAAGTAAAACGTAGTCAGTTAGAAGAAATCGCAAATCAAAAGATGCCTGATCTCACTGCTGCAGATATGGATGCAGCAGTAAGGACCTTGGCAGGCAGCGCTCGGAGTGCCGGCCTGGACGTTGAGGGAGTAGAGTAATATGGCAAAACTATCTAAGAAACAGAAGCAAATAGCAGAAAAAATTGAACCCGGTAAAAATTACCCGATAGAGGAGGCTGTTTCTCTAATTTCGGAGTTTGCATCTTCTAAGTTTTCTGAATCTTTTGATGTATCAATTAATCTTGGAGTTGACCCTCGAAAATCTGATCAAGTGGTCCGGGGCTCGACAATTTTGCCAGCGGGCTCCGGGAAAACTGTAAAAGTTGCAGTTTTCGCGCAGGGTGAGAATGCAGAAAAAGCTTCAGCCGCTGGAGCCGACTTGGTCGGGTTCGAAGACCTCGCTGAGACAATCCAGGCGGGTAACCTTGATTTTGACGTGGTTATTGCAACTCCGGATGCCATGAGAATTGTTGGAAAACTGGGAACTGTTCTTGGCCCGCGCGGTTTGATGCCGAACCCTAAGGTTGGAACTGTGACACCTGATGTTGAAACAGCTGTAAAAAATGCAAAAGCTGGCCAATTGCGTTTCAGGACTGATAAAAATGGCATAGTTCATGGTGGTATTGGAAAAATTGGGTTTGATGGCGCTGATGTAAAATCGAATCTCGAGGCCTTGTTAAGTGACTTGAACAAGGCTAAACCGGCCTCTGCTAAAGGCGTTTACATCAAGAAGGTAGTTCTCTCCTCAACTTTGGGGCCAGGGTTACAAATAGACCAGTCGTCTTTATCATTATAGAGGTGGTATTTAATTTTTGAGGCCAGTGATTTCTGGTGCTCTATAGACTTTGTGGTAATTGTCGTAAAGACAGTTCCATCAGAGACCGCAGGAGACGCAGGGTTATTTCACTGTTTCTTAATTCCCTGCGCAGATGGTGACACTTAATTCGAGTAATCACTCGAATTCCGATCACCGAACATACGAACCAGTGAGAGTTTACTGGTTACGTAACGCTGGCTCTCTTGGGAGTCTGAATGGGAAATTGTTGAAAAACAATTTTTGTAATTAATTGTGAGGTTAAAATTGTGGCGATAGGATTGGAGGAGAAGAAACAAATTGTTTCCGAAGTCAATCAGGCTGCTACATCTGCATTGTCTGCTGTTTTGGCGGATTATCGCGGGGTCAATGTTGATGAACTAACTGCGCTTCGTAAAACAGCTCGAGAGAATCAAGTGTATCTTCGTGTCGTTAGAAATACTTTGCTCAAAAGGGCGATAAAAGATACTGATTTTGAGTGTATTAAAGAGGTGTTAGAGGGGCCGACTCTCTTAGCATTATCCAAAGAGGACCCAGGTGCTGCTGCACGTGTACTTAAAGATTTTGCTGAGGAAAATGAAAGCTTTCAGATTAGGGCTCTCTCGGTTGGTGGCGAGTTATTGGATGCGAATCAGATCGATGTGCTGGCTAAATTGCCAACTATGGATCAGGCGAGGTCCATGTTAATGAGCGTTATACTGGCGCCAGTAACGAAACTTGCTCGCACAACCTATGAAATTCCTTCTAAAGTTACAAGGGTCGTTGCTGCTGTGCGTGACCAAAAGAAGGAAGCAGCCTAATTGCAAATTAACCGTTTTATAAATTATTAATTTAGGAGATAAGAGTCATGGCTCTATCTAAAGAAGAAGTTTTGGATGCTATAGCTGATATGTCAGTAATGGACGTAGTCCAATTAGTGGAGGCTATGGAGGAAAAGTTTGGAGTATCTGCCGCGGCCGCGGTGGCTGCTGCTCCGGCAGCGGCAGCTGCAGGTGGAGATGCCGCTCCTGCGGAAGAGAAAGACGATTTTGATATAGTTCTCACTGCAGCTGGAGACAAAAAAGTCAATGTCATCAAAGCTGTTCGCTCTATTACCGGTCTTGGTTTAAAAGAGGCGAAAGAAATGGTGGATGGCGCGCCTTCTACGCTGAAGGAAGCCGCTCCGAAAGCTGAGGCAGAAGAGGCGAAAAAAGCTCTTGAGGAAGCTGGCGCTTCTGTTGAGCTTAAGTAAACACGTTAGGCATAGATGTGCACCAGGCTGAGCTTGGTGCGTTTCTGTTAATAACATTTTTGAAGAAAGAATTTGGAAGCCTTGAAATTTACGCTGAATTTGGTTGGCGAATTGTGTAAATAATTCGAAAAAGTCAGTGTGTTTCAAACCCAGTCTGTATTTGGTGAGAGCTTACTGCTCCAGGGACACGATATGGCCTATTCATATACTGAGAAGAAACGTATCCGTAAGTACTTCGGGAGATTGCCGAGCGCAATGGACATCCCCTACTTATTGTCGATACAAATTGATTCTTACAAGCAATTTACACAGAGTGACTCTTTGATCGAAGACCGTGTTGACCAAGGTTTGCATGCTGCTTTTAAGTCTGTTTTCCCGATCGTAAGTTACTCTGGTAAAGCCATTCTTGAATACGTTAGTTATGACCTCGGGAAGCCAGTATTTGACGTCAAGGAATGTCAGCTTCGAGGTTCAACCTACTCTGTGTCTCTTCGAGTGAAAGTCAGATTGATACTGTATGATAAGGAATCAACATCTCAGACAATAAAAGATATTAAAGAGCAGGAAGTCTACATGGGAGAGATCCCACTGATGACAGACTCCGGAACTTTCGTGATAAATGGCACTGAGCGTGTGGTTGTTTCACAGTTGCATCGCTCACCTGGAGTATTTTTTGATCATGATCGTGGAAAAACCCACAGTTCTGGAAAGCTACTCTACTCCGCAAGAGTAATACCTTATAGAGGTTCTTGGTTAGATTTCGAATTCGACCCCAAAGACATGGTTTATGTCCGTATTGATAGACGCCGAAAACTCCCAGCGTCAGTGCTTTTGCGTGCTTTAGGCTTCAGTTCGGAAGAGATTCTTTCGATGTTTTATGAAAATAATAGTTTTTCAATTAAAACAAAAAAAGGTCAGGCTGAGATATCTCTTCATCTTGTTCCCTCGCGGTTGCGTGGTGAAGTTTTAACTTTTCCGATTAAAGATAAGAAGGGAAAGATCATTGTTGAAGAAGGGCGCAGGATAACATCGCGTCATATTCGTCAGATGGAAGCAGCGAAACTAACTGAGTTGAAAGTTTCTCATGATTTTTTGGAAGGCAGTTCGTTAGCTAAAGATGTTATTGACGAAGAAACCGGAGAGGTGATTTTTCCATGCAATACTGAAATAACGACCGAGCTCGTAGAAGGAATTTTGGAGGCCCCGGTAGCGAAATTTGAGACAATTTATACGAACGACCTCGATTGCGGACCATTCGTTTCAGACACACTGCGTATTGATTCTACAACTTCGAAATTAGAGGCAATGGTAGAAATATATCGAATGATGCGTCCAGGCGAACCACCGACGAAGGAGTCGGCTGAGAACCTTTTTTCCAACTTATTTTTTGCCCCTGAAAGGTATGACTTGTCCGCAGTTGGGCGTATGAAATTTAATAGACGTTTAGGTCGAAAGGAGTCAGAGGGTGAGCCAGTTCTAAGTAGCGACGACATAGTGGATGTTCTGAAAACACTGGTGGGGATACGAAATGGATTCGGTTCCGTTGACGATATCGACCACTTAGGGAATCGTCGCATTCGTTCAGTAGGCGAGATGGCTGAAAACCAATTTCGCGTGGGGCTTGTAAGAGTTGAGCGAGCTGTTAAAGAAAGGTTGAGCATGGCAGATTCAGAGGGCTTGATGCCGCAAGATATGATCAATGCTAAACCAGTAGCAGCTGCGATAAAAGAATTTTTTGGGTCAAGTCAGTTATCACAGTTCATGGATCAAAATAATCCGCTATCTGAAGTAACTCATAAAAGAAGAGTTTCAGCTTTGGGGCCTGGCGGTCTGACTAGAGAGCGAGCTGGTTTTGAGGTACGTGACGTACACCCTACTCACTACGGTCGAGTCTGCCCAATTGAGACTCCCGAGGGTCCAAATATTGGCTTAATTAACTCTTTGGCAACGTACGCAAGAACTAACGGCTATGGTTTCTTGGAAAGCCCTTACAGAAAAGTTACGAAAAATAAAGTTACTGACGAAATCCACTACCTTTCTGCTATCGATGAAAGCGACTTTGTAATTGCTCAAGCTAGTGCAGAGTTAGATAAGAAAAAAGGGTTTGTTGAAAATCTAGTAACAGTGCGGTTTAAAGGAGAGACTACCCTTAAGCCTCGAGAGGAGGTTGACTACATGGATGTTGCTCCTCAACAGATGGTGTCTGTAGCGGCAGCATTGATTCCATTTTTAGAGCACGATGATGCCAATCGCGCTTTGATGGGCTCAAATATGCAGAGGCAAGCTGTTCCTACTCTTAAAACGGAGAAGCCCTTAGTAGGAACCGGAATGGAACGAAATGTAGCAAGTGATTCTGGGGTTTGTGTGGTGGCATTTCGAGGAGGAACAATAGAGTCTGTAGACGCTGCGCGCGTTATTGTGAGGGTTAATGATGAAGAGACCGATGCCGGTGAGGCTGGCGTCGACATTTACAATTTGACGAAATATACACGCTCAAACCAAAACACATGCATATCTCAAAGACCTTTAGTGAAGCAGGGCGACGAGGTGGCGCGAGGTGACATTCTGGCTGACGGCCCTTCCATAGATATGGGTGAGTTGGCGCTGGGCCAAAATATGCGTATAGCCTTTATGCCTTGGAATGGCTACAACTTCGAAGATTCAATTTTGATTTCGGAACGCGTGGTTAAAGAGGATCGTTTTACTACGATACACATTCAAGAACTAACTTGCGTGGCTCGGGATACAAAGCTTGGCTCTGAGGAAATTACGGCAGACATACCTAATGTCGGTGAAGGCGCTCTCAGTAAACTGGACGATTCTGGAATCGTTTATATTGGAGCGGAAGTAGATGCTGGGGATATCTTAGTAGGCAAAGTTACTCCTAAAGGGGAAACGCAACTTACTCCGGAAGAGAAGCTACTTAGAGCGATATTTGGAGAGAAGGCTTCGGATGTCAAGGACACTTCTTTGAGAGTGCCTACCAGTGTTACAGGGACGGTGATTGATGTTCAAGTTTTCACTAGAGATGGCCTTGTTAAGGATGATAGAGCAAAAGAAATCGAAAAGTCTCAGTTAAGTAAAATACGAAAAGATATCGACGATGAATATCGAATTATTGAGGGCGCAACTTTTGAAAGGCTTCGCAATTCACTTTTGGGGAAAGTGGTAGCAGGTGGTCCAAAAATCAAAAAAGGACAAAAAGTCACAGCAGATTATTTGAGCAAGATAGATCAAAGTGATCTGCTTAAACTACGTATGGTCAACGATAAATTGAATGAGCAGCTAAAACTTGCTGCAGATCAACTGGAAGAGCGAAGGACGGAGCTCGAGGAACGTTTTGAAGATAAAAAGAATAAATTAACTCAAGGAGACGATCTAGCCCCAGGTGTACTGAAAATTGTTAAAGTTTATTTGGCAATAAAAAGGCGTATTCAACCGGGAGACAAAATGGCAGGGCGCCACGGGAATAAGGGCGTTATTTCAGTGATTATGCCCGTTGAAGATATGCCTTATGATCAAAATGGTGAGCCTGTTGACATCGTTCTAAATCCTTTAGGCGTTCCATCGAGAATGAATGTTGGACAAATACTTGAGACTCACCTTGGCGCTGCAGCAAAGGGATTGGGAGAACGCATTGGGCGCTTAATTGACTCGCAAAAGAGAATATCTGAAGTTCGAAAACTTCTGACAGAAATATACAATAAGATAGGGGAACGTCCTGAAAATATTAGGGGTTTGACGGATGCTGAAATTTTGGAGTTAGCTGAAAATCTGAGGCAGGGTGTTCCTATGGCGACCCCCGTTTTTGACGGGGCGGCTGAGTCAGAAATTAAAGAGATGCTTGATTTGGCTGAGTTAGACGACAGCGGACAAGTGACACTTTTTGATGGAAGAACTGGTGATTCTTTTGATAGGCCTGTGACTGTCGGCATAATGTACATGCTCAAACTTAACCACTTGGTTGATGACAAAATGCATGCTAGATCTACTGGGTCTTACAGTCTGGTAACACAGCAACCTCTTGGTGGTAAAGCTCAATTTGGTGGTCAGCGCTTTGGAGAGATGGAAGTATGGGCACTTGAAGCATACGGCGCCGCTTATACTTTGCAGGAAATGTTGACAGTGAAATCAGACGATGTCGCCGGGCGGACTAAAATGTACAAAAATATTGTCGACGGAGATCATCAAATGGAGCCTGCTATGCCAGAGTCTTTTAATGTTTTGGTTAAGGAAATTCGATCTCTTGGAATCGATATGGAGTTAGACATAAGTAAATAGGTCGCATTGTTTAAAATGGTGATGATCGCAAAGTAGAGTTATTGATTATTTTTACCTGGTGCCGAATTTAGAAAAAGGTTCGCAGGGGAGGAAATAGAATGAAAGACCTTTTAGGTTTGTTAAAATCTCAGACTCAGTCTGACGAGTTTGATTCCATTCGAATTGGTTTGGCTTCACCAGAGATGATCAGGGCCTGGTCGTTTGGAGAAGTGAAGAAGCCGGAGACGATAAATTATAGGACATTTAAGCCGGAAAGAGATGGTCTTTTTTGTGCAAAAATATTTGGTCCTGTAAAAGACTACGAATGTCTCTGCGGGAAATACAAGCGCCTTAAGCATAGAGGCGTGATCTGCGAAAAATGTGGAGTTGAGGTAGCTCTCTCAAAGGTCCGTCGCGATCGAATGGGGCACATTGAACTCGCTAGTCCAGTAGCTCATATCTGGTTTTTGAAGTCTTTACCATCTCGCATAGGACTACTGTTGGATATGACCTTGAGGGACATCGAGCGTATTCTATATTTTGAGTCTTTTGTGGTAACGGATCCTGGCATGACGACCCTTGAAAAAGGTCAACTGCTAACCGATGAGCAGTACTACGAAGCGATGGAAGAGTTTAGCGATGAATTCGAAGCGAAAATGGGTGCTGAGGCAGTTCAGGCTCTCATGAAAGACATGGAGGTAGACGCCGAAGTCGCAAGGTTAAGGGAAGAAATTCCGGCGACTAATTCGGAAACCAAATTAAAGAAGTTATCCAAACGTTTAAAACTTTTGGAAGCATTCGAAGAATCTGGAAATAAGCCAGAGTGGATGGTGATGAACGTCCTCCCAGTCTTACCTCCTGATCTCCGTCCTTTAGTTCCCCTTGATGGGGGACGTTTTGCGACCTCGGATTTAAATGATTTGTATCGTCGGGTAATCAATAGAAATAATCGACTAAAGCGGCTGCTTGATTTAAATGCACCAGACATTATTGTCCGGAATGAGAAACGTATGCTACAAGAAGCTGTTGATGCACTCCTTGATAACGGTCGACGTGGGAGAGCTATTACAGGCTCGAATAAAAGGCCTTTGAAGTCGTTAGCAGATATGATTAAAGGTAAACAAGGTCGGTTCCGGCAAAATCTACTTGGAAAGCGAGTGGATTATTCTGGTCGCTCAGTAATCGTTGTTGGCCCAACTCTTAGACTGCACCAGTGCGGATTGCCGAAAAAGATGGCTTTGGAATTATTTAAACCATTTATTTTTGGGAAACTCGAGCGTCGAGGTTTAGCCACCACTATTAAAGCAGCAAAGAAAATGGTGGAGCGGGAAACCGCTGAGGTTTGGGATATCCTCGCAGAGGTGATTCGTGAACACCCAGTTCTCTTGAATAGAGCTCCGACCTTGCATCGGCTTGGAATTCAGGCCTTCGAGCCAGTACTAATCGAAGGAAAAGCAATTCAACTACATCCATTAGTTTGTGCGGCATACAATGCAGATTTTGATGGTGATCAAATGGCAGTTCACGTCCCATTAACACTGGAGGCTCAGCTCGAGGCTCGGACATTAATGATGTCGACAAACAACATTCTAGCTCCTGCTAATGGTGAGCCAATAATCGTGCCTTCGCAGGATGTTGTTTTGGGCCTGTATTACATGACTAGGGAGAGAATAAATGCGGCGGGAGAGGGCATGATTTTTGCCGACGCGAAAGAAGTTCAGCGAGCATATGATACCGGCCAAGTTCATTTACAAGCGAAGATTAAAGTCCGAGTCATTGAAAAACTTGAGAACGAGGATGGGGAATTAGAGGAGAGTAGTGAGATTTTCGACACCACTGTGGGAAGAGTCTTGCTTTATAACATTGTTCCCGCTGGTTTACCTTTTTCAATGGTGAACAAAAAAATGGCGAAAAAAGCGATTTCCCAAATTCTCAACGCCTGCTACAGAAACATTGGCCTAAAAGAGACAGTAATCTTTGCCGACCAATTAATGTACACCGGTTACGCGTATTCCACCCGGTCGGGTTCTTCCATCGGGGTAAATGATTTTGTGATACCAGATGAGAAAGCTCAAATAATCGGGCAGGCCAACTCCGAAGTAGAGGAAATCGAAGCACAGTTTTCCTCTGGGCTTGTTACACAGGGGGAAAAATATAACAAGGTTATTGATATTTGGTCACGAGCAAACGATATTGTCGCGAAATCAATGATGGAAGGTTTATCGAGTGAGTCAGTAGTAAACAAAGAGGGCAAAAAAGAGCAACAAGAGTCTTTTAATTCTGTTTATGTTTATGCGGATTCTGGAGCAAGAGGATCTCCTGCTCAGATAAGACAACTCGCCGGAATGAGAGGTCTAATGGCGCGCCCAGACGGTTCGATTATTGAGACACCGATAACCGCTAATTTTCGAGAAGGGTTGAGTGTGTCGCAATATTTTACTTCGACACACGGAGCGCGGAAAGGGCTGGCTGATACAGCACTAAAAACCGCTAATTCTGGTTATTTAACTAGACGTCTTGTCGACATTTCGCAGGATTTGGTGATTACGGAAACGGATTGTGGAACGACACAAGGTCTGACAATGTCACCCATAATTGAGGGAGGAGATATTATTGCGCCGCTAGGCGATAGAGTTCTGGGTCGAGTTTTAGCTTCGGACGTCGTTGATCAGGAAAATAATACTATTGCTGAAGCTGGAACGATGATTAATGAGAGAATGGTGGATATTCTGGAGACTCGCGGCGTAGACCAGGTTCATGTTCGGTCTCCAATCACCTGTGAGACTCGATTCGGTATTTGCAGTCTTTGTTATGGGAGAGACCTAGCTCGTGGTCATCTAGCAAATGTGGGTGAGGCTGTTGGTGTGATCGCAGCACAATCTATTGGTGAACCTGGTACACAGTTGACTATGCGGACATTTCACATTGGGGGAGCCGCGTCGCGAGCAACAGCAAGTGATAATATTCAAGTCAAGAATGCCGGAACCATTCAGCTGAGTAATATGAAGACCGTAGAGAATTCTAAAGGAGCATTGGTTGTAGTTTCACGGTCTGGAGAGTTAATTGTTAACGACATAAACGGAAGGGAGCGAGAGAGATACAAGTTACCTTATGGAGCAATAATAACTATTGGAAAGAAAAACGAGGTTGAGGCTGGGCAAGTTGTAGCTAATTGGGATCCACATACTCATCCAATAGTGTCAGAAGTTGCCGGCAAGGTTTCATTTGAGGCAATGGATGAAGGTATAACTGTGCGTGAACAAACGGACGAAATTACAGGGCTATCTAGTATCTCGGTGATTGATCCAGCCGAGCGTGCTTCGTCAGCCAAAGAGATTAGACCAGCTGTTAACGTTGTTGATAAGAAAGGCAAAGAGGTTTGTTTGCCTGGAACGAATGTCCCAGCTCATTACTTTCTTCCAGCTAATGCCATTGTAGGGTTGAAAGACGGTTCAGCATTGAATATCGGTGACTTCATAGCACGAATTCCACAAGAAGGGTCTAAGACGCGAGATATAACAGGTGGTTTGCCTCGCGTAGCGGATTTATTTGAAGCGCGAAAACCAAAAGAGCCGGCAATTCTAGCAGAGATCTCGGGAACGGTTAGCTTTGGGAAAGAGACTAAAGGTAAACGGCGTCTAGTAATTACGCCAAAGGATGGCGTGAACCCAATCGATGGTTCTGATCATTATGAAACATTAATTCCAAAATGGCGCACAATGACAGTATTTGAGGGAGAGTATATAGAGAAAGGAGAAATTGTCTCGGAAGGTCCACCAGCGCCACACGATATTTTGAGGCTTAAGGGGGTAGAGGCGCTAGCTCAATATATAGTTAACGAAGTGCAGGACGTATATCGGTTGCAAGGTGTTCGAATCAACGATAAGCACATAGAGGTGATTGTCCGGCAAATGCTTCGAAAGGTAGAGATCACCAAGTCTGGTGATTCTAGTTTGATTAAAGGGGAGCAGTTGACGTTTACCCAGATTCTAGAAGTAAATGATAAGTTAATCGAAGAAGATAAATTGCCCGCGAAATTTGACCGGATGTTGCTGGGAATTACTAAGGCATCCCTTGCCACTGATTCTTTCATATCAGCCGCTTCCTTCCAGGAAACAACGCGAGTTCTTACTGAGGCGGCTGTTACAGGTAAGCGTGACTATTTGCGTGGGTTGAAAGAAAACGTTGTGGTAGGCCGTCTAATCCCAGCTGGAACTGGTCTTGCGTATCATGAGGCCAGAAAGGCAGGCTATTTGGACGACTCGGAACCTGAGGTTAGCGTCAGTGATGTTGAAGCGGCGCTTAGTGAAGCGCTGAACGAGGAAATTGTTGAAGAAACAAAAAGTTCCTAAAGATTGATTCCTCGGAAATGTAAAGGAGTTGACTAGAGGAGGCGAGATTATTAAACTCTCGCCTCCTTTTGCAACGTTGAAATTAGAACGCGTTGAGAACGAGAATAAAGATGGCAACGATTAACCAGTTAGTAAGAAAGCCGCGCAAGAGTAAAGTCTCTAAGAGTGATGTGCCTGCTTTGCAGCGTTCTCCCCAAAAAAGAGGGGTTTGCACGCGTGTATATACGACTACACCTAAGAAGCCAAATTCTGCTCTGCGCAAGGTTTGCAGAGTCAGACTTGTCAATGGTTACGAGGTAACATCCTACATAGGCGGAGAAGGACACAATCTGCAAGAACACTCGGTTGTTTTAATTCGCGGCGGCCGGGTAAAGGATTTGCCGGGTGTCCGTTATCATACGGTTAGAGGAAGTCTAGATACTTCGGGCGTGTCAGACCGCAAGCAGAGTCGCTCAAAATATGGGACAAAGCGTCCGAAATAGTGAAGTTGCGAAAGAAACTAATCACAAAGGAATGAGTATCTCACAATCCCTCTTCAATGATTAAGAGATAGTGAGTTTGAGTAAGGCCAGGTTTCCGATCGTTTCGGTCGAGTAATTCTGGATCAACCTGAATTAACATAGAGGTCGTAGTTATGCCCAGACGAAGAGTGGTGGCGAAGCGCGAGGTTTTGCCAGATCCAAAATTCGGTAGCAAAATATTAGCGAAATTCATGAATCACGTAATGGTTGACGGCAAGAAATCCATCGCCGAAAAAATCGTCTACGGGGCGCTTGATGTTGTTTCGGAAAAAACTGGCTCAGAACCTCTCGAGGTTTTTGAAAAAGCACTTGATACCATAGCTCCTATGGTTGAGGTTAAATCTCGTCGTGTTGGAGGTGCCACCTATCAGGTGCCTGTCGAGGTCAGGGCTGAGCGCCGCAACGCTCTTGCGATGCGCTGGCTAGTGGAACACGCGAGAACACGAGGAGAAAAGTCAATGGCACTTCGATTGGCTGGGGAAATAGCAGATGCTTCAGAAGGAAGAGGAAGTGCCGTTAAAAAGCGCGAGGATGTGCATCGGATGGCTGAAGCGAATCGAGCTTTTTCACATTATCGTTTTTAATTAATTATTATTTGAGGGTAAAGCTGTGGCAAGAAAACACCCCCTTAGCCGTTATCGGAACATAGGTATCGCGGCTCATGTGGATGCAGGGAAGACGACAACCACGGAACGCGTGCTTTTCTACACTGGAATTTCCCACAAAATTGGGGAGGTGCATGATGGCGCCGCGGTAATGGATTGGATGGAGCAAGAACAGGAGCGGGGAATCACTATTACCTCGGCTGCGACGACTTGCTTTTGGAATGGAATGGATAATCAGTATGACGAGCATAGGATAAATATTATCGATACCCCGGGCCACGTCGATTTCACCATCGAGGTCGAGAGGTCCTTGCGTGTTCTTGATGGAGCGGTAGTTGTTTTATGTGCATCCTCAGGGGTTCAGCCTCAAACGGAAACCGTTTGGCGTCAAGCTAATCGTTATGAAGTGCCGCGCATGGTATTTGTGAATAAGATGGATAGAGCTGGAGCTGATTTCCTAAAGGTGGTTCAGCAGATGAAAGAGCGACTTGGAGCAAATGCTGTTCCCTTGCAGCTAGCGATTGGGGCGGAGGACGAGTTTAAGGGTGTAATAGATCTTGTGAAAATGAAGTCCATCGTATGGAGCGAGGAAGATCAGGGAACCTCTTTCGAATACAAGGATATACCAGAAGAGTTGCAATCTCTCTGTAATGAATGGAGAGAGCATATGCTTGAAGCAGCTGCGGAAGCTAATGAAGAAGTAATGGAGAAATACCTCGAAGGAGGAGATTTAACTGAAGAGGAAATCATGAAAGCTATTCGCCAGCGAACGCTGGCCAATGAAATAGTGCCTGTGCTTTGTGGGTCAGCATTCAAGAATAAAGGAGTTCAAGCAGTACTTGATGCGGTTATAGATTACATGCCTGCACCAACCGAGGTTAAAGCGATAGAGGGTATTAAGGAAGATGGAGAACCAACGACTTGTGAAGCAGACGACGATGCTTCGTTCGCTGCACTCGCATTTAAAATTGCTACTGACCCGTATGTAGGAACTCTCACGTTCTTCAGAGTGTATTCAGGTTCACTTAGCTCAGGAGACACTGTATATAATCCGCTAAAGAGCAGAAAAGAAAGGGTCGGGCGCATGGTGCAGATGCACTCAAACTCTAGAGAAGAGATCAAAGAGGTTTTAGCGGGAGATATCGCCGCAGCTATTGGACTAAAGGATGTGACGACTGGAGAAACCTTATGCAACCCGGATAATATGGTGACATTGGAAAAAATGGATTTCCCTGAGCCTGTGATATCTGTTGCAGTTGAACCTAAAAGCAAGGCTGATCAAGAAAAAATGAGTATTGCTCTAGGAAAACTGGCGCAGGAAGACCCCTCGTTTCGAGTTGAGTCAGATGAGGAGTCAGGTCAAACCATAATTTCAGGTATGGGAGAATTACACCTAGACGTCTTGGTTGATAGGATGAGAAGAGAGTTCTCCGTTGAAGCAAATATCGGAAAACCTCAAGTAGCCTATAGGGAAACAATTAAAAGAGCTATTGAGATCGAAGGTAAACATGTGAAGCAATCTGGTGGCCGTGGTCAATATGGGCATGTTTGGTTGAGACTTGAGCCTTTGGATCCAGACGCGGATTACGAGTTTGTTAATGAGATAGTAGGAGGAGTTGTTCCACGAGAATACATACCCGCAGTCGACAAAGGCGTACAAGAGCAAATGCAAAATGGTTGCCTTGCCGGTTATCCGCTCCTGGCGATGAAGGTAACTTTATATGATGGTTCATTCCATGACGTTGATTCCAGTGAGATGGCATTCAAAATCGCCGGTTCTCAAGCCCTGAAGAAAGGTGCTTTGGAAGCCGATCCAGCTTTATTGGAGCCGATGATGGCCGTCGAAGTGGTAACACCTGAAGAATATATGGGCGATGTCATGGGTGACCTTAATCGTCGTCGAGGCATCGTTGGAGGAATGGAAGATAGTCCTTCAGGTAAGGTTATAAATGCCGATGTTCCGTTGGCCGAAATGTTTGGATATGCCACTGATTTGCGTTCAGCAACGCAAGGAAGGGCAACATATACGATGGAGTTTAAACAGTACGCTGAGGTGCCCGGCAATATAGCTGGTTCGATTATTGATAATACGGTTACGTAGACTCTCAAAACCCTAGTTGGTCGTTTTTTTTAGCTTTATTCTCTAATATGAGCAGTCAGGAACCTTGGTGATTTTGGTGCAAATTTTTTGGGCCAATCATCAATTCAGACTGGTGAAAGGTCTTGATTTTCGAAACCTCAAAAATAGCCTCAGAGCCGCGATAAATGCGGCTTCCAGAGGCCCAAATAGCTTGACTTACGGTCCTACTACAACTAAAATTCGCATCCTTTTTTGGCATAATTAAGCTGTATGCTGAGAGAAAGGTTTGTAAATCGTTCTTTTATATGGATTTTCCGGAGTGAATTTGGATGCAAAACCAACGCATCAGAATTAGGCTGAAAGCCTTTGATCATAGATTAATAGATCTATCTGCTCAGGAAATCGTAGAAACGGCAAAGCGGACTGGTGCTCAAGTCAAAGGACCTATCCCCTTACCAACGAATAAAGAGAGATTTACTGTATTGATTTCACCGCATGTCAATAAGGACGCACGTGATCAATATGAAATTCGGACTCACAAAAGATTGTTGGATATAGTTGAGCCTACTGAAAAAACAGTTGATGCCCTCATGAAGCTTGATTTGGCAGCAGGAGTAGAAGTTCAAATAAGTCTTCAGTGAGTGTGAGATGATAGCCAGGCATTTGGGTATTCAGTCCTCAATGCCCTTTTGGAAGTTTTGGAGCACTGAATTTTCTAATTCCCCCTTAGGCGAGGGAACATGAGTGTAACACGTCAGTGGCCACAGCGGGTTTTAGCCCCTTGCACAATGAGGTTAATAAAATGTCGATAGGATTAGTCGGTCGAAAGAGCGGCATGACTCGCGTCTTCAACGAAGAGGGAAGCTCCATCCCTGTTACAGTGGTGGAAGTTCAACCTAATAGAGTTACACAAATTAAGACTCAGGAAAGCGATGGTTATAGCGCAGTCCAAGTTACTGCCGGATCTCGTGCTTCGAATAGGGTTAATAAAGCTCAGGCGGGACACTTTGCCAAAGCAAATACAATGGCTGGTTCTGGTCTGTGGGAATTCCGGACTGACGAGCTCGCTGAGTTTGAATTAGGAAGTGAAATAACAGTAGATCACTTTGAAGTCGGTCAAAAGGTTGATGTGACCGGCACATCAAAAGGGAAGGGTTTTCAGGGAGGAGTTAAACGCCATAACTTTCGCATGCAGGATGCGACTCACGGCAACTCAATATCGCATCGTGCGCCTGGGTCTATAGGTCAATGTCAAACGCCAGGTAAAGTCTGGAAAGGAAAAAAGATGGCTGGTCAGATGGGAGCTGTCCGGAAAACTTTGCAGTCGTTAGAAGTAGTTCGTGTTGATTCAGAGAATAATCTTTTACTTATTAAAGGTGCAGTTCCCGGTGCAACGGGCGCTGATTTAATCGTAAAGCCTGCTGTAAAAGCGAGAGGTGATTAGTCTATGGAATTACCTTTAGCAACACCTGGGGAAAAAGGAGGTAGCGAGAAGATCTCACTTTCTGATGAGGCGTTTGGGCGTGATTTTAATGAACCATTAGTGCATCAGACTGTAGTTACTTTTCTGGCAGGCGCACGACAAGGTTCAGTGAAGCAGAAGAATCGCTCAGAGGTCAGGGGAGGCGGCAGAAAGCCTTGGAGACAAAAAGGTACCGGTAGAGCCAGAGCAGGAACTATAAGGAGCCCGATTTGGCGTTCTGGTGGTGTAACTTTTGCTGCAAAGCCTCAAGACCATAGCAAAAAATTGAATAAGAAAATGTATCGCGGCGCTATGCAATGTATTCTCTCGGAACTTATTCGCCAAGGCCGACTAATCGTAGTTAGTGAATTTTCAGTCGAATCGCATAAAACTAAAGAGCTACTAGCTAAGTTAGGCGAATTTGATTTAAGCAATGTACTGATTGTTACTGATCAGGTCGAACGGAATTTGTACCTTGCAGCTCGCAATCTTCATAAAGTCAACGTTTTAGATTCCAATGGGTTAGATCCCGTAAGTTTGATCGACTTTGAGAAAGTATTGATAACTGTACCTGCGTTAAAAAAGGTAGAGGAGATGCTTGCGTGAATAATGAAAGAATGTACAGCATATTGATTGCTCCGCATGTTTCTGAGAAGTCGGCTCTTATAGGCGAGTTAGCAAATCAATATGCTTTTAAAGTAGCAAGAGATGCGACGAAATCTGAGATAAAAAGTGCAGTTGAGCAGTTGTTTAATGTTAGCGTTGTTGAACTTCAGGTTCTTAATGTCAAAGGTAAAGTTAAACGAAACTCGTTAGGAAAAATGCGTCGACGTCCTAATTGGAAAAAAGCCTATGTGAGGCTTGATCAAGGACACGAAATTGATTTTTCTGACATGGGTCAATCATAGTGGTAGGAAATAATTATGCCAGTAGTTAAGTGTAAGCCAACATCTCCTGGCCGGCGTTTTGTCGTAAAAGTGGTTCATCCAGATTTACATAAAGGGGAACCTCATGCTCCTTTGACTTCAGCGAAAACTAAAACTGGAGGTAGAAATAATAAAGGTAGAATTACTAGGAGACATCAAGGTGGTGGACATAAGCAAAAGTATCGCAAAATAGATTTTCGCAGAGATAAGGACGGCATTCCGGCGAGAGTCGAGAGACTTGAATATGATCCTAATCGTTCAGCTAATATAGCTTTACTGCTTTACGCTGATGGGGAACGTCGCTACATCGTAGCGCCGGCAAAAGTAGACGCGGGCGCTGTTCTTCAATCTGGCGAGGAAGCTCCAATAAAGACAGGAAATTGCTTGCCACTGAGAAATATTCCTTTAGGCAGCACGGTACATTGTTTGGAAATGAAACCTGGAAAAGGCGCTCAAATAGCTCGTAGTGCCGGAACTTCCCTTCAACTAGTCGCTAGGGAAGGTGATTACGCTACTTTGAGGTTGCGGTCTGGAGAAATGAGAAAAGTCCCGAGTGATTGTAGAGCTACTTTAGGAGAAGTTTCTAATTCCGAGCACTCGTTGAGATCTTTGGGGAAGGCAGGCGCGAAACGTTGGCGCGGTGTTCGACCGACGGTTCGGGGCGTAGCGATGAACCCTGTAGATCACCCTCATGGAGGAGGAGAGGGGAGGACCTCTGGAGGTAGACATCCGGTTTCTCCATGGGGTGTGCCATCTAAGGGATTTAAAACTCGAACAAATAAACGAACTGACAATATGATTGTCCGCCGCAGAAATGCGAGTCGTAAATAGCGAGATTTGATAGAGGATATTATTTGTGCCACGTTCATTAAAAAAAGGACCATTTATCGATCTTCACTTATTGAAGAAGGTACAGGTTGCGTCAGAGAATAAGGATAAAAGGCCCATAAAGACTTGGTCTCGTCGATCAATGGTTTCTCCAGAAATGCTTGGCCTAACCATAGCTGTCCATAATGGTAGACAGCATGTTCCGGTATTTATAACTGAGGATATGGTTGGACATAAACTTGGTGAATTTGCGCAAACACGTACCTATCGCGGGCATTCTGCTGATAAAAAGGCCCGTTAGGAGAATATATGCAAGTACAAGCAAAAATAAGGGGTGCGCGCCTTTCGGCCCAAAAAGCAAGATTGGTGGCAGATCAGGTCCGAGGAAGACAGGTTGAGGAGGCTATAGATTTACTTACTTACAGCACAAAAAAAGGTGCTGATGTAATTAGAAAGCTTTTGAATTCAGCTATTGCCAATGCTGAACATAACGAAGGTGCTGATGTAGATGAGCTTAAAATATCAGAAATTTGTGTAGATGAGGGTATGACAATGAAACGCATTATGCCCAGAGCTAAAGGGCGTGCTGATAGAATCCTCAAACGTTCTTGTCACATATCAATCACAGTTGCTGACAACTAGGAGATTCGGATGGGTCAAAAAGTACATCCAATAGGTATACGTCTTGGCATAGTCAAGAAACATACCTCGGTTTGGTACGCCGAAGGCGAAGAATATGCAAAAAATCTACTCGTCGATCTTCAGGTGCGTGAATTCGTAAAGAAGCGGCTGGCAAACGCGTCAGTAGCTCGGGTTGATATAGAGCGCCCGGCAAAAACTGCGAAAGTTACAGTTTATACCGCTAGGCCTGGCATAGTCATAGGTAAAAAAGGAGAGGATGTCGAAAAATTAAGGACCATTTTAACTAAGAAGATGGGCATCCCAGTGCAGATTAACATTGAGGAAATCAGAAAACCTGATTTGGAAGCGCAGCTCGTGGCGGATAGTGTTGCTCAGCAACTTGAGCGAAGAGTTATGTTTCGGCGTGCGATGAAGCGGGCGGTCCAAAATGCAATGCGTCAAGGTGCGGAAGGTATCAAGGTTCAGGTTGGAGGACGTCTTGGAGGAGCCGAAATAGCTCGTTCAGAATGGTATCGAGAGGGACGAGTACCATTACATACTCTCAGAGCTAATATCGATTACGCAACTTCTGAAGCATCCACAACCTATGGAATAATTGGTGTAAAAGTGTGGATTTTTAAGGGTGAAATATTAGATCTTGAAGAAGCGATTTTGCCCAAGACGGCCCAGTCTGCAAATTAGATGTAAAAATTTGAGGAATGAACTGTGTTACAACCTAAGCGAACAAAATTCCGAAAGATGATGAAAGGAAGAAATAGAGGACTTTCGCATCGTGGTAGCAAAGTTGATTTTGGCGAATATGGATTAAAAGCTGTTACTAGAGGTAGATTAACAGCACGTCAAATTGAAGCTGCTCGAAGAGCAATGACAAGGCGCGTAAAGCGTGGAGGTAAAATCTGGATTCGTGTCTTCCCAGACAAACCGATAACTCAAAAACCTTTGGAAGTTCGTCAAGGAAAAGGGAAGGGGTCTGTTGAATATTGGGTAGCGCAAATTCAGCCTGGCCGGATTATGTTTGAAATTGAAGGCGTGGATGAAGAGCTTGCGCGGGAGGCATTTTCACTTGCCTCAGCAAAGTTACCGTTTGAAACGAGCTTTGTTAAAAGGACACTAATGTAATGAGTGCAGAAGAATTGCGAGAGAAGTCGGTAGAAGAATTGCAAGAAAGTTTGGTCGAGCTCTATAAAGACCAATTTAACTATCGTATGCAAAACAGTGCAGGACAGTTAGCGCAGGTGCATTTAATTGGTTCAATTCGCAGGGATATTGCTCGTGTGAAAACAATAATCACTGAGAAGAAAAATTTAGAGACAACGCAGCGAGAGAGTGAAGCTTAAAAATGTCGGAAACAGACGTGCAGGATAACACAAGCAAAAGTGCAAGGACTGCCACTGGTAAAGTGGTGAGTAACGGTATGGATAAGTCAATTACCGTTCTAATTGAGCGCAGAGTTAAACATCCCGTATATGGGAAAATTATTAAGAGATCTACAAAAATCCATGCGCACGATGCAAACAATGAATGTTCGCTGGGTGATGAGGTTACTATCAAGGAAGTGAAGCCAATTTCGAAAACAAAAAGTTGGGCCTTGGTTTCCATCGATGAGAGAGCGACACAATTATAAAATAGTTAAGAAATTTTGTGCCTTTTATAGAGCACAAGATGGAGTGTTTTAATGATTCAAGTGCAGTCTTACTTAGATGTTGCTGATAACAGCGGAGCTAGGCGCGTAATGTGCATAAAGGTTCTCGGCGGCTCGCACCGCAGGTATGCTCGTATCGGAGATGTAATCAAAGTAACGGTTAAAGAGGCGATTCCTCGCGGAAAAGTTAAAAAGGGAGAGGTATTATCGGCATTGGTTGTAAGAACAAAGAAAGGCGTTCGTCGCAGTGATGGCTCTTTAATTAGATTCGACGATAATGCGGCAATTTTGCTCAATAATCAGGAGGCTCCGATAGGCACTCGAGTATTTGGACCTGTTACAAGAGAGTTAAGAACAGAGAAATTTATGAGAATTATTTCACTTGCACCTGAAGTTTTATAACGATTTACAGAATTTATTTTCATAAGAAAGATTAAACTATAAAGAAGAAATAGAATGCAAAAGCTAAGACGAGATGACGAAATTATTGTTCTAGCGGGAAAGGATAAAGGGAAGCGCGGCACTATCTCCCAGATAGCTGGGGATCGTGTAATCGTAAGTGGTGTGAATATGGTGAAAAGACATACAAAGCCTAATCCCAACTTGGGACAGCCTGGTGGAATTATTGAAAAAGAGGCGGCAATCCATATCTCAAATGTAGCGATTTTCAATCCTGAGAAAAATGCCGCGGATAAAGTTAAGATTCAATTAGGTGATGATGGTTTGAAAAAGCGCGTTTTCTCATCAAATAATGAGTCTGTAGATTAAGGAACACGGTTATGGCCCAGTTAAAAGAGTATTACAAAGAGAAGGTTGTGCCGGAGTTGGCTCAGCAATTGGGTTTTGGCAATACGATGCGTGTGCCAAAGGTCACTAAAGTTGTCTTAAATATGGGTTTAGGCGAAGCCGTAGCGGATAAAAAAATACTCGAGAATGCAACTAACGATCTTGCATCCATTAGTGGTCAAAAAGTGGTAGTAACAAAAGCTCGTAAAAGTATAGCAGGATTTAAAATTCGAGATGGGTGGCCAATTGGTTGCAAGGTTACTCTTCGTGGAGAACGCATGTATGAATTTTTAGAGAGATTAGTAAACATAGCGATTCCTCGAATAAGAGATTTCCGTGGTTTAAGTCCTAAATCCTTTGATGGTCGCGGAAACTTTGCGATGGGAGTCAACGAGCAAATAATCTTCCCGGAAATTGAATACGATAAGATAGATAAGTTACGAGGTTTAGATATCGCAATTACTACCACAGCTAGCAATGATGATGAGGGCAGGGCTTTGCTGAGCGCTCTTCGTTTTCCATTCAAAGGTATGTCGGTAGATTCAGAAGAAGACTCACGAGAGAACAAAAAGATTGGGTCGTCGACAGATCAGGACTCTAAACAAGATAGAGAGGATATATGACATGGCTAAAGCGTCAATGATAGCCAGAGAAAATAAAAGAATGCGCACTGCGGAAAAGTACGCGAATAAGCGCAATAGTTTGAGAGCTGTGTTGAAGGATTCAAATTCTTCAGAGGAAGAAAGATGGGCGGCGCAAGTCAAGTTACAAAAATTACCGCGGGATGCAAGTCCGTGTCGGCGCCAGCGTCGGTGTCTTATAACTGGTAGACCTCATGGGGTATATCGCAAATTTGGGCTCTGTCGAAACAAGTTACGCGAAGCTGCCATGCGTGGAGACATACCTGGTTTAACAAAGGCAAGTTGGTAATCGGAGTTTCTATTTTATGAGCATGTCAGACCCGATAGCAGATTTTCTAACTCGAATTCGAAATGCCCAAATGGCGTCTATGCCCGGTGTCACTTGCCCATCATCAAAGATCAAGGTAGAGATAAGTAAAGTACTTCAAGATGAGGGTTACATTAGCGGATTCGCAGTAACCGAGACGGATGGAAAACCGATGATTAATCTTGATCTCAAATATTTCAATGGTAAGCCGGTGATAGAGGAAATCAAGCGAGTTAGTCGGCCAGGGCTTCGTAACTATCAAGGCAAAGATAGCTTACCTGAGAACCGAGCTGGTTTAGGAGTTGCTATCGTAACGACTAGTCAGGGATTAATGACAGAAAAGCAAGCTCGTTCTGCTGGCGTTGGTGGTGAAGTTTTGTGCACAGTTTTTTGATTCAAGTGATGGTTTAGAGTGATTAAAAATGTCTAGAATTTCGAATGTTCCAGTAATGCTTCCTAAAGGCGTAGAGGCCACAGTGAGCGAATCAAGTATCGCAGTCAAAGGAAGTAAAGGAAGTTTAAACCTTGCGTTGCATCATTTAGTCAATGTGGAACGGAATGACGAGAATTTAAAAGTCTCTGGGAAGGATGATTCGCGAGAATCGGGAGCTATGGCTGGCACATTTCGGGCCTTGATTAATAACATGGTAGTAGGGGTTTCAGAGGGATATCAAAAGAAATTAGAACTCCAGGGAGTGGGTTACCGAGCAAAGGCTTCTGGTAAGTCAGTCAATTTAACCGTAGGTTACTCGCACCCTATAGATTATAGACTACCGGAGGGAATCACCGCTGAAACTCCTTCTCAAACAGAAATAGTCATTGCCGGAGTAGATAAACAGCTGGTGGGGCAAGTGGCGGCAGAACTCAGAGATTTTCGTCCACCAGAGCCATATAAAGGTAAAGGCATTCGTTATTCCGATGAGCGGGTATACAGGAAAGAGGCTAAGAAAAAGTAGGAGTAAATGATGAATGTGAAGAAGTCAGCCCGCTTAAGACGAGCCAAGCGGACGCGGTCAAAAATAAATCAACTTCGAATGAAGCGCTTATGTGTGTATAGAACTCCTCGCCATATTTATGCGCAAATTATTTCTGAGCAAGGTGATCGCATTATCGCTTGCGCCTCAACAGTGGAGAAAGAGAATAGAAAGAACAAGACAGGCAATGTTGAAGCTGCGAGCACGGTGGGAAAACTTATCGCTAAGCGATCGATAGAAGCTGGGATAGACAGAGTTGCTTTCGATAGATCGGGTTACGCCTATCACGGTCGTGTAAAGGCATTAGCAGAGGCAGCTCGAGAAAGCGGGTTAAAGTTCTAAGGAATTAAGTTATGGCATTTAAAGACGAGCCAAATAAAAACGAAGAAGGTCTGCAAGAGAAACTTATACAAGTTAACCGAGTGGCGAAAGTGGTCAAGGGTGGTCGAATTTTTGGTTTTACCGCACTCACAGCGGTGGGTGATGGCAACGGAAAAGTCGGTTTTGGTAGGGGCAAAGCTAGAGAAGTCCCATTGGCAATTCAAAAAGCAATGGAAAGTGCCAGACGCAATATGATAACGGTAAGCCTTGACGGACACACTCTGCAATATCCCATTAGATCAAGGCATGGAGCGTCAAAGGTTTACATGCAGCCCGCCTCAGAAGGTACGGGAGTGATTGCTGGAGGAGCTATGCGAGCGATATTAGAGCTAGCGGGAGTTCAAAACGTTCTTACTAAGTGTTACGGCTCAACTAATCCCGTGAATGTAGTTCAAGCTACTTTCAAAGGCTTAAGGGATATGAGATCACCTGACGATGTGGCCGCTAAAAGAGGTAAAGCGCTTGAAGAAGTAGCTGGGTAAAATTTACCTGAGTGGGTTCATAACAAAAGAAAGATCACTAATTAAAGTAGAATTATATGGCTAAAAAAAAGACTGTGAAAGTCACTTTAACAAAGAGTCCGATAGGTGCCCTGCCTAAGCATAAATTGTGCTTAAGGGGCCTAGGATTGCGTCGTATGCATCAATTAGTTGAAGTTGAAGATACTCCTTCTGTGCGTGGGATGATACATAAAGTTAACTATATGTTAACTGTAGAGAGTGAGGGATAGTTATGCAGTTGAATGAATTAAGTCCAGCTCCCGGCAGCACCAAGATAAAAAAAAGAGTCGGCCGTGGTGTAGCTAGTGGTTGGGGTAAAACGTGTGGAACTGGCCACAAGGGACAAAAATCACGGAGTGGTGGTACTGTCAAACCAGGGTTTGAAGGCGGTCAGATGCCATTGCAGATGCGGTTACCTAAATATGGCTTTACCTCTCGTATTGGATTGGTGACTTCGGAGGTAAGGACTTCCGAATTGAATAAAATTCAAGACGGCATTGTATCTCTAGAGACCCTAAAAAAATCTGGCGTCATTACGGCAGGAACTAAACGAGTAAAGATCATGCTATCTGGAGAAGTCAAAAAAAAATTGACTGTTCAAGGCTTGTCGGTTTCCAAAGGGGCAAGAGATTCAATTGAGCGGGCTGGCGGCGAGGTTCTTGATGTTAAGACAGAAAATCCATCGAAAGGCTCTAAGGCAAAAAAGCAACAAGATATAACAAAGCCCGAAGAACAAAAAGACTAATGCGGTAATCAGATGACCCAAAAAATTATTAAGTATAAATTTCTGGATAAAGTAAATTGAGATAATGGCAAATAAACCAAACATTAATCCGGAAAACATAGGTGCGGGCTTGGGTGAACTTAAGTCGCGGTTATTATTTCTTTTGTTTGCTATTTTCGTCTATAGGATTGGTACACATATCCCTGTCCCAGGTATTGATCCTTTGCAATTGCAAGCTTTCTTTGAGCAAAATGAAGGCACGTTCGCAGGTCTGTTCAACATGTTTTCGGGTGGTGCTTTAGAGAGGATGAGTATAGTTGCTTTAGGCATCATGCCATATATTTCGGCATCCATTATCATGCAACTTCTCACGGCGGTTAGTCCTCAACTTGATCAATTAAAGAAAGAAGGAGAATCGGGGCGCCGAAAAATTACTCAATATACACGTTATGGTGCCCTCGCACTTGCAACTGTTCAGGGGACTGGTATGACTGTTGGCCTGCTTGCCCCTATTGCTTATAACCCCGGACTAGCCTTTAACTTAACCGCTATAATTTCTTTAGTAACTGGTGCTATGTTTTTGATGTGGCTAGGTGAGCAGATAACAGAAAAAGGAATTGGTAACGGTATCTCCATGCTGATTTTTGCGGGAATTGTTGCTCTCTTTCCAGCCGCTGTTGGCTCATCCCTCACCCAAGCTTATGAGGGACAGATTAGCGGTGTTTTATTACTAATTGTTGGATTAATCGCCATAGGTGTTGTTGCTGGCATAGTTTACGTAGAGCGAGCTCAGCGCCGTATTACGGTCAACTATGCGAAAAGGCAACAAGGGCGTAAGATGTATCAAGCGCAAGCAAGTCATTTGCCTCTTAAAATTAACATGGCGGGCGTTATACCAGCGATTTTTGCAAGTAGCATACTACTTTTCCCCGCGTCTCTTGGTCAGTGGTTCGGTCAGTCTGAGGGAGCCGAATGGTTACAGGACCTTGCTTTACTGATCGGTCCAGGGCAGCCTTTGTATATCATAATCTTTAGCGCGATGATTATATTCTTTTGTTTTTTTTACACAGCATTGGTTTTTAATCCAAGAGATGTGGCTGAAAATTTAAAACGTTCAGGCGCGTTTATCCCCGGAATACGGCCTGGAGAACAAACGGCGAAGTATATCGACGGAGTTATTACGCGTTTGACGATGTTTGGTGCGATATACATAACACTCGTATGCTTGCTTCCTAATTTTATGCAGATGATGGCTAATGTTCCTTTTAACCTTGGAGGAACGGCGTTATTGATTTCTGTTGTGGTGACTATGGATTTTTGGTCTCAAGTGCAATCTCATCTTATGTCGCATCAGTACGATTCATTAATGAAAAAGTCAAAGTTAGGTAATTATGGCAGAACTGGAATTTAATAGGTGTTGTCTGTCATTAGGAGTGAAAAATGAAAGTTAGAACTTCTGTAAAGAAGATATGCCGCAACTGTAAAGTAATTAGAAGGAACGGATCAGTGCGAGTCATTTGTAGTTCTGAACCACGACATAAGCAACGACAGGGCTAAAACAACGGAGTTAAATGTATGGCGCGTATTGCCGGAGTCAACATCCCAGATGATAAACACATTGTCATATCCTTACGTTACGTGTATGGAATTGGCCCTACAGCTGCTCAAAATATTTGTATGGCTAGCGGTATCGAGCCCTCGGTTAAGGTTTCCGAGCTCAATACAGAGCAGTTGGATTTGATAAGGTCAGAAGTAGCTAAACTTACTACAGAGGGAGACCTTCGTCGCGAAGTTAGCATGAACATTAAAAGACTTATGGACCTTGGTTGTAATCGAGGTATAAGGCATAGACGTTCGTTACCAGTGCGAGGGCAGAGAACAAAAACTAACGCGCGGACTCGAAAAGGTCCAAAAAAACCAATCAGAAAATAGTATGTGAAATAGAGTATAAAAGGTATTTAGATGGCCACACCAAAAACTACAAAGAAGAAAGTGCGTAACAGTGTAATAGATGGTATTGCGTTTATTCATGCCTCTTTTAACAACACCATTATTACAATCACAGACAGGCAGGGAAACGCTCTTTCTTGGGCGACCGCCGGGGGATCTGGGTTTAGAGGGTCAAGGAAAAGTACACCTTTCGCTGCTCAGGTTGCTGCGGAAAAGGCTGGTAAGCAAGCTATGGAATTGTATGGCCTGCAAAATTTAGATGTAAAAGTTAATGGTCCTGGCCCTGGACGTGAGTCTGCAGTTCGAGCTTTAAATACCTGCGGATTGAAAGTCAGCAACATCACTGATGTCACACCGATTCCACATAATGGTTGCCGACCACCAAAGAAGCGTCGCGTGTAAATGGGAGATAAATTATGGCCCGTTATCTAGGCCCTAAATGCAAGCTAGCTCGTCGTGAGGGAACAGATCTTTTTCTAAAAAGTGGTGTTCGACCTATCGATAGTAAATGCAAGACCGACACTAATCCGGGCCAACATGGTCAGCGGAGAGGTCGTTTATCAGACTACGGTGTTCAGCTTAGAGAAAAGCAAAAGGTAAAGCGCACCTATGGCGTTTTAGAGAAGCAATTCCGAGGCTACTACAAGGAAGCTGCGAGACTTAAGGGTGCTACCGGTGAAAACTTACTCCGGCTATTAGAATGTCGACTCGACAACGTAGTGTATCGGATGGGTTTTGGCTCGACTAGAGCGGAGGCGCGTCAACTAGTCTCTCACAAGTCAATTTGTGTGAATGGTGATGTTGTCAACATTCCGTCCTATCAAGTTGCAGCAGGTGATGTAGTTGGTATACGAGAGAAATCAAAGCAACAGCTGAGAGTCAAATCTGCGTTGGAATTATCTGCTCAACGTTCTGAAGTTGATTGGGTCTCGGTCAATACGTCAAAAATGGAGGGCGAGTTTACTCGCAAACCGGATCGTATGGATCTCCCCTCAGAGATTAATGAAAACTTGATTGTCGAACTGTACTCGAAGTAGCAACCAAAAATATTAAAGGATAGGTCACATGCAAATATCTTTATCAGACTTTCTTACTCCACAAGTAATTCAAGTTGATGAATACGATAACTGCCACTCCAAAGTAGTATTAGAACCATTAGAGAGGGGTTTTGGACATACTCTCGGAAATGCCTTGAGGCGTATTTTGCTTTCCTCTATGCCTGGGTGCGCGATTGAAGAAGTCGAAATTGATGGAGTAGTTCATGAGTACAGCACAATTGAGGGTGTTGGAGAAGATGTTATTGAGATATTGCTCAATCTCAAGGGTGTAGCAGTTGTTTTAAACGAAAGAGATGAAGCGATCTTGCATATTTCCAAAAAGGGTCCAGGCCCAGTAACAGCAGCTGATATCCAAGAGGATCATGACGTTGAGATTGTGAACCCTGACCATGTTATTGCAAATCTAAATAACAATGGGGAGCTCAACATGAGGCTTACTGTTCGCAAAGGGAGAGGCTACTCACCGGCAGATAATCGTTTACAGAAGGATGACGAAACTCGCTCAGTGGGCAAATTAGTGCTTGATGCTTCTTATAGTCCTGTAATTCGAGTTTCCTACTCTGTTGAGAATGCTCGTGTGGAGCAACGAACTGACTTAGATAAACTTATTATTGATCTTGAGACAAATGGCTCCATTGAACCAGAAGAAGCAATTAGGCGCGCTGCTACAATTCTTCAGCATCAACTTAGTGTATTCGTTGATCTTCAGAGTGAGATTATTGCGGAGCCAGAGGAACGAGAGGATGAGATAGATCCGATTCTTCTCCGTCCAGTTGATGACCTTGAACTTACGGTTCGTTCAGCTAATTGCTTAAAAGCAGAGGACATCTACTACATAGGAGACTTGATTCAGCGAACGGAGGTGGAGCTACTGAAGACACCTAACCTTGGTAAGAAATCTTTGACAGAGATAAAAGATGTTTTGGCTACGCGAGGGCTTTCATTAGGCTTGCGTTTGGAGAACTGGCCGCCTTCTAGTCTGAAAACTGATGATCGTGCTGCCTAACAGAAATTTGGGGTAAATTTTTATGAGACACAGACAGAGTGGCCGTCAACTAAACCGAAACAGTCCTCATAGAACAGCTATGTTTAGGAATATGGCCTCTTCTTTGTTCGAACATGAGATTATTAAAACGACTCTTGTTAAGGCAAAGGAACTACGGACAGTCGCGGAGCCATTAATTACGCTTGCGAAGAAAGATTCGTTGGCAAATCGAAGACTTGCCTTTGATCGAACACGAAATAAAGAAATGGTTGGAAAGTTATTTTCAGAGCTTGGGCCTCGCTATGCTGAAAGGCCAGGAGGCTATATACGAATTCTAAAGTGTGGTGAAAGGACAGGAGATAAGGCACCTATGGCCTACGTAGAATTAGTAGATAGACCAAAGCGGGAAGACTCCGATATTGATAGTGATGGCGCAGAGATTACAGAAGAAGATTAGATAGAAAAGCTTGTTAGTATTTCAATAAAGCCCGATCTCTGAAGAGTAGTCGGGTTTTTTTTAGTCTTAAATTTTTCAACTATTTATGCAAAGTGTCAGTTTGAAAGCGTTTTTTGAATTAATAATCCTCTCTGCTATTTGGGGATCTTCGTTTCTGTTCTTGCGGTTGGCAACACCAGAGTTTGGCCCTGTTTTTTTAATAGAGATGAGAGTTCTGAGCGGCCTCATAGTTCTATTACCGATAGTGTTACTCCTGGATAAATTTAAGGAATTCAAATCTAATTGGAAGATGATAGCTATAGTAAGCCTGATGAATATGGCTATACCTTTTTGTTTCTTCGCATATTCTTCACTGTATATTGGAGCGGGTCTTCTCTCCATCATTAATGCAACTGTTCCTATGTTCACTGCGGTTGTGGCTTATGCTCATTATGGAGAGAAATTATCCAAGGGTGGCTTTCTGGGATTAATGCTCGGATTCTTAGGTGTGGTTGCTCTCATGTTTAACCCCAGAGAAAGTCTCGGATCGTCGGAATTATTAGCAATACCGTCAGCTCTATTTGCTTGCTCGTTATATGGGATAGCGATCAATTTGACGGCGAATAATTTGAGGGGAGTGTCGGGTCTGACAATTACTACAGGTGGACTTTTCTTTTCGACTTTAGTCTTGCTACCGTTTGCTTTTCTGGGACAACCAGAGGTACTTCCGAAGGGAAATATTTGGTGGAGTGTTTTTGCTTTAGGTGTTATTTGTACGGGTTTTGGTTTTATTATGTTCTATCGTTTGGTGGATCGGGTAGGCACAAGTCGAGCCATAATGACGACTTATTTGATCCCAGTGTTTTCGATTCTTTGGGGTAGTATTTTTTTGTCAGAAATCATCACGTTCAACATGGTATTTGGTTTTATTTTGATTCTTTTTGGCGTGGGATTGACAACTAAAAAGTCGAATGTGAGTTCAGTCAGAAAATAAAATGCCCAGCCACCTTTCGGCAGCCGGGCATTATATTGTTTTTAGGGTTTTCTTTTACTCTAGCATTATTTAGTGATATCCAGTCTCCGCAGGTTTCGCGGCAGGTAATGCTACAGCCGTAAGCTTAGAACCCGTCTGTAACATTATGTACTGGTGTCCGTCGTGGGTCCATGAACTCATACCGTAACGACTTCGATCGGGTACTTCGATAGATCCCACAGTTTCACCTGTGTTTTTGTCAACCGCATAAAGCATTGGCGTTCCATCGGTTCTAGTGTCTGAATAAACTAGCATGCTGGGTGTAACAACCATGGGTACAAGTGCGCCCGTTCCAGTATTGGAAATATCCAGATTGTTTTCGTCAATCACTTCTTGCACTCGGGCTGGGGTTTCACCGGTAGGTATTACCCAAGCGTGTTCTCCTGTATTCATATCTATCGCAGTTATGCGACTGAACGGTGGTTTAAAAAGTGGTATTCCCTGAGGATGTCGTGGTGCTCCGGCTCCCGGGCCACTTGCGTACTGCGCATATGTCGTGCCGGTAGGAAGGGCATATTGCAAGTCGGCTTCTTCTCCTGGCACTAAGAGTATTGGACTGCATGCAGACCTAGATGAAACGAAAAGATACCCCGTGTTCGGATCAGCTACCGAAGGCGAGGTTATATTCGCACCACCTCCGCCACCTGGACAGAACATCGCAGCCCTTTTACCAGATTCGTGACCGCGCTGGATAGGTGGATTGAATAATGGTCCCATCTGATAATCTGCAAAAGCATTGATTGCTTGCTGACGTATCTCAGGAGTCCAATCTATCAAGTCATCTATGGAGACACCTTGAATATCGAATGCAGGAGGTTTGGTTGGAAATGGTTGGGTTTCAGATAGCACCTCACCCGGAACTGTTGACTGAGGAACTGGCCGTTCGATTATTGGCCAGATTGGCTCGCCTGTTAAACGATTGAATGCATATACGAAACTTTGTTTTGTTACTTGCATAACTGCCGGAACCTCCCCTTGTCCCGGTACGTTCAAGTCTAGAAGCACAGGAGCCATAGGGTTGTCATAATTCCAAATGTCATGATGCACAGTTTGGAAGTGCCAAGCTCTCTCTCCAGTACTTGCTCTTAGGGCAATCAGGCTAGTTCCAAATAGGTTATCCCCGGGTCTAAAACCCCCGTAGTAGTCTATAGTTGCACCATTCGTGGGTATATAAACTAGATCGTTTTCAATATCTGCTGAGATCGGGGCCCAGGATGAAACGTCACCAGTCCATTCCCATGCGTCATTCTCCCATGTCTCGTGTCCGTACTCACCCGGCTTTGGAATCACATTAAATTTCCACTTAAATTCGCCAGTGCTTTTGTCATAGGCGAGAATATCTCCTGGAATGTTTTCGATTCGGGATTGATTGTAGCCTTGCTCAGCTGAGTTGCCGACAATCACTGTATCATTTACTACAATTGGTGGCGACGACCCAGTGATATATCCAGTTTCGAGAGGAATACCTTCGTAAGGGTCGAATGGGTGGCCAAGGTCTGCAAGGAGATCAACGATGCCAGTCTCAGGGAAACCATCAATTGGAACTGGTTGCCCAAATCCTTCGAGTGGAGCGCCCGTCTCGGCGTCAAGAGCGGTCAGGAAAAAGCCGGGCGTGATCATATACACGACCCCTTTCCCATTTACCTCTGAATAGCCAATTCCCTTTCCATAATCTGCTCGCATGGAGTACTCCCAGCGTCCAGTATTTGGAAGTCTGTAGCTCCATATTGTTTCACCAGTCTTTGGGTCAATGGCTACCACATGCCGACGAGATCCAGCGACCGTGTAAAGTGTTCCATTGATGTAGCTTGGGGTGGATCTTCCGCTGGCGGCGCCCAGGCTCGCTCCGTCCCACTCCCAAACTACCTCTAAATCACTAAAATTCTCAGAAGTAATTTCTTGGGATGCAGTGTAACGAGTATTCCCATAGTCATTACCTAAGGTAGTCCACTCAACACTATCTTGTGCAACTAGAGTAGTTGCTGCCCCGCTGAACACCAGCCCCAGAAAGGACAATTGTTTGATGGCTTTCGATATATTCAGTTGTACTGTCATTTGTCGCCCCATTTATAAAGATCTATATCAAATTCATTTAGTATTCAGTGTGCAATTTTACTATATCCAGTCAAATTTTCATATAATTAAATTCAATAAAATCAGTTACTTAAATGATTATTAAAACCGCCTAGGCGGATACATCATGACATTGAGGCTACCGGAAGGAATGAGCAATGTCTACGCCCAAAAAGTTACGAGATGTTGCATAACCAGCATCAACAAATTATTGCGTATCAAACAGCTCATCCATTACAAAACTCGCGGCCTTAAGTTCGTCTCTCAATGCATCAGACTGATTTTTAGAGATCGGAATAAGCGGAGCGCGAACTCTAGACCATTCTTTATCTCTGCTGTGGAGCGCTATAGCCTCCTTTAAAGCCGGTATCATTGGATAGCGCTGAAAGATATTTCTGATTTTGTTAACTCTGCTTTGCTGCAACTCAGCATCTGGGTGGGCCCAGTTTTTGAAAAGCTCGTTTATCGCCAGGGGATTAACATTGGCGGTCGCTGAAATACATCCTGCACCGCCAGCTTGCATATTCTTGAGAAGAAAGCTCTCTGAGCCACAAAAAATACGAAAATTAGGTAGATTCAACTTATGGAAGGATTCAGTTTGGTTCCAGTCTCCCGAGCTGTCCTTGATTCCAGCAACGACCTCGGGGTATTTGCTGACTAATTGATTCACTAAAGTGCTCGAGAGCGGTATCTGTGAAATAGGAGGTATGTGGTACAAGTATATGGATAGGTGCTCATGGTTTACGCGCTCTATTACTTCTGAGAAATAGTTGAAAAGACCTTCGTCCGTGACCCCTTTGTAATAAAATGGCGGGAGCATAAGAACCCCGCGGCATCCCAAAGATACAGCAAGTTTCGTCAGCTCGACCGTTTCACTAATTGAACAACATCCTGTGCCAGGCATAAGAGAATCGCCTGAAATTCCAGAAGATAATAGCTTCTCGAGTAGGTTAATTTTTTCTTTTACTGATAGCGAATTAGCCTCACTGTTTGTCCCGAAAACAGCAAGATTTGCTTTCTGGGATACAATCCACCGGCAAAGATTTAGAAATCGTTCTGTATCTGGACTGAGATCTTTCTTGAAGGGTGTGACTACAGGTGCCAATACTCCGCTAAACCTCTCTTTGGTCATGTGATCTACCGTTTTAGTTTCGAGTTAAAGGTTAAAACAAATGTTTCATGTAATTCTGCAGATCCTAAGAATAACAGACGGTAACTGTTTATGGATAACTCGGGATGCTTTAAAAACTTTAGTTGCTGGAATTTTTTGATATCGTTAGGCTTAAAATTAGCATAGGCCAAATTCCAATATGAATCATTAAGTCGGCTGTATTAAAAATATAGTTCCAGAGCGGAATATTCTGAACGTCAATAAAATCAATTACACTACCGTAGATGAGTCTATCTAAGACATTGCTTAGCCCACCTCCCACGATAAAACCAAAGCAAACATACTCATACCTTTGAACGGAGGACTGTGTCCACAAATACGCTGAAACACCAACTAACAGAAAAAGGCTTATCAGCCCAAATAACCAGCCCATATTCTGAGCCAGGCCAAAAATTCCGCCGAAATTTCGAATGTGTGTCAAATAAAGGAAATTGCTAATCTCAACAGATGTATTCTGTGGGATGCTATTGTTGACCCAAAAGCCGCTGAGTTGGCAAAACACCAAAACTACTAAGACAACAAGGCCATAAAGGCGCATATACCTTTTGTTTTTCAAACTTAGTAAACCGTCAAAATTTCTCGATGAATTCAAGACTGATCATAACATAACTGAAGCCCTATAAGCTTTATCGACTATCGCCTTAGTTGTTCATAAGGGACATCAGCGTATTGAAGAATTTGCCCGGGTGTCTCTTTCTTATATAGGATGATGCTATGGGCACAGTTATGCATGCGGGGTGGGCTCCATAATTCTTTAATAGATTTTTTTTCTGCGTCACAAAGCAAGGATTTGATGAGAGCACCATGACTGACTATCACCACTTTTTTTGAGGTAAAATTCTCCGCAATTCTTTGGACAGTGCTTATTGCTCTTTTTTGAAGCTGATAAAAACTTTCGGCTCCCCTTAAATCGAATAAGTGTGGCTTTTCCCAAAAATGTTTGTGTGAATCGGGGTTTGTGACTTCTATGTCCCTGTATAATTGACCTTCCCATGGACCTAGGAATATTTCTCTTAAAGAGTCTAGATATTCAATATCCGATAGCGCATCTGGGAAGATAAGTTCTGCAGTTTGTCTAGTTCGAAGAGAAGAGCTGCAGAATATTTTGTCAAATTTTATGTGGTAAATTTTTTTACCTAGCGCGAGTGCTTGTTCCTCTCCCGCTTTTGTAAGCTGAGAGTCACTTTGTCCCTGAGCTCGACGCTCTTCATTCCAATTCGTTTGACCGTGACGAATTAAATGTAATTCCACGAAATTTCTCCTAGGATATAGTTCTTCTTACTGCTGTTTTCCATCCGGTATATTGTGTTTTTCGCCAGGTTTCATCTTTTGTGGGTTCGAATGTCACGTCCTTTTGCCATTTTCCCTTGATTTCATCCAACGAAGAAAACACTCCCGATTGAAGACCTGCCACGTAGGCGGCGCCAAGCGCCGTAGTTTCAGTTATTTTAGGTCTGTGTACCTTGCAGTTTAGAAGATCTGCCAGTCGTTCAATCACAAAGTTATTTGCTGACAATCCTCCATCGACTCGGAGCTGAGACAGCTTGGCGCCATCAGCTGAAATAGCATCTATTAATTCTTTGGTTTGATAAACGATCGACATCAGGCCGGCTGTGACGATTTCTGGGATGCCGGTATCACGCGTCATACCATACAATGCCGCTCTTGCTCTCGGATCCCAATACGGTGCTCCCAACCCAGTAAAAGCCGGAACTAAGTATACACTAAGGTCTTCAGGAACCTGTCTTGCAAGTCCTTCTGATTCGTTTGCATTCTGAATTATTTGTAACTTGTCTCGAAGCCACTGTATAGTCGCTCCGGCCATAAAGATGCTACCCTCGATAGCATAATACGTGTCACCATCCAATCGATAGGCGATAGTTGATAACAGACGATTTGAAGAATAGACAACATTTGTCCCGGTATTTAAGAGCAGAAATCCACCCGTCCCATAAGTGCTTTTTGCTTCACCTTCTTCAAAGCAGCATTGACCAAACGCGGCTGCTTGTTGGTCGCCCATTACGCCTGAAATCGGTATCGCGCCTCCGAGAATTGATTTGTCGGTACAACCATAATCAGCTCCGCAGTCTTTTATCTCTGGAAGAATATGTTGGGGTATTTCAAAAAGTTTGAGTAAATCTATATCCCATGATTGCTCTTTAATGTTAAATAGCATAGTTCTAGAAGCATTGGTGATATCAGTGTAATAGCTTTTACCATTTGTTAATTTCCACAGTAAATATGTGTCAATGGTCCCGATGGCGAGCTGTCCCGCATCTGCTTTTTTTCTTGCGTCGGGAACATTTTCTAAAAGCCACTTAAATTTAGTTGCTGAGAAGTAGGGGTCTAATAGTAATCCCGTTTTTTGTTGAATTTCGTCTGCATGCCTATCTTGCAATGAATTGCAAAGAGTCGCTGTTCGTCTATCCTGCCAAACGATTGCTCTATAGAGAGGTTCACCGGTTTGTCTATCCCATACAACTGAAGTCTCTCGTTGATTTGTTATTCCTATAGAGACAATGTTTTTCCAAGTTGTGTTGAGCTCTGCCAGGACCGATCTGCAACTTCGGAGTGTGGTGTCCCAAATTTCAGAAGCGTCGTGTTCAACCCAACCATCTGCCGGAAAGTGTTGCTGAAATTCTTCTTGTTTTATAGCCACAGGTTTTCCATCGAGATCAAAAAGCAAGGCCCGACTGCTGGTTGTTCCTTGATCAATCGCCAATATGTATTTTGTCATTTTTGTTTAGCCTCATGCCGGAGCTATCTGTGATGTGTTGTAAAGATAGCACTAGTAGCAAGGTGATCAGATTGATTGACGGGGTTTGCGTCAAGTACTTGATTTATTAAACTAGTGAAAATGGTTTCTGTCTTCGAACGCACTATAAGTATATCGTACCTTGCTGTCCCAATAAATTGGTGAGCATAATTGCAAAATTTTAATCAAAACATATAAATTTAGTTAAGTAGTTGGGTTCCCATGTCTATAACGTATGACATTGCTAGAGTTACCTTAGCAAAAATTTACAATAGTTTTGTTAAAACTCCAGCTGTGTTGGACTCAAAGGACTTTTTCCCCCAAGCTTTTATTTTCGTTGATAACTGGACAAAGATACAAGACGAGGCGAAACTTCTGATTGATAATGTTAAGAATATCCCTCGCTTTCACGATTTAATGCCAGAACAACATAAGCTCTCAGCTCATGGGGAAAAGGAGTGGCGTATGCTCGTTGTTCGAGCATATGGCCTGGATATTATAGAGAATATGGAAAAGTGCCCAACGTTGGCGAAACTCGTTCGCTCAAACCCAAATGTAAAATCAGCCTCTCTCTCATTTCTAGCACCTGGAAAACGAGTCCCCACACACACTGGGCCTTTTAGAGGCATTACTCGTTTCTACTTGGGCATCGACGTTCCCTTAGATGCTGAGGGTAGGCCGGGTGTTGTTCTTACTATTGAGGATAAGGACTATCGTTTAGGTAGTGGTGAAAGCTTACTTTGGGATGATACATATGCTCATAGTGCTCACAATACGACCAAGGAATGGAGGTGCGCTTTGCTGCTAGACATCTACAGGGTGAACATGCCAGCGTTTCTTCGCCTGCTGACAAATATGGTGCTTGGCTTGGCGCGTTTAACGATAAAGTGGCGTGGAATTTTCCCCAAAGAATTTCCCTAGTTTGATTCTTGTATAAAACTTAGAGTGAGGATTTCGATTAAAAAGGTTCTTACCGTTAGTTTTTGGCAGGTATCTGGGTCTTTCGAAAAATTCCGAATCCCATATAAGCCAGCCCGATGGATAACAAAGGATTTAAATAATTAAAGAACGTCCACGGCGCAAATTCTAAAGGCGAAATGCTTAGAACTCCTGTGATAAAGGCGCCAGAGGTTGTCCAGGGTATGAGCGATGTGCTAAGAGTTGCTCCTTCTTCTAAACATCTTGATAGCATATGATTTTCTAGCCCGCTCTCCTTATAAGATTCTTTGAAAATTTGTCCTCCGAATATAATGGATAGATAGCCTTCACCCATACTCATGTTCCCGACAATGCCCGCACTAATTGTTGCCGTCATTAAAGTGGCAGCTCGGTGTATTCGCTCTAAAATACCTTTCAAAAGCACTTGTACAAAGCCCGAATGGTCGAGTATTCCGCCGAGTGACAGCGCAATCAAAGCAAGAGACATCGTCCACATCATGCTTGTGATTCCTCCTCTTGTCAGCAGTGAGTCAAGTTGCTCATTACCTGTGTCGGAGACGTATCCAGTGTGTAAGCTGTTAAGAACATCGACTAGGGATCGTTCTTGAATTAATACCGCAAGTATCACGGCCGCTGCGACACTAGCAAGCATGCTTGCCTCTGCTGGGGTTCGATTAATACTTAATGTGAGCAAAACAAACAGAGGTAATAAAGTTAGCGGGTTGATAAGGAATTCGACTCCTAAAAGTTCGCGAAGTCGAAATATCTCCTGATCTGAAATTGTCTCAGTGGCAAAGTAAAAACCAATAATTGTAAAAATTAGCACACAGATTAAGTAGGTCGGAACGGTGCTGTACATCATGGATCGAATATGTGAGTACAGATCAGTGTCAGCGCTCATCGCCGCGAGATTAGTGGTGTCCGAGACGGGAGACATTTTGTCTCCAAAGCTTGATCCCGAGACCACCATACCGGCTACAAGTGCGGGCGACATTCCGAGAGCTTGACCCAAGCCCATTAGCACGACACCTAGTGTGGCAATAGTTCCCCATGCAGTTCCTGTCGCCAGAGACATCAAACTGCACAAAACCAGCCCCGCGGGCAGGAAAAAGTTTGGATGGAGTATGTCTAGGCCATAATAAATTAGCGCTCCGATTGTCCCGCCTTCTATTAAGGAGGCAACAAGTATGCCGATCAAGAAAAATATAAAAATGGCACCGAGGCCTTTTTCAATGCCGGAAATCATCGAAGATTTTATCTTTTGATAAGAGAGACCCAGCCAGTAAGAATGACCAGCGACCCATATAAGTGCAATAACCAATAGGCTGTGTAAGCTAATTTCAAATCGTAGCAAACCCGCGATAACAATTAATATAACCCCTCCGAAACATACTAAGGATTGGAGGAAAGTTGGAGCCTGTGAATCTTGCATAAACTAACTTCTTAGTCACCCAGCGATCGTGGTTTTCGAAACGCGTAGATTCTTATTCCTCAGATTGATAGGGGTTTTCTGGCATTAATTCAATGTTAAGTGGTGCTCTTCTCGAAAAAGTTTTTGCGCCGTAATTGGTGGCGAGATAATTCAGAATCGACTCTTCTATATCCGAAGCTAGAATTTGAAGCCCCTGTGTGTCCTGCATCCATCGAATGCGACTCTCCCATACCGCTTTGTTACCTGAATTTTGTGTGATCAATAGTGACGAGTGGCACTCTGTGCAATTTGCTTGTACGTCTTTCCATCCATCGGCAACAATCAAACTTGAAGAATCAGGTGTCTCTATTTGTGCTACGGAAAGGTCGGTTAGAAAAGCCGCTGCTAATCCAAGAGTTATTATCGCTGGGAATAATCTCTTTGTCATATTTTTAAGTGGCTTGCACCGCCACTCTGTGGCAGGCATTGTTTAAGTAACCTCGAGGATTCCATCCGGGAACAACCATTGGCTGCGAGCGACCCATGTTATCCATTGCTCGAGCCCATATTTCATAATAACCTGGTTCTGGGAACTGGACCCAAGACTCAAAGTTCTGCCAAGAAAGACGATTTGAAGCTGAGCCTACAGCAGTTGGTATCCAAGTGGCTCCGAAGTCAATTGACAGGAACACACCACTAGTTTGATCGTCGCCTGCCCAGGCATGGCCTCTTACTGGCATTCTTTGTCGGTAATCATGATTGACGCCCGACTGCGGGAAGGTTATCAGTGATTTGACGGGCATAGATTCGATGATTTGCATGTCTGCATTTGGAACCCTGCTGCCAGGGGCGACACTTTTGTTCGGAACCGAGTAAGATGGGGCAGCCATTTTTTCGCCATCGTGCACCTGGTTGCGTATAACTAGTCGATTTAGCCATTTACCCGAGACTGAACCTGGCCAGCCAGCGCAGATCAGGCGAAGAGGGAAACCGTTCTGCAAGGGTATTTCTTCATCATTCATAGACCATGCAATTAGAGATTCTCTTTCCATAGCCTTACTAATTGGTACACCTCGAGAAATAGGATCAACATCCGGGTTTCCGCTAGTGTGTGTGTCAGCGCCGTAATATCCAACATAAACCGCATCTCTGGCTACACCACAATAATTGAGTACGTCCCTTAGCCTCACGCCAGTGAATTTAGGACAGCCTATAGCCCCTGTCGTCCACTGATTCCCACTTGCCGCAGGCACGAATTCGCTCCGACCGTTACCGCCGCACTCTAACTGCAGTTGCAAAGTAACCTCTTCGAACCTCTCTCTTAGATCCCTTATTGAAAAGGTGGTAGGCGTGACACATGACTCACCCCCAATCTCTAGTCTCCAATTCTCTGGATCAACACTTTCAGGCGGGATACCGTTGTTTCTTATAAACATGTGTCTGTTGGGAGTAACAGCTGCATCCAATAAGTGAGCTGGCGTTTCCGCGTTGACCGGCCTGTCGTTAAGAATTATCAGGCCGTCTTTGCCTTCGATCATATCGGGTGCACTTTCAGCAGCAAAGGCTGCAGGAATGAGACCCGCAGGCATAAACCTCGCAAACGGAATAGTCAAACCAAGTGCCGTAGAGAGTGAAACTAGACCTGCATTTTGCAGAAAACCCCTACGAGACGTTTTGTAAGCTTGCCTTCCCCAGAACTTTGCGTCAGCAGCGATTGGATCACTTCCATAAAGCTGATTAAGTTTTGCGGCTTCTTTTTTCGACATTAGTCTGTCTCGCCTCTCTTCTCGAATTTCTCACATTTAAGATTATCAGAATATTGGTTAACGGTGCAAAAACACTTGCAATATCAAATCAAATAAACAAGAAATTCTGTACGTTGATTTAGAGATACATCTGCAGGAAACGAATTTTTAAAACCAAGAATTTAAGGTGTTGCTGTATTTAAAAATTAGACAACTACCTGGGTATTACTACACTCGGCAAGCTCAAATTTAATTCAGAGGGTTCTCATCCTTAGTTAATGCAAGTAGCTAATAAGCTTAATACCCAAGACCAACCCCTCTGGCTACAAAAAATGCGAGGATCATAACCATTACAAAGAGAGCTAATTGTAGTCTAAGGAAAAAAATAATGATTGGTGGTACTGCTATTATTTCACTGATTCTATTTCTGTGGCTCCTGAAGAAAACTGTGGTAACCAGCCCGGCGACTAGGATGAACGTGAAAATGATTATTTTTGTCACAAACAAGGGGTTCTCTGTGTAGAAATCACTGGGTTTTCCTATCCAAAGCCAAAGTGTAAATCCGACGAGAAAAGTGAGAATCGAACTGACATTAAAAACGATATTTACCTTTGCAAGGTTAATAGCATCTTCTTGAGTGATTGAGGGTTTTATAGCAATGTTCTCAATGACTAAGGTTGCTATGACGCCAAAAACTGCAAAGAAATGAAAGTAACGGGCTAATATGTAGATCAACATAATTGGATTAAGATCTGAAAATTTTCGATATCGGTAAAGATTCTACCCTATTCTTGATATGCTTCCGTAAAAGAACTAGAAAAAACTTTTGGGGGATATATGGCAGAACAATCAAATCCTACAGATTCACATAAAGATGATGAACAGCTAAAGTCAAATATGAGGAAGGTCGCTATCACTGCTCTGGCTGGGACAAGTATAGAGTGGTATGACTTTTTCCTTTATGCCACGGCTGCCGCTTTGGTTTTCCCCGCGGTATTTTTCCCTGATTCAGACCCTACCATGGGGCTGATTTTATCTTTTGGAACTTTTGCTTTTGGTTTTATAGCAAGACCAATAGGCGGAATTTTGTTTGGGCATTTCGGAGACCGGATAGGAAGGAAAAAAACCTTAGTGATTGCTTTAATGTTGATGGGAGTAGCATCAACACTTATTGGGTTGATGCCAACCTATGCAACTATAGGCATTGCCGCACCAATTTTGTTAACAGTCTTGCGTTTCATACAAGGGCTCGCAATAGGCGGCCAATGGGGTGGGGCAATGTTGTTAGTGACCGAAAGTGCACCTTCAGATAGGCGAGGCTATTATGGTGCCTATGCTCAAGCTGGAGCGCCAGTGGGAGTCATACTGGCGAACCTGGCCTTTATAATCATTAGTTCATTAGTATCAGAGGAGTTTTTTCAGGCATGGGGTTGGCGTATACCTTTCATTTTGAGTGTTATTCTAATTGGAATTTCCATGTATATTCAGCTTAATGTTGAAGATACAGAGGCATTCAGGGAACTGGAAGCCGCGAGAAAGAATCGTTTAGAAAACAATGTCACAGAATCTTCGACTCGTCGATCCCCAGTACTAGAAGCCATTGCAAAGTATCCCAAAAGAATCGCACTTGCGGCCGGGGCATTCCTCTCCGTTCAGGTAAATTTCTATATTTTGATTAGCTTTATCCTAGCGTATGGGAGTGATCCCACTGGAGGAGGGATGAGTCGTGATACAGTTCTTGTTGCTGTCTTGATAGCTTCAGCGTTAATGATAGTGGTCCAATTTTGGGCCTCAGCCTATTCGGACAGGCATGGAAGGCGAGGCATATTCATTTTGGGAGCGGCACTAACTGGCATATCAGCCTTTGCTCTCTTCCCTCTCGTCTCGACTGGAAACTTCTGGTTGAGCGTTCTGGGGATCAGTGCGGGGCTTTGTTTTGTTGGAATGATGTATGGCCCACAAGCTGCCTTCTTTACTGAACTATTTTCAACTGAAGTTCGTTACTCAGGAGCATCTTTGGGCTATCAACTCGGTGCTATCGTAGGAGGAGCGTTTGCTCCGGCCATTGCAACCTTTCTTCGAGCCGAGTATTCAGTTTTTTGGGTCGCGATGTACATGGCTTTAGCATCGATATTGACTATAATTTCAGTCGCGTTCTTATCAGAGACCTACAAAACTAGTTTAACAGAGGAAAACTAGTAAAAAGCATTAAGTTAACGATGTATCAGTGGAGTAACCTGTGAAAGATAAAATTGCTGAGGAGAGGGCATCCCTCAATGCGAGACAATCGCTTTGGCCCAACTACAGCCCGCCGGAGGATTTAGTTTTTACTCATGGCATTGGAAGTGAGTTGTTTTCTGAGGATGGAGGTTCTTACTTAGATTTCTTATCTGGTATCGCTGTAACTAGTTTCGGTCACTCTCATCCTTATTTGAATAATGCCTTAAAGAACCAAGCCGACAAGCTTTGGCACGTGTCAAATCTGTTCAGAATTCCTGCCGCTGAGTCATTGGCGGAACGCCTTGTAAAACATAGCTTTGCCGACAGTGTCTTTTTTGCAAATTCTGGTGCTGAGGCGGTTGAAGCGGGATTAAAAGCGATTAGGGGCTACCATGCAGCCAGTGGTAACCCAAAGCGCACAAGGATTATTGGGTTTTCCGATAGCTTTCATGGAAGAACAATAGCGACTGTGGCGGCAGCAGGGAACAAGTCACACATGCAAAATTTTGTGCCGGGTGATCAAGGTTTTGACCAAGTTGAATGGGGAAATTACGAGGCACTTGAGATAGCGGTTGATGATTGCACCGCGGGGATTATTTTAGAGCCAGTGCAAGGCGAGGGTGGTATTCGCCCTATTACCCATGAGTTTCTATCAAGTATAAGAAAGCTGTGCGATGAACGAGGTGTTCTGTTGTTTTTTGATGAAGTTCAGTGCGGCATTGGAAGAACAGGACATCTTTTTGCTCACCAGCATTATGGTTTGAATCCTGATGTTATGGCTCTTGCAAAAGGGCTGGGAGGAGGATTCCCTATTGGAGCTTGCCTCACTACCAAGGAGGTTGGTGGTTCGATGGTGGTGGGTACTCATGGGAGCACGTTCGGCGGAAATCCTCTGGCAACAGCAGTTGGAAATGCAGTAATGGATTTACTTTTGGAGGACGGGACGCTAACAAAAGTGATCGAGAAAGGTAGCTATCTAAATAAAGAGTTAAAACGACTCCAATTAAGGCATCATGATTTTCTGGATTCGGTGCACGGACTAGGATTGATGATTGGAGTAAAATGCAAGATACCTTGTGCAGATCTAGCATTCAGTTTGAGAAATAATAACCTTTTAGTCGGACAATCTGGAGCTAACATGGTGCGTTTATTGCCGCCACTAAATGTCGCGGAACCAGAACTCGAAAAAGCCATAAGTATTTTCGATAAGACGTTAAACGAAATTACCCGGTAGCGAAGTACAAAAACGGTTTATCCTAATTCAATTTATTTTAGGCTAGTCACGATCCGTCATTCTGGATGCTTCCATCATGACATGAAATATGACGTGTTGTTCCATAACGCCCCTCACTAAATCGGAACCCGCTCCCACTGCGTAGATGGGAACGTCCTCTCCCCCGTGAGTCTCGCTGGACAGAGGGATAAGAGCTTCCGAACGGTAACCTTCGTTAGCGGTATCCACATCAGTCAGGTCGGTACGCTGTCCCCTTCCATTGATGTAACCGAGAGTCGTATAGGGTAGTCCATCGGATGCCAGCCTTGGTTCATTGCCGGCACTAACTTTACCCAGAATAGGGTTACCACGACCCGGATAACCCGCGATTGTTAAAGTGTGGCTATGATCCGCGGTAACAATTATTAGTGTCTCTGACAGATCCACTTTTTCAAAAGCAGTTTTAACCGCTTTTGAAAACTCGATGGTATCCATCAGTGCCCTAAAGGGATTTAAGGCATGGTGAGCATGATCGATGCGACCGCCTTCAACATTCAAATAGAACCCTTTGTCATTTTTACTAAGTAAGTCAATGGCCTTTGAAGTCATCTCGCTTAGGGTCGGTTCACCCCCTATGTCCGATTGATTGTCATAGGCATATTGCATATGGGACGGCTGAAACAATCCAAGAAGGTGATCGGTCGCATTAATGTCTATATTTTCAAAATCGCGTTTATTCCATACGTAAGCACTATTTTGATGAGCATCTAGCCACTCTTGAGTCAAATTGCGACCATCGAGCCTCTCTCCTTGGTCTCCCGTTTCCGGATCAGCTCCATCCACTCTTTGTAAAAAACTTCTCCTACCTCCGCCTAACGCTACTTCTAAGCCATCGCTACTAGGAATGTTTGCACTTAACTCGATTAGTTGTGCTGCAATATCCCTGCAGTTTTCGGGATCTGTAAGACGAGTCACATCCCGATCATCCTCGTGGTCGCGCTCGACGGAATGAGCATAATTAGCTGCGGGTGTTGCATGCGTAATCCTGGCCGTACTGACTATCCCTGTGGACATGCCTTTTTGCTCGGCTATTTCCAAGAAGGTAGGCACTTCATTTCCCAGAGAGGAGTTACAGTTGCTCCTTGTTACTTGCTGATTAACACTTAATACTCCGCGATCAGTTTTTATTCCGGTGACCATTGCGGACATTGTTCCTGCTGAGTCGGGGACTTGCGCATCGGTATTGTATGTTTTTGAGAGAGCGACGTTCGGAAAAGTTTCAAAGAAAAGCTCATTTTCCTCACCGAATTTACCGTTGAGTTGGCCTTCTAATATCCTGGCTGCAGTGACAGTTGAAACACCCATTCCATCTCCGACAAAAAGGATCACGTTTTTAGCAAATGGAACCTCTATATTAGGATAACGGTATGAAAGATTGCGTTCGACAACTGCTCTGCCTTCTTCATACCATGTCTCAGCGGACTCCTGAGCGAAAATAGGAGCGGTTAAAGACAGCATCAGGCAAACTGGCCAGATAGTTTTATTCTTTTTGCCTTGCATAGACAGCTTCCAAGAGAAAAGGCTATAGTTTTATTGCTCGATTTTACATGAAAACGAATAATAAGTTCAGCACTGCGTTGATCCAACAACTGTGACGTTCACAAGGACTTATCTTGGGGAGGGTGAAAAGATGGATATAGAAATTGTTTTTTGTATGGCGTGAAATTACAGACCAGATGCCGACCGTGTGTCGGAAGAGGTGAGAACCGCGACTGGCATAGTTCCTGAATTGACGCCTGGGTTAGGAGGCATATTTGACGTAAAACTAAACGGTGAAACTGTTTTTTCAAAGCACCGGTCAGGGAGATTTCCAAAAGATGGTGAAATTTCGGACCTTTTAGACAAATAAGACGGTTAACTCATTCATTCAAATGATGCTTCGGATCGACGGGCCGCATGAGTGCGTTGCTTACCAAGGCAATTGCAAGCAGAGCGGCCATGAGCAGCATCGTCGAGTTATATAGGCCGCTAGTTGGATCAGGAGTGCCAGGTGGTGCAATTTCCATCAAACGAGCGATATTAACCGTATTGGATGCCACTAGGGCTTCTATCTGATCAATTCCGGCGCCAAATTGTGCCTGGAATGCCGAAGGCTCAACTCGAGAGACTAAATCGTCAATTGCGGTGTTCACTGAGTTTTGGCGAAGTGAAGTGATGGCTAATGGACCGAGGACCCCGGCTGTACTCCAAGCAGTAAGAAGTCTGCCGTGAATCCCGCCAACGTATTTAGTGCCGAAAATATCAGCAAGATATGCTGGTATGGTGGCAAAACCACCACCGTACATAGTGAAAATAATCATGGTCGCTGCATAGAAATATACTAACCAGACAACTGATGGGCTTGCGCTAACTTGTTGAGCTGAGAATGGTATGGAAAGATACAGAACAATGCCGAGCAAGAAAAATATCCAGTAGGTATTCCTCCTACCTATATAATCTGACGCGCTAGCCCAGATAAACCTCCCAACCATATTGAACGCGCTAATCATAACCACATAAGTTGCGGCGAAAGCGGTATCTACAATGTGGGGTAGGGAGGAACCAAAAATTTCAGTTATCATTGTCCGAGCTACTCCTAAGACACCTATCCCAGCAGTAACGTTAAAGCACAGAACTATCCATAGCTGATAGAATTGACGGGTCTTTAATGCCTCATCGAGATGAACATTGTGGCTCGAGATCAGAGTTCCTCGTTTTTCATTGTTCGGTTCAGTCCATCCTGCAGGTTTCCAACCTTCGGCAGGTATACGATAAGAGAAAGCGGCGATGAGCATCACTAGGAGATAAATAAGTCCGATAACCAAAAATGTTTCAGCTACCCCAGTTGCTCCAGTATTAACGAGATAAACTCCCTCAGGTCCGGGCACAGTCATTTCTCTGACCTCTGCGGCTCCAATTACTACCACTTCACGCAGTGTTCCACTGACCTCTGCAAACCTTCTGCCAGCCTCCGTTACAAGACTTACCTCGGAAACTGTTCCAAGGTAATCAGGTGCTCGGTAAAACATTCTTATAAAGAACTCCTTCATGGGCGTTCCTATCATCGCGCCGCCGCCGAACCCCATGATAGCCATTCCAGTTGCCATACCACGTCTATCAGGAAACCAACGAATTAAGGTGCTTACCGGAGAGACATAACCCATTCCAAGGCCACAGCCACCTATCACGCCGTAACCGAGATATAGCAACCATAGCTGGTGAGTTAGGATTCCGATGGCGCCTACTAGGTAGCCCCCTCCCCAGCATACAGCCGCAACCACGCCTACTTTTCGCGGTCCAGCTTCCTCTAACCATTTTCCCGCAAACGCCGCAGCTAGGCCCAGAGAGACAATTGCAACAGTGAACACCCAAACGACTGCACTTAGGCTCCAGTCATCCGCAGAGCTCGCAACAACCCCTTGAATCCGAGTGAGAGGAGGGTTGTAGATGCTCCAGGCGTATACCGACCCTATGCATAAATGGATTGCAACAGACGCCAGTGGCACACGCCAGCGGTTATAGTCGCTTGGGGCAATGATGCGCTCTTTAGATAGAAGTCCTGCCATATTTGGGATCCGTTTAGTTGTTTTTATTTAAAGGATTTAAGAACTAAATTCAGTTCCCGTAAATTAACTCATTCGGTGGAGTCTGTAAAAGGCAGGAAACTTTATCCTTAACGCTGGAAAAGGTAGGAGAATTTTACAAAAAACTGATCGCCATCATTTCTTAGTTCATCGGCGGTAATCAGCTCTCTTTCATCCTCAAAGTCGACAATATCAAAGTTACTCTGGTTCGAGTTGTACCCAATATAGAAGGACGACCAGGGGTTAATGACATATCTAAGCAAAACGTCAAAGTTTAAATTCTCGTCGTTCTCAAGTCTTGTGGCAGGCCCGGCTTCAGTTTTGTCATACTGTGCAATAAATCTTAAAGACAGCTCTCTCGTGAATTGGTAGTTCCAGTTTGACCGAAAAATTTCATTTGAAAAAACTTTTTGTCCACCAAGGGTGTCGAGTTGGGTTAGGAAATAAGTGTTAGCGATACTGAGTTGTGTGGTTGGTCTCAAAAGAATATTAAGGTCGATTCTACTTGTGTCGGCTACGGAGGGAAGAGCGCCTATTTGGGGAACCAAGTTTAGGGTGGTTCCCTTACGATAATTAGCTTTGATCTGCAGTGACTCTAATGAGTTGTTATCAAATCCTATTTGCCAATTGTCATAGTCATACGACATTATTCTATTGACCCCAGGGAATTGGCCTGGCTGTACCATCTCAGTATAGTCGGTCCAACGAGCATTAATGCCCGTTGTTTCAAAACGAACATCGAATCGCGGGCCCAATTCTGAATAAATTCTTGTGCCCTCCATGTCCTCTAAATAAACACCAAAGCCGTTCATGTTCCACCTATTAACGGCTGAATTTTCCGGATAGAAGTTGATAGTGGAGGACTGATGACATCCGGATGTGTTTGGTCTGAAGTATCGGTTTTGAAAGCCGAGTTCCGCTTTGAAATCCGAAGTAGTCTCAATACAGTGGCTATGATTCCTATAAGTTCTCCCCTCTCGATTGAACATAACATTTCTCTGATAACCTGTCGTCACGTCTCCCCCAATAGAAGGTTCGCTTTCGGTTCCGATCACCTGCATTTGGGTAAACCAGTTGTCAGTGAATTTGATTCTGCTGTCTAGACTTAACACTCTGTTGAAACCGTCTCCTAGTTGTCGCTCAGTAGCTAAAAATCCCGCACGATTTTGATTTCCAAAATCTTTGAAACCCCTAATTATCGCGATATTTGCTTTTTCACCGTTGAGTGGGTCATCGGCCTCTCTATTGAGGCCAGGTGCAGCATCATTGATTAGAATACCTCCAAAACCATAATCACCCTCTCGGCCTGTGAGACGGATACCACCCTCCGGATCGACTATTCTGCGCGTAAATACCAAATTCGAGTCGGTCGAGAAGAAGTTAGCGTTTTCGATAAAAAAAGGCCGCCGCTCCGGAAACTGCACTTCAAACCTTTCATTCACGGTGACCTGGGGCTGGTCAGATTCAATTTGACTAAAGTCTGGGTTGAGGGTTAGATCGAGAGCCCAACTGTCATTGAATACAAACTTTGCATCGACGCCTACCTCTTGCTCAGAAGAACGATCGAATTTAGGACCACCGATTGCTGAGGTGTCTAACGCATCTAACTCTCTTGCGAAAAAGAAAGGTATAACCTGGTAATTATTACCTGAAGATACATCTTTGATCCCTGGCATTAGGGCAGCTTGATTTAACCTCCCCTCTACATTTATTGAATACTCGGGCCAAAATGATTGCTCACCGTATCGAGTTGTCTGTCTATTAAATTGAACCCGCCACAATTGCTCATCAGACTCATTAAAACGCAGACTTTTCATTGGTACGGTTATCAAGACCATATAGCCCTGATCCGTGAGCTCTCCTTCGCTGAACCACACCGCATCAAATGTTCGGTCAAACCCCGCGCGTCTTCCCGAGCCCTCAGCCCATCTCATATCCAGTTGGATTCCTCGCGAGTTAGAGTAAAAGGCGAAAGCAGATCGTTGATTGTTAAAGGTGTCGACCATGAATCCGACGTGATCATCCTGACCAATGTTTTCGCGCGCGGCCATGTTAGATCTTATGAGTTCAGGACTCTCATCAAAAGCCAAGAAAACAACATAGAGGCTTTCGTCATCGTATCCGATGTATGCTTCAGTATGCTGAGCTGAAGGTTCCCCAGGGTAGGGCTCACGTTGAACAAAGTTTCCAGCTTTGTTCATCGATTTCGCTAGTGAAGTGCTCGGTTGCATGCCTGCAAAGTCGGATAGTGTTGGCTGCCCATCAATTCGAGGAATTAAGAACTCTCCATCTGCAGCTTGACACGCAATGCTTATGAACACGGTGAGAAGGGCGCATATCGCCCAGCGTTGAAATAATAAATGCTTCATTAATCTTGCTGCAAATATAGACGGAGAGGAATGGTATGTATTTTATGGAGGACTACAACCCAAGGTTTCAAATTGTTGCAGGTTCGCAATCTGAGGTTTATTCAAGAAATTTAGCAGATGTTCATCAAGGAGGCGTTCTACTGAATTTTGACACTGAAGGATTTATTGAATATGACTTCGGTCGATGAATCCGTTGGCGTTCGGCATCTCAATTTCCCGGATAGTGTCTCCATTAATTTGAGTGCCTTCTTCAACTATACCATTCATAAAAAGGACGTATGCGGTCACTTGATAGACCTGCTCGTTAGTTAAGGACTTAGGAGCAGTTGCTGGCATGGCTCTTCTTATGAAATCAAATAATGTACTTGCGTAAGGCCAGTAGCTCCCAACTGTTCTCAGAGGAGGTCCTTCGGATTGCATGTCTCCTCCAACAATCACAGTGTTCCCCGAGGTACCTTCTCCGCCAGCGCCGTGACAAACAGCGCAGTTGACATCATAGATTTGCTTTCCTTCTTGAGCGGTCCCGCCTCCAGGAGGAAATCCTGAGCCATCCGGAGGGGCAATTAGATCAAATTCCAAAAGGTCCTCTTCAGTTACTGGTATCCCTAACCTCACAGATTCTTGGGAATTCGCTATTAAAGGTACATGGGCTAAGATAAGAAAGAAAACCGAGCAAAGAAATTCCTTAAACATAGACGTTTCTGACCTCTCCTGCTGGGCCTACCTGCCAACTCTGTATGCATGGATTATGGTAGAAACTCAGTGTACCTCTGCTCGCGATTACGTCACTGCGAGTTGGCTGAATGCTCCCACGGCTATCTGTTGCGCGGCTTTGCAAGATGGCGTCTCCTCCATTCCACTCCCACGGAATGGTGAAACGTGTTAAAGCCCTATCCAACTGATGACCTTGAATTGCCGCTTCCGCCCAGGTCTTTCCCCCGTCTGCACTAACCTCGACCTGCCGTATACTTCCTCGGCCGCTCCAAGCTATTCCCGTAATTTGGTAGATTCCGGGTTGGTTAAGAGTCATCTCACCGGATGGTGAGGTGATAAGCGACTTCGTGCCCATCGGGAAGGTGAATTGATAACTCGATCTATTTTGCAGGGTATCTGTATATTTACTTGTTTCGTCACGAAATTGAGCTGGTTCTTGTGTGACCTTAATTTGCGTCAACCACTTAACGCTCACATTGCCCTCCCAACCCGGACAGAACAAGCGCATCGGGTAGCCTTGGCCCGGCCTTACCGCTTCACCATTTTGATAGAGCGCCACCATCACATCATCAAGTGCTTTTGTCAGAGGTATTGATCGACCCATGCTTGCGGCATCTGCTCCGACCGCTGCGACCCATGCCGCTTCGGGTAGAACGCCTGCTTCATCCAGTAGGGTGGATAAAGGAATGCCTGTCCACTCTGCGCATGACACTAGACCGTGCAGGCTCTGTGCAGAACCCCCAATTTCTCCACGCAGGAGTGCTCCGCTATTGCCAGAACATTCCAAGAAGTGAATGCGGCTCACCATCTGGTACTTCAATAAGTCCTCATAACGAAAAGCAAGTGGCTGTCTGACGAGCCCATTGATTACTAGCATGTGTTGTGAAGGGTCGATATTTGGAACACCGGCGTGATGTCTTTCAAAGTGTAGGCTATTTGGCGTGATGGTGCCCTGTAAGTGTTGTAAGGGAGAGCGAGACGAGCCGCCACCGGGGTAAGTTGGGTTTGGTTGAGCGGCTAGTCTTTGCAGATCGTCAGCGAAGGGTGAGCGCGCGCCATAGGCGGTTGCCCCCGGGCCGGGCTGACGCGACCATGTCGGAATTTGAAAACTTAATCCTTGATCAGCGCCAAGGGCCCCTGCAGACAGAGCAAGTCCAGCCCCAGAGGCTCCAACTTTGAGTAGGTGCCTTCGGCTGATAAGTCCATTACCCGCTACTTTCCCAAGTTTTTCATCCGACATGGCTCTACTCCTCTAACTATAGACCTAGATAATTTTCTGCCTCGGCTACCGCGGCAATATCAGAGTCCTTCCAAAGGGAATAAAAAGCTTGGAACTTCTGTCGAGCGTTGTATTCGTCACTCAGGCCAGCATAACTCCTAGCAGCTCCCAAAAGAGCTCGAGGTCGATTTGCCATTCTTCCCAGCGACGTTTCATAAAGTTCAGCCGCTTCACTATGACTACCCATTGCTAGCAAAATATCTCCAGCAAGTTCATGGACCGGTTTTAATGGGCTAGCTGCGCCTCTTGGCGGGGATTGATTCTCAGCAATGGATACTGCGTTCATCAGCATATCGATAGCCGCATTCTCCTGGCCTTTCTTGAACATCGTTAGCGCGTTTATCTCCATGCTAATTAAATTAAGAGTTGTATTATTCGGACTATTAGACGCAAGCGTTGAAAGCCTGTCTGCTACAGCTTGAGCAAGCTCAAGTTCCCCCAAGTTTGCAGCACTGAGACCAAGTGCTAATAATTCATCAGCATTCAGTGCATCGCTTAACTCATAAGTTTCCCAGTTTTCAGTCTCAATAATATGTCGGGCCTTCATGGTTTTGAGAGTCCCAGTAGACCTACCGTCACCTGGATTGTTTTGTAGTACATCACTTGCCCTCTCGATCCACATTTCAGAGCGGTCAAAGTTGCCGCGCTGAAGGTCTCCATACTGACCCCAGTCAGAAGAATGGTTTTGGTCTCCGGCAGCGTCACCTGGTTCCCATAGATCCCAGCCGGCAAGGAAAGCTGAATCATTCCATTCGGCTACTCTATCCCACATGCCATGCTGAATAAAAATGTGGGTAGGCATATGACGAGCATGGGATACGGCTGGTGCTATGCTCGCGTACTTTTCAGCAGCTGAGAGAGCTAAAGGTGCGTATGTTGGGTGATCAAAGGAGTGAATGATATAGTGTGCCGCGCCCGGATGATTCGGATTTTCTCTAAAGAGATCCATCGCCATGGCTCCGGCTTGCATGCTGATTTCCGTTCCTGATTCTGTAAGAAAATTATTCAGCACTCGATTGTCTCGTGAAACTGTAGCTCCGCTTAGCATCGCTACTGCTGTGAACGCTGCAACCTCGCGATCTTGCGGAAAATCTTCATAGAGGTCTAGCATCGCATACATCCACGCTAGTCTTTTGTCCCCCAACGAGCCCTCTGTGAAGGCAAATGCTTCAGCCGCTCGAACGAAACCTTTCTCTCTATTAGTTGGTGCCTTCGAAAGGCGCTCTTCAGAAGTAGAGCCAAGTCGGTTAAGTGTTTCCTGCGGAGAATCAGGATCCTGCAACACTGGAATTAATGGATGATTGTAGGTTAAAGATTCTCCCCAATATGCAAGTGCAAAGTCAGGGTCAATTTCCTGAGCCTTACGAAATTCCGTCCGGGCTTGCTTCCAGCCGAAGCTGTGTAAGTAGCCAACTCCTAGCGTGAAATGCCGCTGAGCTTCACCTGATGCCGAGGTAGGAAAATCAAAGGTCCCTATTTGCTCCAACTCTGCACTGACTGTGCTCGTAGAGAATGCACCTAGCAGGCACATAGATAAAACGAGAGTAATAAGTTTTTTCATTATTTCGCCCCAACTGAATCTATTCGAAAACGCTAGGTTGCCAACTCAGCGGCCACAATGCAAATACTTCATCTCTTTTTCTGTGCTTTATGTCGCACAAATAGTGATATTCGGACAAACTAAGGGTGATTTAGACAGCAAATTTCTCAAGTATGAATTTGGCGCCCTTTTCCGCGATCATTACTGTAGGGGCATTTGTGTTACCGGAGGTGATTCTAGGCATGATTGACGCGTCTATTACGCGAAGGTTGGCTACTCCACTAACCTCCAAGCGATCGTTTACAACTGCCATTCTGTCAGAACCCATTTTACAAGTCCCAACTGGATGGAAAATTGTAGTTCCAAGGTCTCTCGCTGCGTCGAGTAGTTGCGTGTCGGTTTGTATTTCTAGTCCAGGCTTCAATTCGATCGGATCAAACTTTTTCAGAGCCTTCGCCTGCATGATTTGTCTTGTAAATCTGAGTCCTTCTACGGCAACTTGTTCGTCTTCAGGGGTAGATAGGTAATTCAGCTGTATCGTTGGATGCTCTTCCGGATTATTTGATCTGATTTTAACTTGTCCTCTGCTGGTTGGGCGAAGGTTGCAAACGGAAGGAGTGATCGCGTTAAATTCATGTAACGGATCACCGAATTTGTCGAGCGATAAAGGTTGCACGTGCCATTCTATATTTGGTGTAGGTCGATTGGGATTACTTTTAGCAAATGCACCCAGCTGCGACGGAGGCATAGTAAGAGGGCCAGTCTTGAAAAAGAAATATTCCAGGCCCATCAGGGCCTTGCCAATCAGAGAGCCTGCTTTCTGGTTTAAGGTCACCGTGTTTTCAACTTGATAAACACTTCGTACTTGAAGATGGTCCTGCAGATTTTCGCCAACACCCGGCAGATCAACTTTGATAGGAATATTACTGCTACTTAGAAGCTCAGAATTTCCAACCCCTGATAGCTGAAGAATTTGCGGCGAACCTATTGCTCCCGCGCAGAGTAAAACTTCTCGATCGGCATTAAATATCGCTGATCCTTTGTCGGCGCGGCGAACTTTCACACCAGTAGCTCTTGCTTCTTGGCTTGAATCTTCGATTTCAACTTTCTCAACTAAGACATCAGAGAGCACTGTTAAATTAGGACGGCCTTCCACTGAGCGCAAGTACGCTTTCGTGGCATTCCATCTGACTCCTCGCCGCTGGTTCATCTGGAAATAAGCGTTACCAAAATTATCACCCCGATTAAATTCCTTAATCTTGGGGATCCCAAATTCAGCAGCAGCATCTCGCCATGCGTCGAGTATTTCCCAATGCACTCGTCGCTCTTCAACTCTCATCTCACCACCAACGCCGTGAAACTCATCTGGGCCATGCTGATAATCTTCAGACATTTTAAAAATTGGTAACACTTCATCCCATCCCCAACCTTTGTTTCCGAGAGATTGCCAATGGTCGAAATCTTCTTTTTGACCTCGCATATAAATCATCGCGTTGATCGAAGAACAACCACCCAGAACTTTTCCGCGAGCATACCCGATTGATCGACCATTTAATCCAGCCTCGGGCTCTGTCTTATAACACCAGTCTGTCCTTGGGTTTCCGATCGTATAAAGGTATCCGACAGGTATATCGATCCAGAAGTAATCATCCTTTTTCCCAGCTTCAAGTAACAAAACCTGATTGTTAGGATTTGCTGAGAGCCTGTTAGCCAAAACACAACCGGCGGTTCCGGCACCTACTACGATGTAGTCGAAATTTGATCGCACTGTTTGATACTCAAAGAAATATTCTCAATTGTCTAAGAAGCCATATGGTTTTTTAAAACATTCCTGTCTATTCTACCAAGATAGCAACTAACAGGAAATTATATTAGCTACTTATGGATGATCCGCTGCAACTAGTTATTAAGGATTTTTTTGAGGCCAATCAGATGGAGACCAAACGAGTCTTTCACGGACGTGGGCAGGTTTTCCCCGAGTATTCACACGTATGTTTGGATTGGTATCCGCCCGTTGTTTTTATATCTGCTTATAAAATGGTGGAAAACATTTCGGAGATACTTTCTTGGTTACAGAACTTAGATGAATTAAATCAAATTGAAACCATTATGCTTCAAAAGCGATATGAGAAAGGAACACCTTCTGAAGTTTTGCATGGAGAAAACAGAACGAGAGTCATTGTTAAGGAGAACGGATTAAAATTCGAGACCTTATTAGGTGGCCAGCAAAACACGGGACTTTTTTTGGATATGCAGCCTCTTCGGGCTTGGTTGAAGGAAAATAGTTTCGAAAAAAAGGTGCTTAATTTATTTGCCTACACCTGTACATTATCCGTTGCTGCACTGGCTGGTGGCGCCCAATCTGTCGTCAATGTTGATCTCTCAAAAACAAGTATGAAGTGGGGCGAAAGGAATCATGACTTGAATGGGCAAAACGCACGAAGAATTATCTCCTTGCCTTTTAATGTGTTTACCTCTTGGGGTCGAATAAAACAATACGGTAGGTACAGTATGGTCATTATTGACCCGCCGACTTACCAAAGAAATAGTTTTAACGCAGAACGAGATTATGGAGCCATCTTAAAGAAACTGCGCTCACTCTGTTCGGATGGTGCCACAATAATTGCTGCGCTTAACAGCCCATTTCTTGATGAACAATTTCTACTCAACAAATTTGCAAAGCATGCTCCGCAAGCTAGGTTTGTCGAGTCGATTCCGCCAGCCCCAGAATACTTGGACAGATTCCCAGAGAGAGCACTGAAAATTCATCGGTTTGAATTGAACGCCTAGTCACGATCTCGCTTCGTAGAAAGCTCCACAGGTTAAGCTCAATTCTCAAAGGACATTCGTAGTTCGCTCGCACACTCACTAAGCGCCTCTTTTGCTTTGTCCATTATCCCTGGCATTGTAATAAAACCATGGAGCATTCCGGTATAGTGAGTGTGCTTTATCTGAACGCCCGCTTCGGAAAGTTTTTTGGCGTAGGCTTTAGCTTCGTCTTGAAGAGGGTCAAATCCGGCACTAATTATGAAAGCGGCTGGGAGGTCCGAAAATTCAGTTGAATATAATGGGGAGGCTTTCCAATGCTCAATGTCATCTTGTTTCAAAAAGTAGTGGCCGTAGAACCATTCGATTAGGTCGCTGGTTAGCCGATACCCCTCTGCAAAAGTTTTGTGAGACTCAAATTTGCGAGTCATATCGGTGCATGGGTAAATGAGAAGTTGCTTACATATTTTGGGGCCACCTGACTCTTTTGCCAGCAAAGTAACAGCCGCTGCTAAACAGCCTCCGGCACTGTCGCCTCCAACCGCTAGACGGTATGGGTCTCCGCCCAGTGAATTAGCATGAGAAGCGATCCATTGGGTCGCGGCCCATGCATCGTCTAGGGCAGCTGGATACTTATTCTCTGGAGCTAAACGATAGTCGACAGCCACGACTATGCAGTGCGTCTCTACGCAGAGTGATCGGCATACCGCGTCATGGCTTTTGAGGGAGCCAATAACAAATCCTCCGCCATGGAAGAAGACCAGGACTGGTAGACCTTTACCCTCGTCAGGCTTGTATACCCACGATTTTATAAGACCGCCCTTTCCAGGAATTTCGAGTGTTTCTATAGAGTGGGGTTCAGGCGGTTCTCCTCGCACAAGCTCGCTACCTTGGTCATACATGATTCTAGCTTCTTCAGGAGTGCAGGAATTAAAAGGAGGGGCGTCGGACTCTTCCATACTCTTGAGAAGAGCCTCTGCTTGTGGGTCTAAAGACATAGTATTTCCTTAACAAAGTGGCTCAGTTTTTGGTTTATAACTTATGCTTTCGAAATTTGCGAGAGGAAATTATTTGTTTGGTTTGGTTTTAGTGGATATGCTTTGGTTAAGTTCCTAGACTAAAGAGAGCATGTGTAAGATAAATATGACTAACATTATCCCGATTTTGATCTCGACAGCACTTGTTGGATTCTTAAATTCTGCAGAGGCGGCGGAACAAACGATTTCTTCAGAGCGGAATTATTTCGAAGAGCTCAAATACAGACACAGTTTAGTACCCAAAGATGATATTTGGTGGACCATAACGGGTGATCAAATGGCTTGGATGCACAAGAACGTGCATCAGTTGTTCCCAACAGTTAATGTGTATCGCGCTGGGCCAGTCAAAAGTCTGAATTTCGCCCCTAATCCTGACATACACCAATTTGTCATCGAAACTAAAGATGGAGAGATGTCTTTTGCCAGTTTTTTAGAAAGCGATTTTACGACAACTCTGGGTATGCTAATCCTGCACAAAGGCACTATTGTTTTTGAATCCTATCCGAGAATGAATGCCTTCGAAAAACCAATTTATTGGTCGGTAGCCAAAGTCATGCCAGCATTATTGATTAGGTTACTTGAGGAAAGAGGATTAGTTGATGTGGAAAAAGAGATCGATTTCTACCTGCCTGAGCTTGCGACCTCAGATTTCGCGGGCATTAAGGTTAGAAACATTCTCGATATGTCTACTGGCTTAGATTGTCAAGATGAGTATCAGGATCGTCAATCCTGTTACTATCAGTACTCAATGGCTATTGGTGATGGGTATAGAGAAGCAAATGCACCGGATAATCCTTATGACTTCCTATCGACCCTAGAAGTGACTCGTCACAGTGATCAGGGTAAAGAATTCTCATACTCAGGGGTGAACACTTTCATTTTGGGCTGGTTAGTAGAAAAAATCACGGGCGAATCTTTTCAGGATACATTTTCAACAGAGGTCTGGAATAAAATAGGCGTTGAGTCTGATGCCTCTTTCCTTGCATATCGGTACGGAATACCACTAACTCATGGAGGTTTCCTCTCCAATATGAGAGACATGGCTCGATTTGGTCTCTTGTTCACTCCTTCATATTCACTAGTATCAGATGAGTCGATCGTTACAGATGAAACATTAGATCTTCTCTTGAATGAGCCTAATCCTAATTTGATCCGAAGTGATGGATCTCATAATGCCTATCAGTGGGATTACATTGATCAGGAGGGGTTTATGATTAAAGGTGGTTGGGGAGGCCAAGCCTTAGTTGTAAACCCAAAGCTTGATATTGTTGCTGTGTATACCAGCTACTTTAACGCTGATTTTAGCCAATATAGTCTGCGGGAGCCTTTGCTTAAAGTCCTTCGAGAGGTTTATATCGAAGACTGAGTTGGTAAACTAGTGCGGTAATGGAAATATCACTTAGCTTTAAAAGTTTAGAGATTTTGGAGAAATAGCGGATGCATGACTATACACCTGTCTTAATTGGTGGTGGACAATATACCCAGAAAGAATTTTCGATAGAGAGGGCTCACCCGCCAATGGGAATCGCTGCGGAAGCTTCCAAGCAAGCAATTCTTGATGCCGGTATTGGGGGAAAAATAACCAAGCACATCGATACAATAGTATCGACTCGCATTTTTCCGGACTCTTTTAATCGTCCTCGACTGCAAGTACCTTTCGGGCGGGCAGAGAATCCTCCTAGAGCGGTAGCTGATCGGATTGGTGCGAAACCAGTTACGGCGATTTACGGCAATGTGGGTGGAAACACGCCTCAAAAATACATTAATGAGATGGCTGAGAGGATTTCAGCTAAAGACGTCGAATTAGTGCTGCTTGCGGGATCTGAGGCGATCAACACCGCCCAGAAAGCCATGCGAAATAGTGTGTCTCTAGATTGGCAGGAGGATCATGACGGATCTCTCGAAGATAGAGGCTTGGGCGAAGCACTCTATACTCCTCATGAGTTTGCCCATGGAATAGGTGTGCCCATTCAAACTTATCCGCTTTTTGAGAACGCCTTGCGCTATAAAAGGGGGCTAAGTATAGAAGAGCACATGCTGAGTATGGGTAAGCTTTTTGAAAAGTTTTCTATAACAGCAGAATCAAACCCTTACTCTTTCTACGGCACGAAACGAAGCGCTCTTGAGCTTTCAACTGTGACGGATGAGAATCGTTGGATAAGTTTTCCTTATCCAAAATGGATGAACGCAAGGGATAGTGTCAATCAAGGCGCCGCAATATTAATGACTTCCGTAAAAAAAGCTCGAGACTTGGGAATTGATCCAGCCAAATGGATATTTCTCCACGGTTGTGGTGAGGCAAATGAGAAAATTAACGTTACTGAAAGGGTAAACTACCACTCTTCTCCGGCTATTAAAGTTAATACCCAGAAGGCTTTTGAAATGGCGGGACTTACATTACAGGACATCGATTATTTTGACTTTTACTCTTGCTTCCCTTCTGCGGTTCAAATTGCCTGTGAAGAGCTAGCGTTAGACCGAGACGATCCTCGCGAATTGACAGTTACCGGAGGATTGCCCTTTTTTGGCGGCCCAGGAAATAATTATTCCATGCATGCAATCGCCTCCCTGCTTCCAAAACTAAGAGCTAACCCAACCAATTTTGGTTTAGTCACTGCGAATGGAGGATATTTGTCAAAACATGCTACGGGGATCTATTCTGCAGTACCTCTTGAAGGAAAATGGGAGCGGGAGAAGCCGAGTAGCTATCAGTCAGAAATAGACCAAATGAGATCGCCAGTTTTCATTGAGGCGCCGAGAGGTGTCGGAACGATCGAAACCTACACAGTTTGTCATAAACGAGGGTTTCCCGAGAGAGGCATAATAATTGGGCGCACCGAAAACTCAAATCATCGATTTCTAGCTAATACTCCGTCCGACCCAGACTTGTTTAAGGAAATGATAAGTAAGGAGCAAATTGGCAGGACAGGGACCGTATCCTCATCTGACGGGTTGAACCTATTCACTCCAAATTGAGCTGATTTGTCGTGTATTGCTATACAAATTCGGCGAGATCTATCTACTCGTTCTGATTGGTCCTAGAGGGCTTTGGGGACAGTTCTGCGTTTCTCGAGTCCAGCTCGCATTGCTGATCAACCATTTTTCGCTAGTTTTAACTAACTGAAAAGAATCAACGCCACAATGCGTAAATTTCTTATCGACGTGAAAGTCATACGGAGCCCAAAAAACAGCAATATGGCCCTGGATTAAGATTGTTTCATCCCATGCGCGCTCTTTCGCTTCCCTTCCTTGCCGTGTCAGTATAGAAATCATACTACCGTAATCCGTCATTGTTAGTTCAGATTCTCCATCAGGTTTTTCAAACGACGAGATATTCAATGAATCTGGCACCAAAATACTCTCCAATAACTCGCGATCCTTTGTCTCGATTGCTAAGAAAAATTTGTCAACTGTCTCCATGATGGATTGTCTTTCATCTGCTAAGCCGGTACTAAAAAATAATGAACAAATTAAAGTGAGTGATACTCGAGATAGGGAAAACATATTTATACTCAAGAAATGTTGTAATTTACGTTCTAATAAAGTCGGATTCGATTGGTTGAAAAGCTTAGCAGTATAGCTACATCTTTGTCATGATTTTATTCGAAACCGTCACTTATTGTTTCAAGGAATCGATAATATCGATGGAAATTAACTCTCCTTTATTGCCGAAAGCGTTGCGCACGTAGTTTATGATTTTTGTCATTTCGGTACTTGACATTGCATTACTGAAGGATGGCATTTCACCTCTACCTATAATAAGTACCAAAGCAACGTCAACGCCGCTGCCCACTACTACTTCGTTTCCTGCAAGCGAGGGATAAATATTGGAGATGCCCCTACCATCCCTTTGGTGGCATTCGGCACAGTTTTTAAGAAAAAGTGCTTCGCCTGTTTCCTCTGCTGACTCGGCGATCTTTGTTAAGAAGATTGTTACCAAGAGAGCTAGTGGCAGTGAGTAGTTATGTTTAGATCTATTCTCAATCATTTTTTCCACTATAACATCGAATCGGTATTTGTAGTGAAAGAAGAACTCAGAATAAAAAAGTGCTATAACCAATTTTCAACGCATAACCTAGCGTTTTACTAATTCCTGGAGAAAATGAAAAGTTTACTTACAGTGCGTTCAGCGACATGCCGGTTGGGGCCCTCGAAGAGTTTGAAAATCGATAAGTTCGAAATTCGTCAGGGGGAACATTGGTGTATTTTTGGTGCGAATGGATCGGGAAAATCTCTCTTTGCGGAACTATTGGCGTCGAGGCGGATAGAGTCTAATAGCTATGTGGAGTATCTGCCAGGGTTTGATCCTAAGAGAGATATTCATTTTGTTTCCTTTGAGGAGCAGCAAAAGCTTTGGCAGTCAGATAATCGTCTTGATATGAGTGAGTACTCTGATGACATGAGAGATAAAGGCACACTCGTAATTGATTTAGTGAAAAGTTCGAGGATGTCGGAGCATCAAGATCTGCCGTTTTTGGAAACGCTTGCGGAGAAGTTGTCCCTGGAGTTCTACCTTGAAGAAGGTATTCGATTCGTATCTTCTGGGCAGGTTAGGAGAGCACTAATAGCGAGAGCTCTCTACGCGTATAATGGCCCTACTACTCAATTACTTATTTTTGACGATCCGCTGGAGAGCATTGATGTCGAATCGCAATCCAAAATAAAAAGCACTATCGCCGAACTTTCAGATAATTTCACAATTATTCAGTTGTGTAGACGTCCTGAGGACTTGTTACCCAGCATCACGCATACAGCAGTAATGCATGAGCTAGAATTGATTGAGCAAGGTGAGCATGATCAGATAAAAGTCACTGCATCTTACTCGGATTTAATTGAGAAAGGACCCAAGGTCCCAAAGCGGTTACCGGTGGCGGTCCTTGAGAGTGTATTTGGTGATTCCGAGCAACCCTTAATACAGCTTAATCGTATTAATGCGAATTATGGTAGCTTGCAGGTATTAAAGGATTTCAGCTGGCGTATGATGCCTGAAGATCATGTGCTCATAGAGGGACCTAATGGTTGCGGCAAGTCAACACTCCTTAGTTTAATAAATGGCGAAAATCATAAAGCTTACGGCCAAGATGTTGTCCTATTCGGCAAAAAAAAAGGGACTGGTGAAACGATATGGGAGCTAAAATCGAAATTTGGGGTGGTTTCCAATGAGCTGCATAATAAGTATCTCAAGGGTTGGCGTGTCCTTGATGTTGTGGTATCCGGATTCTTTGATTCGGTCGGCCTCTATGATCAAAGTGGTGCAGGTGAGAAAGGAATTGCTACAGAATGGTTGGACGCTCTTGGGATAGGTTCGCTGGCCAGAAGTTATTATCAGGAGATCTCTTTCGGACAGCAACGTTTGGTGCTCTTATCCCGAGCAATGGTAAAAGACCCACGAATTTTGATTCTGGATGAGCCTTGTGTTGGTTTGGACAACTATCATCGAGCCCTGATTCTGGGTGTGCTCGATTTGATCTCAAAACAAACTAAAACTTGCATGATTTATGTGAGCCACACACAAAATGAGATGCCAAACTGTATTAATGTTCGATTAAGCTTCATACCTGACCGGGCTGGACCTAGTGTAATAAAAATAGAGCGGTTATAGACTGCCGAATGTAATTTAAGGTTGACCGAAAGAACTCATTGAATTTCGTGGTTAACTACTTACCAGTCCAGCGTGGTTTCCGCTTTTCCAAGAAAGCTTTACGGGCTTCTTTGCTATCAGCGCTGCTGAAGGCCGATGATAACGCCTTTGCAGCTTCCATCGGAACTTCTGTAAAGTCTAGATCTTCCATTTTATACAAGAGTTCTTTAGTTCTCTTTATCGCAAGGGGCGACATCATTGCAATCCTGTTAGCTAATTCTTCTGCTGCCGTCATAAGTTTGGTGGGCGGGACAGTTTTCGTAATTAATCCCATTTCCTCCGCCTGTTTTGCTTTGAGAACCTGACCTGTAAACACCAACTCTGCCGCTTTCATTCGACCAATCATTCTTTGCAGAAACCAGACGTGCATTCCTGGGGGGGCCGCTAGATTAGGAACGCCAGGGTACCCAAAATCTGAATCAGTAGCGGCTATAATCATGTCACAAGAGAAGGCTAGAGTGCACGCGCCTTCTCGAGCATAACCATGAACTGCTGCAATGATGGGTTTTGACAATGCTCTGGTAATTTTCATCGTTTGTACATAAAACAACTCGAGGAATTCCATCATCTCGTCAGAATTGAAATTTTCGATATATTTCAGGTCTACACCCCCGGAAAGACCATTTCCTGAGCCAGACAGTATGATAACTCTGACCTCTGGATCAGAGCCCGCACGTTCAAGTGCGTGATGATAATCAAGGGTCATTTCCCGGTTAATAAGGTTCGCTGGAGGACAATCAAGCGTTATTTTTGCGATTTGATTCTCAACTAAATAGTTTAGAGTTTGATAGTTTGAGTTTGGCATCTTTGCTCGTTCGGACCAATCCTTTATTGTGTTCCGTCAATAATTCTTGGAGAATTTAAATTATTAGTAATATCTAACATAGCAAATGGAATGAAATCATGAAATTAAGTTTTAGCACTCTTGTTATCGGCATGCTATTCAGCCTTTCGACTTTGGCTGCCGAGTCCAAACCGGAACCATTATCGAACCCAATACCCGAAAGAATAGAAAAAGGTGAAATCAGTGTGGCCGTGGAAAATTTTGTTCAAGTTCCCAGAACGGAAGAATCAGCGAGCCCAGTTCAGACAAACTCAGCATACGCGCGAATACAGTACATGACACCGCTCCCCGATGAGTCTGGACGCTTGATTATCAATGATCTGAGAGGAGTGCTTTATCTGACAGACGAGACCGGCGGCGCACCGGTTACTTATTTAGACTTGAGAAATGAGAATGTTGATTTTGATGATTCCACCTTCCCAAATGAAACCGGTCTTGCTGGAGTAGCTTTCCACCCAGATTTTTCTAGGCAGGGAGAGCCTGGCTACGGAAAATTTTATACCGCTTACAGTGCGCCGTCAGGTACGGGTGTAGCCAACTACTTAGATAGTGAAGCTGATAATCATGAAAGTGTGATTAGAGAGTGGACTACTTTAAACTCGGAAGACAATGTTTTTTCTGGTACTTCAAGGGAGATTTTTCGGATTGGACAATTTGATCAAAATCACAATATTGGCACGCTTGCATTTAACCCAGCTAGCAAAGGAACCAGCGACTATGGAATGCTCTACGTGAGTTTTGGGGATGGGGGTGGTGCCAATGATCCCAGAGAATTCGGTCAGTCTACTAGCGAACCAATGTCAAGCATCATGAGGATAGATCCCTTGGAGGACGGTGGTGACTCGGCATATGGTATCCCCGAGGATAATCCATTCATAAATGATGAGAGCTTTGCCCCAGAGATTTGGGCTTATGGCTTGCGGCACCCTCAGGCCTTCTCTTTCGATGTTGACGGTACCATGTACATTTGTGACATAGGCCAAACGCAAATCGAGGAGGTTAATATTGGGCAGGCCGGTGCAAATTATGGTTGGCGTGTAAGAGAGGGAACATTCGCCACAGCTTTCGGTATCGGCGGGGTTAGGCCAAATCCGGTCTATCCAAAGCCTGTTGACGAGCAGCAATTTACTTATCCAGTTGCTCAGTTTGATCATGACGAAGGTAATGCGATAAGCAGTGGCTATGTCTATCGCGGCTCTTCAATTCCAGAGTTGCAGGGTAAATTTGTTTTTACCGACATGGTAACAGGCAGGATTTTTTACATTGAAACTGAGAATTTAGTGGCTGGTGATCCAACTACTATACTGGAACTCAGTGTAGAATTTTTTGGTCAAGAGAGGAATGTCGCTGATGCTCTTGGGTTTCCAAATACATACTCCCGCGGGAACAGAGCAGGATTAAGGCTCGGCATTGATTCTCAGGGCGAATTATATTTATTGACCAAGGGCGATGGCAGAATTCGTAAGATAGTGCCATCAACTTAGTGGAAGGCTTATGAAGAATTGGTTAATTTTACTAGTAGCAATATTGTCTGAAACCATCGCGACTACCGCCTTAAAAGCAAGCGAAGGGTTTACAGTTTTAATCCCGTCCGTTGTAGTGGTGGTTGGTTATTGTTTATCGTTCTATTTCTTATCACTCACTTTGCGCTCCATTCCTGTCGGCATTGCCTATGCTGTCTGGTCAGGAGTAGGTGTAGCTCTTGTGACCTTGTTTGGGTTCTTGGTGTACAACCAAAAGCTTGATCTGCCGGCTTTGTTTGGAATATTGCTCATTATGACCGGTGTTGTGGTCATGTTTAGCTTTTCAGATTCAATGTCCCACTAAATAGTTAAGCCAAGCGACATTTCTACTGATTCGTTGAATGTCTCTTTTTAGAAAACCAGTTTGCCTTAAGTTCTTTTATGGTGTACTAGAATAGTAAAAATCAAAGACATTACCATTTCTTTAAAGAGGCATGCAAAAATGGGAAAAAATAATTTAGTGCAAGCTTTGATAAGTCGCGCGTTGGCAAGTTGCTTATGTACTGCACTTACTATTGCGGTATCGGGAGGGGCAGTTGCGCAAGATAGGTTGAATATCAGCGAGGTTAAGGACGGTCTTCACGTCATCACGGGTCCTGGAGGCAACATAGGAGTGAGACTGACTCCTGAAGGGGTAATCTTGATTGATAATAAATTTCCTCAAGATTTTGAGGAGATCCGAAGTCTTGTCGCGGATGTAACTGATTTACCTGTTAGGTATGTAATCAATACACACCATCACGGAGATCATTCTGGAAGTAATCCTGGATTTTTACAAATAGCGGAGGTTATAGCCCATAGAAATGCGCGAGAAAACATGCTGCGCGGGAATCAAGAGGGTCTCCCAAGGACAATATACACCGAACAGACTAGCGTTATTCTCGGGGGTATCGAAGTTCAAGTTTTTCATCTGGGTAGAGGGCATACAAATGGAGATTCTGTCGTTTATTTCCCTGATTTAAAGACGGTTCACGGAGGAGACTTGCTTCATGGAATCGCACCATTCATAGATTATGCTAACGGTGGATCAAGCCGAGGATGGGTGGGAACTATGAATAACATTTTAGCGCTTGACTTTAATACCGCGATTCCCGGTCACGGTGAAATAATGGATCGCCGAGATGTATTGAATTTCAGAAATCAGATGGAAGCTGTGCGGGCGCGAATGGCAGGTCTTATCAGGGGTGGCTTGAGTATCGGAGATGCGTCTGATCAAATTATCGATTCAGATTTAAGCTGGACACAAGCTGACAATGGGCTTTTCATGCAGAGAAGTATCCCAGGCTTCTATAACGAGATTTTTACAGAAATTCAGTAAACCCAAAGCGGACAGACTCAAGGGAAATGTAAAGTGTCATCGGGCGAAATCTGCCTTGCCAGGCTGCTAAAGGATACATGTGCAGAACTCCTCCCAGGAGAGTATGTGTACTGCTCTTTTAGCGCATGTGACTATGGGGATAGAGCAGAGTTGCAACCGTTAGCAAGCGTTCAAGAAAAAGAAGGATTGAGTCTGTTGATTCCCAAGCAACAGGCTGACGGGAAGGGTTTGCAATACTCTTGTGTGCTGAAAGGAATAACCTTATCAGTTAATTCCAATCTAGAGGCTGTGGGTTTCACCGCCGAGATAAGTCGCAGATTGGCAGAGGCGGATATACCTGCTAACGTGATTGCAGGACATTATCATGATCATGTCTTTGTCCCGACTGAGCAAGCTGAAATGGCACTCGAATTATTGACCTGCAATAAAGACTCGTAAGGAAACATACGTGGACCATCAATGATTACTAGTGGCCATATAGTTAGGTTATAGTTGGACTATCGGAAATTAAAATTGATATAAACAAAAAAATAAGGATAGATTGATGATTGCTTTTGTAAAAAGATTTAACGTCTTACTTTGTGCTTTGCTTTTCAGTAATTCTGTTTTATCCCAAGAATTAACCCGGGTTCCCATAGACGGGCTAGATAAACCTGTTGAAATCTTGAAGGATCGTTGGGGCATTTCTCACATTTACGCGCAGACAGAGCATGATCTTTTTTTTGCACAAGGCTACAGCGCAGCGCGAGATCGATTATTTCAATTTGAAATATGGAGAGCGCAGGCGACGGGGACCGTTGCCGAAATACTTGGACCAAGGGCTATAGACAGAGACCATGGTACTCGGTTATTTAAATTCCGCGGACCTATGCACGAGGAGATGAGTCACTATCATCCCCATGGTGCTGATATTATCACTTCATTTGTTCACGGAGTGAACGCCTATATTGACGAGGCTCTGCAAGATCCCGAAAGTTTACCACTACCTTTCAAGTTGCTGGATATTGAACCCAAGCATTGGACTGAGGAGGTTGTGATATCCAGGCACCAAGGTTTGCTTGGTAACATTGCTCAAGAGTTGAGCACGGGCCGGGCAGTTTGCTCAATCGGTGAGGACAAAGTGCGTGAGCTTCGATATTTTCATCCACATGATCCGATCCTGACATTAGACCCTCTTATTAACTGTGATTCGCTGCTGAATAATGACATCTTGCATTTGTACAACAGTTATCGTCGTCCAATTCGATTTCAACCAAATGATATAGCTTTGGCCCAGTATCGAAACTCAGAAGAATCCTACGAGACTATTGCCGCGGTTCTCTCAGAGGAGGAGCGAGACCTGCAAAAACGAAGTATTGATGATATTGGTAGCAACAATTGGGTAGTTAGTGGTGACCTTACCCAGGATGGATGGCCCATGATGATAAATGACCCCCATCGCTCGCAAGCCGTGCCCTCTTTGCGTTACTGGTCTCACTTAGTCGGGCCAGGGTGGAACGTAATCGGTGGTGGTGAGCCTGAAATTCCTGGAATTTCTATAGGGCATAATGAGTTTGGTGCTTGGGGACTGACTGTTTTTAATACCGATGGTGAAGATCTTTATGCTTACGAGATTAACCCAGATGATCCTTCGCAATATCGCTATCAGGGCCAATGGGAAGAGATGCGGGTGATACCTGAAACAATTGAAGTTAAGGATGCAAGTTCAGTTACGGTGGAACTTAAGTACACCCGGCACGGACCGGTAGTGTTCGAAGATGAAGAAAATCACGTTGCGTATGCCATTCGGCCAGCCTGGATGGAAGTTGGGGGATCACCGTACTTAGCATCCTTGCGGATGGATCAGGCCGAGAGTTGGGACGAATTTCGCGAAGCATCAAATTTCAGCAACATTCCCGGCGAGAATATGATCTGGGCGGACAGACAGGGGAATATCGGCTGGCAAGCGGTTGGGATAGCCCCGATCCGCAGGAATTTCAGTGGTATGGTTCCCGTTCCTGGAGATGGGCGTTACGAGTGGGATGGTTACTTGCCTATAAAAGCCAAGCCAAACGAGTTCAACCCTGATCGTGGTTACATCGAAACTTCCAACAGTAACTACACTAAACCAGATTATCCTTATCTCGATGCAATTGGTTTCACCTGGACTGATCCTTATCGCTGGGCTAGAGGCAGTGAAGTTTTGGGTTCGGGTCGAAAGTTCAACATGACAGACATGGTGGAGCTCCAGCATGACTACTTATCCATTCCAGCTCGAACTTTAATTCCTTTTTTTAGAGACTTGGAAGCTGGAGATTCTGACGCTGAGCTAGCACGCCAAATGCTACTGAATTGGGACTTCGTGCTAGACAAGAATTCAGTCGAGGCGGGTATCTATGTTGCTTTCGAGAGGCAACTACTTGATAACATCGAATCTTTAAAGGTGCCTGAAATTGCTGAATCTTACATTAGCGTGGGTATGAAAACGGCGATAGACATGCTTTTGGCGCCAGACGGTGATTTTGGTCAGGATCCAATTCAAGGTAGGGACGATTTTTTGTTACGGACTCTCTCAGAGGGTATACAGAATCTTAAACAAAAACTCGGGCCAGAATTTAAAGACTGGATTTATGGCCAATCAGAATATAAGCATGCACTCATCCGCCACCCTTTAAGTCCGGCACTTAATGAAGAATTAAGAGATCGTTTAAACGTAGGGCCCGCTCCCAGAGGAGGAAATGGTTTCACGCTGGGTAATACAGGAAGCGGAGACAATCAGACATCGGGTGCTTCTTTCAGGATTTTTGTTGATACTAGAGATTGGGATAATACTCTCGGCATGAATACTCCTGGCCAGGTCGGTGACCCTGACAGCCCTCTTTACGAAAATTTGTTTGAGCTCTGGGCGAACGATAAAGTTTTCCCGGCATTTTATTCTAGAGAGAAGATAGAAAGCGTGTTATTTGAGAAGTTAGATTTAATTCCGACAATGTAGAACTAATTGACGATTCAGGGGCTAAACTATGGCAGCGGAAGATATTTTCGATCGAGACGGCGTCAGATTACCTATTAAAATTGATAGTACTTCTAACGGTGAATATGAGCCGATACAGATCTCTAAAAGAAATAAGGAAGGGAATAAACTTGCCTTGGACTGGGCAACAACAAACGCAAAGCGTAAAGGTCAGACCAGGCGGGACTTTTTAATATCCAGTTGCGGCGCTGCGAGTACCTTATTAGCTATAAATCATGCGAATGCCTATTACGGTAAAACTGGAGGCTTTTTTGACATAAAAGGGGAGAGCGCCCTTGAAACGGATTATGCAAATGCCCAAGTTGGAGGCGGTGAGTTTATATTTGATGTTCAGGGTCACTATGTCAACCCACAGGGAGATTGGCTATCAAGAATCCCTCCTGATGCTAGACCTTATGCTGGTATGCAAAAAGCTGCGTGTGCGGCCGGAGGAGAGGGAGACCGCGGATACCTCAATTGCCTTTCTGAAAGTGAGTTCATCAAAGATATTTTTCTAGATAGTGATACTGACATTATGGTGCTGTCTTTTGTCCCGTCGACGCGTGAGACTGAGCCTGTCACTATTGAGGACGCGGATAAGACCCGTCAAATAGTTGCTGAACTTGACGGAAGTAAGAGGTTAATGATTCACGGTCGAGTTAATCCGAACCAGGACGGAGACTTGGAGGCTATGGATGAACTCGCCGAGAACTGGAACATTTCTGCCTTTAAGACCTACACACAATACGGACCGGGAGGTATAGGGTATTTTCTTCATGATGACCCTGGAGTCGCGATGATTGAGCGTGCGCAACGATTAGGCGTTCGAAATATCTGTATACATAAGGGGTTACCTTTCGGTCCGCGCTCATACGAACACAGTCAGTCAAGCGATGTTGGTGTCGTCGCTAAAATGTTCCCTGATATGAATTTCCTTATTTATCATTCTAGTTATGTTAGTACCAATGAGGAGGTTGAATTCGTTGCGGGAGCGGGAAAGGATGGAATAGACACATTAATTCAATCTCTCGTTGATAATGATGTTGCACCAAATTCCAATGTATATGCAGAACTAGGGAGCACATGGCGCCTTCTCATGCAAAAACCAAACGATGCAGCACATGCTCTTGGGAAACTCCTTACTTATTGTGGTGAAGATAATGTCTTGTGGGGCACAGACTCGATTTGGTATGGCTCACCTCAAGATCAAATACAAGCCTTTCGGACATTTCAAATTTCTGAGGAATATCAAGAAAGATTTGGATATCCTGCAATGACTCAGCGAATCAGAGGAAAGATATTTGGTAAGAATGCGGCTGGACCTTATGGTATTGATCAAGAAGAGATTCGACGGCTCACGTCTACAGACTTTGTAAGTCAAGAGAAATTGGCGTATCAGGAAAACCCTCAACCAAGTTTCTTAACCTACGGTCCAAAAACAAAAAGGGAATTTCTTAACTTACTAAAATGGGGTGGTTAACTAAAATTTTACTTAATTGGATAAAGATTCTAGCTGTCTGTTATAGTATCTACAAAATAGGCCATTTAATAACGAATTTTTACAAATTGGAGAGATAATGAAAAACCTAGTTCTAGTCGCGCTGATCGGGGCACTTGTTCACTTAAAAGCTCAAGCGCTAGAAGAGCCAAGTGCAGCTCTTGCTGAAATTGTTAATTTTCGACAGTACAGCGCGACATTTGCTAGCGCGGGCCAGCCAACCCGTGACCAATTTCAGACGATCGCGGATAATGGTTTTGAGCGTGTTGTATACATCGCTTTCACCAATAATCCAAATGCATTGCCTGACGCAGATCAGGTGGTCAAGGGTCTAGGGATGGAGTATATGCAGGTGCCAGTGGACTTTCAAAACCCTCTCCCAGATGAATTTTATGCGTTTGCAGACGCTATGGAGCGTAATAAGCAGAAAAAAACGCTGTTACATTGTCAAGTTAATGCTCGAGCAACGGCCTTTAGTTTTCTGTATCGGGTTATTTTTGAAGACGTTGCCATCTCAGAGGCTAAAGCTGACATGAATACAGTATGGCAACCTAACGAAGTTTGGAGAGACTTTATTTTCGGTGTTCTAGCGCAACACGATATCGATCCTAACTGTGAGGATTGTGATTGGACTTTGCCACCGCCACGTCAATAGGGTAAAAAAAACGGGGTGTGCTGCACCCCGTTTTCAAGAATATATCTACAGATCAATCATCACCATCGCCTTGGTCGATGTTTTTCCATGAATAAAATCCCATGAACATTTCTTCAAAACTTTGCTCGCCCCAGTTAATCTCAATGCTCGGATCAGGGTTAGCGGGGTTTTGTTGGGAGTTATCAAACGCGCCTGTTGCAATAATTTGCGTGCCGGCGGGTACCCGATAAGGTTGCGCTAACTCATGTGCCAACTGCCAGTTGAAGTCATAGTCAGGCACTGACAGTAGCAATTCCTCGCTACCGTCTGGGTACTTTGCAGTAAACTTCATTCTTTTGCCGCGGAAATGCATATGTGGCATTAGGCTATAAAGATCTGCTTCTTCGTTTACGTGAGTAACTAGCTGCATTTCATGGTCTTTTGCACCAGCTGGTATTGAAATGGAAAATGAATTTCCAACTCCTCCACCCATCCTCTGCTCGGGAATTTGTCCTTCTGGGTAAAACCAAATACCAATTTCAGTTTCATCTGTTACTTCTTTACCAGAGGTTGTGTAGTGCAGTTGTAAATTCAAAGAAGTTCCTGCCTTGAGCAATCCGCCCACACCTTCCTCAGAGAGATTGTAGCTGTTACCTGGTGCGTATCCGGCCACCGAACCCATATCAGGGTCGCTGCCACCTAAGAGTCCACCGAGATCTATGTCTGGATTTTCCTGAAAAATCTTATCGATTGGGAGTGGATTACCAGCCGCTAAGGCCGCGAATAATTCTGCCCTAATAGCTGCAGCTCTTTCTTCGGGCAGGCTATTGATCGCATTAACAAAAAGAGTCTGCGCGTCTGCTGCCCCTTCCGGTGGAATTACAGTCGTAATGATATGATGAAGGACCTCTTTCTTGTCAGGGGCCACCTCGCTTGCTCTTACCCAACGGTCTTCATTCAAACCTAGGTCAATAGGTATGTCTCTATAGTCGAGTACTCCTGTTGCTGGTACAGCTTGCGGTGGAATTTTTACAATTAAATCGGGCTCTCCTAGTTCTTCTGAGATTACCCACTTGGTATCAGGCCACTGAAGACCAACTAACGGATCCTCGTCGCCATCAACAGGTGAACCACCATTAACCCATCGAACTAAAGTCTGCATCTCAGCGTCAGAAAGGTTCATTTGGTTCTTCATTTTGTGGCTTACTTTTGTATCAATTTGCCCAGGCGGCATGCGCTTTGTCATCACCACTTCGCGAATCATTGGAGACCAACCCTGAAGTGCCAATTTACTGTCCATAGCGAAAGGGGCGATTCCTCCTTCCCGATGGCAATTTGCGCAGTTCTCTTTTATCACCGGCGCTACGTCTGCAACGTATGATGGCACCTGATCTGCTCCTGCACCCGTGTATTCAATCTCACTTCCGTCTGTTGTCATTGTTACCAGTGAATCATCTGAGCCGTCCAAGGCGCGCTGTACTGCGGCTTCCAACTCACTTCCTGTTGGACCGCGATAGATCAATTCGAAAGACTTAGGGTTATAGACAACTGCTTCATCAAGACGCGTAAATCCGAGAGCTTCGGATACAAGCTGAGCGTCGTCCATAAGTACGGGGATTTCAACACCCATAGAATCTAGATCTTGAGAGACTGCGTTCCTGTTGGGGTCTATTCCAGGATTCATTAGGAAAAATACAACCCCTTGGTCCGCGTATGTGTCTCTTAGTCCCTGGAAGGCAGAGAGCGCAGAAGTATCAGTTGCGCCAATAGCCTGGGGTAGAATAACCACGGCATTCTGATCGTCGTACCAGGCCATGTGATGTTGTGAGCCTTGATTATCAATCAAGGCAAAATCACCTATTCTCTCTCCTGCTAAAACTGCCGAAGCAATGCTCGATAATAATGCGGTCGTTAAAAAATATAGAGCTTTTTTCACAAGTTTTCCCCTTTCAAAATTTCTATAATTAGGTTGCAGCGAGCTTAATCGTCGCCACCTTGATCTAATTCCTTCCACGAGTAGAATCCCATAAACATTTCTTCAAAACTTTGTTCGCCCCAATTCAAGTCGATACTTGGATCAGGATTAGCTTTGTTTTGTGCTGAATTATCAAACGCACCAACGGCGCGAATTTTTGTTCCGGCAGGCACTCGGATTGGTTCTGCTAACTCATGCACTAACTGCCAGTTAAAGTCATAATCGGGTACCGAGAGAAGTAACTCCTCACTGCCATCTGGGTACTCCGCAAAAAACTTCATTCTTTTGCCGCGGAAATGCATATGTGGCATTAGGCTATAAAGGTCAGATTCATTGAGAATATATGTGACTAATTCCATTTCATGGTCTTTCGCGAATGCCGGGATCTCGATGTCAAAATCGTTTCCAACCCCACCAGTCATTCTCTCTTCAGGCACCTCACCCTCCGGGTAAAAGTAGATGCCGATTTCGGTTTCGTCAGTAACCTCTCTGCCCGATGTTGTGTAATGCATCTGCAAACTGAGGCTAGTTCCCGCTTTGAGTAATCCACCAGCACCTTCGGGCGCGACTGACACCGCGTTGCCTGGAGCGTAACCGCCGAATTGAGGAATGTCATCTTCTCCCCCGAGAATCAGGCCAATTGACAATTGCTCCAGTTCAGGGTTTTCCTCAAAAATTTTCCTAATATTAGGTTGCTCACCAGCTGCCATAGCGGCGAACATTTCAGCTCTAATCGGTGCAGCTCTTTCTTCGGGCAAGCTATTTAAGGCTTTAACAAAAGCCTGCTGAGGATCAGGTCTCCCCTCCGGTGGGATCACTGTCGCAATAATATGGTGAAGCACATCTGACTTATCAGGGGCCACCTCGCTTGCTCTTACCCAACGATCTTCAGTCAGGCCAAGATCTAAAGGTATGTCTCGATAATCCAATACACCTGTTGCTGGTATGGCTTGTGGTGGGATTTTAACGATTAAATCCGGCTCCCCGAATTCTTGAGCCAGAGTCCATTTAGTGTCAGGCCACTGAAGACCAACTAACGGATCCGCGCCACCTTCAACAGGTGAACCGGCATTTACCCATCGAACTAGGGTCTGCATCTCAGCGTCACTAAGGTTCATCTGGTTCTTCATCTTGTGACTGACTTTGTTATCGATCTGACCAGGAGGCATGCGCTTTGTCATCACCACTTCGCGAATCATTGGAGACCAGCCTTGAAGTGCCAGCTTGCTATCCATGGCGAAGGGAGCGATTCCTCCTTCTCGGTGACAAGTTGCACAATTTTCTTTAATCACTGGCGCTACGTCTGCGATGTATGAAGGGACTTGATCTGTTCCTGCGCCGGTGAATTTAATTTCACTGCCGCTTGTTGCAATGGTTACCAGTGAATCGTCGGAGCCGTCCAAGGCGCGCTGGACTGCGGCTTCCAACTCACTTCCTGTTGGGCCACGATAAATCAATTCGAAAGACCTAGGATTATAAACAACGGCTTCATCAAGGCGGGTAACTCCAAGTGCTTCGGTTACAAGCTGGGCGTCGTCCATAAGCACTGGAAGTTCTACACCTAAAGAACCTAGATCTTGAGAGACTGCTTCCCGGTCAGTTTCCATTCCAGGATTCATGAGGAAAAATACAACTCCTTGGTTTGCATATGATTCTCTTAATCCCTCGAAAGCAGTGAGCGCAGGTACATCAGTTGCACCAACGGCTTGAGGCAGAATGACCACCGCAATCTGGTCGTCGTACCAGGCCATGTGGTGCTGTGTGCCTTGATTATCAATCAATGCAAAGTCACCAACTCTCTCTCCTGCAAAAACTGCAGAAGTCAAACTGGTTAGAAGTGTGGTCGTTAGAATATATAAAGCTTTTTTCACAAGTTTTCCCCTTAATCTCAGTGAATAATGCAAAAGCATAAAATTGCGGAACACCCCAATTTTACTGAATTTCACAGTCAATGCAGCACATTTTTTTACTTTTAGATTTTTACGACCATTAGCGCTCTGTAGGCCAATAATCTCGGGAGCTTTTAAAAATTAGTATCTTGAATTATTGGCTTTTCGCTACAGACACTAGTATGGATAATAGTTACTAGAAATTAGATCCTCAGTAAATCTGCTTTTTACCGCGCAATTAGGTGTTACTTAACCTCACATATGAGCGGTCTATAGGTTGAATTAAATTTTTAATCGGATTCTGGTTAGTAAGCGTTTAATTTTGGATTAGGTGAAACTTGGAAATGGCATATTGAGTAAAGCAGTCCTTCTTCTCAACCTAGGAACTCCGTCTGAACCGACGGCGAAAGGATTACGTGAGTTTTACCGTTATTTTTTCTAAGACCCATACATGTTTGATTTCAATCCTGTTGGTCTCTTGATACTCAGAAATCTTATAATACTGCCTTTCAGAGCGCCTAGAATCGCCAAGGACTATGAGCGAATTTGGCTAGACGAAGGTTCATCTCTGGAAGTCTATGCAAAAGAACTCCAAGCAAGCGTGCAAAAATTCATTTACGCAAATTAGTAAGTAATGAGGCTGAGAGAGCTGCATAAAAAAGCCCAAAACCCTACAAGGGTTCTGGGCTTCCATGTTATCGCTATCTATCCCTCAGCTAATAGGGGTATCCCTTCATCCGTGGCTCCTTTGGAAACCAGTCAGGTACTTGAGCCCAATTATCCCGATTAGGCATTTGAATGGTTGGTAAAGTATCTTGATCCACCACCATTTGGTCATCCGTGATGACACCGTTTAGATACAATAAATAGGCAGTAAGGGAATAAACTTCACTCGCCGACAGAGTTCCTTCCGCACCAAGCGGCATCCCGCGGTTAATATAGTCCCAAACAGTTGTCGCGAATGGTGAACGAATTGGCAAAATTCTGCCGTAATCCCAAGGATTATCAAGTACTCCTACATCTCTCTTTACGAGCCTTGGCGCTATTCCATCTGTTCCGTTAGTTCCGTGGCAGCCTGCACAGCCTTTCTCTAAGAAGAGCTGTGCACCTAAATCGGCCGTGCCGTTTGCCTCAGGTAATTCTTCTCCTGTGGGCGAGATTGAGATGTCCCATGCGGTTATTTCAGCAGAAGTCGGTGTTCTGCCAACACCGTACTTGGTTGGTGACTGCGCTTCAACTGTCAAGCCTGCTATAACAAAAAGTGGGATTGATAGCTTAAATAATCGCATTATGAACGCTGCCATCAGAATGAACTCTCCACGGTTGAATTGAATTATCTTGACCTCTAACTCGAAGTCGTTCGCCTTCTGGTGTGTTCCAGAATTCTTGGGCTTGCTGACGAGAGGGTTGTATCTGTCCTAACTCGTCAATGCATCGCGATTGCAACTCACATTCGGAGCCATCCCATTCCCAATCGAAAGCAAATAGAGTATGCGCGAACGGTTGAGGTTCTCCTCGAATCTCGGCGTCAAACCAAGTCTCACCGCCGTCTGTGGTGACCTCGACTCGAGCCACTTTGCCACCGCCGGACCACGCAAGGCCACTAACTTGATAATAGCCTGTGCCGGGTAACTGCATGTCCCCAGAAGGATGCACAATTACTGACTTAGGACCAATCTGGTATCCAAGAGCAGCAGTAGCGGGATCCTGAGTCAAGTGTCCATAATCGTTGTAAGTCATGTAGTATCGGTCTACGACCTTAATGCGACGCAACCATTTAACGTTGAAAATTCCCTCAAATCCGGGAACCAGCATGCGCAGAGGGAACCCTTGTTGCGGCCGAACAGGTTCACCGTTCATCGAATAGGCAAGCAGCGTGTCATCCATTGCTTTGGTCATTGGTATAGTAGATGCACCTTTAACACTTTCAACACCCTCTGCCACAATCCACTCGCCGCCATCTTTAACGCCTGCTTCCTCTAACAGGGTAGATAAAAGAACGCCAGTCCATTCAGCGTTGCTTGTCATACCATGTGTTTCTTGGACATTTTTCATTCTGCTATTGGCTCTATTGCCAGCGCATTCGACAAAATGCATGCGAGTCACTGATGGAAGTCGCTTTAGTTCCTCCATCGTGAAAACAAGTGGGTTGTCCACAAGTCCATGTATCATCAGCCGGTGCTTATCGGGGTCTATATCGGGTAAATAGGATCCGCGGGTAGTGCCCATATAGAAAAGAGAAGATGGAGTAACGACACCATGTTGTTCTTGAAGTGGAGTTGCGATGTGAAAATCTAAGCCAAATGTGTCAGGTGAGTGTCTTCCGCCATGAGGAATTCGTTTAGATGTGACAAACCGCGATCTTGAGCCGTAGGCGACCATATCATCCGACCCTTGAATAAAGGTTTCCGGCCCAGCGAGCTGTCCAGAAGCAGATTGTGACGCTGCTCCTACAGCCGCCCCTCCCGCTAATGCGGCTCCTTGTTTTAAAAATTCTCTTCTATCGGTTTTCTTCGAGCTCATAGGTGTCTCCTCCGTACCCTTAAAAAAAATATATTCACCAATTGCAAACTCATCTGCCCTTCATCCAACAGAGTATACGATGCCAAGAATCAAACAAAAAGCCCTAGTTCTGTGCAATTTTCGCAATAAATCGTGTCTAAATGTAGATAGCTTGAGTAAATCTAATAGAAGTTGGAGAAATGTGATATTTTCGGTTAGATAAGAAGCCTCGAATTAGGAGATTTGGCTTATGGAAACAATCGGTGTGGAAAACAGAAAAGGGCGAGGATTACTCTATATAAGTGGCATGCTCGGTACTTTGGGGTTATTTTTCGTTGGCTTCATGGTGTTTTCTAGTATTTGTCCGTGCGAGGTGACTCCCGGCGGGTTGTTATTTGGCGAGGTAATAGAGGAATCGATTTCAGATTGGAACCAAACAACGGCGAATCAAGAAAATCTGTGCCAGCTACAAATTTGGGCTGGAATTAGGCCGCATTCGATTAACCTAAACTGCATGGCGACTCCTGAGGGAGAGCTATTTCTAAGCTGCTCTGTCTGTGATCGGAAATACTGGGCTGCTCGAGTGGGAAGAAACGAGAGGGCAGTGCTTAGACTGGGTGGATTTTTATATCCCGTATACATTAATAGGGAACAAGACCCGGAAGCCATGGATAGAGCTTTCAGGGCCCGTGTTGCAAAACTCCAGCACACTGATATCGAGACAATGGTTACACCAAGGCCACCACTAGACCAAGAGCGATTTGATCACTGGTGGACCTTTCGAGTTAACTCTAGGAGCTAATCTTGACCGGGAAACTCATTAACTAGAGCAAGGCCTCTGGAATATTTAGTCCTTTTTCTTGGTAGAACCTTTGGGCTCCCTTATGCAATGGAATAGTCACCCCTCGCAGAGCTTGCTCAAAATCCATTGATCGGGTGGCCCCATGAATCTCCCTGAGTACAGCCAAATTTTCCCAAATTAATTTGGTGAATTCATAGACTATATTTTCGGGGACATCATCTCTAGCTACCAGGACGTTTGAACTGGCCGCCGTTCTTACCGGTTTAGATTGCGAAGGATAGGTTTCAGCTGGCAAATCATAGAAATCCCATATGGGATATTCTGCATTTATGGCGTTTAATTCGTCCTGATTGATGGACAGCATGGTGAGTCGATCACCAAGCAAAGCATGCGCGCGCGTAATAGCCGCCATAGGTGGTCCACCAGGCGCATTAAGCCCAACTATATTTCCATCTTGTAATGCATCAGCAGATGGCCCGTATCCTAAATAGGCGACCGATAAGTCTGTTTCATAATCGATACCGAGCTTGTCAAGAATATAGAAGCCGGTGATTTCTGCTCCTGAGTTTCTCATCCCAATTGAAATTCGCTCTCCATCGAGTTTTCCAATGTCCTCGAACGTCCCGTTCGTTACAAAATCAGATTGAAGGAGTAAATGTTCTACATTTGGCCACAGGGCTGTCACTGAGCGTATATGTCTCTGGGGGTTTAGAAATGGACCTTCGCCTTCGTATGCCCAGGTTGCAAAGATTGATAGCATCGTAGCGAATTGGGCTTGGTCATCCCGCAGAAGTTTCACATTTTCAAGAGATCCGGCCGAGCTTATGGCTGACAAAGAGAACTCAGAATCTAGATTTGCGGAGACTAAGGTTGCCAGCGCTACACCCACCGGGTAGTAGGTTGCGCTAGTGGTTCCTGTTGTTAAGACATATGTTCGGTTTGAGAGACTTGGTTCCCCACAACTTGTGAGAACGCATAAGAGTCCAATAATAAAAAGTTTAATCTGCGAATTTCCTAATAATTTTGTATTACTTGAAATCAACCTTTTAGCCTCATAACGACATGGGATTGCTGTGTCCCATTGATTTAATCAAGCTGTAATCTGGGTTTGATAATCTAGTCCTAGGCTAACATTTTGAGGGCAATTAATGCGAAACAAAATCTCACTAATGTTGTTACCAGAAACTCTTTAAAACTGGAATGAGAATTGCAGACTTTTGATAGTTCGTTTAGGCCGCGCGCTTTTTATTGCTTCGCAGCAATCAATCAAATAATAATTTCTAGAGGAGTTTTAGACTTGTGAGGAGCAATATACGTGGATTGCAGGCATTCTGCGCGGCAGCACAACATTTGAGCTTCAAAGCGGCCGCTAATGACCTCTGCCTAACACCTAGCGCTGTTAGCCACCAGATATCGGAACTGGAGGAACATCTTGGTGCACAGCTTTTCAAAAGAAGCACCCGGTCAATTGCACTTACGGTTGAAGGAGCTACCCTCTATCAGGAGATATCTCCTTCTTTGAAGGCTATAGAGGACGCTACTAATAAGATTCGCAAAACTGAAACACGGCATTCCCTTCTGGTCCAAATGCCAGAATTTTTTACAAGTGAATTACTGATGCCGCATATCGCTGAGTTTACCTCCGCGCACAAAGATATAGATTTGAATATAGAGGGTTTAGGAGTTGAGGAAGAACTGAATTCCGATGCGGATATTACAGTCGTTCTAACTCGGAAGACCCCTAATGCGAGAAAAGTAGCACGACTCTTTCCCATTCGATACGTCCCTGTATGCAGTAAAGAGCGGATTAGCCACTTTGACATTGAGGATGAAACTGCACTCGGATTCCTTAATAAATCGACTTTATTACTGCACAAGGCTAGACCTCATGCCTGGAAATACTGGGCTGAAAACGCCGGTCTTTCCGAACTCAAACCTGAAAAAATAATCTATGTAGACAGTATGTTTGCCTTAGCCAGAGCGGCGGAGCAGGGAGTAGGTATTGCTCTTATTCCCTTACCTGTCAGTAAAGAGTGGTTGGATACTGGTTCACTAATACCCTTACATCAAAAGCACTTGGTGACAGAGGATTTCTACTGGATCTTAATAAACGGTAACAGTAGTAAGCGAAAGTCTGCCCTTCTGTTTTTTCAGTGGATGTTGGAAAAATTCCAAAAGTACAGGTGAGTAAATCTCATCCAACGGTTAAATATTGATACTTTGTACTCTGACGAGTGAATGTTTAGGGTATCCCTCAAGTTAATAACTTAACTAATTAATTCCCGACCTTGGGACTAGCTGAATTTTAATTTTTATTATCCATTTACTGGGGGTGAAGAATGACATTGATAAGAAATGGTTTGATGGCTTTGGTAGTAAGTTTTGGTGCAACGTTCTCTGCACTGTCGTTGGCAAATGAAGAGTACCGTTTAACCGCTTTCGCAGATGTACTCGGATATGCCCAAATAAAGTCTAAAGATATTGCGTCAGCTAAGGAGTTTGTGAGTGTTCGAAGCGAGAAAAAACTAGACTTCCTTGAGTTGAACAACCTTTGTGTATTAGGTGTCTTAATAGAAGATTTTAATGCAGCCATTGACGCCTGCAAGGTAGCGATAGAGAAGTCAGGGAAAAGCAGGGAAATTGGATTTTCGAGTAAGAAAAAGGCCTTAGCATCTATCCATTCAAATCTCGCCGTTGCCAAAGCGCTTAGTGGTGATTTAGAAGGAGCCCAATATGAGTTACAAATGGCACTATCTTTAAATTCTCGCGATACAAATGCCATTCTAAATCTGGCGTGGTTAGAAACTTCGAATATAGTCGCCGGTTTGTAAAAATCTATTTTTCCTAGGGCATGAGAGGTAATTTTTTGAGGTTGATGAAAAATTACCTCTCAGTGCACTGCGGAGTCATCTTAGGCTTTTTTTCGCAGTGACTTATCCAGATGGTCCGAGAATGCTTTACGATCGCGCAGGTCAAAAGGGGGTGGGCCACCTGTAATCTCTCCGGTAGACCGTAAGCTTTCTAGAAAATCCCTGGTACGCAACCGTTCGCCGATAGTACTTTCTTTGAATAACTCACCTCGCGGGCTCAACGCTATACCCTTTTTTTTTAAAACTTCGGCAGCTAGCGGAATGTCACCAGTAATGACTATATCATCAACATTCATGCGCCGAAGAATCTCGTCATCAGCTTCGTCAAAACCGCTTCGAACTTGTATAGAATTAATAAAAGCAGACGGTGGAACGTTAAGAGCCTGATTTGCGATAAGTGTTAGCTCTAATTGTTCCCGCTGAGCGGCCCGAAAAAGAATTTCTTTGATTACTTTAGGACACGCATCTGCGTCCACCCAAATTTTCACCTGTGACCCTTTTATTCAGCCTTACGTTTAATCGATAAGAGCTCCGTATATAAGCGCATTGAGCTCTCCCCTCAGTCGTCCAGTTCCAGGTACACCACGATGTTGCGTCATTGCAACTACCACGATTTCCTCTGACGGATCGATCCAGAACATTGTGGCTGCGGCTCCAGACCAGTAAAAGGTTCCCTTCGAAGCAACATACTGAACTCCGACTGCTGTTGTATCCTCGATTGTTGCAAAACCTAGTCCAAACCCGAGCCCGGGACTGAAAGTTTGATTCTGTTGTTCAGTAAGGTGATTTTGACTCATATAGTTAACAGTCTTGGGCCCTATAATCCGTTGACCATTAAATTCCCCACCATTCAAGATTGCCTGAGCAAAGCGCCAATAATCGCCAGCGGTTGACACGAGTCCTAGACTCCCACCCTTGAATTCATGGTCGATCGTATAATTGTTTAGGAGCCAGTCCTCAACCAGAACACCGCCGTCAGGGCTGCCATATTCTTCGTTAATCGGAACTAGGTCACCGTCTTTTAGCCAGTGAACCGGGGCCAGTCGATTCGCATTATCAGCGTTCACCACATAACCAGTCTCATTCATACCCAGTGGGCTAAATATCTTCTCTTGCAAATACTCATCGGCGGGTATGCCCGAAATGATTTCGACTAAGCGGAGTGCGACATCTGGCCCGACACTGTAGCGGTAGGCAGAGCCAGGCTGGTTCATTAAGGGCAGATCGGCCAGAGCTTCCATCATCTCTTCCAAGGAAGTCTCGGGTCTAAAAATTCCAGAATCTAGAAATGCCTCATCGTACTCGCGAGTACCGAGTCCATGCGAAAAACCTGCTGTGTGTCGCAAGATATCTTGCACCGTTGGCTCCCTCTCCATCTCCTCTGTCCTAGTTATGGGCCCGTTTGGGTTTCTCAGTACACTTAAATTTTCAAATTCTGGAATAAACCGGGAAAGCGGATCCGTGAGCTGAAAATGCCCATCCTGATAAAGCATCATCAGGGCAGTTGACGCTATGGGTTTTGTCATCGAAAAGATTCGAAAAAGAGTATCAGTTTCCATGGGTATATTCTGGACTACGTCTTGGTATCCTACAGCACTCAAATGGGCGATTTTGCCTTTGCGAGACACGAGGGTAACTATTCCAGCGATTTCCCCCCTGTCCACTCGACCTTGGAAATGGGTTTCGATTTTAGCGAGTTGATCCGATGAAAAACCAACTTCCTCTGGATCTACCAACGGTAAATTGTCCGCTGCGAAAGCCGAGCATAGCCAGGTGGAGCAGCTCGTGATTAATAACAGTTGTAATAATTGTTTTTGCATGATGATTCCTTTTTGATCGAATTTATTGTGATTCTCGTTCAAGTTGCCTAGCTCCAGTCAGGATACCTAGCAAACCATAGTTGCCTTCATGACAAGCGTACTCATAAATAGGTTCATTTGAAGCTGCAAAAATCATTTCACCACTCCAATTCTCTGTATAGTAGACCGGGTCCTCAACTTCAAATTCATAAAGCATCTCGAACTGTGAAACGCGGGTGAATCTTTCTATGATTCGGGCGCTTTCGGAAAGTGCAGCAACGTAGTGGCGTTCGGCATGGAGCGGGTGTAACCCCACCGTTTCTACAACGAGGGTCTGGCCATCCCAGCGACCTATTGAGTCACCAAACCAGGGCTTTATGTCTTTTCGTCTATGTTGGGTTGTTATTGGAATTATTCTTACATCATGTGCCATCTCTATGTGCAGAACAACGTATTCATCTGTTTGAACAATTTGATATAGATTGTTGTACCTCACATTGGTTATCGGTGGCCCGCCCGTGCTGCCCATGCCGATTAAACATCTCTCACCGAGCGCTCTGCTCTCAGGTCCATCAGTGCCCATTGTCACTTGATCAGATAAAACTCCAGAATACTTTGCTCGATTCTCACGACGTAGCTCAAGCCCCTCGTCGGAATATGGAATAAGACCATTTTCTGGACGTGTGACCATTGAGGTCCGATACTCCCCATTTATCAGAGCAAAACGGGATCCCGGGGCTACCCAAAAAGCATTATAGCCACGCCCTAGAGATAAGTCGGCTCCATCGGGAAGCTTTTTCCATACCTGGTTATCGTCAGTGTCTTGTCTGACTACTTGTGGATGATTTCGGGTTATCTCATCTATCTTGTCGTATGGAATCAAAAGCCCAAACTCGGTATAGGCAGGGTCGCGTTCCATTTTTGTTAGAGAAGCATTGGACCAGAAGCCTTGCAGATCTGGCCTGCCGAATTGTGTCAGTGAAATTTCGTTCTGACTCATGGCGATCGAACAATAAAGACTAGCCGCCGACAAGCAGACGATTTGCATAAGTAGAATTGTCAGGTATTTAACCATATGAGTGTTGAATATCCGAGTGAGGTAACTTTTAGGAGTGTACAAAATAAATTCAAAAAAAAAAATGACCTAGACAGACATCTTCGATTCAAAACACTCACTTTCAAAATTGCCCCTTACCGTTCGGTAGCCTAAAGGAAAGTTGGCAATTTTCTGCGAAAACACTCTATTTTCTGTAAACATTAGTATATGCTCTCACCGACTAATTATTTAGTAATCTTGAGCTGGAGTATACCCGTGAGTTTGAGTCTACAAAGATTTCAACCATCGAGGTTCGCAAGCTTTAGGATTACGGAAAAGGAGATAATTTATGAATAAAACTTCAAAGATAGGAGTTTCGATAGGGCTTGTTATCATAATTGGTTTGTTCGCATGGGTATCCACAGCGCCATACCTCAGTAACCAAGGGCTAGGCCGCACGCCAGGTCTTTTAATTGGTGGAGCGCTCACAGATGCACCGGACGACTTTACCCCATTAAATGAAAGTGTCCCGGGACCTTTGTTCATGAAGCAAGCTGGGTTTCCTCCTCTTGTAGTATATCTATCATGGGTAGGTACTGAGGAAGGTGTTATCACTGCTACTAGACCCGATGATGGATATTGGGCCAGACGAGTAAGAGAGCAAGGTGGAGATGGATGGTTACGAATCGGTGATTCTACCTATGCCATGGAAGCAAGAGAAATACTTGGGGATCAAAGGCTGGAGATGATGCAGCAATGGGCTGATAAATCTGGTCGGTCTTTGGACGAAGCTTTGTATGAAGGTTCTGAACCGCTCCGAGAGTGGGAAGTTTTTTTCTGGGAACCTAAAAGTTAGGACTGAGTAAAAACCAATCCAGTTTAATGACTAGGGCTTTACTGGAGGCGCGCTGATCCAATCTTTTTGTTCGACGTTCCAGCCTCTAGCAACGTAGATGAAAGGGGTATCGATGATAGCAATTACTACTTTAAAAAAGTATTTAGCTAATGCTAGTTGCATCGCCGTGAAAAGATCTACGATACCCCACCAAACTACAAGTCCGTAGATTAGTGTATCGATTGCTTGGGATAATACAGTCGATAAATTATTGCGAAGCCATAAATGTCTTCCTTGTGTTCGATTCTTCAGCACGTGAAAAATCCAGACATCAAATCGCTGACTAACGAAGTAAGCGAGTAAAGAGCCGATTACAAAACGTGGCGTGAAGTTGAATAGCGTTGCTGTTGCTTCGTGCATGCTAAGTGCTATCGAAGACGTTTCAGGCGAGGTTGCTGGCAAATAAAATAGACTAAGGCTCACCATTACTATGAATATTATGCTTACCAGAAATCCAATCATGACCGCACGTGTGGCCTCTTGCTTTCCATAGCGCTCGCTCAATAGATCAGTTGCGAAGAAAATGCTGGAGTACAGTATTACTCCCATACTGGTTTGTAGACCGAAAATTTCTGTAAGTTTTGGACCTTGCAAATTTGCTAATAGCAGACTAATGATGATAGTTGCATACAATCCTTGACGACCAAAAAGTCTGTAGAGAGCTACAGCGAATCCCAAGTCGATGGCAATGGTCGTGAACCATAAAATTTCTTGGTTAATCGATAATTGTTCGATCAAGGGGTGGCCTATATTAAAGATGCCAGAAATTTTATTCAGGTTTGACAAATCTAAGGATAAATCGATCAGTGTTTCTTGCTAAACTTGGATCGCGTGGTCCCAACGTATGATCGTCAGCTGGGTTGTCGAGGAGGTCACTAGTCCCGGTGAGGGCAAAGCCCATTGCTGTAATAGACTTAACAGCGTCTTCAAATGCAATCCGATGCAATGAGGCATTATCAGCTCCTGCAGATCCTTGGTGGTCGATTACCCCAAAAATACCACCGGGTTTCAATGCGTCGTAGACTTGAGTGAATCTGTCATGAGCTTCTTCTGCGCTGCGGTTATAGACATCGTGAAAGTTAAGAGCGGTCAGTGCGAAATCGACTGAGTCAGCCAACAATTCGGAGACCGGGCCTAAGTGATGATTGATATTTGCGCGTCTGGATAAACGGCTATTAATTAGCTCTATGTTGTTATCCACCCCACGTCCGGGATTATTTTGCATAATAACTTGGCCTGATGGGCCCACAGCTATAGCGAGGACCTCTGTATACCAGCCTCCAATAGCAATTAGATCCAGAGCGGTCATACCTTCGTTCAGGCCGAGGAAACTCAGAACTTCAGGAGCTTTTCGGTTTGCATCCCTTTCTAAATCTGCGGATGGCCTATCAGAGCTTGCTAACGAGCGTGTTAAATTTTCAGGGTCAAGCTGAGCGTTGGCTTGTGTCACAAAACAAAAGGTTGCTGTGAGTATTGTGAGAAGAATTTTCATAAGGCGGCCTCGTCTAATATCCCGGTCTTAAAAATACAGTAGTTTAGAAAAAATTGATAACTTTTGTTATCAGAAATCTGTATTTCCAAAACAAATTAGTATCAACCCGATGGCATTTTTTACTATAGATTTACTTGTCAGGATTGGTAGACTTTAGTTAACGGTTGAGGAGTAACAACGAGTTATGAAATTAATTTACGAACTTGGCCAAACGGCTTACTTTTGGTTGTCGGGCATTTTCTATCTTGTGGTTATGGAGAGCATTGCGCTTTATTACCAGTATGTTCTGCAATTCTATCCATGTGCGCTCTGTGTTCAGGTAAGAGCGTGGGTTGTGGGAGCAATCCTATCTTCAGCGGTAAGCGTCTATTTTAGAGGTAGTTTCTGGATCAGGTTTTTCGGGCTATTTATCACGATAGCTTTTGTCTCAGGTGCGTTTTATACAAGTTATTACGCATGGGGTGTTGAGAATGGAGTCGTGATTTCGACCTGTTCAATGGGTGCGGGCTTTCCTAGCTTTATGCCCTTAGATCAATGGATTCCTTTTTTCTTTGGTGCTAATGGACCTTGCGGACAATCTCCGGATATGTGGTTCGGTTTATCTATGGTTGAGACGCTCTTGGTCACGCTCGGCATCCCACTACTTATTCTCTCATTGGTTTGGATCACGCACTTGCCTTTCGCGATTTCCAGTTATGGCAAAATAGCAAATGCTTAAGAAAAAATGAAAAACTACACTTTACCTAAACTTAATTTGGTTTTTTTTATAATCGTTTGGGTGTCTAATTCTGTTCCATTATTTTCTCAAGAAATCTCCCCGCGAAAACTTTATGATATTGAGCGCCCATCTGCGCGCGTTACTGGAGCTCCTGGTGAGATGTCCTACATAAAGCAGGACTGCGACCCAAAAGGGGGAGACGGTCTGAGGAAACGCATTGTTCATACCGCAATACAGGAATGGGCGTATTTTGGATTTCAAGTTTATGATCTAACCCATACTAGAGATGATAACCCAGAATATTTGCGCCAACCGTGGACTCGACCAGTAATTGACATAGATGCGGCGAGTCGTGTGGCTGATGCCATCGCTGGTTACTGGTCTTCAACTCCGGATAGTCAATGGATATTGGAGCGACAAAATCAATACTGGAATGAGCGTGGGGCTGGGAGCCGTTGGAGAAACCCATGGTCGGCGGCGTTTATATCTTGGGTAATTTGCGAGAGTGGGATAGATGACCCAGAGCGTTTTAAGAGGGCAGTTGCCCACCACGTTTATATCGATCAGGCGATTTTTAATCGAGATAAGGGCGATTCGCAGGGACTTTATTTTGCGTACGATATTGGGGAGGAGTTCATCGAGCCGGGAGATCTTCTATGCCGTAGCAGTCGACCTCACTATAACACTCTCGCGGCCCGCAAAGCACAGATTGGGGTGGGTGCTCGAACCCACTGTGATTTTGTCGTTAAGTTAGACGAAGAAAAAAAGAGGATTATGGTAATTGGTGGAAACGTGCGTGCATGGGTTCGTCTCAAATTGCTGCCAGCGGATTACAGCCAAGGTGGTGCAATTATTCCTGCGCCTTACGACGGCCGACGCATTTTTGCACACTTAAAATTACAAGCGAAAAATGTTTCAGATATGGTGTTCGAAGAGAGCCTCTCGCTGTGGCAACAGAGATGTGGTAAGAATAATGCGGATCTAGAAGAGATAATTTCGGTAGACGCAGGTTTGTGTAGTGACTGAAAGGTGTTAATTATAATTCGGCTCTGAAAGTATCATAGCTTATCTCTACTAAACTACTTGTTGGAACAAATGTTATGAAAAGAATTGATTTAAAGAGGAGTGTTCAGTTTTTATTCACCATACTCGCTGCAATCTACATTGGCTCAGTTATAAATTATGAGGTGAACTTAGGAAGGAATCAGCCTATGCGAGGAAACTCTATAATTATCGCCACGTATGATGATGAAAACGAACGTCATGAGCGAGTACTAAGTTTGAGAGAGATGGACAGCGTGATGTACGTGTCAGCAAATCATTGGCCTCGAGCTTGGTATAGACAAGCCCTAGCGAATCCGAATGTAGAAGTGAAATTAGCCAACGCGGATGGGTATGCGAATTTTACGGCGGTTCCTCTTGAGGGCAGTGAAGATGAACGAGTAAGGGAGAGGTTCAGGCCCGGATTGCGTTCACAATTACGAATGGGGTTCGCGCCACGAGAATATTTACGGCTTGATCCTCGCTAAAACAGCATATGAATTCGACATCAAATTCCAATCATAATGGATAAGAGTATATTTCTAAAAATAATAGGGTTTTTTCTTTTAGGATGGTCGTTGCTCCTGCATTCCGCAGAAAGGTACGCAGGACCAATGACTGAATGGGGGCATCCGGACTTGCAAGGTGTCTGGAATTTTTCATCGAGTGTCCCTATGCAAAGACCGCCAGAGCTTGGTCGGCGTCAGTTCTTGACTGAAGAGGAAGTATCGAAGGGCCTTCGTCATTTTGAACTCGGAGCAGGGGCCGATGTGGTTCCTCCTAACCGCTTTGGGATTGAATCGTATTATAACGATATCAGGGTCGATAATTCTGGTCGCGACGGGCGAGTTAGGACATCCCACATTATTTACCCATTAAATGGTCAGATGCCCCCCAGGGTAGACGGCGTAAATAGAATACCTGGGGGTGTAATACCGATTGTTGGGGATAGACCGGTAAGGTTTGTAGTTGGAGGGATAGGTAGAAATGGCCCAGAGGATCGTGGGTTGTCTGAGCGATGTATCGTTGGATTTAATCAAGGGCCACCGTTTACGCCCAGTCTTTATAATAATCACATACAGATTATTCAAAATAGAGATCATGTGGTGATTATGACTGAAATGATTCATGACGCTCGAATGGTTAAGCTTCGATCCTTAGAATCATTAAGTGATTCAATAGGGCTGTGGTCCGGAGATTCAATTGGCAGGTGGGAAGGAAACACGTTGGTGGTAGAAACAAAAAACTTTAATGGCAGAACGCAAAGCTTTGATGGATTCGGGACGTCAAAGGACAAGTTGTTGATAGAGCGATTTACCAGAATAGCTCCACAGGTAATGAGCTATGAATTTACAATTAAGGATCCTTCGACTTTCGTCGGTAAATTAACTGCGATAATACCTATGTCAAAGGTTTCTGCCCAGCTTTATGAATACGCATGTCATGAAGGAAATTACGGTATGGCTAATATGTTACGTGCGGCACGTAGAAGAGACTCAAAATCTTACTCAGACACGGTGGCAGAAATATTTAGGCAATAGAGAATTATGGCAAGAAATAAAAAAGGCCTCTTTGGAAGAAGCCTTTTTATGTGCCAATAGATTTATCTAGCGCTACTAAGCGTTGATTGCACGTTTAACTAAGTTTTGCATTAACGGTATTTTAAACCCATTGTGAGCTAAAGCTCTCGCACCATCTGTGGCTATTTGCATTACAGACTGAGCAGTTCGCTCATTTTTAGGCTGACCTTGAATAGCATTTTCTACGTTAACTAAACGACGTGGTGTCGTTTGAACAGCTCCTGCTACTATTCTTGAGTCAGCCACGTTTCCGCCACTAACTTTGAAAGATGCCGCTATATTTACAAGTGAGAAATCCCAAACGTTGCGGTCTGCAACTTTCTCCCAGTAGAAATTAGAACCAGCCCAAGTATTGGGAATTTTGACGGCTATAAGAATATCCCCGGGACGAAGAACAGTAGTATTTTCAATGTCGTTTGCAGGTCCCACGAAGAAATCTTCTGCTGACACTTCCTGCTCCCCAGAGGAGTTTCGTATAACCATAGTCGCGTCAAGTGCAACCAGCGCTGATGAGGTATCCGAAGCTCCGGCAGCTACGCATCGACTGGTATCGAATAGAGCATGCTCTCGATTCATTCCCTGTGGTGTATCGGCATAGCAAAGATTCCCGCCGGCTCTATAACAGGAAAGACCGCGTCTATAGTACCAACAACGAACGTCTTGAGACACGTTCCCACCAATTGTCCCTATGTTGCGTATTTGAGGACTAGCCACCACTGAGGCCGCATCTGTCAACAAAGAATATCTTTCCTTGATGAGGTCGCTATTAACTATCTCGGTTAGGGTGGTTAATGCTCCGATTTCGATTCCATTTGTGGTCTCAGAAATTCCTCGGAGCTCATCGATTGCGCTTAAATCTATTAGTGCGTCTGCGCTTTTGGCCCGGTCTTTCAACCAACCGTAAGTGTCTTGCCCGCCACCAACCAACCAGCCTCTGTCAGCATAACGGTTAGCAATCTCAAGCGCGTCTTCTACCTGCACCGGTTGGTACAGTTCCATATTTGGCATTACGTCATGTGATGGCATCGTTCGTACCTCAGAATGTATTGGTTTTAAGTGATTTAGTGCTGTAGTCGTTACCAGCTAAGTGGTCAATAATCATATCCGTCGTGGTTGGCGCGGAATTAAACAAATGACCATCTAATGCATCAGTTATCGCACTTGCTAATGCTGCTGCCATCGCCCCTTGGGTAGGTTCACCGATACCTCTACCCCCGGTTGGGTTTTGAGGGTCAGGTATGTTGACGGCCTCTTGGGTCGTATCAACTGGAACATCCATATTGGTAGGAGGCTTATTTTGATATAGTCCTGTGTTTGCAGGCAAACCATTTTGAGGGTCATAGACATGCCGTTCTAGATTTGTTAACCCAACACCCCAAACCATTCCGCCACGCATTGCATTCTCGAAATTTTTTGGATGTTGAACGGTACCGCAATCTGCAACCGCAGCATAATCCGTAATTTCGATTTTTCCAGTGTCCGTATCTAGCTCAATCTCACAGAAACCAACAATGTTTCCCGGAGGTTGTCCTTGTCCAGGTATGTTGTCTTTGGCAACACCTACCAAGCCCGTGCCCCTAACACCCTCTACTGCAAGTTGCGTTAGAGGGTTGATATCATCAGGGTACTCCGTGCCGTCATATTTACCACCCAGCTCGATGGCCCGTTGAGCTGCTTGTGCATAGGTCAAGCCAATTAAATTGTCATCAGACCTGAAAACGCGCTCTCCACCGATTTCGTAATCCTCGGGCGAACCACCAAGATCGGTGGCTGCGATTTCTTTCATTTTAGCAATTAGATCCTGTCCAGCTACCCAGTTTGTTCTTGCGTGAGTGAAGATGGTGTTACTGCCACCTTGACCAGAACTATGAGGTAGATGTCGGTCCGAACGTCCGCGATGAATCTCAGTTCGCTCCCAAGGCATTTTCATGACTTCGGCAGCAGTGCGGGCGTTAGATGCGTATGAGTAGGTTCCTAAATTACCTACTCCTGAATGTATCTGTAGCCTGCCGTCGGGCGTGATTCGCAATAAGCCATCGTAGCCTCGTCCGCCAGCGCCATGATAACCAATACCAACACCTACTCCTCGCTTCTTACTTCCGCCAAGATTCCTCGTTTGTCTTTCTTTGGAATCCCAATCAAAAGCGCGACTGCCTTGGTCCAATGCCTCGGCAATGAAGGAGCTTGTGACCGGTCCTTGGCTGCCACCCTGATAGCCGTCACTGCGCAAACCGTTTAGTTTGCGAAATGCTACTCGGTCCATCCCGATCTGTTTGGCTATTTTGTCAGTCATTGGTGCAAGCACTGCTGCCATTTCATTTTGCCCTGGCCCACGCTGTGCGCCTCTGGGTGTCGTATTTGTGTATACAGAAATTCCTCTATATCGCATTGCTCCGGGCTGAAGGCAGACAGTAGTATGCTGCGCAGAGGAGTTTCCACTGCCACCTCCTGTTGCACCGCCATCGTTGATGATAGCTAGGTCGACTCCACAAACCTTTCCGTTCTCTCTTACTCCTATCTTTATCCAGCCTTGGATACCTGAGCGTGCTGACCCTATATAGAATTCTTGCTCTCGCGTAATTCGAAGTTGTACTGGTCTATTTAAAACTCGAGAGAAGTTCCCGGTGATTGCCATAAACGGATACGGGCCGATTTTGGATCCGAACCCTCCGCCTGTGGCTTCGTTGATAAATACTAAATCAGCAAGGTCAATGTTAAGCATTCGAGCTAGCCCAGCATTATTTGCACTCTGTGATTGTGAAGAGCCATGGAAAAAACATTTACCATTCTCCCAATAAGCCATGCAGGTTCGGGCCTCCAATGAATGGTGAGGATAACCGATTGTGACGAAAGGCTCTTCGATAATGGCAGTTGCTTCCGAAAAAGCAGCTTCAAGATCTCCAAATTCCCATTCAGTGGTGAACTCTCCATCCTCTGGGTTGCGTCCAGCTCTCATAGCGTCTATGGCAGACTGAGGCCATTTAATATCTCTTATTTCTGCGCCAACTATCGGGGTTCCCTCTGGTCCTTCCTCTCTGGTGCGGACCAAGACATTACCTTCCGGATAAGCGTTTTTTCCACCTGGTGTCAAACTTTCAAGGGGGTCAGTAACAAAGTCCCGTCTCTCGAAATCAATTCTAATGCGGTCTATCGCTGACTCGGCTATCTCCTCAGATGTCGCGGCGACCGCTAAGATTGGCTGTCCGACATAGGTTACGTAATCGGATGCAAGTGCAGGATTTGCAGGGGGTGCGACTGGAGGCAGATCGTTCGCAGTAAAAACTCCGACGACTCCATCCATTCGGAGAGCCTCTGATGCATCGATACTCACAACGCGTCCGCTGGGAAGTGGACTTGTCAAAAGGCGGGCAAAAACCATCCCTTCGGCTTTGTAATCTTCTGCATATTTGATTTCACCTGTGACCTTACCCGGGACATCAGGGGGTACAAAATTCTTTCCTATATGTAAACTCATGCTAATTGCCCCGAGGCGCGTAAAACGCCATTTATGTAATGTTCGTAGGCTCCGCAGCGGCACAGATTACCTGACAAAGCCGCGCGAACTTCTTCTCTATTTGGTCGAGGATTGCTATTTAGGAGGGCTACAGCAGACATCACCTGTCCTGGTGTACAGAACCCACACTGCGGTGAGTTCTCCTCTACAAAAGCTTGCTGAACAGCATGAAGCGTGCCGTCCGATGCCTTGACCCCTTCAATGGAGATTACGGTCTTGTCTTTAACGTTGTGAGTTAATACCGAGCAAGAGTAGCTGGGTACGCCGTCGATTAAAACCGTACATGCTCCGCATTCGCCTCGGTTGCAACCGATCTTCGTTCCGGTTAAATCAAGTTTATAGCGGAGTGTATATGCAAGGGTCTCAGCCGGCATTACATCTACGGGTCGATTGCGACCATTAATGTTTAGGTTTATGAGGCGTTCTGCTGAGCCTGCACCCCCTTGTGCCTGGGCTAGATAAAGACCAGCACCAGTTGAGGCGGCAGCGCCAGAGAATATGACGCCTTTAATAAAACGTCTGCGAGTAAGTTTGTTCACTGAATTAGTCCCGTTTTTGTTAAATAAAGTGCGCCGTATTCGTCGAGTAAATACGCCCGCGTTTTTATAAACATATCACCCGAATAACACTATTATTTTTAGATTGGAATTGCAACAGATTAAAGATAGTGATGGGCCCTTAAGATGTTGAAATTCTTGGATTTCCGCAACCATAAAAATTCCAGTAACACACTGTCACAAAAGGCCTGGATTTCAGATGCTAGAACTTCACTTTTCGATTGATGCTTTAAAACGCTTTCTTGATCTTCTAAAGGAAATTAAAGCTGTTTCTCGAAGAGTAATTATGGCTTTTGAAGTGCTTTTTTTAGGTAGAATCCAGTGTGTGAGTTCTTGTTATTCGTAACTTTCTCTGGAGTTCCCGTCGCAATTATTTCGCCCCCGCCGCTGCCACCTTCGGGGCCCAGGTCAATTATCCAGTCGGCAGTTTTAATTACATCGAGGTTATGCTCAATAACCACGATTGTATTTCCTTGATCGCGAAGGTGATGCAATACAGACAATAGTTGACGGATGTCTTGGAAGTGAAGTCCGGTAGTGGGTTCGTCAAGAATATAAAGGGTTCTTCCAGTATCTCTTTTTGAGAGCTCTCGAGAGAGTTTAACTCTTTGTGCTTCTCCACCAGATAAAGTGGTGGCAGCTTGTCCTAGTTTTATATATGACAGACCTACGTCAACGAGCGTCTGCAGTTTTCGCGAGATAGACGGTATGGCGTCAAAAAATTCTCGTGCATCTTCTACGGTTAAATCTAAAACCTCACTAATTGATAAACCCTTGTACTTGACTTCAAGTGTTTCTCTGTTGTAGCGCTTACCTTTGCATATGTCGCAGGATACGTAAACGTCGGGTAGGAAGTGCATCTCAACTTTTATTACGCCGTCACCTTGACAGGCTTCGCACCTTCCGCCTTTAACATTAAAGCTAAAGCGACCTGGTTTATAACCGCGTGTCCGCGACTCTTGAGTGCCAGAAAACAACTCGCGGACTGGCGTAAAGATTCCTGTATAGGTTGCCGGATTTGAACGAGGAGTTCGACCAATTGGACTCTGATCTATGTCGACTACCTTATCTAAAAATTCAAGACCGGCAACGGACTCAAATGGTCCCGGAGTGAGAGTTGACGCATTGTTTAGTTTTGTTGCAGCGATTGGATATAAAGTATGGTTTATCAGTGTCGATTTACCAGAGCCAGACACTCCAGTAACACATGTGAAAAGACCTATGGGTAATTGTAGATTTATATCCTTTAAATTATTACCTGTGACGCCATTTAAGCATAGAGACTTTTCCTTGTTGAAAGTAGTGCGCTTTTCGGGGATGAGTATTTTTTCTTCACCGCATAAGAACTTGCCGGTCAACGATTCTTTGCTTGCTTCAATTTTTTTAACACTGCCTTCCGCAACTACCCGCCCTCCATGGACGCCGGCGCCTGGTCCTATGTCGATAACATGGTCTGCGCTTCGAATGGCCTCTTCATCATGCTCTACTACAATGACAGTGTTACCTAGGTCTCGCAAATGGAAAAGCGTATTCAGGAGGCGATCATTGTCTCTTTGGTGTAATCCAATCGAGGGTTCATCTAAGATATACATAACACCGACGAGACCTGCTCCGATTTGGCTAGCTAGTCTAATTCTCTGAGCCTCGCCGCCAGATAGCGTATCCGCGCTACGGTTAAGCGTTAAATAATTTAACCCAACATCTTCTAAAAATTTTAAGCGGTCCTGAAGTTCCTTAAGTACCTTTTCGGCAATTGTTGCCCTTTTACCTGAAAGCTGTAAATCGGAGACGTATCTTACTGCTTTTGTCACTGTCATTTCTGTGATTTGAGGTAGGCTAATTCCCTGAATGAAAACGAATCGAGCATCTTTTCTAAGTCGCGTGCCGTTGCAATTAGGGCAAGCTTGAGAACTCAGAAACCGAGACAAGTCTTCTCTGACCATACTTGACTCTGTCTCACGATAGCGTCGCTCCATGTTTGGTATGATTCCCTCAAAAGGCAGGTTTCGGGTGTAGGTGCTACCTTTGTCATTGATGTATTTAAAGCTAATTGGTTCATCGCCGCTTCCCTGTAAGATTATGTTGCGGTATTTCTTAGACAAATCTTTGAAAGGTATATCAAGCGCAAATCCATAGTGATTTGCAAGCGAACTCAACATCTGAAAGTACCAAATGTTTCGCCTATCCCAGCCTCTAATAGCTCCCTCTGCTAGTGAAAGGCTGTCATCAGTGATTAGTTTGGATTGGTCAAAAAATTGCTTTTGACCCAGCCCATCGCAGGTTGCACATGCTCCAGCAGGACTGTTAAATGAGAACAATTTTGGTTCGAGCTCGGTGATACTGTGGCCACATTTTGAGCATGCAAACAGTGACGAAAACACCATTTCCTCATCATTTTGATCATCAATCTTTGTAACAACGGCAATACCCTCCGCCATCTGAACAGCTGTCTCGAAACTTTCTGCAAGGCGCTGCTCAATGCCCTGTGCGACTTTCAATCGATCTACAACCACATCAATTGAATGTTTCTTATTTTTTTCTAACTCCGGAGGATATTCAATTTCACAGAGAATGCCGTCAACCCGTGCTCGAATAAAACCGCTAGTTCTCAGCTCGTCGAACACATGTAAGTGCTCTCCTTTTCGTTCTCGCACAACTGGTGCCAGCACCATGATCCTTGTCCCATTGGAAAGAGTCATCACTTTATCAACCATCTGGCTTATGGTTTGGGCTTCGAGCTTGATGTTGTGCTCAGGGCAAAATGGCTCTCCGACTCTAGCGAATAAAAGTCTGAGATAATCGTAAATTTCCGTAATTGTGCCTACGGTTGACCTTGGGTTGTGAGATGTAGATTTTTGCTCAATTGATATTGCTGGTGATAATCCTTCAATATGGTCAATATCTGGTTTCTCCATCATTGAGAGAAACTGCCTAGCGTATGCCGATAATGATTCTACGTATCTGCGTTGGCCTTCAGCGTAAAGGGTATCAAAAGCCAGTGAAGACTTTCCGGACCCAGACAACCCCGTGATTACGACGAATTTGTCGCGAGGAATTGTGAGATTAATGTCCTTGAGATTATGCGTGCGTGCGCCGCGAATAACTATTTGGTCCATGAACTGCTCAAATCAGGCGATAAAAACCCCCCATTATCTTCAATTCATGTAAGGCGAGTAAAGTCCTATGAATAATATGTTCTAAATTAGTTCTGTTCTCTAATAATTTGAAAATCTAGTCATAGTTTTTTCCTAATTCTGATCTCTATAGTATAGACTAGACTCTCATCTGATTTTATTTGAAACTTGGAGGGTGTCGTGGCGAGCAGAGGGGTTAATAAGGTAATTCTAGTTGGAAATGTGGGAAACGACCCTGAGGTCCGTTATATGCCAAACGGGAATGCAGTTGCTAATATTTCGGTTGCCACTAGTGATAGCTGGAAGGACAAAAATACAGGAGACCAACAAGAACGCACCGAGTGGCATCGAGTCGTATTTTTTAATCGTTTGGCAGAAATAGTCGAGCAATATGTAAAGAAAGGAACGAAACTTTATCTTGAAGGTCGATTACAGACTCGCTCTTATGAACAAGATGGTATTAAAAAGTACTCCACTGAGATCGTAGCTAATGAGATGCAAATGCTAGACAGTAGGGGTGCAGGGCCAAATCAAGAGTTTGGTGATCAACCGAACGCGCAGACAGTGTCATCTTCGCGGGATTCAGGTGAGGGCTCTGCCCAGCAGCCGGCTACAAATTTTGATAATTTCGATGATGATATACCTTTTTAGATTCAGGTGAGGTTTAGTCCAAACCAAGCTAATTTATAAAGGCCGGTTGGACCTATTTTCAGAGAGGGTCGAGGCAGGAGTATTCTGTCTTTAGCGAAACTCAAAACAGCGCAAACCGACGCGGGTCTTACGTAATCCTGAATCAAAAACGCGTTGATAAAGTTAGTTTTGTTCGGATGTTTAACCTCTCAGGGTAGGTGAATGCTTTGAAGCTCTTTATTGTTGGTGGCAATAGCCCTACAGCTACAGATCTTATTGCAATACTGAGAAAGCAAAAGATCCCTTACAAGGCCCCGCCAGATAAATACTTTAATCCGGACGAGGGTGTGGCCATAGCAAAGATGATTACTGACTATGGACCAACTCAACTTATCAATTTAGCAGACTTCATTTCCGGGAATCATGGTGCACTCAAAAGAGCAGAGACGTCTGAGGAGCGCTGCTATCATATTAACGCTCGTTTGCCTGTGGCTCTTGCGGAGATTACAAATCACTTAAACATTCCAATCTTCCATCTATCGAACGCCTATGTATTCGACGGCACAAAGAAATTGAGCTATAACGAGAATGATGAGACGAACCCTCAAGGAATCTATGGAATGGCTACACTTGAAGGTGAGCGAGCTATAAGGAGGCATCCTGATCATGTCATCATTAGACCTGGTTGGTTGTTTGGTAGAAAAAAGAGGGGGCTGATCAAATCGTGGATTCGAGTCGCAAAAAGGGATGGTGGGAGTGTAGCTGTTTCTCGCCGCAGGTTCAGCCCTACATACACTGGTGACTTAGCTGCTGCAATTCTTGCAATATCTAAACAAGTGGATTGTGATGCAAAAGTGTGGGGGACCTATCACTACTCGAGTTTAGAAACAAAAAGAGAGAAAGAATTTGTCGAACAAGTAATCAAATACGCAGCTAATCATGATGCAAAAATCTATCAGTTACTGGACGAATTGTCAGTAAGCGAGCTTGAGGTGCGCGCGCCTGAAGTTTTAAACTCGACTTTATCTAGTAAAAAAGTTTTTGATACTTTCGGAATAAAACAGAAATCATGGCATGGTGAATTACAGAAAGTCATTAAGTTGTTGTATGAAGGACGTTCACGAGAAGAGGTTTCAAAGGCTGGGATTAAACCTCGTGAGACAAAAGATGCGGGGATTCTGTAAAAAATGGCCGGTTTAATACCTTTAGAGGAAGCTATTTCCACTCTATTCCAGTCCCTTCCAAAGGTAGAAGAGATAGAATCATCCCCTTTAGTAGAGTGTGCAGGCCGAGTTCTAGCTGAAGATTTCATTGCGCCTATGAGCGTGCCTCCTCACACGAACAGCGCCATGGATGGGTTTGCTCTCAGAAGTAAAGATCTTAAAATCTCAGCTGTTCTAAGTATCTCTCAGCGCATTATTGCAGGTAGTGTGGGAGCTATGCTACGCGAGGGTGAAGCAGCACGTATTTTTACCGGGGCACTGCTACCTGAGGGTGCTGATTGTGTCGTTATGCAGGAAAACTGTATTGTCTCCAGCAACAAAGTGGAGATTTTAGAGACTGTGAACTCTGGAGAAAACCTCCGCTTAGCTGGCGAAGATATAAAGTCAGGTTCAACCTTGCTTAAGTCGGGTGTTAGATTGACACCTCAAGATTTAGGACTTGTGGCCTCGGTTGGACAGTCTTGTTTAGACATAAAGCGTCGACTGCGCGTTGCTCTTCTTACTACCGGCAATGAACTAATTCAACCAGGGAAAGAACTAAAACCAGGACAAATTTACAATTCAAATTTTTACGCTTTGGCGGCATTACTAAAAGACATGGGGTGTGAAATAGTTCAATCTGGAATTGTTGCAGATAGTCTTGAAAAAACAAAAAACACCTTAGAGCAAGTAGCACCGAAGGTGGATTGCATAATTACAACTGGCGGGGTCTCTGTAGGTGAGGAGGATCACGTAAAGGATGCAGTAGAGGCAAACGGGCATCTTGATTTGTGGAAGCTGGCTATAAAGCCTGGTAAGCCCTTTGCTAGCGGTAAGATAAAGGGTAAACAGTTTTTTGGTTTACCTGGGAACCCGGTCTCTGCCTTTGTAACTTTTTTACTTCTAGTAAAGCCTTGTCTGCTATCAATGTTGGGGTCAAATAATGTGCTAGTAAAAGGACAGGCGGTAAAGGCTCTTTTTTCCTCAAGCTCTTTAAGTGAGAGGCAGGAGTACCTCCGGGTGAGTTTTCAATGTGATAAGAAAGGCGTACCCTACATTGAGCGTTGCGAAAACCAGAGTTCAGGTGTTGGGTCTTCGCTCGCGATAGCAGATGGATTAGCAGTGGTGCCACCTCATCGAAAAGTAGTTCAAGGAGACTATCTTGAATATATTTCTTTTTCAGAGCTCTTACGGTAGGGCTTGATGAAAAAAGTAAACCTACTTTTCTTCTCGAGCCTTCTTTTTTTGGTAGCGTGTGAGTCACAAAAGGCTATCGATCCAGAGGATACGACTCCAACCTCTCCAATCATTGAAACACCAAAGATAAGACCAGCAGACGAACCAGTGGTAGTTATTCCCTCTCGGCCTAGCCAGAAGGAAAGATTTATCGCTAATACATTATTTGAGGGGCTGCAGGCATTAGATCAAGATAAATTACTAACACCAGTAGACGATAATGCTTATTCGAGGTTTCAGCGGATTTTGGCTATCGACCCTTCGAATGAAATTGCACTTGAAGGGATTGAGCAAATTTTGTTGCGTTATATCGAACTCTCTGTAGAGGCTAGTCGGAGAGGACAATTTGATGATGCCGAGTCATTTCTCGAAAGAGCTGCTTTTGTCGATAAAGATCATTCGGCACTTGCTGAGGCACAGGTGCTTTTGGAATCGGAAATAAACTCTGAGGATCTAATCTTTAATTTGGATAGTGAAGATTTTATGAATAGAACTGATGGGGCAGTGGCTCAATTAGAAAAGATAGCGCAGCAGGCGAGAGAGCATAGTGCATTTTTTCTGATTATTGCACCTAACGATAGCTTGGCACGTTGGATGTACCTTCAAATGCGCAATGCAGTTGAAGGGTTTCGTTTGCGAGGTAATATAGAGTTGGCAAACCAAACAAGCATACGATTGCGGGTCCCCGCTGAACAGTGACAGGCGGAGCTAAATTATTTAAAGTTTGACGATCATCTTTCCAAAATTTTTCCCAGAGAATAATGATAAGAAGGCATCTACCGCGTTATCTATGCCCTCTACTATGGTCTCTCGGACAACTAACTCTCCAGACTTTATCCACGCTTCCATCGCTGACAAAAATTCTTGGCGCATATCATTGTGATCAAAAACTATGAATCCATTAATGCGTACTTTCTTTCCTACAATCAGCATTAGATTATTAGGACCAGGTTCTGGATTGGTGTTATTGTAGGTTCCGATCATTCCACAAGCTACGACTCTTCCAAAATGGTTCATAACGTTTAACGCGGCTTGAAGATGCTCGCCGCCAACGTTTTCGAAATATACATCTATACCGTTGGGAGCAGCTTTAGCCAGAGCGCTTGAAAGATCGCCGCAAGTCTTATAGTTGATGACTTCATCAACACCGCAGCTATTTTTTAACCATTGTGCCTTTTCATCACTACCTACGGAGCCAACAACCTTACATCCCATTTGTTTTGCTATTTGGCAGACATTAGCACCAACAGCTCCAGAAGCTGCGGATACGAACACCGTTTCACCTTTTTTTGGCTCACCAAAACGAAATAATCCAACATAGGCGGTCATGCCCGGCATGCCGAGGGTTCCGAGGTACAGAGAAAGGCGGCTCATATCAAAAGGCTCTAGCTTACTAACAGCATCCGCTCTGGCAACAAAACTATCTTGCCATGCTGCATTATTTAGCACTAGGTCTCCGACGCGTAACTCGTTGTCGTTTGACTCCACAATTTCACCAACAGCGCCTCCATACATTGGTTGGTTGAGCCCATAGGGTTCCGCATAAACCCCTTCAGAACGCATTCGGCCTCGCATATATGGGTCGACAGACATGTAGTGATTTTTGACTAGAACTTCACCTGAAGCAGGAGGAGCCAGCTCTATTTCTACTTTTTTGAAGTGGCTTTGGTCTGGTAGTCCGTCAGGTCTTTCGATCAAGTGGATTTGAGTAGCTTTGTACTTATTCATAGGAATCTCTGATTAAGTTAGTCTATTGCAGTGGATGCGACTGCATCATTTCGGTTCTGGAAAAAAATAATGGAAAGAAGAATGATGGCACCTGCAAAATGGAAATATACGGGGAATGGTGTCCACATCAAAAGTGCGGCACTCGCGGCAAGCCCTGCCGCGATCACTATGTTGATTTTTTTTTCTAGATGCCACTGAAGAAGTCCTGCCATGGCATATAGTCCCATAGACGACCAGATGAAGATCTCTATCCGATCTGGCCATGTTCCCGAGATTAAGGGGGAGTATGCAAATAGAACAGGAACTAAATATAATCCCTTGGCCACTTTCCAACTAGTTAATCCTGTTGCGATCGGCCGTGTGCCAGCAATGCCAGCCGCGGCAAAAGATGCAAGGCATACAGGGGGAGTCACGTTGCTATCCTGAGATAACCAGAAGATTATCAGATGCGCACTCAATAGCATGCCAGTCAAAAGCTCCGGTTCTATCATTTCTTGGCGAATTATTTGCTTCATCTCTAACGGCATTTCTTGCAGAGCGATTACGGGATCCCCGCCAAACAAACCAATTGTCGCAGCAACATTACTAGGCAAGTCTCCGGCTTGGAGGGCTTCCAATAGCTGAGATTGACTGATTAAATCGAAGATAAGTGGCGCGGATAATGTTGCTAAAACGATATAGGAAGCGGTAACAGGCAGACCCATCCCTAGAACGAGAGAAGCAAGTGCTACTAATATTAGGGTAACGAGCAAACTGCCCTGAGCCCATTCTACTATCATTAGAGAAAACGCGTTACCGACACCTGTCGTTGTTACGACATTAATTATGATACCAACTGCTACGAGGAGGAGGGCAGTTGAAACCATGGTTTTAACTCCATCAACAACTGCATCGAATACGTCCCATCCTCTCATTGGCTTTGGTGATATCCATGAAGCTGCAATCACGCTGAGTATCGCAAAAGCTGCTGAGGTCGTTGGTGTTCGTCCCGATACAAGAAAGCCAACCAGCACAATCATTGGAATTATAAAATGCCAGCCTTCTTTCAAGACATCTGAAACCTTCTCTGAATCTTCATTCCCAGTTGGTGTTAGTCTCAGGCGCTTTGCCTCTATTCGGACAAAATAGGATACGGTTAGAAAGTACAGGACGGCTGGCAGAGCCGAAGCGGCTATAATCGTCAAGTAAGAAATCTGAGTATAGCTTGCTAAAACAAAGGCACCAGCCCCCATGACCGGAGGCATCAGAGCGCCGCCTGTCGACGCCGCGGCTACAACGCCCGCTGAGAATCGACCTTGGAATCCAGATTTTTTCATCATTGGAATCGTTATGACGCCAGTCGAAACCGTGTTCGCAACAGCCGAACCTGATACTGAACCCATTAAACCAGAACCAATGACGGCTACAATGCCAGCACCTCCGGTAAGTCTCCCTGCTAAACACTGTGCTAATCTAACAATAAAATCTCCTGCTCCTGATCGTAATAGGAAAGATCCAAAGATAATAAACATGAAGACAAAAGTAGAGGATATTTGAGCAGTTAATCCAAACATCCCTTCACTGGTGAAAAAACTACGGTAGAGAACTGTTTCAAGGCTTAGCCCTGGGAACGCAAATACGCCACTAACATAACGACCTAGGAATAAAATATAAGATAGACTAATTAAGATTAGTATAGGCATAAACCAACCCGTGGTTCGGCGAGTAAACTCGATGGCAAGTCCAACCGCAAGTAGTGCAAAAATATAGTCGCTAAAGATGAACTCTGTTTCCCTGGCATAGAGAGCATTCTCGAATAAGATTAAATAAGATGAAGTAGCAACGGCTATTAGCGCTAAGCCAACGTTTGCCCAGAACTTGATTGAGTTATGATCAATATCATCGGTCTCATTAGCCATGAGGGCGCAAATTGCACAGAAACCACCAAAGTGAATAGCGGATAGCCAAAGTTCCGAGATACTTGCAAAAACGTTGCAGTAGATGTGAAAGAGCGCGAACAAAAAAGCTGCCCACTTAAGGTATCTTGATTTCATAGATTTCGTCCCACATTTCCCTCGATGGGATTTGATTGTTCTGAATCATTGAGCAACAGGCGCTCTGGTATGGGTAACCCTACTTCCCGGTAGTATCGAAGTGCGCCCGCGTGTAAAGGAGCTCCTAGACCATTGATTGCTATCTCGGGTCGCATGTCATTGGTAGCTCCGTGTATTTCTTGAAGGGTTGCCAGATTTTCCCAAATAACTTTTGTAATGTTGTAAACCACTTCTTCCGGTATATCCTCTCGCGTAACTAACACATTAGGCGACGCAACCGTGCGGACAGCTTCATCCTGATTTGGGTAAGTGCCCGGAGGGAAGTCATACCAATCCCATAAAGGGTATTTGTCATTCAATCTGTTGAGCGAGTCTTCCGTCCAGTTAAGCAGAGACATTCGGTCTCCCAACATGGCATAAGCACGAGTAATTGCACTTACCGGAGCGCCAGCGGGAATGTTCATACCGACAATGTTTCCGTCTTGTATGGCATTAGATGTTGGGCCATATCCCATATAGGCAAGATTAAATTTTTCTTGATAATCTATACCTAGGGTATCTAGGATGAAGCGTCCTGTCTGTTCTGCTCCTGAATTGCGAGCTCCTAAGACATATCGATGTCCATCTAAAGAGTTTAGGTCCAACATATCTTTGTTGGTCGTCAGTTCTGTGAGTAAGACGAAGTGTTCCACATTTTTCCAAAGGGCACTGACGCTCCTCAGATGGGTTTGTGGGCTGCTTACTGGCCCCTCTCCAGTCCAGGACCACGCTCCAAAAGGACCCTGCAGAATCGCAAACTGTGCTTGGTTATCCCGCAATAGCTTGAGGTTTTCCAGCGAACCTGCAGAACTTATAGCGGTGAGAGAGATTCCCTGAGAGGAGGCAAGTTGAGCGTGAGTGATAGTTGCTATTGCGACACCTACTGGATAAAAAGTACCGCCGGTTGTCGCTGTGGTGAGGACGTAAGGTCTTGCTTGAGAAAGTTCCTCACTGCAAGAAGAGACAACTACTGTAAGCAGGACCGCTGTGATCCATTTGTTCAATTTAGCACCTATTTAGACTTTTTTTTATCAGCACTTAGTGTGTCTCTAACGCGGCCGGATAGAGGGACTTCCTCATCCATCTTTTGAACAAGTGCTATCGCTCCCGACAATACGAAGGCGCCCATCGTTACACCCAATATCAGGGCGATTCGCAAAAGCATGTGAACATGTATCCCAGTCAGATACTCGCCGACTTCAGCGATTAGGTTCACAGAGACTAAAGCTATTCCAAACGATATCCATACAGCATTTCTCATAATGGAATAACCTACGCAATTTTACTTTCAGAATTCAATTTCCTACTGGGAGAGTAACAATATTCCATTGATGTTACTACTGTCGTAGTCTGTGAAGACAAAGATGTCGTCTAATGTGTCGGCGTTCAGGAGGACAGGCACCACGTCGCCATTGCTGACGTTCGTGTTTAAGTCAATCGATAAGTCAGCCTCATCGCCCATAACCTTTTCGACAAGCGGGTTTTTTGATACGGCAACATTGCTTATTATTTCCCGAAAATCAATTTCGTAGTCGTCGCGGCTTCTTGTGTAATTTAAGGATCCTAGAAAAGGAGAGTCTTCAGACTTAGGCTCAATCACGTTGAGAAACATTTGGATTTGATTTTTCGTGAGAATCAAAATGTCCTCCCTCGCTATCTCTCCGTCTAAATTACCTACCTTGCTGGGAGTGATCTCCTCATTCTGGCTCTCTCTGGCATCTCGGGCCAGTTCCTGAACACTGGTCGCAAGGCGAATTACAGAAGGGAATCGCATGTTGATGGTGAGCTTTCTGGAAGGTCTTCTGGAAAATCTTTCACCGTCATTTGGATAAATAAAGGCTTCTATTGCAATACTTCCGGACAAAGCTAGCCAGAGGAAGATATCTCCTACAGAGACAGGCTCTACTCTCCATAACCATAGGTCTTTTAAGCCATCTTCATTTTCATCATGTACAAAAGTACTTAGAACATTGCCGCCAGATCGAAGCACTTGAAGAGGTTTCTCAAAGTCCATTCCGTCAGCAGTACCTTTAAAAAGTGATACCTTACCCCCTTCTCTTAAGATTAAATCATCGACCTGGTCTCCGTCCACATCCTCTAATAACTCTTCATGAGTTAGAGCAAGAACTCCAGTAAGATTAGAAAAATCTAAATTATCGATATCAAATTCGCCAAGTCGTTCCTCAATTTCAGTGATATCTATTGAATAGGAGGGTGATGTATTGAAAGGCAGCTGATTCATTTCGTCTGCGATAAAAACCTCCAGTTTTTCTTCAGTACGTGAGATTAAATCGTTTGAACCATCGTTGTTGACATCCCTTACCTCCATTAGAGGGATCCGGACTCTCTGGCCGACTTGTCTTTCAAGCTCATTGGTTTGTAGTGAGGTCCTAATTCGGTTATTTGTCGCTATAGTCATAGGTTCATTGAAGTCGTTCTTACCTTTAGCGATATACACTGCCAAACTACCTGAACCTGGTATTATAAAGTCTTCACTGCCGTCGCCATTGATATCGCGCGAGAAAAAAAGCCGATTGATACCTTTGCTAAGAAAACCTGATAGACCACTTATTATCAATTTTGGTTGCTCAATAGATTCTCCGAGGGCCTGCCATGAATAAACGTCAGTACCATTTACTAAACCAAGAATGGAGGCTCTTCCATTGCCACTAAAATCAGTACTTAGCTCCCAACCAACGGATGAATTTTCAAAATTGATTTCATCAAAACCCTTCAAGAAGTCAAAACCATCTTCGCGCTGAAAATAGATTCTCAGATTGTCATCTACCACAGTGATGATGTCGCTGAGATTATCCTCATTAATATTGGCGATTACTAATTGTTCGGTAGATGCCGGAAAAGTAAATGCTTGCTGTTTGTAATTTAGTTGTTGCGCTATTGCTAAGGAAGGCAGGATGTTGAAAACCAAAGTGTATAGGGCGAAATATAAGAGCCTCATGGTGATGCAACCAGGAGTGTGGTAGAGGTTCCATGCCGCAGGATAAGGTCAGGTTTATCGTCGGAATTTAACGAAAGCACCTCAAATTCGAAAACAGTTCGAGGCGACACATACTCCCAAAAAGGATCATCGCTAATTTGAAATGAACTATTAATCCGTTTTGCTGCCAGCGTGCCATTTTCTGTAACGTATAAAGCATCTTTGTTGCCATCTCCGTCGACGTCATATTGTAAGGACATCTGTTCTGAGAGGCCTCGGAAATTGGCGGCAGAAAAAGTCTCTTCCAGCCGAGTGATGGGGCGCCTTTCGTACAAAGATCCTGACTTAGTTGAACTTAATGGATAGATGAGTTGTGTGCGTTTGATTGCTGCATTTCGAATTGCATCGACGACTGGTATAGAGTATGAGCTTACATTAAGGGTCACTTCATTTTCTGGCCTGAGTTCTGCAAAATTCAGTCTAACGTCATATCCGGAAAATCTCATAACTTGTGAAGGTTGAGACAATTGAAACTTGCCATTGCTGTTTATGTAAAATCTGGCATCCCATTCGTTACCGTCACCAACTAGGCCATAGATATCTTGAATCCCATCGCCGTTTACATCCGCTAGTGCGACAGTACCCCGAGTATCTATAGTCGCTTGCCAGTCAGGGGCTGCATTAAAACCTGACTCATTTTGATAATGAATATTTAGTCGTCCTTCCCCGTTCTCATCCACATTGAGATAGATTAAATCTTCAAGCGTATCGCCAGTAAGTTCTGCTAATAGAAGGGAGGGCATCCAATTTTCGTCGAGCAACAAAGCCTTAGAGTTCGATGATTTAGGCTGCCATTTCTCAACAAAGCCCCCAAAAGGAGTTGGTCTCTCGATTGAAAGCTCGACTTTAATACCGTCTATTGGGTTGATTCCCACGCTGGCGTTAAAATCTGCTTGTCTATTATTTCGCTGGGCGAGCATAAGGTTTTGATTAAATGTTGTGATGGTTGAATTAAGATTGAAACCTCTGTCTTTGTTTCCCAGAAATATTCCGTAGCTGTCATCTCCAGGAAGAATTAAATCTACATACCCATCATTATTGATGTCTTCGATGTTACTTAAGAACTGAAGATTTTCACTTTCGGGGATGGTGGCGATTAGGTCCCAGGTGAGGAGGTGTTCTAAGTTTCCTGTGTAGCCTTCGACCGCGGTTGACAAGCTAAAGACGCCAGAGCTCGCAAGAAGTACTATCTCCTTGCCTGGATCTTCTCTGAGATCAGCGAACCCTACACCAATAATTTCTTTTTTTATTTCAATCCGCTGTGGGTTAGCCGAATATGTTCCATTATTTTGCTGATGGTGAATCCAAAGTTCTCTTCCAATAACAGAATCATAATGGGAATAGATAAGATCTTTTTTGCCATCGCCATTCATATCCTCGGCAAAAAGAACATCCCAGTTATTTTCTCTGCGAAGCTCATACGACACATAATTTTCTTGTGCAAGTATTACTGAAGAACCCACAAGTCCCGTAAAGCAGACCAAAAGAAATAAATGAGAGCGAGTCATATCTATATAATTTACTGTTTTGATTATTCCTGAACTTCGGTAAGTTCACCATAATCGCTGGTAATGTTAAAGATCCCGAGAATGTCGTGGGAGCTTTCGTTTTCAATCTTAGAATAACTATAGACTGCAAAGAGCCACAGGTCCAATACTGAGAAGTCTTGACTAGGTGGATTTAAAGAGGACGCGAAATGGAAGAATGGCCGTAAGCTCATGCGGCTTATCCGCCGGCCTGGTTGCCAAAGTTTGAGTGTACGTTTTTCAATTGTACCCTTAGCATAAACAGTAATTTCTATGGTATCTCCGAGCTCGAAATCTTTATTTATCCTTGAAATAAAGTCTTGAGCTGAAGTTATGTGCTTATCGTTGATTGCTAGAATTTTATCATTCGGTTTTAGTCCTGCTGCCGCGAGCGGACTATCGGGGAAAATTTCTACTACTGTGGCTGCGGCCAGTTGACCCTCTTCCCTGACTGTAGCGAGTTGGGTTCGATAAGTTGCTCGGGTGGCAATCGAGTCTATACGAAAAAGTTCTCGTGGTTCTAGAGTAGAATCTATCGTTCTGCCGGTAAGCGGTACTTCGAACACTGTGGTGTTCCTCTGAATTTGAAAATTATAAGATTCAAGCGGATCTTGAGTTTGAATGGCTATAATCGAATCTGGTTCATTAGTGGTCAGGCCATTAATAGAAAGGATAATGTCCCCTACTTGCATTCCAGCGGCGCTAGCTGGACCATTCAAAACCACAGAGCGAACTCTAACTCCGGGTAGTACCTCTAGATTAAATAGCGAGTCGCTTTCGTTCAAAGAGACTTCCATTCCGAAATCTACAAGTAATTTTGTTTCTCTGGATTCTACGAACAAAACGTCTTCCGCAGACAATGTTATCTCGGGGACCAATTGAGTTGGCTCATACGTTAGGCACGATGTCATTAGGATAGTTGTTAAGCTAAAACCTATCGAGGCTTTCATACTTACCCCTCTATAAAATAAAAAAAGTGTATTCATGAGTATCTAAAGTTTCTTTTGTGTGATGATAAAAAGACTTATGCATAAGAATATTATGGCTGTCGGTATAGGCACCGATAAGTTCATCTGTAGTATTCTTTCGTCGACCAAAACGTCAGAATACCCGCGAACAAGGCGACTCACATCCGATAAATAGGAAGTATCTACCAGTGAGGGAAGGAATCGTGCGTATAAATATTCAGCGTAGCTTCCTAGCGTAGGTTTAAAGATGTCGACAGCCAGTGTCAATCCGAGAGCACTCATCAAAGCTTGGGTCGCGGTTTGAGCAATAGCCGATATCATTAAACCGAACCCTATAGCAGCGGGTAGAGCAGCGACAGCAAGGTGCAATCCGAGTAAAACCTCTGCAATGATTTCTTGCTCGCTGATGAGTTCAAAGCCGTCTTCTATAATTGGGCCATATTCCCAAAAAAAGCCAGTAATCGTGTAGGTTGTGATCAGTAAAACAGCTAATGAGGCTAATACCAGTAGATGAAGGTATGCGAATTTTGCCAGGATCAGCGCCGGCCTGCTGACCTTCCGAATTACTAGATGGCGGACGAAACCACTGTCTCGATCATAGCTCAAGCTGGACGCGGCAGCGCATACCGCTAGAAGTGCCAAGATTGTAATTCCAGTTTTTATACCATCTACAAAATATCCATAAGCATTTGATATGACTACTTCATCAAAGCTATTTCCATTTAGCAAGTTGTCACGAGCGGAATTGCCAGCGTCTAGAGCCCAAGTAAAAAAATTTTGAAACGCGGCAACCAAGGCTGGTGAGATCAAGACAAGTTTGCTCACAAAGGTGTGTTTCGCAACAAAGAGCTCAGATTTGAGAGCTGCTATGAATCCATTCATTTTTCTGGCTCGCTTGTGATTTTTTTGAATAACTTTGATAGTGAGGTTCGCTGGACTATCAATTCCGTTACAGAGATGCCATTTTTAACGAGCCAACTATTTAATTCAGCAGAATTCATATCCTTGAGAGCGATTTGAAAATAACCATTCTCATCTTTTTTTTGAAGGTCCAATTTTGGGTTGTTTTGGAGTAGAGGAATTGCCGTAGAATGATTCTCTACTTGAAGTTGTACTGTTAACTTTTCTTCAGAGAGTAATCGGTTAGTTGCTTCATTGATGCAAATTTTGCCGTTATGTAAAATCGCAACATGGCTGCAAATGTTCTCAAGGTAAGGCAACTGATGGCTAGAAAGGATGAAGCTCGTTCCCTTTTCTTCGTTTAAATATTTAATTAACGCCAGCACATCGTCGACGCCACCCGCATCTAAACCGTTGAACGGTTCATCAAGGATTATCAACTTTGGATTGCCTAATAACGCTTGGGCGATCGAAGCGCGCCTCTTATTTCCTAGTGAGAGGTGTTTGATTTTGTAGTTAGAGAATTTTTTAACCCCAAGCAGAAGTTCCACCTCGCCAGGACTCCTAGCTACCTTTTCGCAAAGTAGGGCCGCATGATCGAGGCTCTGTCTGACGGTTAGGTTTGGATGTAAACTCGGAGTGTCGAAAATACCGACAATCCCACCGCCAGCTTTATATAAAGATTTCGGTGGGTGATTTAACAGGGTGACGTGACCCTTATCGGCTTCTTGCAAGCCTAATATACATTCGATGGTTGTCGTTTTTCCTGAGCCATTAAGACCAACCAAGCCAAGGATTGATCCTGTCTCCGCGCTCAAATCAATATTCTTCAGCACCTCATTTGGTCCGTAGGATTTGCTGAGACCGTTTACAGAGATGACTTCTTCACTTGAGTTTTTCATCGCTTACCCAGAGCATAATCAACCACGGCATCTTGATCAGGAGATTCTAATCTGACTAGACCAAAATATAGCTAGTCTCTATTCTACAAATAACTGCTCTACTTTAACTTCTTCGACGGTTCCAAACTGCTCTAATTCGTTGGCATCAATAATGGAAAGATCACCGACTATCGAAATAAGTTTCGGTCGATTCTGCACATGCTCTCGCTGAAAAGCTAATAACTCATCTAGGCTCGCGTTTTGTAATTGTAGGAATCGCTCTCGCCTCGGATCAGTTTCAAAACCAAGTCTTTCCCAGCTTCTGACTGCACCGATAACTTCCCTAAAATTTAGTTTGGCTGTCCTGTAACGATTTAGCAAAGAGTTTACCGATTCTTCAAAGCGCTCTGAAGAGCGAGGCATATTATCGATTAAGTCTAGAAACGCCGTGAGAGCATCAACGGTTTTATCGGTTTGTGTTCCAATGACTCCAAGCATTAAGTTTTCAGCATTCTCACGACTGCCTTGCGAATAGCGGGCCTGCGCTGAATATGCGAGGGCCCTTGCTTCTCTGAGTTCTTGAAACACGACACTAGACATGCCGCTTCCGAAGTAGTTGGTGTATATCGAGGAAAGAACGGTATCTTCAGGGTTAAAAACTCCATCTGCAAACTCAATGCGGACCTGGGCCTGAGCAGTTTGCTGATCTACGACCTTAAGTTCAGTTTCCTCTGTCTGTCTCGCAGTTCGTAATCTAAATTCTGGTGTAGCGCTAAGTTCGCCATCTATTGGATAAAGTCTTCGAAGCACCTCTACCAGTTCCTCAAGAGGCATGGATCCCGTGTAGGCGATAGTTTGCCGATAATCCAGTAAATTTGATGGAAGAGAAGTCAGCTCATCCAAGTCTGTGTCCAATATCTCTTGGGTTGTCAGAGCTTCGAGCAGTGGTGACTCCTCTCCATAGCGATTGTACATGTATAAGGCTTGAGCAATTGCTGGAGGCGAACTTTTTTGATCGTTCCTGGATTTAATTAAGATTCCTTTTAATTGATCCAGCGTAGACTGTTCCGTCACGGGATTATTGACTAGGTCCATCATCAGAGATAACGAGTCCTCAAATTCATCATCCAGACCAGATACGGTAAAAGCGGAAGAATTTTCGCCAGCTCCGAACCGGAACTCTGAGCCCATTCGGTACCATTCTTTCTGCAATTCTTCGTTTGTCATTGTCGGAGTTCCGGCGACATCTAACAATGCGGCTGATAGCCCGAGCTTTTCGTTTTCTTCAGTACCGACTTCGACTCCGATTGAAAATGTAAATAAGTCATTTAGTGGGTTTGGGGCATAGTAGAGGTCTACCCCTTCTGCGAACTCAATGACTCGATAGTCTTCGTCGGCCTCAACAAAGGCAGGTTCAATCTCATCAAAAGGCATGGCGAGTATGTTCGCTGCAAACTCCGACTGACGGGTTGGGTCAATGGTGACAGGATCTATTTGCGGCTTCTCAACTGGAGGGATCACGTGTTGATCATCAACGCGATAGACTGAAATATAGTCATCCCCAAAATATTTATTCGCGACTGCAACGACATCACCTTTCGTTAGTTGCTCCATACGACTAATTTCCGCGATGTGATAATTCCAGTCTGAGCCCTCTATAAAAGATTGCCGCATGGTATCGACTCTTGCTCGATTGAATTCAAGCCCTGCTTTTTCATTCTTTTTAAAATCATTGATGATTGCTGGGATGATCCAATCCTCAAACTCGCCGGTTTTGATCAATTCGAGTTGTTCAAGGAGGAGTTGTTCGACTTCCTCCAAGGATTGATTTGGTTTGGGCACACCATAAAGATTCTGTGAGCCGTAGTCGTTGAGAAATAGAGGAGATGATCCTGCACTTGAGACGAGTTGCTGCTGGGTCAGGTTTAGGTTAATCAAACCTGCGGTACGATTGTCCAGAATCATGTCCACGAGAATCAGTGCTTCTTTGTCTTCGTGTCCGTTCTCAGCAGTTCGGAAAGCTATTGAAACCTGCTCCTCTCCAGGGTATTGCACAGTTCGCCTTTCTGCGCTTTGAATGGGCTGCTCGGGCCAGGGACCAACTTCAGGGATAGGCTTTGGACTCCAATGGCCAAACTTGTCGCTTATCAGCGCAATGGTCTCCTCGATATTTATATCCCCGCTAATAAAAATTCCCATATTGTTTGGAACGTAGTACGTGTCAAAGTAATTCTGTATGTAAACAAGAGAAGGGTTTTTCAGGTGCTCAACCGTTCCTATGGTGGGTTGTTGACCGTAGGGGTGGACTTTGTACAGTAATTCGTCAATTGCAGTACCAATAATCCGGCCTGCGTTGTCTAGGGATCGATTTTTTTCTTCATAGACTGTTTCCAGCTCAGTGTGAAACAGGCGGAATACAGGGTTAACAAATCGATCAGATTCAATTTCAGCCCACTGTTGCAGCCGATTGGAGGGCAAACCTATTTTGTAGACAGTTTCCTCATACCAAGTATGCGCATTCAGCCCGGTACCTCCCATTGAGTTATAAATTTTGTCAATTTCGTTGGGAACTGCGTACTCAGCTGCAAGTTGAGCTGCTCTGTTGATTTCGCTGTATATCTCGGCTCTTCTCTCGTCATCGGTTTCTGAAAAATGCTCTTCGTAAAGATCCACTATTTCTTCAAGGTAGGGTCTTTCAGCCTCATAATTTAGAGTACCGAGGTTTTGATTGCCTTTGAATAGAAGGTGCTCGAGATAGTGCGCGAGCCCAGTGCCATCAGCGGGATCGTGCTTACTGCCAGCGCGTACAGCGATTTCTGCATAAAATCTTGGCTCCTCATGGTTTTCCGTCAAATAAACCTTAAGACCGTTATCCAATTCGTAAATCTGTGCATCCAGAGGGTCGCTTGTATTAGGTTCGTTAATTCTGGTGTAGCCTAGTTGGTCCGGAGTCGTTCCCGTCTCTGACTGTAATGTGCTGGATCCATCACCGCAGGACACAAGACCGGAGATGGATATGGACGCTAGAACAAATCGTGCATTCTGATTTAAAACTGACTGCAAACTCATTTCTCTGAACCCCTTTAATCGTGTGCTGTGAGTCATTGTACGATTATATGCCACGTCTGCCTATTAGGATCACTATCAATCTCAATTCGGCAAGCTATCCGAGCTGATGCGCATGTTTCGGACATTAACGGAGCCCGAGACATCTTCATTAAACTCAAGCACCACGTCTACTGTGCCCGTTAAACTCTCAACCAGTTGGTCAAATTGAATCAATTCAGACTCACTATATTCGTTATGTAATCGAGCTTTAGCGCGATCTAGAGCGTGTAACTTTGCTTCGTAGGCGCTTTTCATGCTGCCATCGGGGCTAACGAGTGAGCCGAAGTTATTTTCTGCAGAATAAAGTTCATCAAGCAACACGTTTAACATGGGCTCTGATTCTTTTTTCGGAATAGCTCCTGATGGATCAAGCATGCTTGAATAGACCTTTCGGGCAGCATTTCTGCTCGACTCAAGGCTATATGCCCGAAGGCTTTCTTGCTGATCTGTTGTGAGAGCAAAAGCGAGATTACTAATCATTGCGTCTGGTCCAAAATAGGCTAGTGCCTGATCGTTTGTAAGATTACCTTGCATGAGCAGATCAAGCATCTGATACCGCTCGTCATAAAAAGATGTGATAGATTCAAGCAATACTTCCCCTTCAGATGGGGTTAGGTTAGCAGCAGTTGCAAAACCTCTGTAGTTAGAGGAGGTCTGCTCCTCAGCCAATCTTCGAGTGACTTCAGGATTGGAAAACTTTGAAAAGACGGCTTGGCGATTGTTTGTGCTACTTTCGGAGTTGACCTCTGCTCGGGCTTTTTCGACAAGTTCTTGGTAGTCCGGGTTTGCTCGTTCTTCGGCTTTTTCCAGTGCTGTGGTCAAATCAGATAGTTGAACCCTCATGCCCAGTAAAGACTCCTCAAGCTCCGATATGCTCGCTTCAAAATTCAATCTCTGTTGCGTATTCAGCGTGGCTTGTTCTTGTGCCTGACGCTGATACGATTCTGCGATTTCTAACTCTTGAGTTAATTTAGTGTTGGAGGCACTTAATTTATATGTGGAGTGTGCAAGCAGAGCTATGACTATACAGCCGAAGCTAATTGTAATAATTTTCATAATCCTCTCCGCTCAAGAAAAGCCTCACTTTTTATTTGATGTAATTAATTATTAACATTATGGTTGGAGTTGTCGGCACGAAACAACGATTTATTTTTCCACACTGTCAGTTACTTTCAAAGATATGAAAAGAAACAGAGTTATTTTTCTCTCGCACCTAATCGCGATTTTATCTTTGACTTTTAGTCAAGGCTTCGCTGCAGAACTTCCTTCTAGCATAAGCGAGATTGAGGCCCAAATGCTCGCTCTGCTCGGGCAGCATTCCGATAAGAACATGCATTATAAATTACTTTATTCTCGATCCATAGAGAAGAGCTTACTATGGGAGCCATTTCAAGACGCTCTAGATGGCCTAAGCGAAGCCGACTACATGCGTCTCAGGGGATTGATTGTAGAAAAATCCATAGTTGAGCTACAGGAGGCAGTTAACTCAGGGGAATTGTCATATGAGGAGCTTGTTACTTTCTATATTTACCGTATCCGAAGGATGGAGTCCGATGGTGATCGTTTCATTAACGGCGTAATTTCTTTAAATCCCGAGGCGATTGAGCGTGCTCGCCAACTTGATGAGATTCGCGGAACGAATGGAGCGTTCGCCGAAAACTCGATATTTGGTATTCCTGTGCTGCTCAAAGACAATATTGGGTTTGCAAATTTACCCACAACAGCCGGAGCAGTGGCTTTAAGTGAGAACTATACAAACAATGCTTTTATCACCAATAGGCTGATCGAGCAGGGTGCGATTGTGCTCGGTAAAGCAAATTTGAGTGAGTGGGCATATTTCTTTTGTAGGGAATGTCCTTCTGGCTACAGTGCAGTTGGGGGTCAAACTTTAAATCCTTACGGTCGGTTGGATTTCGGCACAGGTGGATCTAGTTCGGGTAGCGGAGCATCCCTTGCCGCTAATTACGCCGCAGTTGCGGTAGGATCGGAAACTTCAGGGTCCATTCTATCTCCCTCCAGTGCTAATTCCCTCGTGGGTTTGAAGCCAACAACCGGCGCTCTGAGTAGGTCTGGAGTTGTGCCCATCTCGTCTACTCTGGACACCGTGGGGCCTATGGGTCGTTCTGTGGCTGATGTGGTAACGCTATTTAATGCAATGGTCGGTTTTGATGGAGAGGACCCGGCAATGCCACGGATAAGTGAAGATCTGCAGCTGTCCATTAGGCAGACTCCAGCGGATAATAGAAGACTTGGTGTCCTCCCTGTTTATGCTGACAATATGCAATACCAAAACGCCCTTCGGCTGTTAACGCAGAGCGGTTTTGACTTGCAAGAGGTTGATTTTAAAAATGAAAGGCATCCGAGGTTTAGTGAATTTTTGGGAGCCGAGATGAAAAGAGATTTGGCTATTTACCTTGATAAAAACGCTTCTGCTGAAGTTGCAATTGACTCAATCTCTGCGCTTCAAGAGTTTAACCTGCTCGATCTTGAAATGAGAGCGCCGTATGGTCAGGCGCTTGTAGATTTTATGGTTGATTTGGATTTGTCACAGCCAGAGCAGGAAGGCTTGCGAGCTGATCTAATAGCTTGGGGGCGGACTCATTTGGATCGTTTGTTTGCTGAATCTGATATCGAAATTCTACTTGGTGTTAATAATCATCAGGCAAGCATCGCAGCCCTCGCAAATTACCCGGCTCTTACGATTCCCATGGGATATGAAGAAGACGGTCGTCCTGCGGGTCTAACTTTAATTGCGCCCTCCTTTCAAGAACAATTGTTAGTGGATATCGGCTTGAATATTGAACAAATCTTGGCGGCTCGCAGAGCTCCAACTAACTATCCATGATGGCTTGTGAGATGGGCTGCTTTCTTGTTACCAATAGTTTTCAACGGTAATGTGTCCTGGCTTCCTCCGACGGTGTTTTGAAAAACCTCTGCTCTTTAATATCTCGACAGAGTCGTTGACCATATCGGGGTTTCCGCATAGCATGATGTGAGAATTTTCGATCGTTAAATCTAACCCAAGCTCTTTCTCCAGTGATTTTTCCTTGAGAGTAGCTGGAATTCTGCCATGAAAAGTTCCTTCTATATTCTCCCTGCTTACGAAGGCCTGAAAAAAGAATCGATCCTGAAATTTGCTCTTGAGATGTGTTATTAGTTCTTGATAACGCAGGTCGGCTTGAGTTCGTACAGCATGGATTAGAACTATTTTCTCGAAACGCTCCCAGATGTGGGGTGTGTTCAAAATAGAAAGATAAGGTGCTATACCTGTGCCGGTTCCCAACATCCAGATATCTTTACATGGTGGAATTTCATTCAATACAAAGAAACCGGTTGCTTGCTTTTTGATCCAAACGCTATCTCCAACTTTGAGTTGCACTAGAGCATTAGACAATTTTCCGTCTATGGCTGTATAGAAAAAAAATTCGAGTGGTCTTTGGTCAGGCGGATTAAGGAAAGAGTAGGGTCGAGCGATTCTCTCACCGCCAATGTCTAACGCAACACTAGTGAACTGACCAGCAGTGAATTCATCAACTTCAGCATCAATTTTTAAAGTAAATAAATTGCTAGTCCAATGAATATTCTCGGCAATTTTGCCTTCAACCCACTGTGGCATAAAAATAACCTGTTATTTGATGGTGTGATACTGGAACAATGTTATGAATTTATATAGTCTCACATCAAGAGTAAACAACGACCTAATTAATTGATTGGATTGACGAGAGGGTCAAGATGACTTTTGTAAATAGCAAGAGTGTTTGTCCGTTATGAATACGTGGTTCCAAATAGCTCTGTGGAAAAGAATTCTCGGTGCCATGATTCTCGGGGTAATCCTTGGAGCAGCCTGGGGGGAAGGTGTTGTTGCTATTGCTTGGATCGGAGAGTTATTCATTCGATTAATTCGAATGGTAGTTGTGCCGCTTGTTTTTGTGACCCTTGTTTCCGGATTAATCTCCATGGGAGATCCAAGTAAACTTGGCTCACTTGGGGTAAGAACACTTGCTCTTTATTTAGTGACTACCTTGATTGCAATAAGTATAGGGCTCTCCCTTGCCGTAATTATGCAGCCTGGCATCGGAGTTGATCTTTCAGCTGTGGCACCTACCTCGGTCCAGGAAGCCATCCCGCTGAGCGAGCGCTTAATGGGCATTGTTCCAGAAAATCCTATAGCGGCAATGGCAGAAGGAAATATTCTTGCAATCATCTTCTTTGCTTTGTTGTTAGGTATAAGTCTACTCACTATAGGAGACCTAGGTAAGCCGGTTGCTGATTTTATGGGTGCAGGAGCAGAGGCAATGCTTCGAATTACTCATTGGATAATGGAGGCCGCACCTTTTGGTGCGTTTGCGTTGATTGCCCAATTATCAGGTACCGCAGGTGTAGGTGCGCTTCTAGACGTTTTAACGCTTGCATTAGCAGTTGCGATCGGCTTCCTTGCTCATATGCTGTTTATGCACGGATTCATCATCATGAAGTTGATGCTTAGGTTGTCTCCGATGAGTTTTTTCTTGGGGGCCAGGGATGCCATGCTTATGGCTTTTTCTACTTCATCAAGTTCCGCTACCTTGCCTATTTCGATGTCCTGCGCCGAAGAAAATTTAGGGATCAAGCCGGTTGTTTCCTCCACAGTATTGCCTCTCGGAGCAACAATTAATATGGATGGCACGGCTTTGTACGTTGGTATAGTTACTGTCTTCGGAGCACAGGCCTTTAATATCGATTTGTCATTAGCGGAGTATCTTTTAGTAGCTGGATCGACCACCATTGTATCTATTGGAACCGCTGCGGTGCCGGGTGCATCACTTTTTCTGATGGCAGCAGTTATGGATACAATTGGAATGACTCCTGAACAAAACGCAGCCGTTGTGGGTTTTATTCTTGCATTTGACCGCCCCTTGGATATGTTGCGCACAGTGATGAACGTGGGCGGTGATTTGTCGGTATCGACAGCCGTCGCAAACTGGGAAGATGAGTTCGATAGGAAAGTTTTTGATCGGCCGCGTGATTAAAATGAGTACTCTATAGTAAACCCTAGACGAAGATCTTCGTCAAAAAAAATTAGAGGTGAGTTGTTATTCGCTGATATGCTTATGATTGAGCCACTTACAGCCCAATTGTCGGTGATAGTGTAATTCGCCGACAGGAATGCAAGGAGGGAATTTCCGTCAACGTTTCCCTGCAATGTTGAAGAGATTGTAAGGTCAGAATTGAGTAAATTGTTAGTATAGCGGACCAGCCAACTGCCGTAGACACCTTCATAAACTAGTTGTTGTCCCGGGAGGAGACCTTCTCGTTCATCGAGAAGTTTCTGAGCCTGCACTCCAAGGCTGACACTCTGTTCGTTGTCTATCGCCCACTCGAATCCGAAAGAGGTGCCTATTCTGTCTTTCTTTAAATTCAATGGGGAGGCTAGCGCTGACGTACCGGGGAAGTTGAAGCTGTCGGCTAAGACGTCATGACTAAAAGCAAGGTCGAAGTTAAGCAGTAGTTTCCCAATCGCGCGATTAGCGCTGAATCCCAAGAGTATGAAGTCGTTCTTTTTACCAACAGCATCGCCGAAACCAGATAAAGGGTCCTCGAATCTCATCTGATTGTCATAAAGATAGGCTGCCATCAAACTGATATCACTTAACTCGAAGGACTTTTTCCATTGGGTTCCGATCTCTACTAACACTTCTCCGTCACGCTGGTAATCTGTGAAGTTAAATGTTGGCTCGAAGAAAAAAGGGCTTCCTCGAACTCCGGCTGGGTTAAACTCCGGATAAAGATTAATAAAACTCGACCAATTACTCTCTTCGCCAAAGTAATCCCAAACTACCATCCATTGATTTAATCTGGCGTCCTCTATGTCAATGATCGTGAAATCACGAAACTCGAAATGATTTATAACGTCGAGTACTGAGTTTCCAACAGTTTCTCCCCAAACCACTGTTTGTCGGCCAAACTTAATGCTGTGCTGGTCAAAACTTCGCTGGACGAAGAGCTCATTAATACGAGATTCAGCGTCAAAGTTGCTGCCATTGGCTTTGTATTCATAGTCGTCTCGCCAGAAGGCCCTCGTCTGTCCGCTGGCTTGAAACAGCCATCCCGGCGCAAAACTATTTTGAAAGCGAAAATTGATACCTAAACGATTGTTTTC
>CACAEJ010000003.1 GCA_902531515.1 uncultured Pseudohongiella sp.
GCAAAGCGCAAAGCGCCTGCTAAGAAGAAAGCAGCAAGAAAGCCAGCTAAAAAGAAAGCAACGCGCAGACGGCGTTGATTTAGCTGGAGCGAGTGTTAGCCATATTAGCTATCTTTGACTTATCTAAGATTCGCTGATAACTCGTCTTAGAAAATTCCTCCTTAATGAATATTAGGGAGGATTTTTCGCTGCTTGTGAATTAAAATCACCAGAATGATGAAAGTTCTCGCGATTGACACTTCCCGTTTTGAGACACGTGTAGGTCTCCAGGTCGGTAGCACCCTTATAGAAAAGGTATGTACTGAGAAAATGCGAGCATCCCAGGAGCTATTGTTCCTGATTAAGGGTATTCTGGATGAAGCGGATCTGTTGATCTCTCAAGTTGACGCGATTGGCGTTGTAACCGGCCCTGGATCCTTTACAGGAGTGCGGATTGGTATCGCCGTAGCTCAAGGCTTGAGTGCCGCTAACAGCACTAAGGTGGTTGGGGTATCGTCAATGGCGTTGTACGCAAAGTCTGGCTGTTCGATGCTAGGTGACGGAAATTTCCTGGTTAGTCTTTTGGCAAAATCACCTGATGTTTACCTAGGGGCATATCATTGCGAATCTGGAAAACCTAATTTAGTCTGTGACGAGTTTGTACTAAATTACATCGCTGATTTTCAACCCTCGCGTCAAATTTTGGATAAAAAGTGGACTGGGCTAGGTGATGGATGGTCTGAAAGAGAGCTAATTGAGAAAGCGCTGGGTTTGAAGTTAAAGAGCGTAGCTGTGAAGCAAAAACCTTCAATGAAGGACTTTCTTGATCTTTGCACTGATAACTTACAAGCTCCTAAGAGGAAACCTAGTGATCTAGTACTTCCGAATTATATTAAAGAGCCACACTATTCAGTAGCAAAGTGATAGTAGATATCAGTTTTTTTCAAGTAACAGTTTTGGGAGCTATCCAAGGCTTAACGGAATTTCTTCCGATATCTTCTTCGGCTCATTTACAATTACCTAGAGTTCTGCTGAACTGGAAAGATCAAGGGTTAACTTTTGATGTAGCGCTTCATTTGGGCTCGTTGCTAGCCGTGTTGATATACCTGAAAGATGATATTGCAAACTTAGTAAAGGCATTCTTTACAAGAATAATAAGCAAAAAGAATTCAACTGATGCTGATCTGGCACTTTCATTGATCATCGCTTCTGTACCGGGAGCAGCAACTGGTTTTCTGTTGAATAATTTTGTTGATCAGTACGCACGCTCGATCGAAATTTTGGCAATATTTACCTTAGTTTTTGCTTTAGTCCTGTTGTATGCAGATAAAAAAGGATCACGCGATCGATCGTTGAAGCAGTTAACTTGGATGGATGCTAGCTATATTGGGCTCGCACAAGTCATAGCGCTAATTCCCGGTGTATCGAGATCAGGAGTTACTATGAGTGCAGCCCTGCTGCTTGGTTATAATCGCAAATCAGCAGCTAAATTTTCTTTTCTCTTATCTATACCCATAATTTTGGGAAGCAACGCCCTCAGATCATATGATTTGTATTCCCTTCAATTAGATTCATTGGACTTTCTAGTGTTATTTTATGGGATGATAGTTTCCGGAGTGGTAGCATACACATGTATTCATTATTTTCTAGCTTTAGTTGAAAGGTTTGGCTTTCTACCTTTTGTGGTTTATCGAATTTTTTTAAGCATTACGTTATTCTCGATTTCACTGATTTAAATTAACTGTGAGAATCTATATTGTATATGAAAATCAAGAACCTGACTCCAAGGAGGAACTACTCCATTCGAGAACCAATCTATCACTGATCCCTCATTCGGAAATTACCAAACGTCGATCTGATGGCTATCTCTACTTCTCTAAAGGGGTTTTAAAACTGCAATTAGTATCAGTTCCTGCCATGAACCCCTTATTTGTTTCGTTTGAGCATCTAGAACGTCGGGTCAAAGACTCTTTGTTCCAGCAGAATTTGATAAAGGCAGTTGGAATTGGTAGAGGTAGAAGGCCCTCTGTTCTTGATGGAACCGCGGGCTTGGGCTCGGATGCCTTCTTAATGGCATCTACAGGCACTTCGGTATCGCTAGTTGAGAGGAATCCAATTATTTATGAGCTGTTAAACGATGGACTTAAGAGGTATGAATTGAATGGCTCAAAGGAATCCGAAATATCGACTAGGATGTATATTGAAAAACGGGATTTTCTCGAATTAAAAGATTTACACTACAGTTTCGACGCGGTTTATCTCGATCCAATGTTTCCTTCAACTAAGAAAAATAGTCTGTCAAAAAGGCCTATGTATTATTTACAAAAATTTCTACAGGAAGAGGCAAGTGAACATGATATGCTTTCTGTGGCCAAATCAATTGCAACAAAAAGAGTTGTTGTAAAAAGAGGTATCCATTCGCCTAATTTGGCCGATCATAATGCCGACTTAGTCTATCGAGGGAATAGCAGCAGGTTCGATGTTTATTTGGTTTGAAAGTTATATTCTTTCTCCTCATTAATAGCTATTAAGATTTTTTCATAAATCACACTTAATTTTTCGATATCTTCCAGGCGAACACATTCGTCTATCTTATGGATTGTTTCATTCGATGGTCCCAACTCTACTACCTCCGCCCCAGTTGGGGCGACAAATCTGCCGTCAGACGTACCTCCAGCAGTCGAAAGGATCGGTTTAGTGCCAACAACTTGCTCCACGCTATTCGAAACTAAGTGGATTAAATTTAAGCTTTTTGTTAGGAAAGGTTTTCCGGATAGGTTCCAGTCAATTTTATAATCAGACGTGAACTTCTCTATAATCTGAACCACGCGGCCTTTTAATGATTTCTCGCTACTTTCTGTAGAGTAACGAAAGTTAAAGTCAACTTCGATAGAGTCCGGAATTACATTCGTGACTCCTACTCCCCCTCGAAAATTAGAGATTTGAAAACTAGTGGGTGGAAAATGTTCATTTCCATCGTCCCAGGCTTCTTTCACTAATTCATCTAGAATGGGCACTCCCATATGAATTGGGTTCTTAGCAAGATGGGGATAGGCAACATGGCCCTTTATGCCAAGTAACTTAAGTTTTCCGTTTAAGGAGCCGCGACGTCCTATCTTTACGGTGTCTCCTAAGGAATTGGACGAACTGGGCTCTCCAACTAGACAATAGTCTATTTTAGTCTTTCGAGAGCGAAATTCCTCCATCACGCGACGTACCCCATTAATCGCATCGCCTTCTTCGTCGCTAGTAACCATGTATGCCAATTTGAAATTCAGTGTATTGTGAGTAAGGAATCTTTCTATCGCAGTAATCATGGCAGCAAGGCTGCCTTTCATGTCTGCGGCCCCACGTCCAAAAAGGAATCCATTCTTAAGTGTGGGAATGAAAGGGTCACTAGCCCATAACTCAACTGAACCGGGCGGGACGACATCGGTGTGTCCAACGAATGCAAATAAAGGGCCTGAATCTCCCAATACAGCCCAAAGGTTTGAGACATCTTCAAAATTTAAATATTCGATTGAAAACCCAAGCCTACTTAAACGTTCGGCGAGTATTTTTTGGCAGCCACCATCTACGGGCGTCACAGAATGAATTTCGATAAGCTGTTCGGTGAGTTTTCTAGTCTCAGACATTAAAGTTCCTAATTGTGTGAATGAAGTTCTTCATTAAGTGACATACTCCCAGGATCGGGAATACATTCGATAGCCCCACTCAGGGAGTTTCGCCTGAAGATAAGATTCTTTTCTGTCCGGATGTCTTTTGCTTTGGCAATTTTTATTAAATCCCCTTCTGCATTGAGCATGTTAACTTTCATTCCAGCAGTCACATATAAACCGGCTTCAATAGTGCAGCCATCGGCCAGAGGGAACCCGATACCGGCATTTGCTCCAATTAAACAGTTTTCCCCAACTGAAACTAATTCAGTGCCTCCACCTGAGAGAGTGCCCATAGTGCTAGAGCTTCCGCCCAGGTCGCTTCCTTTCGCAACTATTACACCAGCAGAAATTCTCCCTTCCACCATGGCTGTTCCCTGAGTGCCAGCATTAAAGTTTACAAACCCTTCGTGCATTACTGTGGTACCACTGCCTATATACGCGCCAAGCCGAACTCTGGACGTATCGGCTATTCTTATACCGGAGGGAACAACATAGTTGGTCATTTTTGGGAATTTATCGACGGATTCTACACTCAACACCTTACCCTGTGCGCGCGCCTCCAACTGACGCAAAGGAAGGTCTATCAGATCAACTGGGCCTTGGTCCGTCCAGGCGATATTTTTCAGGACACCAAATAAACCATCTAGATTGATCTTGTTGGGTTCTGCGAGCCTGTGAGAAAGTAGGTGCAGCTTTAGAAAAGCTTCTGGAATTGATTTAGGCGCTGTGTCCTCCATTTGCAACATTAAGATGGTTGTATTTGCTGCGCTGATCCCCTCAAATATTTCGGACTGATCGATAAAAACCCCCTCAGAAAAACTACGATTAACAAGATCAGTCTGAGCTTCCGTTAGCTCGATATAGCCTGTATTTGCAAGTCCGGATATCTCGATTAATCTTTGAACTACAATTTTATCTGGATGAATCTGGGGCCTAGGATAAAATACCTCAATAATCTCTCCGGTAGAATTTTTTGTACCGATTCCGAATGCATAACTATGAACTTCTTGAATCATTTATACCTTCCTTAACTCATGACTTTTTTTGATATTAAGTCTTCACTGAAACCAAGTGACCATTCTTCATCAATTTTAAATATCGGTCGGACTATAATAGAGGGCTGGGATGTCATTAGCTCTTTCGCCACCTTTACATTGAGTGATGTCTTGAGATTTTCTGGTAGTTTTCGCCAAGTCGTACCACGCTTGTTTATCAGTTCATGATAAGTAAAGTGTTGCAGCAATGTAGCGGCTAACTTCTCGTCACACCCATCAGATTTGTAATTATAAAACTTATATTGTAAACCATGATTACTTAGCCAGACTCTTGCTTTTTTATCTTGTCGCAATTAGGTATTCCGAATAGGGTAATCATGTTTCTCTCTTGTAGCAGTTAAAGCTTATTTTTTAGTTGGTATTTGATCTCTGTGCATAGTCTATCGGAGTTGTCTTTTCCTACTATGGGTTGTCCTTGTTTATCTGTAATGAAAAACAAGTCTTCAACTCTCTCTCCTAGGGTCGTGATGCGGGCATCTTTTATATGTATCTCACTTGTAGCCAAAACTTCACCTACACACGCAAGAACGCCTGATTGGTCCGGGCAGTTTATTTCTAAAATCGAGTAATTCTGGTTGAAAGGTGTTATTAAAGTAACTTCTATACTTTTTGCAAAGTATTTCTCTTTTCGAGTCTGCCTAAGCTTTGGCACTCTTATACTTTCATAATCTTGCCGAAGCCAAGTTTCAAGCAGTTGGATTATCTCTGCTCTTCGCGGCAAATTATCTCCAACTGGAAGACCCCCATTTTCGAGCACAGTAAAAGTATCCATGCAGTAATCGTGAGACGAAGTGAAAATGCGTGCTTCTTGTATGTCTAAACCTAACTTCTCAAACGCTGCGGTGCAGATAGCAAATAAGTAGTCTGCGTTTGCGGTATAAATGAAAACCTGAGTCGCTCCCTCTCCTTCAGTTGCAGTATTGATATCTTGGACTAAAACTAGCGGGTCAGACTCTTCGAATTGAATAATACCTTCTGTATGCCAGGCAATATTTGAAACAGACTCCCGAACGAAATATTCGTCATCGGATAATTCCCATACGTTTTGGATCTTCTCGACTGGAAAATTCTTGTCTTTGAGCAATTTAAACGCGGTATCTTTTTTATCCGATATTCGCTCTTCACGATTTATAGTTCTCTCTAAACCCGCCCTTAACGCTCGCCTTGTGTTTTGATAGAGTTGTCTCAAAAGCGTCGCACGCCAGCTGTTCCATAATTCTGGGTTAGTCGCGCAGATATCAGCTACAGTCATAGTGTAGAGATAATCAAGGTGTAATTTATCACCCATATGTTCAGCAAAATCCTTTATAACATTGTGGTCATTGATGTCCTTTCTTTGCGCCGTCATCGACATCAAAAGATGGTTTTCAACGAGCCAGGATACTAACCTTGTATCCCATTCGCTTAGTTTGTGACGGGCACAAAAATTTATGGCGTCAGTTTTCCCCAGTTCGCTATGATCTCCACCACGACCCTTTGCGATATCGTGGTACAAACCGGCAATATAGAGAAGCTCCACTTTAGGTAAGTTTTTAAAGATATGCGCAGCTACAGGAAACGAATCAGCAGCTTCAGGAAGGCGAAATTTTCTCATATTTTCAATCACTTGCAATGTGTGCGCATCAACTGTGTAGATATGAAATAAGTCATGCTGCATTTGGCCCGTTATTCTTCCAAATTCTGGCAAATATAGTCCTAAGACTCCGTAGCGCGCCATTCGGCTTAATTGGAGACTCATATGATTCTGGGTCCTCAAAAGTTTTGTGAACAACTTAATATTTCGAGAATCTAGCCTGAAAGTTTCATCAATTAACCCTCTACTTTCCAGGATTAGACGAATCGTTGAGGCCCTAATACCTTTGATTAATGGGTTCTCACCCATCAAGACAAAGATTTCAATCAAAGCAAACGGAGTCTGTTTAAAGACTTTAGAGTTTGCAACTTCGATATATTCGTTCCGAATTTGAAAGCGGGAATTAATCGAAGATATTTTTGTTTTTTCATGTTCTCTAAAAATCACCTCGTCCAGATGTTGAAGAATGACATCATTTAATTCACTCAGGCTTCCCACCTCACGATAATAGAGTTTCATTAGCTTTTCTACAGCGAGACTTTTTTCATCGTCCTTATATCCTAAGAGCCGAGATAGGCCTTTCTGTTTCTCAAAGAGCAATCTATCCTCGCTACGGTTTTCAAGCATGTGAAGTCCATACCGAATTTTCCATAGAAATTCTTGACCCTTCTTTAGAGATGCATATTCCTGTTCTGTAAGGAAACCGGAATTCATTAAATCTTTGAATGAATTCGTGCCAAACTTACGCTTGCAAACCCAAGAAATAGTCTGAATGTCTCTTAATCCGCCAGGGGAGGTTTTTACATTTGGCTCTAGTGCGTAATCAACTCCGCAGGATTTCAGATGTCGCATGCTTTGTTCATTCAATTTTGCGGTAACAAATTTTTTTACGGGCCAAATTCGCTCGTTATGGGTTACTTTATACATTGCCTTATATAAATCAGGATTCCCGATCAATACTCGAGACTCCATTAGCGCGGTCGCGACAGTTATATCTTGCGATGCCTCGTGCTTACACTGGCGAATTGATCGGACACTATGTCCCGGTTCAAGACCTATATCCCACAATATTGTTAGAAACGAACTTATGTAGTCTCGGTACTTTTTATGCCAACCGCTCTTTGTAAGAACAAGAAGGTCTACATCAGAGTGAGGTAAAAGCTCTCCTCGGCCATACCCTCCAACAGCGATTAGGCATATTTCATTCCGGTCAGGCCAGTTTAATGCTTTCCATGCAAGCTTTAGAATCTCGTCGACGACCCAAGCTCTTCCTCTGACAATCTGTTCGATACTTTGTTCTTGTTTGTATCGTATATTGAGGATAGCGTCCGATGATTCGTGTGCTTTTTTTAAAAGGGGGATAGGGCTTCCTGCTTCACTTACCTTTTCTCTTAATTTGACTATATCGAGAAGTTCATTATCAGGGAAGAATTCCGGAATTTCATACACTGGTAATGGATGCTTGGGAAATTTAAAGAAGCTCACAATTTCTCATCTGAACGAAGCGTGAGAATCTCACATCCAATTTTAGTCACCGCCAAGGTATGCTCCCATTGAGCTGACAGGCGGCGATCCTTGGTAGTTACGGTCCAGCCATCTTTTTTTGACAGTTTAGTATCACGAGTTCCTGCATTTAGCATTGGTTCTATGGTAAATGTCATTCCTTCCTTTATCTCAACGCCTTGATTAGGTCTCCCATAATGAAGGACCTGAGGATCTTCATGAAAGACTCTTCCTATCCCATGGCCACAATATTCACGCACAATGGAATAATTATGTGCCTCTCCATGTTGCTGAATTATATGACCAAGGTCTCCTAAAGTGGCCCCTGGTTTTACAAGCTCGATGGCCTTGTAGAGACACTCTTGAGTCACTCTGACCAACCTCTTTGCGTGCTCGGGCGTTTTGCCTACAAGAAACATTTTACTGGTATCGCCGTGAAATTCATCTTTGATGACAGTAATGTCGATGTTTATTATATCGCCAGATTTCAGGATCTTTTGGTTGTTTGGGATTCCATGACAAATCACGTGGTTCACAGAGGTACAAATAGATTTTGGAAAGCCGTTATAATTCAAAGGGGCAGGAATAGCGCTTTGCTCTTTTGTAATAAAATCATGGCAAATCCGATCTAATTCTCCAGTGCTTACGCCCGGTTTAACATACTCTCCAATCATCTCTAAAACTTCAGCTGCTAATTTGCCAGCTACTCTCATTTTTGAAATTTCTTCAGAAGTTTTTATGTCTATTGCCATATAAATCACGCGTCTACTAGGATTCAAGACTTTTAGTAAGACAGGTATTTTAAATCACACTGCTTTGAGAGTACAAAATATCTGCCTAAAAATACTCATATTGTGGTCTTTACAGCTTTTTATCAGTCGGGTAGTTCATGAGATATTGCTTTCGAGAAGCGCCATATTATGGTATAAACCCGCGCTTCACTCTCGGAACTCAAGAAGCGTTCTGAGGTATTAATAAAAATTGTTAATTAATGTCGCACATACATCGTCACATGTAATCTGGGTGCCTTGATTTATTTTTGATAGGTTGATTCATGGGGTGTATGGAGGCTTAACCCAAACTAAAGGTAAGAAAATGTCTGTAAGCATGAAAGAAATGCTCCGAGCAGGAGTACATTTTGGGCACCAGTGTAGGTATTGGAACCCAAAAATGGAACCCTTCATATTTGGTTCTCGTAACAAAATTCATATTATAAATCTAGAACATACCCTGCCCGCCTTTAACTCAGCTCTTGAGAACATTCAAGAGCTTTCTGCGAAAAAGAGAAAAATATTGTTCGTTGGCACCAAGCGTGCTGCGGCAAAGATTATTAGCGAACAAGCTGAAAGAGCTGGCATGCCTTATGTAAATCATAGATGGCTAGGAGGCATGTTAACGAATTATAAGACAATTCGAGGATCTATAAAGAAATTAAAAGAGTTAGAGACTCAAGAGCAGGATGGAACATTTACTCGCTTGACAAAAAAAGAAGCACTTATGCTCACAAGAGCTAAAGAAAAATTGGAAAGGAGTATAGGTGGGATTAAAGAGATGGGAGGACTTCCTGATGCATTGTTTGTTGTAGATGTGGATCAGGAAAGAATAGCTGTAACGGAAGCGAACAATCTAAAAATTCCAGTATTTGGAATTGTAGATACGAATAGCAGCCCTGATGGTGTTGATTTTGTAATTCCTGGTAACGATGATGCTATCAGAGCAATTCAACTTTACGTTACGGCTGTTGCAGACGCTTGCTTAGAGGGTAGAGGTAGTGGTGAAGTAGGAAGTGAATTTGTTGAAGTTGAGGAAGTTGCATTAAAAACTTCGGATGCAGCGCAGGTTGGAGATAAGGCTGAAGATAAAAAAGTCGCATCAGACGCTTCGGAAGCAGAGAAAGTTAGAGATGAGGAAATAAAGTCAGATGAATCTTCTAATAAGGAGCAAGATATTGATCTTGCCCCAAAAGACACTGAAACTCAATTGGAAAGTGAGTCTGGGTTGACTGAAGAGGTATTTAGTCCCACTGAAGATATCAATTCTGAAAATAAGGATGAAGAAAAAGCTGTTTCAGATAAAGGTGATGAGGAATTAGAAGTAACCAAGAAAGAGATCAAACCTACGAAAAAGAAAGTCGCCACTAAAAAGAAGGTTGCTGTGAAAAAGAAAGTGTCCGCCAAAAAGAAGGTTGCTGTAAAAAAGAAAGCACCAGCTAAGAAAAAAGCACCAGCTAAGAAAAAAGCACCAGCTAAGAAAAAAGAATCAGTCAAAAAGAAAGAGGCGGTTGAAAAGGAATAAGTGATTGCTGTCAATTCATCCTGTTCAGGTTCTGAATACAACTTAAATAAGGTGAAAGATTAGCAAGGGGGCATGAAGCCCCTTTTTTGTAGACCAAAAGTTTTTAGTTCATTTGAGATGAGTGGAGCATGAACAATGACGAGCATTACTGCGAGTATGGTGAAAGAACTTCGTGAGCGAACTGGTCTTGGCATGATGGATTGTAAAAAAGCGTTATCTGATGCCGATGGCGATATGGAAAAGGCTATTGAGGATCTCAGGAAGGCTAGCGGCCTTAAAGCTGCGAAAAAAGCAAGCCGAGTAGCTGCCGAGGGAGTAGTGATGACCAAAATCTCCGAGGATGGTAATCGAGGTGTGATTGTTGAAGTGAACAGTGAAACAGATTTTGTGGCGAGAGATGAAAATTTCCTTGGTTTTGCCGAAAAAGCCTTAGATAGTGCTTTCGACGAGGGCGAAGCAAGTGTTGAAGAACTCCTTGAAAAAGGCCTGGAGATATCCCGTCAGGCTCTTGTGCAGAAGATTGGTGAGAATATCAATCTCAGGAGGCTAGAGAGATTAAATTTTGAAAATGCAAACCAAGGAATCGTTGAAAGCTATGTGCATAATAACGGTAAAATTGGCGTATTAATTTCCCTTCAGGGAGGTGACGAAGCCTTAGCTAGAGATATAGCGATGCATGTCGCTGCAGTTAACCCAATGGTAGTGAGACCCGAGGACGTCCCTGAGGATATCCTTACAAAGGAATCTGAGATATATTCTGCACAAGCAAGGGATAGTGGGAAGCCAGAAGAAATTGTGGAAAAAATGATTAGTGGTCGCTTGCGAAAATTCGTTGCAGAGGTCAGTTTACTAGAACAACAATTTGTTAAAGATCCAGAAATTACAATCCGAGATTTATTAAAAGAAGTAGGTGCTGACATTGTTCAATTTGTCAGATATGAAGTAGGCGAAGGCATTGAGAAGGAAGAAGACGATTTTGCTGCAGAAGTTGCAGCGCAGCTTAGTTCTTGAAAGTAGGTCAACTGTTTAACTGATTAGAATATTTTATGGCGAAGCTGGAGACGAAATACAAAAAAGTACTTTTAAAGTTAAGTGGTGAAGCGCTTGCTGGAGATGCTGGGTTTGGAATTGACCCTAAAGTGCTTGATCGAATGTCGCTAGAAATCAAACAAACTATTGAGCTTGGTGTTCAAGTAGGTATGGTGATTGGTGGTGGTAATTTGTTTAGAGGTGCCTTGCTTAATGCCGCCGGGTTAGAACGGGTAACTGGCGACCATATGGGAATGCTTGCGACCGTCATGAATGCACTAGCTATGAGGGATTCTCTGGAGAGAGCAAATGTGTCAACAAGAGTGATGTCTGCAATCCAGATGAGCGGAGTGGTGGAACAATATGATCGTCGAACGGCGATACGCCATCTTGATTCTGGTGACGCTGTAATTTTTTCAGCAGGCACTGGCAACCCATTTTTTACTACAGATTCCGCAGCATGTTTAAGGGGGATAGAGATAGACGCTGATCTAGTGTTAAAGGCCACCAAAGTTGATGGAGTCTACTCAGAGGATCCAAGAGATAACTCCAAAGCAACTAAATATAGCCAACTAACTTATGACGAAGTTTTAGAGAAAAAGCTTGGAGTAATGGATCTAACGGCTATCTGCCTTTGTAGAGATCATGAAATGCCCATCAAGGTATTTAATATGTATAGACCTGGAGCACTGCTTGATAATATTTGTGGTATTTCCGACGGAACCTTAATCCAATAACTAACGACGGATTGTTTTGAAAGCAAAATCGTTATTAAGAAGGAACATCAAATGATAAACGATATTATTGGTGATGCTGAAGAGAGGATGCAAAAAAGTATAACGTCTTTAGAGGAATCGTTTAAAAAGATTCGGACAGGTCGAGCGCACCCAAGCATCCTCGACAGCGTCATGGTTTCATACTATGGAACAGATACTTTGTTAAGTCAGCTGGCTAACGTAAATGTTGAAGAAGGAAGAAGCCTGCTTATATCGCCGTGGGAGAAGAACATAATTGGAGAAATAGAAAAAGCAATCTTAAAGTCCGATTTAGGTTTAAATCCCTCTAATAATGGCGATACCATCCGGGTTCCTATGCCTCCCCTGACTGAAGAGACTAGAAAAGAGTATACAAAACAAGCGAAAAATGAGTCCGAAAATGCAAAAGTTGCTGTTCGCAATATCCGTCGCGATGCTAATTCTGATTTCAAAGATCTACAAAAAGAAAAGGAAATCAGCGAAGACGAGCAGAGGCGTGCTGAAGAAGGCATACAGAGGCTTACAAATAAGTATGTGGCGAAGATAGAGTCCGTGTATCAAGCGAAAGAATCGGACTTGCTTTCCTTTTAGAAGATCATCAGACTGACAAGAAAATCAATGTTCAGGTGAATAACAGAAGATGTTACCTTGAAATGATGCCTGGCTCTCCGAATTTAAATAACCTCCCCAAACATATAGCTTTGATTATGGATGGCAATAACCGTTGGGCCAAGAAGAACGGCTTTCCGCCTAGGTTGGGTCATCGGCACGGCGCCGAAGTTGCAAAGCTAATCATAAATGCTTGCATTCGAAGAGCTATACCTTATGTAACCCTTTTTGCTTTCAGTAGTGAGAATTGGGTTCGACCTAGTAGTGAGATAAAAAGTCTCATGGCATTATTTTTAGCAGTTCTGAAACGAAGAGAGGTACTTGAGCTGCATAATAGTAATGTTAGATTGAGGTTTATCGGCAAAAGGGACAGTTTTTCAGAAAAAATTCAAATTGGAATGAGCCGAGCTGAAGATCTCACTAAGAATAATACTGGAACAACAGTTATTGTTGCTGCTGACTACGGTGGTCGTTGGGATTTAGTTAACGCGACAAAAGCGCTTGCCAAGAAAATTTGCATGAAAGAGATAAGCATAGACGAAGTTAATGTAGATGTACTTAATAAGTTCACAAGTTTGAATGGCTTTCCTGATCCAGATTTGTGTATCAGGACGGGAGGAGAGAGACGGTTGAGTAATTTTCTTCTGTGGCAATTTGCTTATACTGAGTTTTATTTTACTAATATTTTCTGGCCTGATTTTGATGAATCTGAGTTACAGCTTGCCTTAGAGGATTACGCACATAGACAGAGACGCTATGGTGGTCAAAACAAATCATTTCGAGCAGACATCTAACGTGTTGTTCGAACGCATAAAAACAGCATTGATTCTTGCAGTTGGCTTTGTGGTAATTAGCACTCAGTCATCGGCATTAATCTTTAGTTTCTTAATTTCAGGATCTATGTTTTTTGTTGCATGGGAATGGGCAAATCTTGCAAGCTTTGCCAGTAGATTATCAAAATTCATTTTTTCGAGTTGCTTTATTCTCATTATTAGCTTTTTATATCTAAAGCTTGGATTAGCGGCAGGAACCACTCAAATAAATGAGCAACTTTCATTAACGATTCTCTTCGTAGGTGTAATTTTTTGGATAATTTCGACTTATTTTCTATATCATTATCCTAAGTATTCTGATTTATGGAATGGAAGATATAAATTATCAATCATGGGACTGCTAACTATTATTCCAGCTTGGAATGGAATGATACTGCTTAAATACTTTAACCCTAACGGATATCTACTGCTACTCGCCGTAATTTTGGTTGCGGTTGCAGATATTGGAGCCTATTTTATAGGCAAGAGTTTTGGGCATAGAAAACTTGCTGAAAAACTTAGCCCTAATAAAACATGGGAGGGGGTTCTTGGAGGTTCTGTGGCATGTATATTAGCGACCATTTTACTGGTGCCGTTGGTCAATTTTCTTGTTCCAGAAGCCATCGGAATTAATGTGGTCTCAAGTGTACTCTTAATATTGACCGTTATATTTTTTTCAATTGTAGGTGACTTGCTGGAAAGTATGCTTAAAAGAAATCAGGGAATTAAAGATAGTGGAGATTTGCTTCCTGGTCATGGCGGAATATTGGACCGAATAGACGGACTTCTAGCAGTGATACCTTGCTTTACGCTAATTTTATCCATAATTACCAGATAAGAACAAATTATGATCAAACAGTCGGTTACGATCCTTGGGTCTACAGGTTCCGTGGGTCGAAGCAGTTTAGATTTAATAAGGTCAACGAAAAAGTTTGAGCTCTTTGCTATTACTGCGAATAAAAACACCGATCTTTTACGAGAGCAATGTGAGGAGTTTAATCCTCATACGGCTGTTATCGCTGACGAAAATTTGGCGGACACTTGCTATAAGCTTCTCAGGCAGTCTGATTGTGACACTGAGTTAAAAGCGGGCCGGGTTGCTTTAGAAGAGGTTGCTGGGGACTCAAGAGCTGATGTTGTGGTCGCTGCTATTGTTGGTTCTGCGGGTTTAAATTCTACAATGACCGCAGCAAAAAGTGGCAAAAAGATATTGTTGGCCAATAAAGAAGCATTGGTCATGTCTGGGGAGCTTTTCATGAAGACAGCTCTTCATTCAGGTTCTATGATTATTCCCATCGATAGTGAGCACAGTGGTATTTTTCAATGTTTGTCTCATGCTCCTTCGGGTTTAGATTTAGCTCAGCTCGAATATATAGAAAAGCTAGTATTAACAGCATCAGGTGGCCCATTTTTGAACCTATCTTCTTCCGAATTGAAGAATGTTACTCCTGAGATGGCGTGCGCGCATCCGACATGGAAAATGGGAAAGAAGATTTCTGTAGACTCTGCTTCTATGATGAATAAAGGATTAGAGCTAATTGAGGCACACCACTTATTTGGTTTAGATGTGACGAGGATAGATGCAATAATTCATCCGCAAAGCGTTGTGCATGCATTTGTGCATTTTTTGGATGGTTCAGTATTATCGCAATTAGCTAATCCTGATATGAAGATACCGATTGCATATGGTTTGTCATATCCTCGACGAATGGAAACTGGCGTCCAGCGGTTGAAATTAACTGAGCTCACAGAATTAGAGTTTCTTGAAATCGATGAGGATCGATTTCCCTGTTTGAAATTGGGCAGGTTAGCGGCTGAAGAAGGGGGCTCGAGCCCGATTGTATTGAATGCAGCTAACGAAGTAGCTGTTGAGGCTTTTCTGAAGAATAGAATCAGTTTTGTAAAAATCCCCGAGATTATTGAGGAAGTAATGACTAAAATACCTTGTGAATCGCCTTCAACTATAGATATTATTCATGAGCTCGATTCACGTGCAAAACAGTTGTCTAACCAGTTGATTAATAAAGGGAGCTAGCTCATATTTCGCAGAATTGGGCAAAACATTTGTAATGGCGATAGTTTTTCAAACAGTTGTAAGTATAGTCGCGTTAATTGTGACTCTGGGAGTTTTAGTTACGATTCATGAATTCGGCCATTATTGGGTAGCACGCCGCTGCAAAGTGAAAGTGCTTCGTTTTTCTATTGGTTTTGGTCGAGCTATTAAAACATGGAGAGGGAAAGATGGGGTTGAATTCGTAATTGCGCCAATTCCATTAGGTGGGTATGTGAAAATGTTGGGTCAGGAAGACACTAGAGTAGCGCAAAGTAATGAAGTGGCTGATGAAGAAAAACATGTTTCGTTTGCATCTAAATCTCCTTCACAGAGAGCATTAATTGCTGTTGCTGGCCCAGCAGCAAACTTCCTATTAGCAGTTTTAGTATTTTGGATTTTGAATCTTGCGTACGGTCAGAGCGGAATCGCTCCTGTGATATCTGGATTGGAAGATGGGTCCGTAGCAGTTTTAGCTGGTCTTAGGGAAGGTGATGAGATTCTTTCAGTTGATGGTAAAAATACCTCGACTTGGCAACAGGTCAATATGCGGATGTTATCACGTCTGGGTGAGACAGGAGAATTACTCTTAACAGTTAGTCGGTTTCCCGCGGCCGAAGCTCTGACTCTGGAACTGCCGATAAATTCATGGATGGCGCAAGATACGGAGCCCGATCCACTCTCAGAGCTCGGAATCTCGAGTTTAAAGATACCGCCTATAATTGGTGGTGTTATAGAAGGTGAACCTGCACATATAAGTGGTTTGCGTGCAGGAGATACTGTTTTAAGTGTCAACGGCGTGGAAATTGAGAGTTGGACTCATTGGGTTCGAGAGATCAGGTCCAACCCGGAACTTGAAATCGTAGTAATTGTCCAAAGGAATGGTGCTGAGGTATTACTCCGATTGCTGCCAAAAGCTAACCGCGAGGCTGGAGCGGAAGTTTATGGAACCATAGGCGCGTATGCGCAAGAAATAAGTTTAGCTCAACTTGTCCCGGAAGAAATGCAGAGAAAAATAGCGTTTGGTCCAATATCTGCTATTCTTCCGGCGCTCGAAGAAACACGGGATAAATCGCTTTTTGTGCTAAGTTCGATCAAGAAAATGATTATTGGTCTAATTTCTGTCAAAAATATCAATGGCCCCATAACGATTGCGCAAGTGGCTGGAGAGACAGCGGCTTACGGCTTGGAGGTTTACTTGGGATTTTTAGCACTTTTAAGCATCAGTCTTGGTGTTTTGAATCTCTTGCCAATCCCTGTTTTGGATGGAGGGCAAATATTATTTTGCTTTATAGAGTTAATTATTCGTCGCCCTGTACCAGAGAAGGTTCAAGCATGGAGTCTGCAGTTAGGGTTATTGATAATTTCGAGCATTATGGTTCTCGCAATTTACAACGATTTTAATCGGTTTCTTTAACAGTGAGCCACATCAGTTTGATGTGAGATAGCAGAAGTTAAATTTGAGTTAGCATTACAAATGAGAAAACTAGTCTTTTGTGTGCTTGTGATGGCAGGTGCTCCAGGTTTATTAAAAGCACAAACCTTTACAATCGCTGACATAATTGTTGATGGATATCAGAGGATTTCGCCTGGAATCATCTATAACCTCCTGCCAGTAGGGATCGGAGATCTGGTAACTGCTTCTACTCCCGCACAGATAATTCGTGAACTTGTGCAATCCGAATATTTCGATGAAATCGAGGTATCTCGAGAGGGCGATATCTTAGTAATAACTGTTTTGGAACGTCCTTCGGTCGCTGAGATAAATATCGACGGAAACGACATTTTGGAAACAGAAGATATTATTGAGAACATGGCTACAGCAGACATAGCCGAAGGACAGATATTTACACGAGCAGCGTTGGAAGCGATTCAGCAAGGTATTCAAGAAGTTTACTCATCTAGAGGACGTTATGGGGCATCGGTTGAGATAGAAGTTGAGGAACTGCCCCGAAACAGAGTGGCGATCAGTTTAGAAATAGATGAGGGAGAGGAATCTCGTATTCGGAGCATAAATATAGTTGGAAATGAAACTTTCCAAGAGGAGGAACTACTCGATTTATTTGAGTTAGGAACTAAGCCTTGGTATCTATTTTTAAGTCGAAAAGACCGTTATTCAAGAGAACAATTTTCAGGCGATTTAGAGAGACTAGAGTCCTTTTATCTGGATAACGGTTTTGTTGAATTTAGCATCGATTCGACTCCGATCTCTATTACTCCAAATAGAGAAGAGGTATATATCACTATCAATATCACAGAGGGTGATTTGTTTACAATTTCGAATGTCGACTTAGCAGGAGACTTAGTTGACGCTGAAAATTTATTGAGGGCCGCTATTTTCGTTCAGCCAGGGCAGATATATTCACAAGCTTTAGTTACTGGAACTGAAGAGATCATGGTTCAATTTCTTGGAAATTTAGGTTATGCCTTTGCAGAAGCAACCGGAGTACCTGAGGTTAATGAAGGTGAAGAAACAGTTGAGGTAACTTTCTTTATTGAACCAGGTAGTCGCACTTATGTTAATAGAATCAGCTTCGCAGGAAATTCTTCGACTGCAGATGATGTAATGAGAAGAGAGATGCGTCAACTGGAGAGTGCGCCGGCTTCTAGTCTCGCGATTGAGCAATCTAAGGTAAGGCTGGAGAGGCTTGGTTTTTTTGAAACAGTTGAGGTTGAAACAGAGGAGATTCCGGGAACTGACGATCAGGTGAACGTAAATTATGATGTAGTTGAGCAGAATTTTGGCAATATAAGTTTTTCTGTCGGGACAGGAGGGGGCGGTAATTTTTTTATCAGCTCAAACTTACAGGCAGCAAATTTTCTAGGGACTGGTCAAACTATTGGGGTTGGAGTAAATAAAAGCCGCTTTATCAAGGGCCTTAACTTTCAATTTTTAAACCCTTATTTTACTCCAGATGGAGTTAGTCGAGGATTTAATCTATTTTTACAGGAAGTAGATTCTCCATTTAACGTTTCAAGTTTCAATACAACTTCATGGGGCGGATCTTTGAGTTTTAGTTATCCGTTGAGTGAAATTCAGGTCTTAGGATTTGATCTAGGTTTCACACACACAGAATTAAGTTCTGGCTATGGATCTGTCCAAGAAATCGAATCAAGTCCAAAATTAATCGATGGAATTAACAACTATGTGATTCAGCCTTTAAATTCTAATCCATTTGATGGGCCAGTGAGGGATTCACTGCTTGGTAATGTGTCGAGCTTATCAGATTTGCAGCTACAGAAACCCGAAGATCTTGGGTTTGTTGATCGCTTTGGAGATGAATTCAACAATTTTACGATTACTGGTAATTGGTTCAGGAATACCCTTAATAGGGGGCAGTTAGCGACAGATGGCGCTCTCCACCAACTTAACCTTGAGGTAACAATACCAGGGAGTGATCTCGAGTATGCTCGATTGAATTATACAAGTCAGATGTTCTGGCCTCTCACCGAGAGTAGGAATTGGGTGATTGCCCTTAGCGCAAATCTCGGCTATGGAATTGGTTATGGTGAATCGAAAGAACTTCCTTTCTTTAATAACTTTTTCGCTGGCGGGTTGATTCGCGGTGGCGGCTCACTTCGAGGTTATGAGGAAAATAGTCTTGGGCCTTCGAGCACCGCGGGAGCTCGCTATTTAACTGAGGGTGGTGTTAGTTTGGCTCGCGATGAAAGTGGGAATATAATCAGAAACCAAGACGGAACCGCTCAAATCAACAACGAGTTTGGCTATCAAACCCAAACTTTGGTAGATGCTAGCGGCCTACCAATATTAGATGCTAACGGTAATGAGCAAGTTCAGCTAGCAATACAAAATTTTTATTTGGATCGCGATTACGACTCTTTTGGTGGTAATATACTCGCGACCGCGTCACTAGAGCTTTTGTTCCCTTTGCCGTTTGTTCCAAATTCTAACCAGGTAAGGTCGGCTTTTTTTATAGATGCGGGTAACGTTTTTTCAACTAGCTGCACAAAGAGGCAGACTTTATTGAAAAATTGTTCGGATTTTGACTTGGGAGAGCTGAGATATGCTGCGGGAGTGAGTTTTACGTACTTGTCTCCTTTCGGTCCTCTAACGTTTTATGTGGCTGCTCCTTTTGGTGATGGGCCAGGAGATGATACCAAGAATTTTGATTTCACTGTCGGCGCGTTTTAGTTGAGTAGTGTTGTTTTTTGGTGGTAAGTTTTGCTTCTAGGTGTTTGCGGACCACGAATCTTTCTAACGGTAACGGAGAAATATTGTGAGAATTCTGAAGGGTTTTATTTTTATTCTGGGGTTTGTTGTGCTCACACAAAACTCGAGCGCTCAAGATACAAAGATCGGTATACTTAATGCGATACAAGCGCTATTTAATTCCGACTCTGCTCGCGTCGTTCAGCAGGAGCTGGAGCAGGAATTTTCTCAAGATGAACAGAGGGCAAGCGAGCTAACAGAGGAGTTGACAGCGTTACAAGAGCAGTATCAACAAAACGAAGCGGTTATGTCTGAAGAAGAAGTGCGTAGAATGAATTCTGATGCCCAAGATCTTCAAGTCCAGTTGCAGCTAATACAAGAAAGGGTGCAGACGGCACTTCAAGAAAAAAATCAAGAATTCGTTCAAAGTATGCAAGAGGAGTTAACTCAAGCTGTAATGGATGTTGTGGCAGAGGGTGGGTTTGATTTAATTCTAAATACTGAGTCAGCGCCATACTTTGCGCCAGTTTTAGATATAACAGCCAGGGTTACTGCAAAGCTGAATGAAAATACTCAAAATAGGGCAAATTCCGATCAATAACAGTACTACCAGGAAAGTGTCAGGTGACACAGAATAAGATATATAGTCTTGGCGAAATTGCGTCAGCATTGGGTTTAGAATTAATCGGCGACGATCTATGTAAGATAAATAGTATTGGAAGTTTGAATAGTGCAACTTCGGGTCAGATAAGTTTTCTTAGTAACCCATTATATATGGATCAATTGGCTAGAACTCAGGCTTCCGCGGTAATTTTAGAAAATAAATTTTCGAGTTCATGTGACACAAACGCGCTGATATCGGAAAATCCATACCTAAGTTTTGCTCAAGCAACAGCTTTATTCAAGCCAGCACTGAATTGTGCTTCGGGCATTCATAAGAGCGCGGTGGTTAATCAGTCTGCCGTAATTCATGAATCTGTTTCAATAGGACCGAATGTAGTTGTGGAAGCGAATGTTAGTATCGCTCCACGCTCAGTTATCGGTCCAAACTGCTATCTCGGTGAGGGAGTGGTAGTCGGGGAAAATTGTTATCTTCAAAGCAATGTTTCTCTTTATCATAGGGTTAAGCTTGGTGATTCGGTTGTAGTTCACTCGGGGTCTGTAGTTGGTGCAGATGGATTTGGTTTTGCCTCAGACGGGCATGAGCAAGTAAAGATTCATCAATTAGGAAGTGTATCGATAGGCAATCACGTAGAAATAGGAGCTTGCACCACAATTGATCGTGGCACTATAGAAGATACATGGATTGGAGAGGGTGTAAAAATAGATAACCAAGTACAAATTGGCCACAATTGCCGAATTGGCGATCATTCGGTGATTTGCGGATGTACTGGTATTGCGGGCAGCGTTACCATTGGAAAATACTGTGTGTTGGGGGGCGCTTCTGGGGTTGTGGGTCATATAAGCATTACAGACAAAGTACAGGTAAGTGCAATGTCGTTGGTGAGCGAATCTATTTCGGAATCGGGAGTTTATTCATCAGGGACTTGGCATATGAAAACTTCAGATTGGAAACGCAGTAATGTCAGGTTCAAGCAATTGGACCTAATACACAAAAGGGTGCGAAAACTCGAGAAAAAACATACGACGTAATGGTTAGTATCCACTATGCGCACATTTAATTGAATTAGCGAGCTTGATTATGTTGATGGACGTTGAAGAAATAAAAGAATATTTGCCCCAGAGATACCCTTTTTTACTCGTAGACAGAATTATAGAAATGGATTTAGGTAAATCTATAGTAGGAGTGAAGAATGTCACTGCTAACGAACCATTCTTTGTAGGTCATTTCCCAGGTCAGCCCATTATGCCTGGAGTATTGATTATAGAAGCTTTAGCCCAGGTCGCTGGTGTATTGGGTTTCAAGAGTCAAGAAAAAAAGCCTAAGGATGGATATCTTTATTATTTCGTTGGAGCGGACGAAATTCGATTGAGAAGACCAGTGATTCCAGGCGATCAATTAACTCTAAAAGCCACTGTAATAACGAATCGAAGAGGTATATACAAATTTTCTGCTGAGGCTTCTGTGGATGACGAGCTAGTTGGGGAGATGCATATACTTTGCGCTGAAAGGAAAATAGATGTCGAATGACTTAATTGATGAGCGTTCTCAAATACATGCAACAGCTGAAATTGGCTCAGATGTCCAGATTGGACCTTGGTGTGTGATTGGTCAAAATGTAACCATAGGCGAAGGGTCAGTTTTGGAGTCACATATTGTAATTCGTTCGAATACAAAAATAGGGAGAAACAATCGAATTCTCCAATTTAGCTCTATCGGTGAGGACCCGGCCGACAAAAAGTTTCAGGGTGAGGAAACCTGGCTGGAAATAGGCGACAACAATATTTTCAGAGAAGGAGTAACTGCTCACAGAGGTACCGGCAGTGGTGGTGGAATTACAAAGATAGGGTGTAGCAATTTGTTGATGCCATATGTGCATATAGCCCACGATTGTGAGGTTGGTAATAATACTGTTTTTGCAAATAATGTCGGCATCTCGGGTCATGTAGAAGTTGGAGACTGGGCTATTCTGGGAGGCTATGCCGGAGTTAACCAATTCCTAAAGATAGGCGCTCACGCTATGGTGGGTGGTATGACTCATATTACAAATGACATACCGGCGTTTATGATTGTCAGTGGCAGACCTGCATCAGTCCGTTCGATAAATGCGATAGGACTTGAACGCAGAGGATTTGATAAAGATTCAATTGGAGATTTGCGAGAAGCTTTTAAAATCATTTATAAGAGAAAATATAGTTTACAAGAAGCTATAGATCAATTAAAAGCGATGAGAGAGGGTTGTGAAGCCCTTCAGGTTTTGATTGACTCTCTGGAGTCTTCTGAAAAAGGTATTCACCGTTAGATAACAAAGGTATTTAACTTTCGTAAAAATAAATGAGCGGTTTACATAGATTTGGTATAGTTGCGGGCGAGAAATCAGGAGATATACTCGGCGCATCGTTGATTCTAGCACTACGGGATTATTTCCCACGTGCAGAATTTTTTGGTGTTGGCGGTTCCGAGATGATTGAGCTAGGCTGTAACTCTTTGTGTTCGATTGAACGGCTATCCGTCATGGGGTTTATTGAACCCTTAAGTCGACTACCTGAGTTACTATCTTTAAAAAAAAAATTGCAAACAAGATTTTTAAAGGAACGAATAACTGCATTTATTGGTATAGATTCTCCAGACTTTAACCTTCGGCTTGCGAAATCTCTTCGAAAGAAAGGTCTGAAGACAGTTCATTTTGTAAGCCCAAGTGTATGGGCATATAGGCAAGGGCGAATTCTTGGTATTAAAGAATCAATTGACTTGATGTTGACTCTTTTTCCTTTTGAAGAAGATATTTATAAGAAATACGAAATCCAAGCAGAGTGCGTTGGTCATCCGTTAGCAGATCAGTTGTCTGTGGAAGACCGAGGGCTCAAAGATCGTAGAGATTTAAGTATTACTGAAAGTGAAACAGTTATAGCTCTAATGCCAGGCAGTAGAATTGACGAAGTCAATCGTTTAGCACCTATATTTTTCGAGACGGCTGTGGAAGCATTGCAAAGATATCCACGTTTAAAGTTCGTAATCCCTTTTAGTAATCCTGAAACTGAGTTACTAATTAAATCTTTCATGGAACGGATGCACATACTCATAGGAGAGCAATTCAGGGTGATTGATAACTCACATAAAGCACTTGGTGCTTCAGATTTTGTTTTCACAGCTTCAGGTACAGCTACTCTTGAAGCTCTATTTTTAAGAAAACCAATGGTTATTTGTTATAAGTTAGCATCGCTTTCATATTTTATAGGATCAAGGATGCTCAAAATACCTTACGTTGGTCTACCAAATTTACTTGCGAATGATCGGATAGTACCCGAGTATTTGCAAAGCGCAGTAACTCAAGATGCACTATTAGCCGAGTTAGATAAATTTATGACTGGTTCAAACTCCTTTTCGAATGCGTTAGTAAAATTTGAAAGAATTCACAAGGAATTGCAAGGTGGAGCTTCTGAAAAGGCCGCTTATGCGATTCATAATTTAGTGTTTGAAAGTTGATCATATTAAGGGGGTGGGACTTCAAAGATCTATCGATATTTTTATGCTAACGGCTGGTGTTGACGAAGTAGGGAGGGGAAGTTTGGCTGGGGATGTTTTCGCAGCTGCCGTCATACTTGATCCAGATAAAAGCATTAATGGACTAAAAGATTCGAAAAAGTTATCTAAAAAGAACAGAGAAGATCTAGATCAAGAAATTAAGGGTAGTGCGCTATGCTTCGCTATTGCAAGAGCAAGCGTGGAAGAGATAGATTCTATTAACATTCTTCAAGCAAGCTTGTTAGCTATGACTAGAGCAGTTCATAACTTGAATATTAAACCTGAGTTTGTATTAGTTGATGGAAATCATTTGCCCTCATGGGATTATTCAGCTAAATCGATCGTTAGAGGTGATATAAAAATACCAGAGATAGCTGCCGCTTCAATTATTGCGAAAGTAAGTAGAGACGCAGAAATGGTACAGAAGGATCTTGTTTTTCCAGAATACGGCTTTTTTAGAAATAAAGGATATCCTACAAGCCTTCACTTAACTGCTTTGAATCAGTTTGGTCCATGTGCAATACATAGACGCTCTTTTGCACCAGTTTCTAAGTTGTTGGGATGATTTCTAGTAAGGAAAGTTGAGTCAGAATTATGTATATTTAAGTTAACATCACTACCACGCAACAAGAGTAAATATAGTAGTATTTAAAGCTAAATGGTTGACAAATCTTTAAGTAAAAATTTTTTCCATCTTCGTTTACACACCGAGTTTTCGATTAATGATGGACTCGTAACTATACCCCCTCTGATCGAAAGGCTTAAAAGTCTCGATATGCCGTCAGTTGCGGTTACCGATTTTTCTAATTTCTTTGCTTTAATTAAATTCTATAGTGCTGCCATCAAAGCTGGTATTAAACCGATTTGTGGCTGTGATGTTCTAATAGAAAATAATGACGGAGTTCGTTCGAGGTTAGTGTTACTAGCCTCTAATAATCTTGGCTATTTGAACTTAACTGCATTGATATCAGCGATTTATACCGAAGAAGATTCTAGACGGGATATCGTTATACCCCAAAGTAAATTACAAAATCATACTGAAGGTTTAATCGCCTTGTCAGGGGCGCAGCAGAGTGACATTGGGGTTGCTTTGATGGAAGGTAACTTCAGCCTGGCTAAAAGGAATTTAGACCTTTGGAAAACTTTGTTCCCTAAGTCTTTCTATCTCGAAATACAGCGATTAGGCAAACCCGATGAAGAACGTTACATAGCCTCGCTGATAGAGCTGGCTGTCGATTCTGAAACCCCGGTTGTCGCGACTAATGATGTGAGATTTCTTTCTCAGGACGACTTTGAGGCACATGAGGTTAGAGTTTGTATCAATGAACGACGAACCTTAGATGACCCTCGTAGGAGTCGTAACTACACTGATAAACAATATTTGAAGAGTTCCCAAGAAATGTGTGAACTTTTTTCTGATATGCCTGCCGCTATCGCCAATGCTGTTGAAATAGTAAAACGCTGTAATTTGGAGCTCAATTTAGGGATTCCTCACTTACCTAAATACCCTGTCCCCGAGGGAGAGACACTTGAAAATTTCCTTTCTAAACTGAGTCAAAGTGGTCTAGAGGGAAGGCTCGAGCTCTTATTTGGGGAGAAATGTGATAATGAGAATTTGATAGAACCTTATTGGGATCGATTGAAGCAAGAAATAGAAATAATTAACCGTATGGGATTTGCAGGTTATTTTCTTATTGTCATGGAATTTATTCAGTGGGCTAAGGCTTCAGGGATACCAGTGGGCCCAGGAAGAGGCTCTGGGGCTGGTTCTTTGGTGGCTTATGCTCTTGAAATTACTGACCTTGATCCTTTGAAATACGATCTACTGTTTGAGCGATTTTTGAATCCGGAGCGAATCTCGATGCCGGACTTCGATATTGATTTTTGTATGGAGGGAAGAGATAGAGTTATTAATCATGTTGCGGAGCTCTACGGAAAAGAAGCAGTTTCACAGATCGTAACTTTTGGAACCATGGCTGCTAAAGCAGTGGTGCGCGATGTCGCTCGCGTTCAAGGAAAGCCCTATGCTTTAGCGGACAAACTATCAAAGTTGATACCGTTTGAACCAGGCATGACATTAGCAAAAGCATTTCTGGAAGAGAAACCATTGGCGGCCTTCGTTGACAGTGATGAGGATGCTCAAGAAATAATTGAGATGGCATACAAGCTTGAAGGTATTACCCGAAATGTAGGTAAGCACGCGGGGGGTGTAGTCATCGCACCAACAAAACTAACTGACTTCACGCCATTATACAGTGAGGAATCTGGTCAAGGATTTGTCACTCAATTTGATAAGAATGATGTTGAAACAGCCGGTTTGGTTAAGTTTGATTTTCTTGGTTTACGGACTCTTACAATAATTGACTGGGCAGTTAAGATGATCAATGAGGAAAGAGGGCAGGAACAGAATCCGATAGACATAAATTCCCTACCTTTAGACGATAAGTTGGTTTATGAGTTATTGCAATCCGGGAAAACGACCGCAGTTTTTCAGTTAGAATCATTTGGAATGAAAGAGTTGATAAAGCGGCTAGCGCCTAGTTGCTTTGAAGATATTATTGCGTTGGTCGCATTATTTCGTCCGGGGCCACTGCGGTCCGGCATGGATAAAGAGTTTATAGATAGAAAGCATGGTAGAGCCAGAGTCGAGTACTTACATCCCGAGTTAGAGTCTGTCCTGTCGGATACTTATGGTGTGATCTTGTATCAAGAACAAGTTATGCAGATTGCTCAAGTTCTTGCTAATTATACTCTTGGTGGTGCAGATATCCTTCGTAAAGCCATGGGTAAAAAAGATGAAAAAGAAATGGCAAAGCAGCGCCATAATTTTATTCAGGGTGCAGCGAAAAATGGAATTCAAGAGAAATTATCTGGTTCGATTTTTGATTTGATGGAGACTTTTGCCGAGTATGGGTTTAATAAATCGCATTCAGCGGCATATGCATTGGTGTCATATCAAACTGCATGGTTAAAAACCCATTTTCCAGCTCATTTTATGGCCGCGGTCTTGTCTGCTGACATGCAAAATACTGATAAAATAGTTACCCTGATAGATGAGTGTAGGTCTATGAATCTCTCAATAGTTCCTCCAGATGTGAATATTGGCCAATTTAATTTCACCGTCAATTCTGATGGTGAGATTGTATACGGACTAGGTGCCATCAAAGGCCTCGGAGAGGGACCTGTGCAGAAAATTACGGAGGCTCGTGGTATTGAAAATTTCCAAAACTTACTGGATTTGTGTCAAAGAGTGGATTCTAAAACTGTGAACAGACGAACTATGGAGGCTCTAATAAGATCTGGAGCTCTGGATAATTTAATTGAAGGAGGAATTGATAAATCTCGAGCAGGTTTATCTTTTATGCTTCCAAGTGCTATGCAAGCGGCAAATCAAAGAAATGAAAATCTTGCAAGTGGCGCTAGAGATTTATTTGGAGAGATTCAGGAAGCGGAAATTGGTCAAGAGGTAAATATCTTTGACGCTACGCCACAATCATGGACTGAAAAAGAAAGGTTGTCATTGGAAAAGGATACTCTAGGATTGTATTTTTCAGGGCATCCGATAGATGAATGTTTAGGAGAGTTGTCGAATATCACAAAAGGTAGATTAGTGGATTTGAGGCCTGAACGGGGCTACCAATTAATTGCAGGATTGTTGCATGGATTTAGAACTATTCGAAGTAGCAAATCTAGGGAAACAATTGCATTTCTCACGCTTGACGACCGGAGCGCGAGGTTCGAGGTTGGCTTATATGGGCAGGATTATGAAAAATATAGAGAACTATTACAAAAGGATCTGATATTAATCGTAGAATGCACCGTTAGTGTAAATGACTCCAATGGCGGAATGCAGGGACGAGCAAAAAAAATTATGACTCTACCCCAAGTGCGCACAAAATTTGTTAATAAACTTTTTCTTAATTGGGGAGAGAATATGATCAAACCAAAATTTTGTGAGCAGTTAGAAGATATTTTGTCTCCTTATCTTTATCATTTTTCTAATGAGCTCTCTGCTGATAAGGAATCTGGAAAACCAGAAGTTGGTGCTTCCAATTCGCCTGAAGGTGGTTGTCAAGTTGTGATTAATTATCGGCGTTCAGACTCTAAGGGTTGTATAGTACTTGGAAAGGAATGGATGATTTCACCAGCTGATGAACTCCTATATAGGCTTCGTCATGAGTATGGGCATGACACGGTGGAATTGGAATACATAAACACAACAACTCTACTCTAATTCTATTCAACTGCAGTATTGTCAGAATTTTATGGATAATAGTTTATTATGAATCATGATTACCTATCGTTCGAGCAGCCAATCGCTGAGCTGCAGGCTAAAATTGACGAGCTTAGCTTGGTCGACTCAGAGAGCTCGATTGACATAAATAATGAAATAGAAAATCTTCAAAAAAAAAGCGAAGAGTTAACTGAGAAGATATATTCGAAACTGAGCTCGTGGCAAGTTTCTCAGGTGGCAAGACATCCTTTGAGACCTTATACCCAGGACTATATTGAATATATATTCACAGACTTTGAGGAGTTGCATGGCGATCGTTTGTTTGGGGATGACCAGTCACTAATTGGGGGAATTGCTAAAATTGAATCCATCCCGGTTATGGTATTGGGTCATCAGAAAGGAAGAGGAACCAATGAAAAAGTGAAACATAATTTTGGGATGCCTCGCCCTGAAGGATATAGAAAAGCCCGTCGCTTAATGAAATTGGCAGAAAAATTCAAGCTGCCCATCCTAACTTTCATTGATACACCTGGGGCTTATCCGGGGATGGATTCTGAGGAGCGGGGCATAAACGAAGCTATCGCAAAAACTATGGCTATAACGTCCAAGATCAAAGTTCCGATAATTTCTACCGTCACTGGAGAGGGAAATTCAGGCGGTGCTATAGCTATAGGGGTAGCAGATCAACTCAACATGCTTCAGTACTCTACTTATACTGTTATTACTCCAGAAGGTTGTGCGACCATTCTGTGGAAATCATCATCTCGAGCACCAGAGGCTGCGGAATCGATGGGTATCACAGCAGATCGACTTCATAAGCTGGGGATAGTCGACCAGATTATTCAGGAACCTCTTGGAGGAGCACACAGAGACGTAGTAGACGCCGCTAATAAAATTAAAAGTTTGCTGCTTGAACAAATAGACAGACTTTCAAGAATTAGTGTTGAAGATCTCCTCGATAGAAGGTACGACCGGCTCATGTCCTATGGCGTTCACTCATGAATTTATGCTTAGATGAGAATTTTTGCTTCGTGTCTGTGATTCTATATTATCCTTGTTGTGTCTTTGATGAAATTTAGTCTAGATGCACTAAATCAATCACTTGCGGATGCGAGGAAATGCAAAAATCTTATTGTTGGCTTCAGCGGGGGAATCGATTCAAGTGTTCTTCTGCATGGTGTTTTTCTGTTAGCAAGAAAAGGCTTACTGCAAACTAATATAAAAGCGATACACATTAATCATGGGCTTAATGAATCATGCAACCAGTGGGCGTCATTCTGCACCCATATTTGTTCAGACTACAAAATCCCGCTCGAAATCAAAGTTCTGGCTGGTTTGTATAATCTATCAGAAGGTATTAACGAAGAATTATTAAGGAAGGAAAGATATCGAGCCTTTAATTCATCTCTTGAATCTGAGAGCGGATTGTTGCTTGCGCACCATAAAGACGATCAATTAGAAACTTTACTACTTCGCTTGAATCGCGGTGCAGGAATGAGAGGGTTGTCGGGTATGCAAGAGAGTCGTCCTCTGGGAAAAGGTATTATTTATCGACCCTTATTGAAGTTTGACCGGCAGTCGATCGAAGAGTTTGCTAAAAGTGAAGGATTGGAGTGGATCGAAGACGATTCAAATGCAGACACACGGATGGATAGGAATTTCCTGCGTCATGAGGTTCTACCTCAGATTGAAAGTCGATGGCCGAATTATCGAAGAAGCTGGTTTAAATCATTAACGCTAATAAATGAAGCCTATGCCGTAGAGCAAAAACAAGCAGAGGAAGACATGAGTGCGCTGTCGTGCGAGCAAACTAAGGCTTTAAATATCAGAGGGCTAACAAGATTGTCACGAGAGCGGCAACGAGCGGTATTAAAATATTGGTGCCTTAAATTTAAAGACGTAAGTCTTGGTTGGAATAAATTGCACCACATAGTCGATGAATTCCTACCAACTGCTGTTATGTCGTCCACAAATTTTTGTTTGGGAGATTGTAAAATATCGAGTTTTCGAGGTTTTCTTCATTTAGTATCCATCGCAGATCCAGAGTTGGTAGATTGCGTATGGGACGTGAGCCAAAGTGATGAGATAACGTTGGCGAATAATGGATTGTTAAAGGCTAAGGAAGGCGAAGGAGAGGGCATTTGTTTCGAGACTGCTGGACTTTTTGAAATCAGGTATCGAAGAGGGGGAGAAATGTTCAGGATCGCGGGAGGTAGATCTAAGAGTTTAAAGAAAATATTTCAAGAGAAGGGCGTTGAGCCATGGGTTAGGTCTCGAGTTCCACTGATTTATCAGGACGGTAAATTAATCTCTATTGTCGGCGTTGGGGTCAGTGAAGAGGTGCAGGCAAAGAATGGACGAAAAGGATACTCTCTTGATTGGATTAAACCAAGATTTTGAACTCGGTCGCACTGTCTGCTGTTTGCGAGTTGAATTTGGTTCAGATTGAGCTTGTCTCTGCGATCTGGTAAGGTATAAATCCATCTGCTGTGGCCTGGTGCTCGCGGCCAGTAACAATGAGATGGATTGTATGGCGCGTTTTATATTCATTACGGGTGGTGTTGTTTCTTCCCTTGGAAAGGGAATAACTTCAGCATCCCTAGCTGCTATTCTAGAAGCTCGTGGGCTAAAAATCACGATGCTCAAACTAGACCCCTATATTAACGTAGACCCAGGAACCATGAGCCCCTTTCAGCATGGAGAGGTTTTTGTCACAGAAGATGGTGCAGAAACAGATTTGGACTTGGGTCACTACGAAAGGTTTAGTAGAGCTACGATGAGTCGCGACAACAATTTCACCACCGGTCGCGTCTATGAAGAGGTATTAAAACGAGAGCGTCGAGGCGACTATCTGGGCGCCACCATTCAAGTAATTCCGCATATAACTGATGAAATCAAACTTAGAATAATAAATGGAGCTGGAGACGCTGACGTGGCTCTCGTGGAGATAGGAGGCACAGTTGGTGATATCGAGTCTCAGCCATTTTTGGAGGCTGTACGTCAACTTAGAGTGGAGCATGGTGCTGAAACAGCGCTATTTGTGCATTTGACCCTAGTGCCTTTTATTGAGACGGCGGGTGAGATTAAAACTAAACCGACTCAACACTCCGTGAAAGAGTTAAGGTCTATAGGTATCCAGCCGGATATTTTAGTGTGTCGTTCAGAAAAAGAGATTGATCAATCAGCCAGAAAGAAAATTGCATTATTTACTAATGTTGAACTTCCGGCTGTGATTTCCCTACCTGATACAGATTCGATCTACAGGATCCCCTCCATACTTGGTGCGGCAGGTATGGATGAAATTGCGGTAAATAAGTTACGTTTGGATTGTCAGAAGGCAAATTTTTCGGAATGGGAGCGCGTGGTTGAATCACAGTTAAATCCTGAGCGTGAAATAAAGTTAGCTATGGTAGGTAAGTACATGGACCTCCTTGATGCATATAAGTCTTTAAATGAAGCTATTACTCACGCAGGAATTCAAACCCGCACAAAAGTTTCAGTCAATTACATAGATTCAACCGATATAATGGATAATGGCGTTGAAATTTTAAGTGGCCATAACGCCATATTGGTGCCCGGCGGTTTTGGTGAGAGAGGCTTCGAGGGAAAAATTCTTGCGACTAAGTTTGCTCGAGAAAATAAAATTCCATTTCTGGGAATTTGCTTGGGGTTGCAAGCTGCGGTAATTGATTATGCACGGAACGTTGTTGGCTTAAGTGGAGCAAACAGCACGGAATTTTCTAGTGATTGTGATCATCCGGTTATAGCACTTATTCATGAATGGACAACGGACACCGGAGATAGAGAATTTAGAGATAAAAATTCTGATCTTGGAGGTACGATGCGTCTTGGAGCTCAAAAATGTTTGCTTGATACTGGTTCTATTACGCAACAGTGCTATAGCAAAAAAGAAATTTTTGAAAGGCATAGACACCGGTACGAATTTAACAACAATTATCTTGAATTATTATCGGATGCTGGACTTCATTTTGTTGGTAAGTCTTCAGATGGAATGCTAGTAGAGGTAGTCGAAATTGCAGAGCATCCTTGGTTTGTCGGATGCCAGTTTCACCCTGAATTCACTTCTAGCCCGATAGAAGGACATCCTTTGTTTACTGGGTTCATCAACGCTGCAATAAAGCATGATGAAAATAGAGTTAAATGAGACAAGGCGGAAACCTAGTTTGGTCTGACCTAATTGCAAATCGACGACAATAAGCAAAATTATGAAAGTCAAAGAGATTGAATTCGCGAACGTGCAGCTTTCCAACAATCGACCTTTCGTCTTGTTTGGTGGTTTGAATGTTCTTGAGTCAAGGGATTTAGGATTGCAAGTTGCAGAGACTTTAAAGGGAGTTTGCGAGGGTTTGGGTATTTCATTAGTCTTTAAAGGCTCTTTTGACAAGGCGAATCGTTCATCCCTCAAGTCTTTCAGAGGCCCAGGACTCCAAGAAGGGCTTAGATGGCTGGATGATATAAAGAGACAGTTAAACATACCTATCATTACTGATGTGCATGAAGTTGCTCAGGTAAAGTCAGTTGCCCAGGTTGCTGATGTAATCCAACTACCAGCGTTTTTGTCACGGCAAACAGATTTAATCGCTGAGATGGCGGCTACTGACAAGGTCATCAACATAAAGAAGGCACAGTTCCTTGCTCCCGAAGAAATGGTCTACATAGTTGATAAATTCGAAAGCTTTGATAATAGAAAGCTGATTCTTTGTGAAAGAGGAAGCATTTTTGGCTATAAAAATTTAGTTGTTGATATGCTCGGATTTTCTGTAATGAAAAAATCCTTTTATCCCGTAATCTTTGATGTTACTCACTCACTACAACAGCCAGGAGCGGGATTAGGGTCGGCCGATGGGCGGCGAGCCCAAGTTACAGAGTTGGCTAAAGCAGGATTGTCACAAGGACTAGCTGGTCTTTTCTTGGAGACTCATCCGGATCCAGATAAAGCACTTTGCGATGGACCTTGTGCTCTGAAGTTAGAGAGCCTACATCCTTTTTTAGATCAAATGAAAGATCTAGATAGTCTAATCAAGTCTCAAACGTACATAGATACTGCGTGATTTTTCTAAAATATATTCGGCAAGTAGGTGTTTAAATGTCTGAAATTGAGTCAATTTTTGCCAGAGAAGTAATGGATTCTAGAGGTAACCCCACAATCGAAGCTGATGTGGTCTTACGCGATGGATCTAAAGGATCTGCGTGTGTGCCTTCGGGAGCGTCTACGGGGTCTAGAGAAGCCCTGGAATTGCGAGATAAAGATGGGCATCGCTACGGTGGTAAAGGGGTTTTGAAGGCAGTAAGAAATGTGAATACACAGATTCGAGAAGCGTTAGTCGGCGAATCAGTTTTGGAACAGGCGTCATTAGACCAACTTATGCTGGAGCTTGATGGTACAGACAACAAAGCAAATTTAGGTGCCAATGCTATTCTCTCGGTATCTTTGGCGGTCAGTAAAGCTGCCGCTACCCATCTCAAGGTTCCCTTGTTTTCGTACATTGCAGAGATAAGTAATAATAAAAGCCCATTAACGCTTCCCGTGCCGATGATGAATATTGTTAATGGTGGTGAACACGCAGACAATAATGTGGATATTCAAGAATTTATGATTCAACCCACTGGAGCCTCTTCGTTTAATGAGGCGCTACGTTATGGGGCTGAAGTTTTTCATGCTCTGAAAAGTGTATTGAAGAAGGGTGGATTGAGCACTGCAGTTGGGGACGAAGGGGGGTTCGCGCCGGATTTACCCTCCAACGCAGCTGCGCTTGATGCGATCATGGATGCTATTGAACTAGTCGGGTTGGTTCCTGGAAAGGATATTCATTTAGCGTTGGATTGTGCGGCATCTGAATTCTATAGTGCCGGTGAATATAAACTTGCAGGAGAGGGTAAAAGCTTTGATTCTAGTCACTTCGCAAATTATTTAGAGCAACTTGCAAGGGCTTATCCAATTTTGTCGATTGAAGATGGTATGGATGAATCTGACTGGGATGGCTGGGCTAAATTATCTGCTCAAATAGGCGATAAAGTTCAATTAGTTGGTGATGATTTATTTGTCACAAACGCTGAAATTTTAGCAAAAGGAATAGGTGGCAACGTCGCCAACTCAATTTTAATCAAGTTCAACCAAATTGGTACGCTGACGGAAACATTTGCGGCAATAAATATGGCAAAAGAAGCAGGATATACTTCAGTAATATCACATCGATCTGGAGAAACAGAGGATACAACCATCTCGGATCTGGCCGTTGGGACCTCTGCCGGTCAGATTAAAACAGGATCACTTTGTCGCTCAGATAGAGTTGCTAAGTATAATCGGCTTCTGAGGATAGAGGAAAGACTTGGTGTCGACTCTATTTTTAACGGAATTTCTGAATTTTCTGGATTGAAGCGGTAGTCCTATATGAGATACCTATTTTTCATATTTGCTCTTTTGATCGGGGTACTGCAGTTTCAGCTTTGGATCGGTGACAATAGTGTTCGTACTCTGAATTCACTAATGGGTGAGGTTTCTCAGCAAAAAAGTATTAATCTAACTTTAGAAGAGAGAAATAAAAAGCTGGAAATAGAAATTGTTGACTTAAAAACCGGCGTTGAAGCCATTGAAGAGCGTGCTAGGTCAGAACTGGGAATGATTGAGAAGGGAGAAACTTTTTTTCTCATTGTTGAGTAGGACATCTATAAGTATTTTTCAATTCTTGTCTTTTTAAAATTGCGAACTAGTTTATGCGTATATGGGCTGTAATACCTGCTGCGGGAATAGGTCTAAGATACAGATCTGAGATTCCTAAACAGTATTTATCTCTTTGTGGAATGCCTGTTGTACTGCATTCAATTGATCGGCTTTTGGAGATAAAGGAGATTGAAGAGATTTTTGTCGTCTTGAGTCCAGAGGACACTTTTTGGCAGAATTTAGATTATGTGCATCCTAAACTGAAAACCACCTTAGGTGGAAGTGAGAGGAGTCAATCCGTAAGCCTTGCATTGAAAGAATTATCTTGTAAAGCACACGAAGAGGATTGGGTATTAGTCCATGATGCTGTTCGCCCGTGCGTAAGCCAATCGGATTTACAAAAGTTAATTGAAACAATCCGAAATGACGACACCGGAGGGCTTCTCGCTTACCCATTATCGGATACTATTAAGGAGGTGGATGATACTCTGTTTGTTCGCAAAACAATTTCTAGGGAAGAACTTTGGTCAGCAATGACGCCTCAAATGTTTAAGTATGGTCTGTTGAGAAAAGCGTATGAAGAGACCGTTTTAGCAGGATTATCTGTTACAGATGAGGCTGGCGCCATAGAGTCATTGGGTCTGAGACCAAAGATTGTGCAAGGGGAAAAAGCTAATATTAAGATAACTCATGCTGAAGACATGGCCTTGGCAGAGTCAATTATCAAGGCACGGATGGGTAAATAGTATGGAAGACAGCTATAGAATCGGCCATGGTGTGGACGTTCACAGGTTTGCAGATACCGTTGATAAGGAAAAACCTCTAAAGCTTGCTGGAATTATTATTTCGGAGAAGCATAGTTTGTTAGCACATTCGGACGGTGATGTGATTTTTCATGCGGTCTGTGACGCGATTTTGGGAGCTTCGGCAAAAGGGGATATTGGAGACCACTTTCCGGATTGTGATCCTGCCTACAGTGGGGTTGACAGCTCGAATTTGTTAAAGCGCGTTTTGTCTTTAGTTTCTGAAAGCAATTTTGAAATAGTAAATTTAGATATAACAGTGCTTGCAGAGACACCTAGATTGTCACCATTTCGACAAAAAATGGTAGAAAATTTATGTTACTTAATTGGTCTTGATTCGAGTAGATGTAATTTGAAAGCGACTACCACTGAGGGGCTAGGTTATCTGGGACGAAAAGAAGGAATAGCTTGTCATTGTGTAATTCTTATGAAAAAGAATATATAAGACTAGCGTTTATTTGATGATGCAGATCGAGGAGTTGAGTTACGTTGAGTCTAAACCGAATGTCTCTGGTAAGATAAAGACAGACTTCAGTGACTTCAGGGTTAAAGAAGAATTAGGTTTCACCCCAACTCGAAATGGAGAGCATGTTTTTGTTCAGGTTACAAAAAAGGGATTAACTACCGTTAATGTAGCCAAGAAAATTTCTGAAGTTACGGGGCATAAACTTTCTGCCGTTGGGTATTCAGGGATGAAAGACAAAAATGGAGAATGCACTCAGTGGTTTAGTTTTCCGTTCTCAAATGGTGTTAGTCGAATCTTAAATTCAATCGAAAGTACTAACCTTCGTATAGTTACGAGCGATCGAAATCAAAGCAAACTTAAAATTGGAAGCCATAAGCGTAACGATTTTGATATTACCATACGTAATTGCGTGGGTAATCGAGATAGTTTTGAAAATCGTTTAAAGGCGACACAAAAGCACGGCGTACCGAACTATTTTGGTATGCAGCGCTTTGGTCATAAATTTCAAAATATTACAGCAGTCTATGACTTGATGGCTACTGAGATCGAGACTAAGTTATCCAGCAATAAAAAAGAACGGAGAAAAATCAGCAAAATTGAGCGAGGCATACTAATTTCGTCTGCAAGAGCTTATTTGTTTAATCAAGTGTTGTCCTCGAGGTTGCAATTGAAGAACTGGTCAAACTATCTGTCTGGGGATGTGCTCAATCTGAATGGTACAGAGTCATATTTCGTATTGGGACAAAACGATCGAGAAGAATTAGTACAAAAGCGTATTGATACATTTGATATTCATATCTCTGGTCCTCTTGCGGGCTTGGTTGGTTCGAAAGATAAGTATGTAACAAGGTCAAAAGCGGCCGATATTGAAGTAAGGTCTTTTCAGAATCACGAAACTTTGTTTAAGGGTTTGAATAAGCTAAAAGTTACTGCGTCACGTCGCCCTTTACGTTTCAAGCCTGAAAATTTGCAATGGTTTTGGAAAGACGAAGGCACGCTGAATATCAGTTTTTCGCTGCGTAAAGGTTGTTATGCAACGAGTTTGCTAAGAGAAGTTTGCGTATTTAGTTGAACGGAGTGGAATTGAGTAATCAACTTAATTTAAATGGAATAGGCATGACCTCACGGCGGACGAGAGAGCGTTTGCTGGGGAGATTAGTGGAGCAAGGAATTGTAAATATGCAGGTTCTTGATGTCATAAGATCCACACCACGTCATATATTTTTAGATGAAGCTTTATCCCATCGAGCATATGAGGATGTGGCTCTGCCAATCGGGCATGGTCAGACGATCTCTCAGCCATATGTTGTCGCAAGAATGACTGAAATTGCCTCAAATTCTGGTAGATTGGATAGCGTTTTGGAGATTGGGACAGGCTGCGGTTATCAGACAGCTGTCATATCAAAAATAGCGAAAAAAGTATATACGATTGAGCGTATAAAGCCCTTACTTGAAAGAGCCAAAAAAAATCTTAAGTTGTTAGGCATTAGAAATGTGGAATACAGACATGAAGATGGAAGCTTGGGTTGGGAAGAGAAGGCGCCTTTTGATGCTATTATCACTACGGCAGCCCCTCAGACAATTCCTGATGAACTCTATCAACAGTTGAGCCCCGAAGGAGGGAGTTTAGTGATCCCAGTAGGAGGAGATAATCAACAAGATTTAAAACATATCGTTAGGTCAGGTCAAAAGATTCACACAGAAAATTTGGGTTCCGTACGCTTTGTTCCTTTGTTGACGGGTCAGGTGCAAACCTGATTTTCTCGGGTAGAGTTAATGTCCAAATCTTCAAAAGATTCAAATGTCAGTCTGAATGGTAGGGATAGCTCCTCTACAGAAGATTCTTGGTCGTTAATTTATTTTAAAGGGTTTGTAATGGGCTTGAGTGATTCTGTTCCTGGAATATCTGGATCGACAATCGCGCTTCTTACCAATATATACGAGCGTTTGATTTCGGCGATTCGGTCGATTGACCCGATTGTACTCTGCCTTTTGTTCACTAATCGTAGGTTGCACACATGGCGGAATATAGATGGTACTTTTTTAGTTATATTGGGCTCAGGAGTGGGATCAGGTATATTTATTTCGGCTAAGACGATTTTGTTTTTATATCAAGATTACCCAGAACCCCTTCGCGCATTTTTTATGGGTTTGGTTATCTCTTCGGCTTGGATTCTACGAAAGAAATTTTCCACAAAAAAACTAGATAACTGGTTAGTATGGATTATCGGTCTTACGTTCTCCGCTTCTCTAATTAATCTAGATATTCTAGTTAGCGAAATTAGTTATTTTTATATATTTATATGCGGTTTTATAGCTATCAGTGCAATGATACTTCCGGGCCTTTCCGGGGCCTTTATTCTTATTATCTTGGGTGCATACGAGTTTATATTGAATGCTCTCGTTTCTTGGGATTTATCTTTTATTTTTGTTTTTTCTTTAGGATGTTTGACTGGTTTAGCAATTTTCTCAAGACTATTATTTTGGCTTTTAAAAAGTTTTCGAGAACGAACTTATGCATTGATCAACGGAGTACTAGTGGGCTCGCTTTATATGTTATGGCCTTGGCAGCAAGTTAGAGGGATTGAGGATGCAAGGTCGAAAGAGAATATATATCAACAAATAATTATCCTGCCGTCAGATTACACTGAGGCTACAGGCAACTCAGTGATGATTGTAGAGTCTGTATTGGCATTCCTTTTGTCTGTATTTTTAGTCATTTTTCTAAAAGAGTTTTTATTAGAGCCATCAAAGAGATAAAAGTGATATTTAGGGATTTATTGTGAGTGAGATTTTGGTTCTAAAATTATGTAAATTACGGTCTTTATTGTGTCCTTTGGCCTCACTTGTTTTTGTAGGACTTGCCTCATGTGCAAGCGATTTTCCCGCACCAGTATCTGAAAGAAGTGAGGGAATGGTAATTAGAAGCCCTATCATAGTTACGAATTCTGAGTTTGATATTAACGACGGGTTGAATTCTAAATCGACAAATTCTTCTGCCGTCGCTCTTGATCAAAGAACATATACGGTCCGAAAAGGCGACAATTTAATTTCCATAGCATTTAGATATGACCTTGATTTTCGGTCGCTCGCCAGGGTGAATCAATTAGAGTCACCATATACAATATTTGTGGATCAGGAACTTGATTTGGATATTAGAGATATTTCCCAAGAGCAGAGCATCCGAAATAACAGTTTAGGGGTAGAAGCACCGAGTAATTCAGTAGCTAGAACTCAGGGTGCTTCCGGGCAATCTCCCAGTATTGTAAGGGAATCAATTACTGAGGAAAGTAGAAAACAAACATGGGAATGGCCATCCTTAGGGACTATCGTAAAGAAATTTTCACCGAGGCTAAATAAGGGCATTGATATCGGCGGTCGAGTTGGAGATCCTGTTTTTGCTGCAAACAAAGGTGAAGTTGTGTACGCTGGTCGCGATGATGTCCAGGGTATAGGGAACCTTTTAATAATTCGTCATGGTGATAGATACTTAAGCGCTTATGGGCACAACAGTAGAATGTTAGTAACTGAGGGAGACAAAGTAAGGTCGGGGCAGAAAATTGCTGAAATTGGGAGCGACATGGATGGGAATTCAGTTTTGCACTTTGAGGTTCGTCTTAACGGGAAACCTACCGACCCATTGAACTTACTCCCTCCGCGACAATAAGTCATTTACACCTGAAATGTAAATGCAGGAACAAAAAACTTTCGTTCTTATTTCTCAAGAAGCTTGCGTTTGTTTGGCTTGTCAGCCCACTCTTCAGCATCCGGTGGGGCATCTTTTTTTTCGGTTAAATTCTCCCATTTTTCCGCAAGCTCTGCGTTCAATTCCAGAAACTCTTGCTGATCTTCGGGTAGTTCATCTTCAGCATAAATAGCATCTACCGGGCATTCCGGTTCACATAGAGCGCAGTCGATGCACTCATCTGGATGAATAACCAGAAAATTTGGTCCTTCATAGAAGCAGTCGACAGGGCAAACTTCGACGCAATCAGTATGTTTGCATTTAATACAGTTTTCACCGACTACAAATGTCATTACTACTCCGATAGCTCTATTACAGCTTATCGTTTTATATTAACATTTTTGTAACAAATTCTCATTCATTTAGTAACTTCGATTTCAGTTCATAGAGAATCAAGAGCGCTTCAGGAGCGGTAATCTGGTCAGGATTTATCCTTTGCAGTTGTTGGAGAACTGGATGAGGCTCTGTATCGAAAAAATCTTTTTGCTCTCCCTCTTGATGTAAACCTTGCGTATCGGTTTCAAGCTCTAGCTGTCGCAATTTCTCTCGTGCCTGCTTAATAACTTCTGATGGTATGCCTGCTAGCTTTGCAACTTGTAAACCATAACTCTGGTTTGCAGCGCCCGATTTAACCTTATGAAGAAATAAAATTCCATTATCATGCTCAACCGCATCTAGATGCACATTCTCCATGCTAGTAAAAGTGTCAGGTAAGCTTGTTAATTCAAAATAATGTGTTGCAAAAAGGGTGAATGCTTGAATGCGCTCCGCCATGTAAATAGCAGCCGACCAAGCAAGAGAAAGTCCATCGAACGTGCTTGTGCCTCTTCCGATTTCATCCATTAGAACTAGGCTATCGCTTGTGGCATTCTGCAGTATTGTTGCGGTTTCGGTCATTTCAACCATAAATGTAGACCTACCTCCAGCTAAATCGTCAGATGAACCAATACGAGTGAATATTCTGTCAACGGGACCAATGACCGCTCTACTAGCTGGCACATAACTTCCAGTAAGCGCCATGAGCACTATTAAGGCGGTTTGCCTCATGTAAGTGGATTTTCCCCCCATGTTTGGTCCGGTTATAATCAACATCTTCTGATTATTCTTCAGGTGAAGATTGTTATCTATGAATTGAGTCGTAACTGATTCTTCAACTACGGGGTGCCGGCCATTTTCAATGCATATACCGGGTTTATGACTTATCTCTGGTTTGCAGTAGTTTAAGCTTTTTGCTCTCTCTGCGAAGGAATTCAGGACATCTATTTCGGCAATTGATTCTGCACAAATAAGGAGCTCAGATAACTCTTTTGCCAAAATTTCTAGTAGCCCGTCGTATAGAGCCTTCTCTTTAGCTAACGCTTTGCTATTAGCGCTAAGAATCTTGTCTTCGAATTTTTTTAGCTCTGGTGTTATGAACCGTTCAGCGTTTTTTAGAGTTTGTCGGCGAATATATTCTGCAGGTAATTCTCCTATGGCTTGAACTTTGCTTATTTCGATATAGTAGCCATGAATTCGATTGAAGCCTACCTTAAGAGTACTCAAGTTTGTTCTATCTTTCTCTTTAAGCTCTAAATCAACTAAGTACTGACCAGCATTGCGGTTCAGATTTCGAAGTTCATCTAACTCTAAATCGTATCCTTCCGCTATAACCCCACCCTCCCGAATCACGGAAGAGGGATTTTCTTTTATAGCTCGCCTCAACGTATCTACCTGTTCTGGGAATTCGCGGATTCTTTTTGCTAATGAGACTGTAGCCGGTGAGTTAATCTCTTGAAGATATCTTTGTAATTCTGGGAGTAGTGATAGCGACTCTCGCATTGTCGTCAGATCGCGCGGGCGCGCAGTTCTCAATCCGAGTCTAGCAAAAATTCTTTCTAGATCACCAAAGCCTTTGATTAATTCTCTAATCCCCTCGAATCGAAATTGCTCAATGAAGCTGTCTACTGTTTTTTGTCGTGCCTCTAACTCTGCGCGTTCTCTTAATGGCCTATTTATCCACCGAGATAAAAGGCGTTTTCCCATGGGCGTGCATGTTGAGTCAATTATGGAAATTAAAGTATTCTCTTTACTTCCGGCAAGATTAACATCAATTTCAAGATTCCTTCTGCTAGCTGTATCTAGAATTACACTTTCTCCAGGCAGCTCCACTTTTATGCCTTGTATGTGCGGGAGTTCGGCCTTTTGTGTCTCTTTAGCGTAGTGTAACAAGCAACCCGCAGCTTCAATGCCTTTTGTAAAACCTTCACAGGAGAAGATCGATAAATCTTTTACTTGAAAGTGCTCACATAGGGATCGTCTTGCTGTGTCGGCTTCAAACTCCCAAACCGGTCTTTTGCGAATTGTGTATTTTGCTATTTCACTGTCGGTTTCGAGCAGGTCTTCGCTTATTAGTAATTCTGCTGGTTTGACTCGCTCAAGCTCGCTTAACAGAGTCTCGTATCCTACTACTTCTGTGAGGACAAACCGTCCACTACTGATATTCATGAGAGCAATTCCATATTGGGAAACAGCTTTTTTCTCCTCAAATGTATTCTTGCCGCTTACGGCGACCAGACAATTATCGTGATTTTCGTCTAGTAGAGATTCATCGCTTACCGTACCAGGTGTTATTACCCGAACGACTTTGCGTTCAACTGGGCCTTTGCTTGTCGCGGGGTCGCCAATCTGCTCGCAGATAGAAATAGACTGGCCTGCTTGAACCAACTTTGCGAGATAGCGGTCTGCAGCATGGTAGGGAATTCCACACATGGGTATTGGTTGATTATCTGCTTTTCCTCTGGATGTTAAAGTAATGTCGAGAATTTCCGATGCTATTTTTGCATCTTCATAGAAGAGTTCATAAAAATCCCCCATCCGATAAAATAACAGACTCTCCTTGCTTTCAGCTTTTATACGCAGGAACTGCTGCATCATTGGTGTGTGGGTTTGTTTTTTGGTCAATTTTTCGCTCGGAGATCAACAATTTTTCTCAATTTTACATCTTTTACTTTATAACTTGGATATAAATATTTGAACTGTCGCGTTATTAAACAAAGTTGTTCTTGGTTTATTAGTTTGCAGTCGATAAGATTATTGCATGAGCAGACTTGAAGTTTCCGATGATACTGTCCTAAAGGTCATCAGCAGATTAAATTCAAAAAAGCTAACGATTGCGACTGCCGAGTCATGCACTGGAGGTTGGTTGGCCCAAGTCTTAACCAGTGTATCTGGTAGCTCTGAGTGGTTTCGTTCAGGGTTTGTTACCTATTCAAATCAGTCCAAGCAAGACTTACTCAACGTACCCTCAAAGTATTTCTGCTGCGATGGCCCAGGTGCTGTTAGTGAAGAAGTTGTTGGAGCGATGGCAGAGGGCACGATAGCAGTTTGTAAGACAAATCTTGCAGTCGCTATTAGTGGGATTGCAGGACCCGAGGGTGGAACCCCAGAAAAACCAGTCGGTACTGTTTGGATAGCATGGCGCTGGGAAGGCAGAGCTCAAACAAAAGGGTTTCTTTTCGCGGGAGACCGAAATCAGGTGAGGCTAGCAGCAGTAGAGGCGGCGTTGTTAGGAATTCTTAGGTTTATTCCTTAATTATTAAAGAAAACAGACTATTTGCCCATATACTGGTTGTATGTACAGTAATTATTTGTTTTAATATTACTGGTTTTATATACAGTGTATAGTTATCTCAGATGTAAATAGTATTGATTAGTTTGTAGAAATCGAAGTTATGACAGATAAGACGAATACTTAGCGAGCGGTTGTGGAGAATACCGCTATTTGGCGATTACAGGCCATTTAACAACTGCATTACTCATGGAACCAGCATCAGTTGTAAGGAAATACCAAGGAAACAACTATGATTGAAGATAATAGCAACAAAGAGAAAGCTCTAGCAGCGGCGTTATCACAGATTGAGAGACAGTTTGGTAAAGGCTCGATGATGAGGCTCGGTGATACCGAGCGAGAGGCGATTCCCGCAATTTCTACAGGTTCTTTGGGGCTTGATATAGCTTTAGGCATTGGTGGTTTACCCAGGGGCCGGATAGTTGAAATATATGGCCCAGAGTCGTCGGGTAAGACAACTCTCACTCTACAGGTCATCGCTGAAGCTCAAAAGGCAGGCGGGAGTTGTGCTTTTATTGATGCAGAACACGCATTAGATCCTATCTACGCTAAAAATCTTGGCGTAGACGTAGAAAACCTTCTAGTAAGTCAGCCTGACACAGGCGAACAGGCTCTGGAAATTTGCGACATGGTGGTTAGATCCGGTGCGCTCGATGTTGTAGTAATAGATTCAGTGGCGGCCTTGACACCGAAAGCAGAAATTGAGGGAGATATGGGGGATAGCCACATGGGACTGCAGGCCCGCCTTATGTCGCAAGCGCTGCGGAAAATGACAGCAAATATCAAGAATTCAAATACCTTGGTGATCTTTATTAATCAAATAAGGATGAAAATTGGAGTCATGTTTGGTTCACCTGAAACTACAACCGGAGGAAATGCGCTTAAGTTCTATTCGTCTGTTAGATTAGATATTAGAAGAATTGGTTCGATCAAGGACGGCGATGAGGTGGTCGGCAACGAGACGCGTGTGAAAGTAGTGAAGAATAAAGTAGCGCCGCCATTTCGACAAACAGAATTTCAGATTATGTATGGAGAAGGGATTCATCATTTAGGGGAAGTTATTGATCTCGGTGTTAAGCACGGTATAGTCGAAAAGTCAGGTGCTTGGTATGCTTATAAAGGCGAAAAAATAGGCCAAGGTAAGAAAAATGTAGCCGTATATTTGGAGGAGAACCCGTCACTTGCTACTGAAATCGAGAATATTGTTAGGAATCAACTCCTAACGCCATCTGAAACGCCCAGCGGTGGTTCTGAGATAAATGATGACGTTGTGGTATTAGCTGATGCAAAATCAAAGGCCGCCTCTTAAAGTATTGTTAAATTGAAGCCTGAATCCATTTTTAAAAATGGTGAATCTGCTTTGCGACGTGCCGCTATACACTATTTAGCTCGTCGCGAGCATTCATTTTATGAGTTAAAGCAAAAACTTCACACCAAATTCCCGGGACTTAAGCCAGAGGCGATACATAACGTTGTCCGTGCTCTACGTGCCGAGGATTTACAAAATGATGAAAGATTTGCTGAGTCATATTCGAGATATCGAAAAGGTCTGGGGTTTGGATACAGGCATATAAGACATGAGTTAATAGTTAGAAAAGTGGAAGATCAAAAAGTTGACAAGTATCTTGTTTTTGATGACCCAGAGTGGGTAGAACTTGCGATTAATGTTATTAGAAAAAAGCGGAGAGCACATAAATCTTTGGAAATAAGTTCTCTTGAGAAATCAAAGATCACTCGATTCATGGAAAGTAGAGGATTTTCGTTGTCTCAGATACATCAAGCCATAGGCTCACTATAGTTTCTTAAATTAGAGAGATTAAAAAGTATTGTTAAATTCAACATTTTAATTGATAGAATATGGGTAATATCCATCGACAGATAATAAGTAACAAAACTTGATCCTTTTTACCGGGAATAGCCATGAAATTGATAAAGCCTTTTCGTGCCGTCAGGCCCACAAAGGAGCTAGCCTCTCAAGTGGCCTCCCCTCCATATGATGTAGTAAGTCGAGCAGAGGCAAAAGAGATTGCTAAGGGAAACCCGTATAGTTTTCTTCACATTAATAAGCCAGACATTGACTTAGACGATGATATTGATGCTCATGACCCTCTTGTTTATCAAACTGGTAGGAGCAATCTAGATGAATTTCTAAATTCTGGGGTTCTTGTTAAAGATGAGGTGGAAAGTTTTTACCTCTATCGGCAAATTATGGACGATCACGAACAGTTGGGTCTCGTAGCGATAGCCTCTGTTGATGCTTACGATAAGGGGTATATTAAAATCCATGAATATACTCGTCCGGATAAGGAGGAAGATCGAGTAAAGCATATGGTAGAACTTGGAGCGCAGGTAGGGCCTGTATTTTTGACTTGCAAAGATAACTCTACCTTAACGGGTTTGATGAACAAAGTGACCGAGAATAACCCTGAATACAATTTTATGGATGAGAGTGACGTTAGGCATACATTTTGGACAATTCAAAATCGCGAACAGATTGCATCAATTGATAGTGCATTTGAGGAAGTGAAAAGTCTTTATGTGGCGGACGGACACCATAGATCGGCTGCAGCATCACGCGCTCGGGAGAGATATAAACATCAAAATAAAGAGCATAGAGGGAGTGAATCCTACAATTATTTTTTAGTAGTTATATTCCCTCATAGTCAAATGAAAATCCTTGACTATAATCGAGTAATAAAAGATCTCAATGGTATGTCAGCTGAACAGTTTATCTCGGCAATTCAAATTGATTTTACCCTAGAGAAAGTAACTTCTGAGGATGACGCTAAGCCATCGAAGCCTCTCGAGTTTGGTCTATACCTTGAGGATTCCTGGTATAGATTAACTCTCAAGTCTGAAATAGAAAGTACGATCAGTAAGGATAACCCTGTAGAGAGTCTTGATGTGTCGATACTTCAAAATCACATCTTGAGTCCTATCTTGGCGATTCATGATCAAAGAACGGATAAACGCATCGATTTTGTTGGAGGAATTAAAGGATTGATGGCTTTAAAACATCGCGTAATTAGAGATGGTTGGGTGGCTGGTATTGCGCTATACCCAACATCAATCGAAAGTCTCATGGAAGTGTCTGATGCTGGCGAGGTTATGCCACCTAAATCCACTTGGTTTGAACCCAAATTGAAGAGTGGTTTAGTAAGCCACTTATTAGATTAAAACAACAGTATAAAACTTCCGTCCCATTTTTCTGTTCAGCTATTTAGTCTGATAAGAAAGGGCTAAATAGTAAGAATAAGTCAAACCTTTAGCCCTAGATTATTAGTCCTCTTGCCTAAGCAGCGGCGTCTTTGCTTCTAAGTCCCACAAGTCTGCCTTTGCCTTCTGTTATTGGAATAGTCTTTGGCTTCATAGCCTCAGGAATCTCTCGCGCCAAATCGATATGGAGCAATCCGTTTGCTAGTTGCGCCTCTATAATTTCTATATGATCAGCTAATTGGAATTTACGTTCAAAATTCCTACCCGCAATTCCTTGATGAAGGTAGTTTCGCGTATTTTGATCCGGGTTTTTTTGCCCTTTAACTGTTAACGTCTGCTTTTCGCTTTTTATATCAAGTTCGTCTGATTGAAAGCCAGAAACAGCCATCGTGATTTGATAGCGATTATCGTTGATCAATTCAATATTATATGGAGGGTAAGAATTTGCGGTTCTGTCCGATCTATGCATGTTATCCAAAAGACTGGAAAGATGATCAAAGCCTACAGTTGTGCGGTATAGTGGTGAAAAATCAAAGTTTGTCATAGTCATATCCTCGTACGCCTCTTTGAGGCAAAGCAATATGTAAATTAGCCTATTTTGAAATCAGGCGTCTCGAGAAAATCTAAATAGATCTTTCTCTTACGTTTGTATATGGGGATTATGTTTTCGAAATCAAGGTCTACAAGTTTTTCTAGCAATAGACTAGAACTCATAAAATCTGAAACCCACTAATCTCAAATTAAATAGAGTAGCTTAAAAATATTATTGGGTGAATGTACGATTGCTCAAGGAGTGAATAAATCCATAAAATCGTTTACCTTGGTATTCTCAAGTTTCTTTTGATCCTTACATAAGTTGAAAATATTTTCGCATCGATCTTTTGTAAAAACAGTAAGGAGGTTTGTCTTAAATTTTTCCTCCAATAACGGGATACCTTCTTCTCTTCTTCGCCTATGGCCAACGGGGTAATTAATTTCAATCTCCTCAGTCGCGGTGCCGTCGGTAAAAAGTACTTGCAATGAATTAGCTATACTGCGCTTGTTCGGTTCTAAATATTCATTAGTATACCTAGGTTCTTCAACAACCGTCATTTTCTCGCGAAGGGTATCAATAATTGGATTATTGCGATGAAAGTCGTCTTCGTAATGATCTGCCGTTAAATTACCAAGAATAAGTGGCACCGCGATCATATATTGCAAACAGTGGTCTCGATCGGCTGGATTATTTAACGGTCCGACTTTACTAATAATACGTATCGCTGACTCATGTGTTTTTATCTTTATCTCTTTGATATCTGCTAGTCGATCTTTGACAATCGGATGAAGTCTTACAGCAGCCTCTGCCGCAGTCTGTGAGTGAAATTCAGCGGGGAATGATATCTTAAACAAAATATTTTCCATTACATACGAGCTGAAATCTTGGGAGAGCTCAAAGCTCTTACCTTGAAATGAAACATCATAAAATCCCCATGTGGGGGTAGTTAGAACACTAGGATACCCGATTTCTCCTTTCAAAGTTAGATCAGCAAGCCGAACTGCGCGAGATGTAGCATCGCCAGCTGCCCATGACTTTCTGGGGCCAGCGTTTGGTGCGTGACGGTATGTTCTTAAACTGGAACCATCAAGCCATGCTTGCGAAAGGGCATCTATAATTTGTTCTTTAGAGCCACCTAAAAGCTTTGTAACAACTGCTGTAGAAGCCACTCTAACTAATAAGACATGACAAAGCCCTACTCGATTGAAGCTGTTCTCAAGCGCCAAAACGCCTTGAATTTCATGAGCCTTTATCATAGAAGTTAGTACGTCGCGCATTAGCAAGGAATCCTTGCCTTCGGCTATTCTGACCTGTGATAGATAGTCTGCAACGCTCAGTATTGCGCCTAAATTATCGGAGGGGTGCCCCCATTCGGCGGCCAGCCATGTGTCGTTAAAGTCTAACCATCTTATAATACAACCAATATCCCAAGCAGCTTTGACTGGGTCTAGTTTATATTTGGTTCCAGGAACTCTTGCTCCATTAGGCACAGTAGTACCCTCAACGAGGGGGCCCAGCAACTTAGTGCATTCCGGAAAACTCAGCGCGAGCATGCCGCAACCTAGAGTATCCATTAGGCAATTTCTAGCAGTATCATATGCTTCGACTGAATTTATCTCATGATCGCAAACATAATTTGCGATATTTACAAGCACTTGGTCCGGCTTGGGGCGGTCATTTGAATCTACATTTGCTGACAATTTAATATCCTTTTTTCATCTTTTTATACTGAGTTATCGTGACTGAATGTCTACCCACTTTGCTTCATTTGGTCCAGTGTACTCAGCGCTTGGTCTGATAATCCGATTATTTGCTCGCTGTTCCATTATATGCGCTGTCCATCCGGTAATTCGCGACATGACAAAAATTGGAGTGAAAAGTTTTGTGGGTATACCCATTAAGTTATAGGCGCTGGCGTGGAAGAAATCTGCATTGCAAAATAACTTTTTCTCTCGCCACATTACTTCTTCACAACGAAGTGACACTGGATAAAGTATTTCATCTCCTGATTCTTCAGCCAGTTTTTTTGCCCAACTCCTTATAATGGCGTTCCGTGGATCAGATTTTTTATAGATAGCATGCCCAAAACCCATAATTTTCTGTTTTTTATTTAACATTTTAAGAATTTCTTTTTCTGCTTCATCGGGAGAATTCCATTTTTGGATCATCTCCATTGCAGCTTCATTAGCCCCGCCATGAAGATTGCCTCTTAAACTACCTATCGCTCCTGTTACACAACTATGCATATCGGATAGGGTTGATGCACAAACTCTTGCAGTAAAAGTAGATGCATTAAATTCGTGTTCAGCATAGAGGATAAGCGAGACATTCATGACTTGGGAGGCTAATTTGCTAGGCTTCGTTCCTAACAACATTTCTAGAAATTGACCCCCAATGGAGGGGTTGTTCATGGAGGTAGTGATTCGTTTGCCTTGGTGCGAAAAACGATACCAATAACAGATAATTGATGGCAGTACCGATATGAGACGATCAGCTATGTCAACTTGCTGCTTAAGCGATGTTTCAGGCTCTAAGTTACCAAGCAGCGAACAACCGGTTCGTAAGACATCCATAGGGTGGGCGGAGGCCGGTATTCTCTCAAGTGTATCTTTTAATTCTTGTGGCAAATCTCGAAGTGAAATGATTTTACTGACAAAATTATCCAGTTGTTCTTGGTTTGGTAGCTCGCCACGAAGTAAGAGATAGGCTACCTCTTCAAATTTTGCTTTTTCGGCAAGGACCGATATATCGTGACCTCTGTAGGTTAGGCCAGAGCCTGTCTTTCCAACGGTGCAAAGTGAAGTTTGACCGGCGACTTGTCCGCGAAGCCCTGCGGCGTTAATTGTGTGTTTATTCACAAAGTTCTCTACTTAATAAGTTTCCAATATCGAATTTTAATCGACGCTCTTTTCAGCAAAAAGCTTGTCTAATTTTATTTCATAAGAATGATAGTTAAGAGTTTCATATAGTTCATCCCGCGTTTGCATAAGGTCAATAACTTCTGCTTGGCTGCCATTGTTAGCAATAGTCTCATAAACATTCAACGCAGCTTTGCTCATGGCACGAAAAGCGCTCAGAGGATAGAGGGCGATTGAAACTCCTGCGTCACGCAATTCTTCACACGTATAAAGGGGCGTCTTACCAAATTCGGTAATATTCGCGAGAACAGGTACATCTAATGTCTCAGTAAACAGCCGGTATTGCTCCAAATCTAAAATAGCCTCTGGGAAAATAGCGTTCGCACCGGCTTCTACGCAGGCAATAGCTCTATCGAGCGCGGATTCAACTCCCTCAACAGCAAGAGCGTCAGTTCGCGCCATTACCATAAAATCTTTGTTTGCTTTGCTGTCCACGGCAGCTTTTATTCGATCTACCATTTCGATCTTTGATACGATGGATTTATTAGGCCGATGACCACAACGTTTTTGCGATACCTGATCCTCTATATGCACTGCGGCCGCTCCGGCTTTCTCAATGTTTTTTATCGTACGCCCAATATTAAAGGCGCCGCCCCAACCAGTATCAATATCTACGAGAAGAGGAAGATCGGTTGCATCACAGATTCTTTGCACGTCCTCTGTAACATCTGCCAGAGTGGTGATCCCAAGGTCAGGAAGACCAAAGGATGCATTGGCAACGCCGCCGCCTGAAAGGTAGATGGCATTATGGCCAGCGCGTTCAGCCAACATTGCACAGTAAGCGTTTATTGTGCCAACGACTTTGAGTGGACTATTTTTATCGAGTGCGAGCTTAAATTTTTCTCCAGGAGTCATAGTTTTTACCTAAATAACAAATCTTATCTATATGAAAAATTTGGAAAATCTCTGCATATAAGGCTTCGAATTATACATGATTATTCACATCAGAGGCGACTTCAGTTATTAACAAGTGATAGGGTAAAATAACAAGCTAGATTTTAAGGGTTTAATGATTTTTGCTTTTAATTAGGGTATTTGAAAACTCAATCTAATTTATTATATAACAATCAGTGATATAGATATCTAATGATAAGCACCATATTAGATATATTATGTTGCATAATTTAATACCAGTACAAATATAAGTGTGACTCCAGATGGCATTTAGACGTTTTCAGGATTTTTTGAGCAACTTGGTTAGTCGCCAAAGACGATTTTTCGCTGGCTTTGAGGAAGTCACGATTGACGAGCTGTTGGAGAAATTAATGGGCACGGTAGGCGAAGTCTCTGGAATCGTAACAGCAAGACAACTTCTGGACCAGTATTCGGAGATGGGTGCAGAACAAAAACTTAAATTTTTTGAGCACTTAGAGCAAAATTTCAATGCCGACGAAAGTGAGGTTAATCGAGCTTATAACAGCTATAGCAAGGATCCCTCCAGTTTCAATCTTAACAAGCTCTCAAAGGCTTCGGAGCCTCAGCGTCAGGAACTACTGCGACGCCTAAACTCTACTCCAGATGCGACCCACGACTTAGTTGAGATGAGAACAGACCTCCTCAAGTGCCTAGCCGCTAACAAAAATCTTAAATCGGTTGATGAAGACTTTATAAGATTATTTACATCATGGTTTGGTCGAGGGTTCTTAGTTTTACAAACAATTGACTGGTCTACATCCGCAGCTATCCTTGACCGCATCATTAGGTATGAGGCAGTTCATGAAATTAAAGATTGGGATGATTTAAGGAGTCGTATAGACCCGCCGAATCGCCGCTGTTTCGCTTTTTTTCATCCTGCTCTTAGTGACGAACCCTTAATTTTTGTGGAAGTCGCACTAAGTGCTAAGGTGCCTAGCTCAATAGCCTCAATCCTTGAGACTGACATACCGGATGGAGAGGACAACGTCGACTACACAACGGCTACATTTTATGGAATTAGTAACTGCCAGCCCGGGTTGAAGAATATTTCGTTTGGAAACTTTTTAATCAAACAAGTTGTCCAGGAATTACAGGTAGAATTTCCGTCCATAAGAACTTTTGTGACTTTATCTCCTATTCCTGGGTTTCAAAGTTGGTTACGTTCCACAATCGAAGAAGAGTTGCCAGAACTTCGCAGTTTGCAATCTGAACTAAACAATGTACCTAAATCTGCCGATGAGCTTAAAACCAATAGTGAGCTCATCAAAAAAACCGCAGTTAATTATTTGATTCAAGCAAAAAAAGGAAAATACCCGTCAGACCCTGTTGCTAGATTTCACTTGGGTAACGGAGCTTCAATTTATCAATTAAATGTAGGTGCAGATTTAAGCAAGAAAGGTTTAGATCAATCTTGGGGCACAATGGTTAATTACTTGTATGATTTAAATGATATTGAAGAAAACCACGAAGCATATGCTACCGAAGGTGAGGTTAAATTTAACGATAAGCTAAAGTCGCTTCTTACAAAGGAGTGAAGCTTTTAGACCAACAGTGAAAAGATCAAACACATAGATTGCTTCCAAAATATAGATATTTTTTCGAGAACTATCCTTTGCTCTTGCTATTGATGGGATAGATTTTAAATTAAACCTTGGTCCTACTGTGCGCTTGCTGCCATATGTTGCAGGATTCCTGGTTTTTGGCTCTCAATATAGGAGATTTCATAGTTATAATTTTTGGCGCTCGAATCGAGGGATTGAGCTTCGCTAATTGCCTCTGCTAAATCCGCTTTGGCAGCTTTCTGAGTAAGATAGGGGCCAGAAATTTTGACATGCAGGCTCGGGTCATCAGGAGCTTTAGCTACTATGTAATAGTTTTTTGAATTCACGCTGGGCCGTTTCTCTGTTCTAGTCTAGTGGTAGTTATTCAGCTAGGATTTATATCGGCCGAGTATTAGAAATCAAGAGCCAGAGTAATTCAAGTTTTACTCGCATGAAGTTAGTTTTTTTAAAATACCGATGAATAATACAGATATATCTTATAACATCATGTTTTGTTAACAAGAATCGAATTTAATTTCCATTTATGCTTGATACTAGACCACTTCTTTTGGGTAAAGGGTTTCCCAAAATCAAGAGAGATTCTCTTGAAATTTTACAAGTAAATTTGGGCTATAAATGTAATCTCAGTTGCACACATTGTCACGTTAATGCCGGGCCATCAAGGGTTGAGCAAATGAACAGGGAGAATGTGAATGACGTGGTTAAGTTCATGCGTAGTAACCAGGTAAAAACTTTGGACCTTACGGGTGGTGCGCCTGAGTTAAATCCTAACTTTAAGTACCTGGTAAAAGAGGCGAAGAGTTCGGGAATAGAAGTTATAGATAGATGTAACCTCACAATCTTATTAGAACCTGGGTTCGAAGATTTGTCAGAATTTTTGGCGGACCAAAGAGTAATAATTACAGCATCTCTACCTTGCTACTCAGAGCAGAATGTAGACACGCAAAGAGGAAAAGGAGTGTTCTCGGATAGCATTGCTGCGTTACAGAAACTAAACTCTTTGGGTTATGGGGTTAAGTCTGACATGCAGCTTAATTTAGTTTTCAATCCAGACGGTATTAATCTACCACCAGAACAGTCAAGCCTCGAGAGTCAATATAAGTCTGAACTATATGATCATCACGGAATTGTATTCAACAACTTACTGACTATTACGAACATGCCTATCAGTCGTTTTGGGGGTATGCTTCTCGCAAAGGGCTTGTATGAAGAATATATGTCAAAATTAAAGGATAGCTTTCAGAAAGAGAATTTAGCAACCGTTATGTGCAGAAATCTGCTAAGCATAGATTACCAAGGTTATGCTTACGACTGTGATTTTAATCAAATGTTGGGTCTTGATTTAGTTGAAAAAGGCAGAACAAAAATTCATATTTCAGAATTAATGAATCTTGATATTGATGGAAATGAAATAAGAGTCGGACAACATTGTTTTGGCTGCACTGCCGGGCAGGGCAGCAGTTGCTCTGGTGCGCTAAAAAACTAGTTAAAATGAATCTTGTTTCTATAATTATTCCGGTTTTAGACGAAGAAGCGACCCTCCTCTCTAACTTGAATTCGTTGCAAATACTTCGCGACAATCAATGTGAAATTATAGTAGTGGATGGAGGTTCGTCAGATCGGTCTACGGAAATTGCCAAACCGTTGGTAGATAAGCTTTTCGTAACCGGGCATGGTAGGTCTCGGCAGATGAACTTTGGAGCGGAAAACTCAGAAGGGGAGATCTTAATTTTTCTGCACGCTGATAGCCAAATTTCAGCCGAAGCAATAAGCCAATTAATACGAAAAACAAGAAGTCTAAGTTACTTTTGGGGTTGGTTTAGATTGACGTTTGATAACTCTTCCTTTGTATTCCTCATTATTAGTTTTTTTATGAGATTGCGCTCCAAAATAACAAAGGTTTGCACTGGAGATCAAACCTTATTCGTAAGCTCTAGATTATTCAAGCGCATTGGTGGGTTTCCAAGTATTCCGATAATGGAAGATGTAGCTATATCAAAAATTCTTCGAACTTGTATGCTTCCAATTGAGTTGGATAACAATACTCTCTCTTCTGCAAGGAGGTGGGAAAAAGATGGGGTTTTCAAAACAGTTATATTTATGTGGTATTTGCGTTTGCTATATTGGGTTGGGTTTTCGCCGCACAAACTTGTGCGAAGATATTATCCTCGCCACCTAATTACCGATATGAGCGAAAAAAATCAGCAACCAAAGAATAAGTATCGTAATGCGTCCATACTGCTATTTGCTAGGTCACCAGTACTGGGTATGGTGAAAACCAGGCTTTCTAAAGCTCTTACTAAGCTAGAAATCCTGTCCCTTTATGAATCAATGTTTGAGCATATCATTTGTTTACTTGATAAGAGCAATTTAGCTGAAATTCAACTGTGGTTAGACGGTGAATTATCCGCAAAAAATAAGGTTATTCCGGATTTACCCGCAAGCTTCACACTAAGGCAGCAAGTTAGTGGAAATCTTGGAGAAAAGATGAGTTTCGCTATTAGACAAACACTAAATTTCGAGAATTCGGATTCTGCAATAATTATAGGAGTAGATTGTCCAGCATTGTCCTCTGACTATCTGGACAGAGCTCTTCAATACCTACAAGATGGGGTAGCGTTAGTACTTGGTCCTGCCGAGGACGGTGGATATGTGCTTATAGGGATGAACGGTAATTACCCGGAGATATTTGAGGATATTTCATGGGGAACAAGTAATGTTCTTAAAGAAACCATCGTAAAAGCCGAGCAAATTGGCTTAGATTATTTTTGCTTAGAACCTCTGTGGGATGTTGATAGGCCAGATGATCTTGTGCGTCTTTCTGAGTTGGAGCCTGTCTTTAAATGGATAAAATAAGTTGTCGAATTTTTTGAAAAAGTTGCACTACTGAACTTAGAAACTGCAGAGTTAGACTAGATTAAGCTTTTGTTCAAAAGAGAGCAACTTTTTAGATGTTTCTTTTAATTTTATCTCGTAAGATCCAGCGGTCAAGCGACCATGCAAGTTTACTATCCTTGAGGCGTTGATTGTCGGAAGTTGATTAATTTCCGACTCTAATTTAGTCGCGTCGATTCCGATCTCTTGGGCTAATTTTTCAATGCGTTTTGTCCTGAGCGACCTTTTTTTGTGTTGCTTTGAATTAGTCATAAGAAATGCATCAATACTCGATCTTATTTTTTCCGATGGCGATTCTGCCACTTTATACCAGCAGAGAGTTAATCTTCCTGGTCGGTAGAAGGTAATAATTAATTTTCATCGAACTTCGGTCTCCCTTTTAGTATACAATTAAACTATGCTCATTTGATTACGGGCTAAGAATATAACGACTAGAGAAGCAATATCTTTATGGTTGACGAATCAAGGGTATTAGTAATCGAGGATGATGAAAGCTATCGTCATGATCTCGAGACTGTCCTCGGTTTCCTGGGGGAAAAAGTAATTTCCACATCCTCTAGGAACTGGTCTGGGCACGTTGAGGAGGTCATCAAGACTGCATCTGAAATTACCGTAGCTATTATTGGGTCCCTAGAGTCAATCAGGCTCGAGGACTTGTTGTCAGATATCCATAAGTGGGAAATTTGTATTCCGTTTGTGATTTTAGGTAGAGAAAAGATATCAAATTCAGCGAGTTTAGAATTGAAAACGCGAATAACGGCTTTCTTGAGTCGCGATCTCAGTTATCAGTCATTATTAGATGCTTTGCATAAATCTAAGCTTTTCTCCGACCACTATAACCGGTTACGGGACGTTGATGGCCTAAGGAATAGTGACATGTTTCCGGGTCTGGTTGGCAAGAGCCATGCTATTCAGCAAGTTCGACGGATGATGGGCCAAGTTGCAAATACAGAAGTTAGTGTATTGATAACCGGAGAATCTGGCACCGGTAAGGAGGTTGTGGCTAGAAGCTTACATATAAACTCTAGCCGTGCCGAAAAACCTTTTATCCCAATAAATTGTGGCGCAATTCCTAATGAGCTTTTAGAAAGCGAGTTATTTGGTCATGAAAAAGGTGCGTTTACTGGTGCTATTTCTGCGCGAATCGGCCGTTTTGAGCTTGCAGATGGAGGGACTTTATTTCTCGATGAAATCGGTGATATGCCATTGAACATGCAAGTAAAGTTATTGAGGGTTTTACAAGAGCGGAGCTTTGAAAGAGTTGGTGGTGTAGGAACAATTCAAACTGATGTGAGAATCATTGCTGCGACACATAAAGATTTAGAGCAAATGATAAGAGATGGTAATTTTCGACAAGATCTATACTACCGAATAAATGTTTTTCCGATTGAAGTACCCTCCTTGCGCAGCAGGTCGGAGGATGTGCCTCTATTGCTTAATGAATTGATTTCAATTCTCGAGTCAGAGCAGCGGGGGTCTGTGCGTTTTAATTCGGGCGCTATTGAGTCCTTAAGCCTACATCCGTGGTCAGGAAATGTTAGAGAGTTAGCAAATTTAGTTGAGCGGATGGCTATTCTTTATCCTCATGGAATTGTTGGAGTCAATGATTTACCCGGAAATTTTCAACATTTCGGAGGCGGCGACAAGGGAGTCCCAGATATTGGAGCGTCAACCTTTGAAAGGTTGGTTGCCCCCGACTTAGACTTGAATGCAGAAGAAGGCGTAGATCAAACTATGTTACCCCTCAGTGGTATTGACCTCAAAGCGTACCTTGCTAATCTAGAAAAAGATCTGATTTCACAAGCGCTAGATTTCAGCGATGGTGTGGTTGCCAGAGCAGCTCAAAGGCTTTGTATTCGGAGGACAACGTTGGTTGAAAAGATGCGAAGATATCATTTGCTCAAAAAACAGAGCGCAGAGGAGCCAAAAATTTTTATTGGCGAAGAGTCTGATTCAGCTATCAAATCAGAGTCAACTGAAGGTATCGAAGAAAAGTCTGCATCCGGTTAAAATTTCTTCTTGCTAGTTATCGATTTCCCGTTCACGAAGCCATCTTGTATTTCAAGTGTCACTTCAATCTCGCCATTTATGACTTGATTCATCCTAAGAAGCACACCCGCCCATTCAGTCGACAACCAAAATACAATAGACCGGTTGCCATTGTCGGGCTGCGTTCTCTCAATCTTGATGCTCAGAAAATCACCAAGTGGAGTGCTTATGTTTTCTTGTCCTAATATGCTATACCGGTATTTTTCAATTCTTGCTTGGTCAATAACACTATAAGAGAACTCCTCAATGCCTTTTATGAAATTTTCGCGCATAACGATTTGATGACTCAACTGATCATAAGTATCTTCTTCAAGGTTAATTTGCGCTGATTGATCTGTGTTTGAGACTGTTGCAATAGATTTATTCCAATTATATGTTATGTGCTCTAGGGTATCTTTAAGGCCCGATTGTTCCTTGCTGTATGAGTTAGGAATCAATTTCTGATCAGGAGATAATACAATCTCACTTATCTCTTTAATCTCTGTGACTGATTGACCTGCCAATGTAACGTTTAATGTATTTAATAACTGATACGAATTTTCTGCTATTTTGGATAATGATCTCTTCGCATACGCTGCGGCTATGCCTGCTTTTGCCATATAGTTGATAGAGTAAGTATCGAGCTCTTGACTTTTCGATGATGGGGCGGAGAGAGACAGTAAGAGTACCAAATAGGTAGAGGGAGAAAGAACTATCGACGCGATTCGTGACCTACCATAAGGTCTATCGATAAAGTTAAGCATCTTCATTCCGCACTCTAATTTTACCTGCTGCCAATGCTTCGACGACTTTCGGATAAATAACATGCTCCCTCTCAAGAACCCTTGCGGCTAAAGTTTCGGTTGTATCACTAGACAGCACAGGTACTGAGTCTTGAGCAATTATGGGGCCTCCATCTAATTCGTCTGTTACAAAATGTACTGTCACACCGTGGATGCTTTCCTTATCTTCTAAAGCGCGCTGATGAGTGTTGAGACCAGGGTATTTCGGAAGTAGGGAAGGGTGGATATTAATTATTTTCCCGCGAAATATGCTTATAAATTTCGATCCTAGTACCCTCATAAACCCTGCAAGAACAATCAAATTGGGACTAATTTCCCTGATTTTTGCGGCAAGGCATTTTTCAAATGCAATTCTTGAATCGAATGACCCATGCTCGATTACAAATGTGTCTATTCCAGATCGTTTTGCTCTGTCCAATCCTTCAGCACTTGCACTGTTTGATATAACCGCGCGGATTTGAAAACTTGATCTTGAGCTAGCGTTGATGAGCGCCTGTAAATTAGTTCCTCCTCCAGAGATGAGAATTACAATATTGAAGGGCTCTCTAGTCATATGATGAACGATCTAGTTCTATTATTATCCTATTAAGTGCACAGCTTTTTCGTCTGGAAATTTCTGAGAAAAAAATCCAATTACTGATGCGTTTATATGTTCTTTGTTCAAAAAATCAATAGCTTGTTCAGCGTCATTAGGGTTGACGGAAATCACCATACCGATACCGCAATTGAATGTTCGATACATTTCATAGGAAGAAATGTCTCCCTGGTCTTGCAGCCAAGAGAAGATAGCCGGTTGTTGCCAACTTTTAAGTTCGATGTTCGCTTTCATTTGATCTGGGATTACTCGGGGGATGTTTTCAATTAACCCGCCGCCAGTAATGTGTGCAATAGCATTAATCGGAAGCTTATTCTTTAACCTATTCAACGCTTGTACGTAAATTTTTGTTGGGCATAATAGTTTTTCTCCTAAGGTCCCGCCGTCAAATGGTTTTGATAAATCTGTTCCATCTAGTTCCAGTATCTTGCGAATCAATGAATAGCCATTTGAATGAGGGCCTGAGGAATGAATTCCAATTAGAACGTCATTCATTGAAACATTTGACTGATCGATTATCGAATTTTTCTCCACTACTCCTACGGCAAAACCGGCAAGATCGTAGTCGCCATCCGAGTACATGCCAGGCATTTCGGCTGTTTCACCGCCGACTAGTGCACATCCAGCCATTTTACATCCTTGACCAATACCTGTAATTACGCTTTTGGCAACAACCAAGTCAAGCTTCCCCGTCGCATAATAATCAAGAAAGAAGAGTGGCTCTGCCCCGCAGACAATTAGGTCATTTACACACATGGCTACTAGGTCTATTCCTATGGTGTCATGCTTTTTTAGGCTCATAGCGAGTTTTAGTTTCGTCCCAACTCCATCTGTTGCTGATACTAGTACGGGATGTGTATAATTTTTGGGGATTTCGCAGAGAGCTCCGAATCCACCGAGATTTGAGAGTACCTCGGGTCTTGAAGTTGCTTTGGTAATTTCTGATATATCTGAAACTAACGAATTGCCAGCATCTATGTTTACCCCGGCTGATTGGTAGTCGAGTGCGCCGGATTTTTCTTTGTTTTTTGAATCCTGATTGATGCTCATTCAAAGGTTCCTAATTGACTGCATACGCTGAAACTGATAGTAGTTTATCAAAAAGGGTAAAGTGAGTCAGTCTCATTAGGGATTATGTACCTTTAGCGCTAAATATCACAAATAAGTGACAATGAAATATAGCTTAAAAAAAAGTATTACCTTTGCAACACTGCTACTGTTGGTATTTATACCTCAGCAAGAGCTTTACGGTCTGCAAGTCACCGGTCTTTATAGTCACCGGGTTGCGGTTAGTAATGAGAGCGATTCTGAGAGAAATAGAGCATTTCAGGAAGCCTTTAAAGCGGTAGTAGTGAAGATAACCGGCAGCAGGAGCTGGCTTTCCGATCCAAATATTGAACAAGCGATTGCTAGAGCTCAAAGTTATGTCGAAGCGATTCGATATGAAAGTCAGAATGCTGACGAATTCTTGTATAATGATATTGATGGTCCTGGAAGTCTAAGTGAAAATAGATTTATTGAAGTAAGTTTTTCTGGATCACTGATTCAGACGCTCCTTGCTGATGCAAATATTCCTATTTGGAATAGCAATAGGCCAAGCGTATTAATATGGATGGTGCTGCAAGACTCCTCAGGCACCCGCTCATTGTTAACCAAAGAATCTAACCCGGAGATATCAGGGTATTTCCTGAACTTTGCTAAAATTCGCGCAATTCCAATAATTTTTCCAGTACTTGATTTCGAGGACAGGAGAAATTTATCGGAAGAAGATGTTTGGACGCTCGATACCGAAAAGATTACAAAAGCTAGTTTAAGGTATGGAGCTGATAGTATTCTTTCGGGCAGGCTGCTTTTTACTGGCGGAGGCGACCTGATTGGGCTATGGCAATTTATTTTCCGGGATGAGGCTGATGTTTTTGATGGGGTTGAGAATAACCTCAATGATTATTTGGAGATGCCTCTAGACCGGATAACTAACCGTTTAGCTAATTACTTTGCCGTAGTCTCTGACTCGACACCTCAAGAAACCGTTAAGTTAAAAATCGAGGGAATAAGGAGCTTGGGAGCATATAGATCATTGATGAATTATGTGTCAGGGTTGGGTTTAGTATACAGCGTAAAGGCTTCCAACTTAGATAGTGGAACTTTGCAGTTAGAGCTTGATTTACTTGGTGAGGCGGCACAGCTATTTGAAGTAATCGCGCTGGATAGGGATCTTATGCCTATTCAAAGCTTCCAAGCAGGAGATCGTGATTCTCTTCATTACCGATGGACTAGATAGTCAATGAAGTTTGAAAATGGCCCACAACTTCCATTAAATCTTAATCTGGATAATGAGACAAGGTTTCAAAATTTTTTCGAATTTAATGACGAGACTGAACTCATTGAAGAACTAAAGGGTCAATCGTCCTTTGTTTATTTATGGGGAAGCACGGGCTCAGGCCGTTCTCACCTCCTTCAAGCAGTCTGTCACGATTCATATAACAAACAGGAATCGTCGATGTTCCTGTCGTTAGCTAAAGCTGAGAGCTACTCACCTGAAATTCTGTCTGGGATTGAGGGAATAAGTGTTGTTTGCCTTGATGATATTCAAGCAATTACAAAGAACCTTACATGGGAAGAAGCAATCTTTCGGCTTTATAATGATGTCCAGCAAACTAACTGTAGGCTGATAATCAGCTCTGATCGTCCGCCCCAAAACCTGAGTATAACTCTAGCTGATTTGCAATCTAGACTTTGCGGATTTCCTGTATTCAAGCTTCATTCTCCAGATGAGAAACAGCGGTTTGAAATTTTAAAGTATAGGGCAAAACTAAGAGGAGTACAGCTGGATAATGATGTCTTAAATTACATTTCCAACAACATACGGAGAAGTCTTCATGAAATTATTGATTTGCTGAATGTGTTAGATGAGGCATCGAAAATAGAAAAGCGAAAAATAACAATCCCGTTAATAAAAAAAGTGATGGGTTGGTGAAACGTTCTAGACAATGTTCTTTTGTCTTTTTTTGCGCGCATTGGCGCACACTGCAAGGTTTATAAAAAGCAGTAAGCTGAAAATAATCTCACTCCATCCGAATAAGCTATAAGCTCCGCTTAGCGCATTCATTATTCCATGGACAAAATAGACAAGAGATAAAAAACATAGCCAGATCATAGAGCGAAAATGCAGGGCATGAAGACCCTTGATAAATGGAAGAAGCGGACTAATTTGTATCATTGTTATAATTAATTTAAAAATTAAATTGATTTGTAGGTTTTGTAGGTTAAAGGTTAGAAATAAGATTATCAGCAAGTAGTATGAAATTATTGCGCAAAGATGGCTATATGTGAGACAAGGTTTTTTCACTAGCTTGGATTTCTTAGTTATTGATTGCACAAATTTTTTCTGATAAGAATGCTAGTCTTTTTCCCAAAGCAAGGCACGAATTCGTTTCATCTTTGGAAATCTCTGTAGCGCTTTCCGCGCCCGCAAAGTGACTAGCTCCATATGGACTACCTCCCGTTTTTGTGTTGTTAAGGCTCGGCTCCGAGTAGGGTATTCCGCAATAGACCATTCCATGGTGTAACATTGGAATAGCCATTGTCAAAAGAGTCGATTCTTGCCCGCCGTGAAGCGAATTGCTCGAAGTAAAAGTGACAAAAGGTTTGTTTATTAAGTCGCCGGAAGCCCATATAGCTCCGGTACTGTCTACAAAGTATTTGAGTGATGCAGACATATTCCCGAATCTAGTTGGGCTTCCAAGGGCTAATCCAGAGCAATACTTAAGATCCTTTTGGGAACAGAAAATTGCACCTGAATCTGGAACAGGCGGAGTATTTGCCTGGGAGTCAGGAGATACAGAAGGTACTGTTCTGATTCTTGCTTCAAATTTGCCGCTACTCTCTGCACCTCGCCCTATGAGTTGAGCTAGCTTTTCCGTGGATCCATATCGGCTCGAATAGAGCACGAGTATATAAGGTTGAGACATTTATTAATTCCCTGAATTCAGTACTTTATAGTTACAAAATTTGAGTTTAAACATAGGCTATGACTTACTAAGCTCAGCTGATTACCGGATATTTACTTTGAGTCCGCAAAGCGAGATATGGTCCATTTATTCAGTGATAACTGTTTCTTTAAGAAATTGTTCAATTTCGCTAAGGCATACTCTGGTCTCTTTTCCAGTTTGCCTATTTGTATGTTCCACAGAGTTGTCTTTCAACGTTCTAGGTGATACTACGATTCGATGAGGAATTCCAATTAGTTCTGATTCAGCGAATTTGACGCCGGGACTAGTTTTTTTATCTCTATCATCTAACATGGTTTCTATGTTTAAGGTTAATGATTTGTTGTATAGGGACTCAGAAACCGGGATTACATCAGCAGATTTGTGCCCGTCAATCTGCAGTATGATTAAATGAAATGGGGCTATTAAACTTGGCCATAATATGCCCTTTTCGTCGTGATTTTGTTCTATGCAGGATGCCAGAAGTCGAGTTATACCAATGCCGAAGCAACCCATTTGCATGAGAGTGGTCTTGCCATTTGAATCAAGTATACTTGCATTCATGGACTCGCTGTACTTTGTTCCTAATTGAAAGATATGCCCAACTTCAATACCTCTTTTGATCTCTATTGGGCATCTATCAGCAATGCTTGTGTCCTTTTCCTGAACCCTGCGAACATCTGCTATTTCATCGTAAGAACAGTTCTCTGACCAATTCATATCAGTAAAGTGTTTGCCATCCGTGTTTGATCCGCAAACAAAATTACAAAGCCCTTCAACGCTATAGTCAGCGATTTTATAGATATCTAGATCTTTAGGCCCTAAAGAACCAACTGCTACCCCTATCTGTTCTGAGATTAGTTGATCGCTCGCAAACTTTAGGGGCGAATAAACCCCCTTTAATTTTTCAGCCTTGGTTATATTTAACTCTTGATCACCGCGTAAAAGAAGTGCTACTAAGCTATTTGAAATGTTACCTTCTTTGTCTTCACCATGTACGATTAATGTTTTTATGGTCTTCTTTGCATCTACTCGCAATAGCTTAGTTATTGAGTCAATAGAGGTGGCGGCCCCAGTATCTATCAAGCTGAAGTCGTTTTTAACCTCTTCCTTATTTGGAGACTCAAGGTTTGCCTCTGCTAGTTCGATGTTAGCGGCATACTTTCCATCTGCACTAAATACAATTTCGTCCTCACCCGAATCGGCAAGAACATGAAATTCATGCGAGGTACTTCCTCCTATGCTGCCAGAATCTGCTGCAACAGAACGAAAATTTAATCCCAAACGAAAAAAAATATTGGAATATGTTTCGTGCATAACTTTGTAGGTTTCATTCAGTGATTCTTGATTGATATGGAATGAATATGCGTCCTTCATAATGAATTCTCGAGATCGCATAATACCAAAGCGAGGACGACGCTCGTCGCGAAACTTAGTTTGTATTTGGTAGAAAATCGCCGGTAACTGTTTATAGCTACTATATTCATTTCTGACTAAATCGGTGATGACTTCTTCATGAGTAGGCCCGAGGCAAAAATTTCTATCATTTCGATCTTTGAGACGAAATAACTCTGGCCCCATTTGAGACCATCGCTGGGATTCCATCCATAACTCTGCAGGCTGGACTACAGGCATACAAATTTCCATTGCGCCTGATTTATCCATTTCTTCGCGGACAATGTTTGTAACTTTGCTTAAGGCTCTTTTACCTAAGGGTAGCCAGCTGTAAAGGCCGCTGGCGAGTTTTCTGATTAGGCCTGCTCGAAGCATCAGTTTATGACTCGCGATCTCAGCGTCAGCCGGAGACTCTTTTACCGTCGCGAGCAGATAGTTACTAATTTTCATTACATTTGGCCTAAAGCAAGGTATCGATTAAAAGAAAGGCAGCCAAGGGCTGCCTTTCATGGGTATTAAAGTTGCATCACACGAGTACTGTCGCGCTTTTGCAGATACTACAAGGCGTATTCTTTAAGCTTCTTTAGAGGTAAAACTTTAACTCTAGTCGTGGCTGGCTTACGAGGAATGTCCATTAGCTCTCCTGGACGAAAAGGATTCGGAACACCTTTCCGTGCAGGCCTCGCGGGCCGCGTTACACATTTTATTTTCAGCAAACCGGGTAGTGTAAATTCTCCGACTGCGCGCTTCTTTATGTGTCTTTCAATTAAGGTGTCTAGTTCGTTGAGAACTGCGGCAACCTCCTTTTTGCCGACGTTCGAATTTTTAGCTATTTCATTTAAAATTTCAGTTTTTGTATATTTTTTCTGTATTGCCGGCGCTTTTTTAGCAGCAGTTTTTCGCAGAATTTTACTTACAGCCATGCCCAATCTCTTTTGAGTTACAATTTGTAGGAGCCGACTCTCAAAAATTTGAAGAAGTCAGATATTAATTTGTTAACGCTTGCGAGCCATCAACTTCCCGCGGGTGGCTCAGCGTATGTATTTATAAATCATTCAATGGAGCCTAGCAAGCATTTATGATGACTTTGTTTTTACCGCCGGATGTTTAGCTAATAATCGAGAAAATCAAGTCAATGGCCATTTTTTTCTTAGTGCTTGCCTTCTATTTTTTAGCATCTAAGGTAGTAAATTTTATTCGTCGTAGGTGCTACGTCAGCCATATTAGGTATAATTGGATTTTTGAACCCCAATATCGTTTGCGATTAATTTAAAAAATAGTGTGGATTGACGGGACTATTCGGTTTAGAAGGGAAGAGAATTTAGTTTATATGCCCATTTATGAGTATCGCTGCGACGCTTGTGGCGCAAAAATAGAGGTTCTGCAAAAGTTGAGTGACAAACCTCTCGAGGTTTGTTCAGTATGTGGTGCGGCAAGCCTGCGCAAACTCGTGTCAGCTGCGAGTTTTCGGTTAAAAGGTGAAGGTTGGTATGAGACCGACTTTAAAACTGGAGACAAGAAAAAGCTTGCCGAATCCGACTCGAAATTGGTTGCCCAAAATAATGATCAATCGAAAGTCTCGGAGTCGGACAAAAATGCTAAGAAACCGTCTGACTCCTCTGAGAAAAAGAGTAGCTCTGCAAATGCAAGTACTAAAAATGGTGCAATCGCGAAACCACCAAAAAGTGCTGCTGAATTTAAGAAAAAGGAATAGATTATGCGAAGTCACTTCTGCGGGGAGTTGAATGAATCAAACGTTGATGAAGATGTCACGTTGTGTGGTTGGGTCCACCGGCGACGAGATCATGGAGGTGTCATATTTTTAGACCTAAGAGACAGAGAGGGATTGGCTCAAGTCGTTTATGACCCAGATGCTGAGGATAGCTTTAGAATTGCCGAAGGAGTCCGAAGTGAGTTTGTTGTTGCAGTAAAGGGGAAGGTCAGACTTAGGCCAAAAGGTACAGTAAACGATGAAATGTTAACTGGGCGAGTGGAAATATTAGGTAATGAATTGACGGTGTTAAATACTTCGGAAACGCCTCCTATTCAGTTAGATGAGCACGTAGAAGTCGGAGAGGATGTTAGGCTGAAATACAGATACATTGACCTTCGTCGCCCTGAAATGTCTGATAGGCTTAGATTCCGATCTAAAGTTGGAAACATAATTAGAAACTTTTTGGATAATAATAGTTTTCTCGATATAGAGACTCCGCTTTTAACGAGAGCAACCCCTGAAGGGGCTCGAGATTATCTTGTACCAAGCCGTACGCATACAAACAGGTTTTTTGCGCTGCCGCAGTCACCACAGCTTTTTAAACAAATTTTGATGGCATCTGGAATGGATCGGTATTACCAAATCGCGAAATGTTTCCGCGACGAAGATTTAAGAGCTGATAGACAACCGGAGTTTACTCAAATCGATATAGAAACCTCTTTCATGGAAGAAAACCAAATTATGGAAATCATGGAAGCAATGATAAAGCATACTTTTAAGAAGGCATTAGATGTTGAGCTAGGTGATTTTCCAAGAATTACTTATGCTGACGCTATTAAGTCCTACGGTTCCGATAAACCCGACTTACGCATCGATCTCAAGCTAGTTGATATCGCAGATTTAATGAAGTCAGTAGAGTTTAAGGTATTTAGTGGTCCAGCGAATGATGAGGATAGCAGAGTTGTTGCACTTCGTGTTCCAGGAGGAGCAAAGTTAACTCGAAAGATAATAGACGATCTTACAGAATATGTTGCCGTCTATGGGGCGCGAGGTCTTGCATGGATTAAGGTGAATGACCTAGCTAGTGGTCCTGAAGGTCTTCAATCACCCATCCTTAAATTTATGGATGAAGAAACTATCAAAAATTTATTATCAACCCTATCTGCAGAGACTGGGGATATAATCTTCTTCGGAGCTGATAAATTAAAGATTGTCAACGAAGCTATGGGTGCTTTAAGAATAAAAGTAGCAGAAGAACTTGATATTGTAGCAAGCGGCTGGAAGCCCGCCTGGATTGTTGATTTCCCAATGTTTGATATGACTTCTGATGGCCAATTGACTTCCCTGCATCACCCTTTCACTGCACCTAGCTTGAGCGTAAAGGAATTGAAGGAGGACCCGACTAAGGCATTATCCCGAGCATATGATATGGTTCTGAATGGTACTGAACTTGGCGGTGGTTCGATTCGAATCCATGATGCGGTGATGCAGCGAGCTGTCTTTGAGGTTTTGGGTATAGACGATGATGAAGCTCGAGAGAAGTTCGGTTTCCTGCTGGATGCTCTGTCATACGGATGTCCACCTCATGGGGGTATCGCTTTTGGTTTTGATAGGCTCATTATGTTAATGACCAACTCAAATTCAATTCGAGACGTAATAGCATTTCCGAAAACACAATCTGCGTCTTGTCCGCTGACTGAAGCTCCGGGTGATGTTTCCTCTAGGCAACTTCGTGAGTTAAGTATCCGACTTCGCGAACCAAACCCAAACTAATTATTTAACAGGTAATTAATTCAATGGCAGGGCACAGCAAATGGACAAATATTAAGCATAGGAAAGCAGGCCAAGATGCGAAGCGTGGTAAGGTTTTCACAAAAATAATTAGAGAGCTCACGGTTGCTGCAAAGAGCGGAGGAGGAAATGTGTCCGATAATCCTCGTCTTAGAGCGGTCGTCGATAAAGCGTTGAATGCAAATATGACCCGCGACACGATTGAAAGGGCTATTGCGAGAGGATCGGGCTCTGCGGAAGGTGAAAATTTAGAAGAACTTACTTATGAAGGATATGGCCCAGGTGGGGTTGCGATTTTATGCGAAACGTTGACGGACAACAAAAATAGGACCGTTGCGGAAGTTCGTCATGGGTTTTCAAAATTTGGTTGCAGCCTCGGGACAACTGGCTCAGTCTCATACCTTTTTAAACAAACAGGAATAATTAGTTTCTCAAGTGATATCAGTGAAGAGAAAATCATGGAACATGCGCTAGACGCAGGCGCCCACGATATTGTCGAAACGGAGGATGGTGGGATTGACGTGATGACTTCGTTAGAGAGCTTTGGCATGGTTCAAGATTCCCTTGAGAACGCAGGTCTGGAAAGCATTTCTGCCGAGATGACAATGCTTGCGTCTAACGAGATAGGTTTGAATCTGGAAGATGCGGAAAGATTGCTTAAACTGATAGAACACCTTGAAGATTTGGATGATATTCAAAATGTTTTCTCAAATGCTAATATTTCGGCAGAAATCATTGCTAAACTTTAAATCTGAACGTCTAAATTAATGATCACGGTTATCATGGTTACGTAATGGCTATGATCTTAGGTATAGATCCCGGTTCCCGGGTGACAGGTTTTGGCCTAATTAATTCTAAGGGTAGTAAGGTCGAATATGTCTATTGCGACTGTATCCGCACAAATTCTGCTGATATGCAAAAGAGGCTAAAAACGATTTTTGACGAACTTTGCACTGTAATTGAGGAGTATCAGCCAGAAGAGATTGCGATAGAAGAGGTTTTTATGGGGAAAAATGCGGGCTCCGCTTTGAAGCTTGGTCAAGCGAGAGGGGTAGCATTGGCAGCATGTTTGGTGAATAACGTTGGTGTAGCCGAGTATTCGGCAAGGAAGGTAAAGCAATCTGTTGTAGGAAATGGGGCAGCTACTAAATCTCAAGTTAAACGTATGGTTCAGATTCTATTGGGAATAAATGAGAATATTGCTGAGGACGCAGCCGACGCCCTGGCTATAGCAATTTGTCACATAAATACTCAGAGTAAGTTGATTAGATTGTCTGGAGCAAAATCTTTCAGTAAAAACAGGTTGCGCTAACTAATGATAGGACAAATTAAGGGCAGATTATTAGAAAAAAACCCTCCAGAGATTCTTGTTGAAGTGGGGGGTATAACCTATGAAGTGCTTGTGCCTATGAGTACCCTATATCAGCTTCCTGACTTGGGAGACCTAATTCATTTGCATACGCATTTTTCAGTTAGAGAAGATGCACAAACTCTCTATGGATTTTTCGATGCAAAAACAAAGAAAATGTTTCGCTCGCTGGTTCGTATTAATGGTGTTGGACCAAAGATGGCTTTGGGTATACTGTCAGGTATGAGTGTGGACGATTTAGTTCAAACCATCCAAAATAACGACATCGAGTCGATGGTTCGGATGCCGGGAATAGGCAAAAAGACAGCTGAAAGGTTAATAATTGAAATGCGAGATAAATTATCTGAATGGAGCTCTAACGAACCCCATGACGACCTTTCTTTCGCGTCGCGGTCGAACATCGTGAAAGAAGCTGAGATTGCGATGATCACTCTTGGATATAAACCTCAACAGGCGGTGAAAGCAATCGCCCAGGTTTTAAAGAGAAATCCTGAAATTTGTGATAGTGAAGAATTAATCCGATTTTCATTGAAGAGCATGGTTTGACGGTGAAAGAAGAGAGACTTATAGCATCTGAAGAAGGAATTTCAGAGAACTCTAATGACAAACTGATTAGACCTGTGCGTTTGGAGGATTATGTAGGTCAAGAAAAAGTTAAAGAACAGATGATAATTTTTATAAGAGCGGCGAATAATCGAGAGGAACCTCTGGACCACACATTAGTTTTCGGGCCGCCGGGTCTAGGAAAGACTACGTTAGCTAATATCATTGCCCATGAGTTGAATGCAAATTTAAAAACTACGTCAGGACCGGTTCTAGAAAAGGCAGGAGACCTGGCAGCTATGTTGACGAATCTTGAGTCCAATGATGTACTGTTTATAGATGAGATTCACAGGCTCAGCCCGGCAATTGAAGAGATACTTTATCCTGCTATGGAAGATTACAAACTGGATATAATGATTGGAGAAGGTCCAGCAGCAAGATCAATCAAGCTAGACTTGCCGCCATTTACTCTTGTAGGTGCGACTACTCGAGCTGGGCTTCTGACTTCTCCTCTTAGAGATAGATTCGGGATAATTCAAAGACTAGAGTTTTACTCTGTTGGAGAATTGAGCAATATAGTTAGCCGTTCGGCACAGATAATTGGAACTCAAATAAGCAAAGAGGGAGCGATAGAAATTGCTAATCGATCTCGTGGTACTCCGCGCATTGCAAACCGACTCCTTCGCAGAGTAAGAGATTTTGCAGAGGTCAAGTCTGACGGAAAAATAGATAAGCCTTTGGCAAATACAGCCCTTGATATGTTGAATATTGATAAAAATGGGTTCGACCATATGGACAGAAGATTGTTAACAACAATGATCGAAAAATTTGACGGCGGTCCTGTGGGTATTGATAGCCTCTCAGCGGCCATAAGCGAGGAAAGAGATACAATAGAGGATGTATTGGAGCCTTATTTGATTCAGCAAGGTTTCATAATGAGAACGCCAAGAGGGCGGGTCGTTACGCAGTTTGCGTACAGGCATTTTGGTATTGAACCGTCAGATAAAAGCGAAGACTTATTCTCCGAAGACATAACTAGTTAAAACACATCGCTGGATTTGGGCGATAACTATTAGCCCTATTTTGGGCACATTTTGTCTGCGTTTTGACTCTTTTTGTCCCTGCGCAGCTTCTTTTACCTGTTTAGATGAGATTTGATGAAACTATTTATGTGTTTGGCCGAAAACCACTGGGAATGATTTCATATCCCGCAAATGAGTATTGCTGAGGTTATTTGCGGTAACCATCACAAAATCGTGGAGCATTATAAGTGGATGATGGCATTAGTCTAATTGAGCTTATTCTGAACGCTAGTTTTGCTGTTCAGCTTGTCATGTTTATTCTTTTCCTACTGTCGATTATTTCATGGGTAATAATTGTCCAGCGTTGGCTTGTTTTGTCTTCAGCGAGGAAAGGGGTTTTTAGTTTCGAACAACGTTTTTGGTCGGGTATGGATTTAAGCCAACTCTACAAAGAAGGCACTCAGATGCAGCAGGAAAATATTCAAGTTGTTGGTATGGAGAATATTTTCCGTGCAGGATTTAAAGAATTTATGCGATTAAGACAACAAGGCTCTGTTGATGGAGAGGCCATTATGGAAGGCGCACAGCGAGCAATGAGGGTTGCTTATTCTAGAGAGGAAGAGAAGCTTGAAAAGAATTTACCATTTTTGGCTACCGTCGGCTCAGTCTCACCTTATGTAGGTTTGTTTGGAACCGTGATAGGTATCATGAACGCCTTTTTAGGTCTAGCTGCTCAAGCACAAGCAACCTTGCAGGTCGTGGCGCCAGGCATTGCAGAGGCCTTGTTTGCTACAGGCATGGGTTTATTTGCTGCCATTCCTGCTGTAGTTGCCTTTAACCGGTATTCAGCGTTGCTAGATAACGTTACGAGTAGTTATATTACCTTCACCGATGAATTTTCAAGCATACTCCATAGACAAATTCATACCAATTAGGAAAAAGAAAGAGTCAATTGTTTATGGAAACCATGATTCGTAAGAAGAGAAAACCAATGAGTGAAATCAATGTAGTGCCCTATATTGACGTGATGCTGGTTTTGTTAATCGTTTTCATGGTTACCGCTCCCATGTTGAATCAAGGAATAGAAGTTGATTTACCTCAAGCAAATAATGAGCCTCTAAACTTGGATGAGAATTTAGAGTCATTGATTGTTTCGATTACCTCAGGTGGAGAGTATTTTTTGAGTATAGGTGCGACAGGGGCCGAGCGAGAGTCGCTGAATTTAGATGCGATTGCGTTAAGAGTTGGTCAAATTGTGAGTGCTAACCCCAATATTCAAGTATTGGTTGAGGGTGATACATTAGCTGATTGGGGTGCAATGATTACCTTAATTACTACTTTGAATGGAGCTGGAGTAACTAATCCAAATTTTATCACCCAGCCCAGAAATGAACTATGAATTAAAGCCAGAAGCATGCTGAATGAATAACTTTTTAAACAACCTAATTATTTACAATGGGTATCCATTATCGATAGTAGTGGCGGTTTCGTTCCACAGCTTAATACTCGCGTTTCTAATTTGGTTACAATCAACTTCAAGCGCTGAAAGCTTGGAACTTGTTCAGCCGACAATCATCAAAGCATTATTCATTGATGAAAACCCTCAGGTTCGTAATCAGAGAACGATTGAACAACAACGGATTAGGGAAATTGAGCGAGAAGAACAAAGAAGAGTCCAGCAGGAGAGAGAACTAGAGCAGGAAGTAGATAGGCAAAGACAAGAAGACGAGCAACAAAGGGCAGCATTGATAGAAAGAGAGGAGTTAGAGCGTCAGCTCCAACTGGCGCAACAAGAAGAATTGGAGCGTGAGAGGCGAGAGCGAGAGCAAGAGCAAGAGGATAGAGAAACAAGGGAATTAGCGGCTAAGCAACAGCAAGAAGCTGAAAGGCGCCGTGAAATTGCTGAAAAGGCAGCTGCAGAAGCCGTTGCGCAGGCGGCAAGGACTGAATTTGAGTTAGTCCAAAGTGCAACGGCTATAATCCAGCAAGCGGTTCAGCAAGTTTGGAATAGGCCTCCGAGCGCTCGAAATGGTATGAGGGCTATCCTTCAAATTCAAATGTTACCGACCGGTGAGCTTTTAGATGCGAGAATAACTCAATCAAGTGGCGATCCTGCTTTTGATAGGGCTTCAGAAAACGCTGTATACAGTGCTGCTCCATTCACAGAATTGCGAGATTTGCCGATTAATATATTTAATGCCAATTTCAGAACATTGTCATTAATTTTTCAGCCAGAGGATCTTCTAAATTGAAGCTTCGTTTCTTTTTTTCAATTATTTTCGTGTTGGCCAAGACTGACGCTTACGCAGAGCTTAGCATTCAAATCACGCAGGGCGTCGATAATCCGATTCCTATCGCTGTAGTTCCGTTTTCAATGGATAGTGGAATCGTTTTAAGTGAGGATGTGGCTGGGATAGTGAGAAATGACCTAGAGCAAGTCGGCGAGTTCCGAACCCTCTCTCTGTCGAATATGATAAGCCTTCCGGATGAAGAACAAGAGGTATTTTACAGAGATTGGCGTATTCTCGCTCAAGATTATTTGCTAGTGGGTAAAATCGATCAAGAACCAGGCAGTCAATTGGTCCAGGTACAGTATGAATTTTTTGATGTAAATCGGGAAATCAAGTTGGCGGGAGAGGTTCTGACCGGCAGCATAACGCAACTCAGAGATATCGGGCATACAATCAGCAACGTAGTTTTTGAGCAAGTGACAGGAGTTCGCGGAGCCTTTACTTCCCAACTGCTTTACATTGTTGCGGAGGGAGCAGGACCATCAACCTCTCTTTTCAAATTGGAAAAGTCAGATTACGATGGGGCGCGACCGCAGGTGCTTCTAGAGTCGGGTGAGCCGATAATGTCGCCGAGTTGGTCTCCAAATGGTCAGGATGTCGCCTATGTTTCATTTGAGACAGGCCTTCCTAGAATATATATTCAGAATATTTCCTCAGGCCAGCGAAGGCAAATAACCAATTATCCAAACATTAACAGCAGTCCGGTGTGGTCTCCCGATGGAAATAAGCTAGCAATGGTGTTGTCTAAGGATGGCAGCCCGGATATATATGTTCAAGATTTGGTTTCCAATCAACTAATTAAAGTGACCGATCACCCGGCAATTGATACCGAGCCAAGCTGGACGCCTGATGGGGACTATATAGTATTTATGTCTGATCGAACTGGTCAACCGCAGATTTATCAGATAGCCTTAGGGGCTAATTCATATGATGTGGAAAGGCTGACCTATGACTGTTTTCAGTGCGCAAAGGCCCGATTTTTGCCGGATGGGGTAAATTTGGTGCATGTTAGAAGGGAGACAAGGCAAGCTCTATACAAGATCGCAATTTTGAATATAGAAACCCTCAGGGTTATTACTCTGACAGACACATCACTGGATGAATCGCCAAGTCTCGCTCCCAATGGAAGTATGATAATATATGCTACAAAATTTAACGGAAAAGGTGTCCTAGATGCCGTATCCATTGACGGCCGAGTCAAGTTCCGTTTACCATCCACGCAGGGTGATGTTCGGGAGCCTTCGTGGTCTCCATTTTTGAATTAACTAGCTACTGATTTCAATCATAATCAAAAAAGCCTTTGGAGGACTCAAAGAGTGGGAAAACAACGCAATCAATTCTTTAAAATGGGCCTGTTAGTTGTCTCGCTATTCGTGCTAGATGCTTGTAGCTCGACCAGTGAGATGGAAGACGAATCTGCTGCTACTCAATCAGCAGCCAGCAGCAATAGCGGTTCTTCTTCATCTGGAGCAGGATCAAGTAATCAATTAACCCAAGAGCAAATTAGAGCTCAAAATGCTCTACGGCAGACTGTTTTCTATTTCGACTTCGATGTTGCTGAATTTCAGCCATCCGATCGTGAGACGTTAACTTATCACGCACGTGATCTGGCTGCTAATTCTGGCAAGCGTATTAGGTTGGAAGGTCATGCCGATGAACGCGGGACAAGGGAATACAATCTTGCTCTCGGAGAGCGACGAGCGAATGGAATATTAAATTATTTTATCGTTAATGGCGCTTCGCGATCTCAAATTGAGGTGGTTAGTTACGGTGAAGAGAGGCCAGAGCAATCTGGTCAGAGTGAGCAAGCATATGGACGCAATAGAAGAGTCGAGATTGTTGCTCAATAGGAAAGTATGAATAAACCTTACATCGCTGCAGCCAGCAAGCTAATTACAGTAATTTTGATGTATACGCTTAGTTTGTCGGCTGCTGGTCAAGGTGTGGGGTCTGTGGTTGAATCTCAAGGGATTAATTTGGGGAATCAAGCCCAATCCTCTCCAAACAGTGATGCTTTATCCTTATTGCTGGAACAAAATCAACAGTTGAGGACCGAATTGCAGGCTCTGCGTGGGATAGTTGAAGAGCAGGGTTTTGAGCTTCGGAAAATGCAGCGTGATTCTCTTATTCGTTATACAAGTACCGATAATAGATTGAGTGCCTTAGAGAGTGGATCTTCAACGGTTGTTCCTGCTCCATATCCTCTACTTAATTCAGAAAACCCGATTTCTTCGACTAATTCAGGCGAGGTTGTCCCCCAGTCTGAAAAACCCATCGAAAGCGCGCTTATTGAAGACGCTAGATCGGTTGGTTTTTCTGAGGTAACGAATAGCAGAGGTACGCTGCAACCTGCGGTACTAAGTGAACAGCAGCTATATCAAATGGCTTACGATTCTGTGATTAATTCTAATTTTGAGCGCTCCATAGCTGAGTTTGATCAGTATATGAGTGTCTATCCTAGTGGTCGTTTTGTAACTAACGCTCACTACTGGAAAGGTCAGGCCTATCTTTATTTGGAACGCTATACTGAGGCTAAAGATTCGTATGAGATTATCTTAAATCGATATAAGGATTCCGCGAAGTTAGCAGATGCTATGTATGGCTTAGGGCTAGCTTATCAAGGGTTGGGAAACATTACTCAAGCTAGACAGTTACTCAATGAGATAAAACGCCAATTTCCTAATACTGGTGTTGCCAACCTAGCCGACACTAAGCTCTTGCAGCTCGATTAAACCCTAAAATTCATATATTTGTTAATGGCGCGATTGAGGACTTACTAAGGCTGTCATTGTGGTTAGGCGTTAATTGAATTAAGTAACTTCACTTGAGTTTTTTGATATTGGTAGTAGTATGACGCAGCTCGTGGGCCGTTAGCTCAGTCGGTAGAGCAGTTGGCTTTTAACCAATTGGTCGTGCGTTCGAGTCGCACACGGCCCACCAGTTTCATACTTTAGTGGTTTGGGTGTTTTTATAGCGATATAAGAAACCTAAGACACAAGTTACGCCGTATATTAATTGAGGTTTGTTTAGGTTATCGTAAGGGGGAGCACAACCTTTTTTTGTAAGACTGTGTAAAAGTTATTTTATAGACGTTTGATAATAGAGTATGACTAAGGCCAGCCCCATCCCCAGCCCTAATGATTTCACTTCTGATAGGACGTTGGTACGAAGATATTTAGACCAGCTTGATCTTCCTGTTACGATTTCAGAAAAAGAGAAAACGTCTGTACTGTGTGAAATCAAGCAATTGATCCTCAAAAAAAATGCTAAGTTAGTCACACATTACTATACCGATTCGTCCTTACAGGAACTGGCCGAAACCACAGGTGGTTTCGTCGGAGACTCGTTAGAGATGGCCCGCTTCGGCAGAGATTGTGATGCTGATCTCTTAATTGTCGCTGGCGTTAAATTCATGGGTGAAACTGCGAAAATTTTGAGTCCGCTTAAAAAAGTTTTAATGCCCACTCTTGAGGCGACATGTTCACTAGATATTGCTTGCCCCAGTGACAAATTCTCAGATTTTTGTGCTAGAAATAGTGAACGTGAAGTAGTTGTTTATGCGAATACCTCAGCTGCTGTCAAAGCTCAAGCAGATTGGGTAGTAACTTCAAGCATAGCCGTTGACTTAGTTGAACATCTAAAGGACTTAGGAAAAAAGATTTTATGGGCGCCGGACAAGCATTTAGGATCTTATGTTCAGAAGAAGACTCGGGCTGATATGCTGATATGGGATGCTGCTTGTATCGTACACGAGGAATTTAAGTTTCGCGGAATTCAAGATATGAAGGCGGTATATCCTGACGCAGCTGTTCTTGCTCACCCTGAGTCACCAGATAGCGTTTTGCAAATCGCTGATCTGGTTGGATCTACAACCCAAATTATCAACGCAGCCAATGAGTTGCCAAATAACGACTTCATCGTTGCTACTGATAGAGGTATATTTCATAAATTACGGTTAGCTGCACCTAACAAAAACTTTTTAGTAGCGCCGACGGCAGGTGATGATGCTACATGCCGCAGCTGTGCGAGTTGTCCTTGGATGTCAATGAATTCTCTGAGGCGCATTGCTGAGTCTCTACGAGAAGAAAAAAATGAAGTCATTGTGGAAGAAGAATTGGTTGAAAAGGCCATGATTCCTTTGAAGAAAATGTTGAATTTTGCGGAAAATAATCGATTAGTCGTAAAGGGTAAGGCATAGAGTGCATTAGTTCTGCGCATTCAGCTCTAACTGCCTCTGTTCAACATTTTTTATTTTTTCTCGAAGTCGAGCGAGTTCTGAAGGTGCCGCGCCATTATCAGACTCGATTCTTAGTGCAAACTGAAATTGCTCTCTTGCTCTCCGGAAATCGTAGTGCAAACTAAAGTACTCTGCGCGAGCTTGATGTACCTTGCTTACGTTGCCAGCTTGACCCCAAGTCTCGGCAAGCTGGTACCATAGATGATGGTCTGAAACTTTATGTTCTGCATGAGATTCTAGCTGCTCTGCTGCGTCTGAATATTGTCTAGCTTGGATCAAAGCATTTATATACGCGATCGTTAACGGATGATTATTAGGGTTTATCTCTAAGTGTCTTTTAAGAAAGCTTAAGGCTTGACCTGGTTCGTTTTGCTCGGTAAGTATTTCAGCTTGTGTCACAACATAACTAATTCGGTTAGGCTCTTTTTCTAGTAATGGTGCTAAAGTTGTCGAGGCTTTTTGATGCATACTATTTTCATAGTAGGCTATGACAAGCTGATAACGATTTGCGTCGTTGGTGAAAGTATTTTTGCTCGCTCTTAAGAGGTCTTCAGAGTCAGTGATTAGTCCTGGCTTATCTTGCGCATAGTGGCCCAAAACTCGAGCTCTGTTAATTTGATATTCTAGATTATCGCCGTATTCTCTTGCTGGATATCTAACCGCTCTGCCTCTAGCGTCTGCTATTCTAGACTCTGTTACAGGGTGGGAAAGTAGAAATTCTGGCGGACGATTCCGGAATCTGTTAAGAGCATTTAGTCGCTCAAACAAAGTTCCCATCGCTGCGGGATTAAGACCAGCTGCAAACATGTTGTCCTGCCCAATTCTGTCAGCTTCTGCTTCATTACTCCGACTAAAGCGGAGTTGGTTTTCCAAAGCCCGACCTTGAATAGCAGTTATAGCTGCAGCACCGTGGCCAGCGTCTGAAGTAGCCATAACTAAGACACTGGCGAGAAGGGAAGCTATTTGACCTACTTGACCAGCTTGCGCCTCGTCAATTCCTCTAGCGAAGTGCCTTTGACTCACATGTGCTATCTCGTGTGCCATTACAGAGGCAAATTCAGCTTCAGTGTGGGCATTTAGAAATAATCCTGTGTTCACTCCGATGACACCGCCAGGAGCAGCAAAGGCGTTTAGTTCCTCGCTGTCAATAATAACGAAGGATAGTCTGTGATCTTGAAGTTGACTTTGGGATGCGAGCCGGTAGGTGATGTTTTCCAAATAATTCATCAGTAATGGGTCGGGGACCGTAGACGCGGTCCGACGGATTTGGGCAAGGAATTGCTGCCCCATACTGTATTCTTGTTCAAGAGATACTGTGCCTGAAATCCGATCACCTAATGAGGGGAGGTTTTGCGTGTATGCCGTGTCGACATATGCCAAAACACTTATTGTAAGAAATAGGATCTTTAGACGAAAATTAAGCATAAATTCATGCGCGCGAACCGTTTACATTCGAGATTAACACAAATATTCCCATAAAAAGAGTAAGTTATATGTAAAATTCAACGATATAGATCATGTAATAAGCAAAGATAGCTTGGTACTATAGCCTTATGAAGATTACTCCGGACATTGAGTTAGATCTATGCGGACTGGCTTGCCCAATGCCTCTTTTGAAGGCTAAGTTGGCTCTTAATAGTATGAAAAAAGAACAAGTTTTAAAGGTCATAGCTACGGACTCAGCGTCGGAGAGGGACTTTCATATGTTTGTGAAACAAACTGAGAACGAAATATTGGATTTTAAGAAAGATAATTACGCCTACTCATACTGGATCAAAAAAGGGTAGTTTTATAGGGATTTTGAAATGCGAAAACTTCTAGGTGACTTTATTGATAGATATTTTCATGATGAAGAATCCATAATCTTGGTTTTTCTTTTAACGGTGGCACTTGTTGTTTTCCTCTTGTTCGGAAGCATGCTTACTCCTTTGATTGCAGCCTTAATTATTGCCTATTTAATGCAGGGATTGGTAACTCTTTTGCTAAAGTACGGCCTAACAGAGCGGTTGGCATTCGTTGCTGTTTATGTACTATTTTTTGGTATTTTCATCACATTGTTAGGCTTCCTTCTTCCACAGGTTTGGAATCAGTTAAGACGAATGACGGATGAACTGCCTAACTTATTGAGCCAAGGTCAAGAGTTGCTGCTTAATCTACCTGAGATATATCCGAGCTTATTTTCAGAAGAGCAAGTTAGAGAATTCATGGATGGACTTGGTGGGGAGGTTGGAGGTTTTGGGCAAGCCCTATTGGAGTATTCACTCGCGAGTTTGCCGAGTGTTGTTGCGTGGATTGTATTTTTAGTACTCGTTCCTATTCTGGTGTTTTTTATCCTGAAAGATAAGCATGAGTTGTTGCAATGGGCAGGTAACTTGTTGCCCCGGAATAGACCTTTGATGAGCGCGATCTGGCGTGAAATGGATCAACAGATCGCGAATTACATTCGTGGTAAATTTGTTGAAATTATAATAGTTGGGAGTACTGCATATCTAGTTTTTATTGTTCTAGGGTTGAACTATGCTCTCTTGCTCTCGGTCATTACAGGACTTTCGGTGATTGTTCCATATATCGGGGCGGCGGTCGTAAATATTCCAATTGCGGCAATAGCTTATGTTCAGTGGGGCTTGGGAGGCGAATTTTGGACTGTCATAATTGCTTATAATATTTTGCAGATGTTAGATGGGAACGTATTGGTCCCTATTATTTTCTCTGAGGCAGTAAATCTGCATCCCGTGGCAATTATTTTTGCTGTTTTATTCTTTGGAGGAATTTGGGGCTTGGCTGGAGTATTTTTCGCAATACCTCTTGCAACCTTCATCCAAGCAATCATTAACGCCTGGCCGAGTCGAGTGCAATCTAAACCTATTTCAGAATAGTATTCCCATGCGTGTAATATAATTAACAGACAACTAATCGAGTAAGTTTTCAATATGCCAATTAATCTAAAAGGAAGTATGGTTGCAATCGTTACACCAATGCACAGTGATGGACAGTTGGACATACCAGCGTTTAAAAGACTAGTCGAATGGCACCACTCAGAGGGCACAAGCGCAATTGTAGTAGTCGGTACTACAGGGGAGTCCGCAACATTGAGTACGCAAGAGCATTGTGATCTTGTTTCTTATTGTGTAGAAGCAGCGAAAAAGCGCATTCCGATTATTGCGGGTACGGGCTCGAACTCGACAGATGAGGCCTTGTACTTTACAAGTTCGGCGAAAGAATGTGGGGCCGATGCTTGTCTGCTAGTTACACCTTATTACAATAAACCGTCTCAAGAAGGTTTATTTCAACATTTTAAATTAATCGCGGAATCTGTAGCTATACCGCAAATACTATACAACGTGCCGAGCAGGACCGGCTGTGACATGGAACTCGAGCTTGTAGATCGGCTTGCAAGTATCGATAATATTATTGCGTTAAAAGATGCTACAGGTGATATTGTTAGGGGCAAGCAGCTGATTGAAAAATGTGGAGATCGAATCGATATATATAGCGGAGAAGATGCAGTGACGCTAGAGCTTATGAGCTTAGGTGCAAGTGGAACAATTTCGGTAACAGCTAATGTTGCTCCAAGATTGATGTCGGACATGTGTAATTTGGCTCTTGAAGGTGACTTTGAATCAGCTCGTGAGCTTGATGAACAGCTTGCAAGCCTGCATAAAAGCTTATTTCTCGAAGCTAATCCTATTCCTGTTAAGTGGGCGCTTAATAAAATGGGCAAAATTGATAAAGGAATCAGACTCCCTCTGACGGAACTTAGTGATAAGTTTCACGTCGAAGTTACTGAAGCATTACGCAAAGGTAAGATTAGTATTTAAAATTTAGATTGAGAGACGTTGTTTATGATGATGTTAAGGATCATATTAGTATCTATTTTAATTGGATGTCTAAATTCTTGTGCCTTCTTGTTTGGAGATGAGGGCATGTTCCCAAATCCCAATGGCGATTATCTTGAAGCAGCATTAGTGCCAGAGATGAAAATACCATCTCAGCTTGATAGCTATACTTTAGACCAACTATATGTTGTCCCCGAAAGATTCTCGTCGCTTGCAGAATTAGAAGAAGTTCCCCTGCCTAAGCCAATTGAAACAAGAAGAAGAGAGGGGGTCAGAATTCAGAGTCTAAACGAGAAGAGATGGATAGTTATCGATGCTACACCAGCACAAGTTTGGCCACTAGTGAGAGATTATTGGACAGAATTGCAAATAATTTTGGATCACGAAGACCCGAGTAGTGGTGTAATGGAGACATCCTGGGTAGAAGTAGGAAGTAGCAACGAAAAGCGGCATAAGTATAAAATCACTATTGAGCCAGGGCTTCACTCGGGTTATTCAGAAGTTTATATTGTCCACTTTGAAAATTTCAATACTGAACCAGTCCCTTTGGTTGTAAATTGGCCTGAGAAGTCAATATCTGCCGACCTAGAGCAGCAGATTCTTACTTCGGTATCCCAATACCTCGCAGATAGGAACGACGTCTATCAAGCATCATCATCAAGTTTATTGGCGGGAAGTATTGAATCAGAATCGAAGGTTAATCTTATTGAGAGCGAAAGCGGAGAACCAATCTTAGAACTTCGCTTGGATTACAACAGGGCTTGGGTGCAAATTAGGCAGGCGCTTGAAACAGCCGACGTATTGATACTCGATAGCGACCGAGACCAATCAGTTTTTAGCGTCCAATTTGCGGGAATAATTAACGAAGACGACGAGCCTGGGTTTATCGGTCGATGGTTTGGTGGAGGTGCAGAAGACATAGATCTCAAAGATTTCACTGTTCGTCTATTTGAAGATGAAGGTGTTGTGAATGTTATTACCGAAGCCACCGGGAGTTATGATGACTCCCGCCAATTAACGGAGGAGCTCCTGCAAGTTATTGACGAAAATCTAAGCTAAAATAGAATTTCCTTAATTATTTAGTTTTAAACTTCTCAGGTCAGTACCTTTGAAAGACATACTTGAATTTCTACCGTGTGAAACTCCTACGCAGTGGATAGATTTTGCTTTAACCAATCAGTCAACTTTGTTGGTTGATCATGCGAATTGTGAAAAAAAAGCTGCCTCAACCGCAATGCGACTATTGTACAGATACACCTCTAAGCCTGAACTAATGACTAAAATGTCTCAGTTAGCAAGAGAGGAAATTTTACATTTTCAGCAAGTGGTAGAAATTTTGCTAGAAAGAGGGATAGATTACGTTCAGCTCAGTCCATCGAGATATGCAAGCCAAATGAGAAAAGTGATAAGCCATAGTGAAAAATGGCATCTCGTTGATACTTTGATTGTAGGGGCATTTATTGAGGCAAGGTCCTGTGAGAGATTTGGAGCGCTTGCACCTGAGTTAGATGAAAAATTAGGACGTTTTTATCACGGACTTACAAAATCTGAGTCCAGGCACTTTTATGACTATTTAGAATTGGCTCAGAGATACTGTGGTGAAGATATTAGTCATAGGATTCAGCAGTTCCGAATTATTGAGGAAAAGTTAATAACTTCAATAGACACTAATTTTCGATTTCACAGCGGTGTTCCAAATCGTGAAAATATTTGAAAATTTAATTCCTGCACTCAGTTGGCAAGTTTATGTTTCCGCCAAACCTACTACTTAGTAAACTTAAATCAGCGCAGGCAATTCCATTATTCCCTTCTAGATTCACTGAACTTAAATTAGGCATGTTGAAAAGAGGTCCAATATCCTTTATCTGATTATTTCTCAGGTTGAGACCTCCAAGAAGCGGTAATTGCTCGAGCGGGGTAATGTTAGTGATGTTGTTGTCTCCTAAATCAAGAAATCGCAAGTTGCCCAAGAAGCTTATTTTCTCAAGGTCACTTATCTGTGCATTAGCGCAAGACAGTGTTGAAAGTTCTGAAGATGCGCGTATCTCTTGTTGCTGTAAAGCGAGATTGATACAGCCTTGAAGATCAGCATCTAAAACCTCTTTGTGTCTTATTCTGCCATCAGGATCGTAAACAGTTTGTTGGTTAATTGATACAACAATTGGATTTGAACAATTCATTAAGAGTATGGTGCAAACACCTGCTAAAAATTTATGTTTCACAATAATTCCATAGCTTGACTAGTTAAAGAGTTAAGTTTCAGGATAAATTTCAAGCTCAAACGCTTTGTTTTCGCACTGGCAATTGCGACATTTCCCAGTTAGTATGCGCTGCTCATTATTTCAAAATAAGTCTTATTTCTCGATCCCGGTGTAATTGTCTAACGAATCCAAAGGAAATTATATGAAAACATTGAAAATATTGAGCTTGACTAGCAGCATTCTCATGGTTTCTTATTTTGGACAGCCAGCTTTCGCTCAGCTTGACTTAGAGAATGAAGATAATCGTATAGCGTATTCGATTGGTGCGAATATCGGTCAGAATCTGCTAGCGCAGCAGGTGGTTGAAGGGTTGGACATAGATGCGTTTCTTGCGGGTATGGAAGATGCCATTGCGGGAGACACTCAGTTAGATCAGGAAGCTATGATGCAAGCCATACAGACGTTCATGCAACGCCAGGCCGAAGAAGAAGCTGCTGCGTTGGCGGGGAATCTAGCCGAGAGCGAGGCATATCTTGCAGAAAACGCTCAAAATCCAGGAATCACAGTTCTAGATTCTGGGCTACAATACGAAATCCTTGAGTCTGGTCCCGATGGCGGTGAATCCCCGACGAGCAGTAATTCTGTATTAGCGCATTATCACGGAACTCTACCCGATGGAACTGTTTTTGACAGCTCAGTAGATAGAGGTGAGCCAGCAACTTTTGGAGTATCCCAAGTGATAGCTGGGTGGACTGAAGCACTACAACTAATGAAGGTGGGAGACAAATGGCGTCTGTTCATTCCGCCAGATATGGCTTATGGCGAAGCTTCGCCAACACCGGCGATCCCACCTAATTCTGCTCTTGTTTTTGAAGTGGAACTTTTAGAAGTTCGATGATCTCTGAAATAAGTCATTAACGCGGAATGGTTAGCCCAAAACAGAATGCGGCGCTGTTGAGTTTTCTTCAGCGATCTCCTACCCCGTTCCACGCTGTTGAAAATCTTGCTGCGATGCTCGAGGAAAATGGCTTTAAGTATCTCAATGAGAGCGAACCTTGGAAAATTAGCAGGGACAGAGGTTATTTCGTAATAAGAAATAACTCGGCATTAATAGCATTTCGTCCAGGGTTAAAAGATGTCTTAGCTACTGGAATTCGCGCGACTGGATCTCATACAGATAGCCCATGCTTGAAGTTGAAACCTGATCCGATTTTTTCGAATAGTGGTTATACCCAACTAGGCGTCGAAGTCTACGGAGGCGTACTGTTGCGGCCTTGGTTTGATAGGGACCTTTCTGTCGCTGGGCGTGTTGATTTTCAATTGAAAAATGGGAATTTATGTTCAAGCTTGGTTGATTTTGGATCACCTATCGCGTTTATCCCGAGTTTAGCAATTCATTTGGATAGAGGAGCTAATGATGGAAGGAAGATTAATCAACAAAAAGAGTTGCCACCAGTAATTCTCAAGGAGTCGCCTGGGAAAAGCTTTTCTTTTGAAGACTTACTCTTGCGTTTAATTAAAAAGCAACCGAAATTCCGGACAGCAAAAAAAGTTCTCTCGCATGAGCTTTCACTTTATGATATCCAGCCACCAGCTTTGGTTGGTTTAGAAGAAGAATTTATTGCTTCTGCCCGCTTAGATAATTTATTGAGTTGTTTTTTAAGTTGTAGTGCACTAATTAATTCGAAATCTAAGTATCCAAGCTTAATGGTATGCAATGACCATGAAGAGGTAGGGAGTGTATCTACATCGGGTGCCCAGGGACCATTTCTTCGCTCAGTTGTAGAGAGAATAATTCGTAATGAAACTGAATCAAGCGATGCTATCGAAAGAGTGATAAGGAAATCGAATTTCTGGTCGATAGATAATGCACATGGCATTCATCCTAACTACAGCGAAAAGCATGATAATAATCATTCCCCTCAAATTAATGCCGGCCCTGTAATAAAGATAAATGCTAATCAAAGGTATGCAAGTAACAGCAGATCAATTGCTTTATTTAAGTCAATTTGCAACCAGCAAGATGTTCCATATCAATCATTTGTAATGAGAAGTGATATGGCTTGTGGTTCAACGATTGGACCCATGACTTCAGCTGGATTGGGTATAGAAACTCTTGATATTGGTTTGGCGAGCTTTGGAATGCATTCAATTAGAGAAATGTCTGGGGCAAAGGACCCTAAGCTGCTCCTGAAAGCTGTTACAGCCTTTTACGATCGTTAAATTCTTTGTTTTTTTAAACCTTTAACAATGATGCGCGACGGGCATATTAAATTTGAATGCCGCTTCGATACGGGTGATGGTTCTTGATTAATAAAGCTGGCGATTATCTCTGCGCCAAAAGAGCTAGTACTTAGTCCATTTGAACCATGTCCGGCAGTAATGAATAGATTTGGCCAGAAACATTCATCCGTAATATTGAATTTTGCTTTCGCATTCCGCCTGAGATGAGCCAATTCTTTTCTAGCGAGAGCAATATTAGGCACTCTGCCTATGTATGGAACTCTGTCGGGCGTACCACACCTCGTGCCAGCTTCGCTTCCTTTGATTCTGTTTAAAAGAAAAGAATGATTAGCAAAAGCTCGATTGGCCCCATCTAAATTCTCTTTTACGGCCCTAAGTTTCGAAGACTCCGACAGGAATTTTTCATATGTAGCTGCAACTAAATGACCTTTTCCCTCAAAAGATGTAGAGGGGAAAATAGTCTTTTCTCCACATATAACTTGATTAGGTTCGTCTTGTCTTTGATCTTTTTGAAACCAATTCGAATAGCCATGAGTGATCGAGATCGGGAGAAATTCAGTTTGATTGAATTGGGTTAAACAATGACTATTCGCAATGATTACTGTTTTTACTTGAGCAATCGCATTTTGTGATGATGAGTAAAGAGTCCATGCTCCATTACTGTACTTAATACTATGAATAGGTGAACTATAGTTCTTTGTAATTTTATTTTCGTCGAGATAAAAGCTACACAATTTTCCTGCCTCAACGAAGCCGCCATCAGGGAAATATAATCCTCCTGTCGACAAGTTGAGCTTTGAAAGATCTTTTACTTGCTTTTTTGTCAGTGTATGAAAAATGCTATTGGGATAGATTGCACGATAAGTTTTCTGACTAATATTTGTACGTTTATTCAGCGCTCTCTCCAATTGTATTACTCCTGTTCTATTCCACCCAATATCTCTATCAATAGAATGTAGATCAAATTGCGAGCCTGCATATAAATAGCTATGCAGAAAAAATTCTGATTCAGGTGAGATGACTTTAAATAGTCTTGGTCTTAGGGCTAAAAGCGAAATGCGAGTTAGGTCATTTTCTTTAGACTCAAAAAGCTGAACTGAAATATGTCTTTTTGCTAGGCTAAAGGCCGCTGCACATCCCGCGATCCCTGCACCTATTACTGCTACAGAATCAGATGTATCTTCTTTTTTAGCTTGATTTCGAGGAGCTTCGTAATTGGCTATGAAATTTGCAACTGTCATGTGGCGCTTGCGACCGAATCCGGATGATTTTTTAACCTCAAATCCGTTAGTTTCAAGATTACGTCTAAAAGATCCTGCGGCACTATAACTTGAAAGCGTAGTTCCATGGTCACTCAATTGTGAGATTTTCTTACATATAAAGCTGGTCCAGATGCTGGGGTTAGTTTTAGGTGAAAAGCCATCGATAAACCAGGCTGATATTTTAAGACTTCTTAAATCGAAGTCTGATATTTCATGTTTAACGTCTCCGTAATGCAGATCAAGTGTTATATTTTCTGAGAATTGTATTCGATGGCATCCACTAATGAGCTTCGGAAGTTTGCTTAAAAGAACATGACTAAACTTTTTTAACTCAGGGAAATTTTTGAAGAACTTCTGGGTCTGTTTTTGCGTCGGCGGATTTTTTTCAAATGCAATATAATGAAGTTGTTTGCCAATTCTATGTTCTGTATGAAGTGCGGCTGTAAGAATAAAGTTTAATCCAAAACCGAAGCCAATTTCGGCGACTATGAATCGCTTCTCCTTCGAGGTGGTCCAGCGGTTCGCCAATCCGTTTGAATTTAAATAAACGTGCTTACACTCCTCCAGAGGATTGTCATCAGAATAATAGCGATCCTCGTATTTTTTTGAGAATGGTATTTTTGAATTCAGCCATTGAAGTTCTGGTGGTTTAAGTTCCATGCTGCATAAATACTTTTCTGGGATACATAGCAGAATATATACTCTTTTTAATTATTGCACTAAACAAGAGTTAATAAAATTACCATAAACTCGTCAGGTCGTTCGTCATTGAGCTTGTACACAATGTAGAAAATATGGTTTTTACTGCACGTAGTTAAAGCTTAATAGCGTAATATTATGTAATAGATCCTTTGTGGCGTTTCAAACGTAATAGATATACGATAATTATCAGTATTGTACAAAATGAGATATCTATATTTGAAATATCGAATTCTTCTGTTGCTTGTTTTTGTTGGTAATAGTGTGACCTTGGACGCTGAGGGGCAGAATGCTTATGTAGTTGATGACATTGTGAAAATACCAGTGCTTAGCTTCGGGGCCAGCGCGTACAGCCTTGACTTGCAACTCATTCCAAATACCGATCCAGTTGAGTTGGTACTGGTGGCTACGATTGATATAACATCGTCCAAGCCCAGTTTTTCAAACGCAAGTAGTTTTGCAAATAACATATTGACTATACCTACGCTGACTGTGGGTAGTTCTTCCTACAGAATTGAACTAGTACTGGTATCTGTTGAACCAACGGTTGTTCTCCAACTTTCTAAAATCGACCTACTTCCGGCAGTGACTAATCCATCATTGAATTCGCAACCTGCGCCTGTAAAGACGAATTTCGAAAAAGCTCAGGCGCTTTTTAATAGTTCGATTGAACAGAGTATAGTTCAATCTATATGTGTTTCTTGCCATAGACAGGGTAGATCTGCGGGTGGCACTTCTTTGATATTCGTGCGCTCTAATGAAACCTCTCAAGGAGATAACATTGCCGCCTTTGAAGCCCTTCTGAAGCGTCGTACTGATGGTATAGATTATATTCTTAGGAAGGTAAGCGGAAATGGTCACGGCGGAGGCAGACAGTTAGTCATAGGCAGTGCGGGTTATAATAATCTCTCAGAATTTCTAACATTGCTATCACTCAGCAATTCTGACAACTCTTCTCATTGAGATTCTCGGAAAATTACTCGTAATTTGCGAAAGCTGCTACAATATTGAGGCATCACTATGCTGAAGGAGTTATGCACGCCTTCTTATTATTTACTGCTGGTCGGTACTGGTGTGGATTCGTAAGATGAATAGAAAAATTTGGGTGTGAAATTATTATGAAATTTTTCAAATTTCTGTTGATACTCATTTTGAGCATAAGCGTCTTGGGTGGTTGCCAGCAAGTTCATCCATGGGAAAGGGGCATGTTAGCAAGACCGGAAATGGCATGGGATAGCGATCCTTTGGGTGCTTTGCTGCAAGATCATATTTTTTTTAGCAAAGAGGCTTCGTCAGGTGGCGACACAGCAGCTGGAGGTGGTTGCGGCTGTAATTAAAACTAGCTAAGAGAATAGTTAATTGAAATCTCGGAAATCTAAGGGTCTGATAGCTCTCTCAACAACTGCCTTAGCGTTGCCGGGAATTTCTATATCTGATGCCCCTCCATTACAATCCACCGCTTCTTATAAAATATCCAACTATAGCGAAGATGATTTAGAGAGAAGTGAATCGCCTTTCGGTGACTTAGAGCGTTACGACATCGATGTTCACCAATTCAAGTTGATTTCACCGATCGGAAGAGACTTCTCATTTTCATTGGATGCAAACCACGAAACTATGTCAGGCGCCTCTCCTTGGTATACCTCGAGCGATAGTAATGGTGATCCAATAGTTTCTCTAAGCGGTGCGAGCGGGATCTACGACGAACGAAGTGAAGTTTCTTTCAGTACAAGTTATTACCTTAATGCAGGAACTGTGTCCGGAATAGTTGGTTACTCGGAGGAGAATGACTATCGAGCTATCTATTATGCGTTGGGGGGTAGTCGGAATTTTAACAACGAGTTAACAACTTTATCATTCGGATATAGTTATTCATCTGATGAAATCTTTCCCACGGACGCAGATTTATTTAATCGTATTAAACATGAAAGAAAAAACAGTAAATCTGGTGTTATCTCGGTCAGTCAAATTATATCTCAGAATTCTGTTTATCAAGTATCATTGAGTATTTCAGAGCAATCTGGATTTTTAAGTGATCCATACAAATTGTTAGACGTTAGACCAAGCAATAAAACACAAGTAGCGGTTACTAATTCATTTAGACATTTCTTTCAAAAAAATAATGCTGCTGTTCATGTCAATTACCGTTATTATCATGATGATTTTGGAATAAGTTCGCATACTATCGATAGTAGCTGGCATCAAAATATTGGTAGATCTCTTCGAGTAGTGCCCAACATCCGCTACTATACTCAATCCGCTGCGAACTTCTTCACCAATATTGATGATTTCGCTCAACCAAGAAATCAATACCAGTCAAGTGATTATCGTCTATCAGCTTTCGGCGCATTGAGTGGTGGAATTGATTTTGTCTTCAACTATGGGCGATGGTCAACAATTTTGTCGGCAGAGAGATATGTTGCAAACGACAATTTTGCCGGATATACGATAAACAGACCTAGCACTGCGTTGGTGAGATTTAATCGATTTTCGATTGGCTTTGAATATATCTTTTAATGACCCTCAATGCTGAAACAAGTGAAATAAAAACTTGCTCTTTTAGAGCAATGGGGAGTGATTGCGAATTTCATCTGTGCTTTGAGGACGCGTCAGATTTGCATTTTGTTTCTAAGCGTATGCTAGGTGAGTTGGAAAGGTTGGAAAGCAAGTATTCGAAGTTTCGAAAAGATAGCTTTCTTTCCCAAATCAATCTAGCAGCAAGCAAGGGAGACGAAATTAGAATTGATGATGAGACTCAGTCTTTGTTAACGCATGCGATGAATTGTTTCGAGCAGAGCGAAGGCCTGTTCGACATCACGGCTGGTAAATTGAACTCTTTATGGGATTTCAAGGAGAAGAAAGTCCCATCTGCGGAAGAAATAGACCTAGCGCTTTCTTTGACCGACTTCACCAAGGTGTCGTGGACTAACGGAATACTGTCTATGCCTGCAGGAATGAATTTAGATTTTGGCGGGATTGTTAAAGAATATGCAGCTGATACTCTTGCCGTTTTGGCGAAAAAATTGGGAGTTAAGTATGGGCTAATAAATCTTGGTGGTGATATAGCTACTGTAGGTTATAAGCCAGACGATGTACCTTGGAAGGTTGGTATTACTGATCCCAGAAGTACTAAAACAGAAATCGCCACTATCAATATTTACTCTGGAGGTTTGGCAACGAGCGGCGATTATAAGCGCTTCTTTATTTACAAAGGAGAGAGATTCAGTCATATCTTAAACCCAAAAACAGGTTTTCCTAGCACAGGTCTGAGGGCTGTCAGCGTAGCAGCGAATTTATGCACGGTTGCTGGTTCTATTGCAACTATAGCAATGCTGAAAGACGAACCTGATGCCATCAAGTGGCTTAATGGCCTTGATATACCCTTTGTTACGATGGATTCAAATTTAAGCATTCTAAAAAATGATGCTTAACTAAGTGCCGAAATTAAAATTGTTGTAAGTTTGTCATTTTCAGTCTTGTTCTTGATCCCATGTCTTGTTGCGGAAACACTGGCATCAATGATTTATTGGAGTAAAATATGAAGATGTCTGATTGGTAAGAATAGTATTAATGATAGAAGTAAATAGTACACTAGCTAAACTTAAAGAATTTACTGAGCGCATACAAAATCTCAGGGGGTATCTTTGACTTTGAGATAAAGCGAGAACGGTTAACGGAGGTTGAGTTAGAGCTAGCAGAGTCAACAGTTTGGAGTAGGCCGGAGTATGCTCAAGCTCTAGGTAAGGAAAGGGCAAGACTAGAGTCAATCGTCCATACTATTGAGCAATTACAGTCGGGTGTACAAGAGACCGAAGAGTTATTTCTCTTGGCAGATGAAGAAAAGGATGAAGAGTTATATCTAGCGGCGAATAATGACTTTTTGCGCATAGAAGAGAATCTAGAGTTGCTTGAATTTCGGAGGATGTTCTCAGGAGAAATGGATTCTGCGAACGCATACCTTGAGATTCAGGCGGGTTCGGGAGGGACTGAGGCCCAAGATTGGGCCGAAATGATGCTCCGGATGTATTTGCGCTGGGGAGAGGAGAAAGGGTTCAACACGCAGTTAGTGGAAGTGTCAGGGGGAGATGTCGCTGGCATAAAGAGTGCAACAGTGCAATTCACAGGAGATTTTGCATTCGGCTGGCTTCGCACGGAAACCGGAGTCCATCGGTTAGTGCGAAAGTCACCATTTGACTCAGGTAATCGTCGTCACACATCGTTCGCGTCCGTCTTTGTTTCTCCTGAAATCAGTGATGATATTGAGGTTGATCTTGATATGTCGGACGTTCGAATTGATACATACAGGTCAAGTGGGGCAGGAGGGCAGCATGTTAATAAAACCGATTCCGCTGTTAGACTGACCCATGAGCCGTCCGGGATAGTCGTTCAGTGTCAAAGCCAAAGATCGCAGCATAAGAACAAGGATATGGCTCTCAAACAACTAAAAGCAAAACTTTATGAGTTAGAGGAACTAAAGCGAAAAGAGAAAGCGCAGTCTGTTGAGGAGTCTAAAGCAGACATAGGTTGGGGCAGCCAGATTCGCTCCTATGTTTTAGATGCTTCGAGAATCAAAGATTTAAGGACAAATGTTGAGGTAACAAGCACTGGTGCTGTTTTAGATGGAGATCTTGATCCATTTATCGAAGCAAGCCTTAAAATGGGTCTATAGGAAAGCATATGACGGATGACAAGAAAGACGAATTGCTGGCAGAAGAGAACAACTTAATTTCAATTCGCCGAAAAAAGCTCTCAGAGATAAGAGCAACACGAGAAGCCTACCCTAATGATTTTAAGAAAGGCGTTAGTGCTGCTTGGATACACTCTGAATTTGAGAAAATGGAAAAACCTGAGCTTGAAGAAATTTCTCAAGAGGTTTCTGCCGCGGGACGAATTGTCAGAATGCGTGGACCTTTTATTGTTATTTTAGATGAGGGAGTTCACTTGCAACTCTACCTTAATAGCAAGACACTGCCGGGTGAACTTGGCGAGGAAATTAAGTTACTTGATTTTGGGGACATAATCGGAGTCGAAGGCTCAGTTTTTAAGACTAATAAAGGCGAGCTTACCGTTAGAGTCTCGTCTTTCCGGATTCTTACTAAGTCACTTCGCCCTCTACCAGATAAACATAAAGGACTTAACGACACCGAGCTTCGTTACAGGCAGCGCTACGTCGATCTTATCGTAAATCAAGACTCCCGAACCGTATTTCAAGTTCGATCAAAAATAATAAGGACGATCAGAAATTACTTCGAAAGTGCAGACTTTATGGAAGTTGAGACACCTATGATGCAGGTGATACCTGGAGGGGCAACAGCGAGACCTTTCGTAACTCATCATAACGCTTTAGATCAGGAGATGTATCTTCGAGTAGCTCCCGAACTTTATTTAAAAAGATTAGTCGTTGGAGGTTTTGAAAAGGTTTTTGAACTTAATAGAAATTTTAGGAATGAAGGACTTTCAACTCGACATAATCCTGAATTTACCATGCTTGAATTCTATCAAGCATACGCGACGTATTCTGATTTGATGGATTTGACAGAAGATTTGTTCAAAACTCTTTCTCAAGAAGTTTTAGGTGACTCAATTGTTATTTATCAAGGCTCTACTTATGATTTCTCTAAACCATTTCGAAGAATGACCGTGCTTGAAGCGGTCGAAAACTATTGTGCTGTGAAGCGGGAACAACTTAAGACAAAAGAGGCTGCAATAGATACAGCAAAATCACTAGATGTGACTTTGGATGAAAAATGGGAAATTGGTAAAATTGTTATGGAGATATTTGAACAGCGAGTAGAGGCCAAGTTAGACCAACCAACCTTTATCACCGAATATCCAATTGAAGTGTCGCCATTAGCAAGGAGAAATGAAATTTCGCCTGAAGTTACGGATCGCTTTGAGTTGATCATTGGAGGTCGGGAGTTGGCTAATGGGTTTTCTGAGTTGAATGATCCGGAAGATCAGGCGCAAAGATTTGCAATTCAAGCGGTTGAAAAAGATTCAGGTGACAAGGAAGCTATGCACTTTGATGAAGACTACATTGCCGCACTCGAATACGGCTTGCCTCCAACCGCGGGCGAAGGAATAGGTATAGATCGATTAATAATGTTATTTACTAATTCGCCTTCTATAAAAGACGTGTTACTTTTCCCGCATATGCGACCTGAAAAAGATAGTGATTGAGTCTCCTGAAGCCAGATCAAGGGAAATTAATTTAGAGCACTCTTGGAAATCGCGGTTAAGTTGTGAATTTGATTTAGAGTACATGAAAGAGCTCAGGGTGTTTCTTGTACAACAAAAGAAGCTGGGTAAAAAGATATATCCGCCTGGAGATCAAATATTTAACGCTCTTAACTCTACGCCTTTTGATATGACTAAAGTTGTTGTTTTGGGGCAAGACCCTTACCATGGATTCGGCCAGGCTCACGGTTTGAGTTTTTCCGTAAGTCGGGGCACGAGGATTCCTCCTTCGTTACAGAATATCTTTAAGGAGTTAGAGATGGATCTTGGTTTTAGTCCACCCGAACACGGTTCGCTCGATCCATGGGCTTCGCAAGGTGTTTTACTCCTGAATTCAGTCTTAACTGTAGAGCACGGAAAAGCGGGTTCTCATCAAGGTAGAGGTTGGGAAAAATTTACAGATCGAATAATTGAATTACTCAACCAAGAGAAGCATGGAATAGCTTTTCTGCTTTGGGGTGCCTATGCGCAGAAGAAGGGTGAGTTTATCAACAAAGATAAACATTTGGTCTTGCAGTCTGCACATCCCTCACCGTTTTCGGCCCATAAAGGATTTTTGGGTGGTAAATACTTCTCTAAAACGAACGAATATTTGGTTAACCTGGGCAAAGATCCTATAAACTGGCAGATTTCGTAGTAGATCATAAGCAAAGAGGGGCGTGTGTCAAAAACTAATTGTGTCATTATCGGAGCGAGCCATGCGGGAGTCTCTCTTGCGATGCAGCTTAGGAGAGAGGGATGGTCTCACGAGATAGTGTTAATCAGCGACGATGTCCAGTTGCCCTATCATAGGCCACCGTTGTCCAAAGATTTTCTAAATAGTAGAAAGGACCTAGATCAAATTCGTTTGCGTCCAGAAAAAGCCTTCGAGGACAATAACATCGAGCTTCGCTTAGGTAATAAAGTCACTGCAGTTGATATCGTCAGTAAGACGTTAGTGTTGAACGGTGATGAAAAATTCCAGTATGGAAAGCTAGCATTCTGTGTTGGTTCAAAAGTGAAAAAGATTCCCCAAAGTGAACAATTCGCTAATGTGTTTTATCTGCGCAACGCTGCTGATGCAATGAGAATACAGTCTTCATTTTCTGGGAAAAAACGAGCAGTAATCGTCGGTGCTGGATACATAGGTCTTGAAGTGTCAGCGGTTCTAAGAAAAAAGGGAATAGAGGTCACAGTAATTGATATAGCAGAAAGAATTTTAGAAAGGGTGACCAGTCCATATCTCTCTCAGTATATGAGAACAATCCACGAAGAACATGGTGTGAGGTTTATGTTGCAAACCGGAGTAAGCCATTTTGACGGAGACAAAAGGGCAGAGTTTGTAGTATGTGATAATGGGGAACGATTAGCTTGCGACATTGTTATTATCGGAATCGGTATAACGCCTAATATTAGTGTGGCCAAAAAATCAGGTTTAAACGTAGAAACAGGAATTATCGTTAATGAAAGATGTCAAGCAAGCGAAGAGGACATTTATGCTGCCGGTGATTGCACGGAGCATTACAATTGCTTCTATGACAGAGTTATCACTCTTGAATCTGTTCAAAACGCAAATGATCAAGCAAGATGTGCAGCCAGCAATATTGCCGGTAAGGAGCAGAGTTATGAATCTATCCCATGGTTTTGGTCAGATCAATATGACATGAAGATTCAGATGGTTGGGTTACAGAATAGTGAGGACGACGTTGTGGTAAGAGGTGATTTAACTTCCCCTAACAAAAATGGCTTATCGCTGTTTTATATGAAGGAATCGAGAATTGTTGCGGCAGATTGCGTTAATCGGCCGAAAGAGTTCGCCTCGGCAAAACAGTTAATCCAAAGTAGGATGAAACTAGACGCGAGTAAAATAAGAGATGAATCGATTGATCCGTTCGAATTTAAGGATCACGCTCTGTAGTATTATGTTGGGCTAGAGTGTACTAACAATTGCTATGAGCATGACGCTTAAGGTATTGTTGACATGCTGTGTTAAGTCGGTAAAATTCGCGTCTCTCCTGTTACGGGTGGTTAGCTCAGTTGGGAGAGCGTCGCCCTTACAAGGCGAATGTCGGGGGTTCAAATCCCTCACCACCCACCAAACAGCTTTGTCGCGGACCGGTAGTTCAGCTGGTTAGAATGCCGGCCTGTCACGCCGGAGGTCGCGGGTTCGAGTCCCGTCCGGTCCGCCATTTAACTCTCTGATATCTGTTGTTACTCGTGATAACAATTTTACAGAAGAATTCCAAGAAGAGATTCGAGACTTAGTCCCCAGCTTGTCCGAGATCATGTATGATGAAGTAGTGACACTTGTCGGAATAAAAAACATCGATTCCACTCTTCTTTACGTAGCTGGATCAGATGGTTTCTATGTGGTCTAAAACATATGCCTAACCACATAACTCTAGGTGGGCACTTTATTCCTTTATATAGGTAACGGAGAGATGGGTACGTCATTACTAACCAATAATTTGAAGGAGTAGAAAGATGCTACGAGCATTAATTACTGCAATAGCGACTACTGTATCGGCGGTGAGTCTCGCACAGACGTCTTATGAACTTGGTCCAGATTCTCAACGTCAGTCAGGAATTCCCCAGGGTGAAATAATTCAGCTACGGTTTGAAGAGAGTGAAATTTATCGCAACACTGAACGTGATTGGTGGATCTATGTGCCAGATCAGTATGATGGTCAGACCCCTGCGGCACTTATGGTATTTCAAGACGGGGCTGCCTATATGAATGAAACTGGTCCCATTAGGGTACCGGTCGTGTTCGATAATCTTATCCATAGAGGAGAGATGCCAGTAACCATTGGTGTCTTTGTAAACCCAGGCCATTTCATTGGCGATAATCTTGAAGGCCCGGCGCGAAATCGAAGTCTCGAATATGATTCGACGACAGATGTATATTCCCGTTTTCTGCTGGAGGAAATAATTCCTGAAGTTCAAAAAAACTACCGTATTACAAACAATCGAGAAGGTTGGGCTATCGCTGGGCTTAGTTCTGGAGGTATTTGCGCATTCACTGTTGCATGGCAACGACCTGACAAATTCAGCAAGGTTGTTAGTCATATTGGCAGTTTCACCAATATACGAGGTGGCCACCTGTATTCTGATTTGGTAAGGCAAAGCTCGGTCAAACCCATTCGGATTTTCCTGCAGGACGGTTCGAATGATTTAAATCTTCGACCAGGCAATTGGTGGATTGCTAATCAACAGTTAGCTGACTCATTGGAATTTGCAGGCTATGACTACATGACGGCTTGGGGCGATGGTGGTCACAACTTAGAGCATGGAGGCGCGATTTTTCCGGATACTATGCGATGGTTGTGGCGTGACTATGATTCCACACGGTAAAAGAGGCCACTATTGGCTTAAGCAGCCGGCTCTGTCTTAAGAATTGGAGTGGAGGAATCGGCCCTTTTACTAATTAAATTAGTTACCCTACTGCTTAATATCCAACCCAGGGTGGTTCGATCAGCAGTTCAGGATTCGCACCAGGTTTGGCTATCCATTTTTGAGGTCGCCCATAGATATTGTCGCCGCCATACATTATACCTTCGGAAGAAACACTAAAGCTGTGAACTTCACGAAAACCGTCGGGTAATTCTGCGGGAACCAACCAGGTATATTTTTGATTGCCTTCAAAATCGAAATTGATGAAGCGTAACGGGTTATGAGCTGTCATCCAAAAATCGTTCTTATTGACAATAACATCTAAAGCCATGCCCGAAATATCAATTCGACGTTCGAAGCTAAATTCTGTGTAGCTTTCTCCTGCTCGCCAGATATTTACTCCATAACCGGATCGGTCTAGCACGAAGATCCGTCCCTCAGGTCCTATACTCAGCGAATGAATTCCATTTGTCCCACCAGGAACAGTTCCTCCACTACCAAACTCGGTCAGGTAGTTCATCTCGTTGTCATATACGACAACTCGATTGTTGAGTAGACCGTCAGCCACAAGAATTCGGCCATCCGGCATGAACGCTACATCTTGTGGGCTGCCATAGTGGGTCGCGTCTTTGCCTGGCATTCCCTTCTCGCCGTAAGTTGCTAATAGTTCGCTGCCATCATTTGAAATTACATAAATCTGATGGTGTGTTTGATTGATCACCCATAACTTGCGCTCAGGATCATAGGGACTGACCCTGATGCGCTCTGGGCCAGGCCCTTCGGCTCCTTCACAGAGGTAATCAAGATGGTCCCAGATATCAACCACATTACCGTTTGCGTCGAGAATAAAAATACAGTTCTGCCAGGTCCGTCTCTCTTCTTCAGTTAAAACGCTGATGCCGAGCTCGCCCGCAAATCCATGAAAATCTCTGGGTACATCTAAAGGTATTCTGGTTTCGCCCCGCTGACTTACGATTAACCGGCCGGGGTGATCAGACAGTACCCCCGACGCACCGCCAAACGCGAATCCTTTTTCAGCAAAAGGCTCAGCCCAATAAGTAACAACTTCGTATGGGCTTTCTCCAACGTTGCCTATGTCTATATTATCTTGAGCAAATAAAGGCGTTGAAAGTATATTCAGCGCTAGTATGCAAGCTAAAGGAAGTATCGGTATGTCCATAACAAGATATCCTGGCATTCGAATTATTTTTAACTTTTCCCCAATCTTAAATGGGAATTTAGCTGGATCATAATAATATCACGGTGATGGGCTAGAGCAACATGGCAATTTCTATGCAAATTTTCGCACACTTCCTGGTCACCTGGCGAAAATTCCTTGCATCGTTTCCTCCAAAGATAGAATTATTAAAGATTTCAAGGTTTTTGGGATATGACAAGTCACTCCGAAGCTTGCGTCTTTGAGTGCCGCCCGGACCGCCAATTCCTTCGGCAACGCTCAGAGCAGTAGACAACTTCATTCCAGTCTTTTTGCCATTTTTTTCTCCAAGTGAAGGGCTTTCCGCAAACCTTACAAGATTTAGATAATTTCTTGACAGCTACTCGACTGAGTCTAGCCTTGCTTAATTTTCGCTCTGACATAGGGGGCACAAATATAGTCGCCTGTTTCCAACGGAGATTTTCTTTATTACAGTCTCGCAGACGTAACACTTAAGGCCATCTCGTCCAAAAACAGCATGCCGATATCTCGCTCGGCTCAAACCCTTTTTTCGAAGTCTTCGAACAAGTGATTCGGAATTAGTTACTCCCTTTTGAGTGTAAGCTCTGTGACTAATTTTTAGTGAACTTCGAGCGATATTGTTAAGGGTTTTTCTGTCTAGTTCTTTCGGCTTTTTTAAAGGGTTTACTTGAGCGTCAAAAAGGATTTCGGATCTAAGATAATTTCCAATTCCTGCTAAAAATCTTTGATCAAGAAAAAGAGATGCCAATTGCCGCTTCGTGAATTTTTCATCCAGTAAACGTGTTGAAATAGCATTCCATGCTAGCTCTTTATCTAATACATCAGGCCCGATCTTTGCTAGGAAAGGATGGTTATCAACTTCCGTGGCTTGGAGGACATCAATGTCACTCGCGCTATATAAAAGAGCTCGTTCGGCGCTCGTGTCAAGCGCCATTCGGAGAGATCGCTGTGTTTTTGGTAAGCTTCCTGCTTTCGAGAAATACCACCTTCCGTATAGTTGATTGTGACAGTATATTGTGTGTCCTGAGTCCAGGTAGGTGAGTAAAGCTTTCCCCCGAGTTTTTATAGAGTTTACCTTGGCACCTTCTAAAACAATTTCATATTTTTTAAGTCTTTCAGTGAAAAAGTATACATTGACTAAGTGTTTGCCCACCAATACGTTTGATAGGCGATCTGCAGCATGCTTTATTTCTGGTCCTTCAGGCATGCGCTTGTAACTTCTTAAAATGCTTTGATTTGCGCCCACTGACACGCTGACGCCATTTTTTGTAGGATTCTCTTTTTAAATTTTTTCTCATCAGATGAACAACTTCTTTCTCGTTATAATCATAGTTGATGGCGATGTCTTCAAACGAAGTTTTGTCATCCCATGCCATCTCGATAACTCTGCGACGATCTGCCTCGGATAATTTCTCTTTTAGTTTTTTAGACAAGGTCAACGTTCCCAAATCTATCTCATATAACTCGCGCGCATTTGACTGCTAGATTTGAGCCTGAACTAACCAGGGCACACCAGACCCGTAAGAAGAACGAAGGCCTTCCGTTAAGCAAATTCGAAGCCTCTGACTCATGTTTTGCCTCATCATCGCAACATGATTGTAGTACCCTGCAAATATTGTTGTGGGAATTGTGAGATTGAAGTCGACCGATTTGCGCCATATAGTGCGAAACGACAAAGGTCTCTGCAGTCGAAACTGTAGCGAGTACCGCATTTGAACTAAATATCGACGGTAATGCGCCAGTTAAAAAACCCGCGACTCTCCAAAGCGGCAACAACCAAGATCGCTGATCTCTATGCAAGAATGCCTCGATTAGCTTTAGATGTTGTTTTTCTGTCTCCAGGTGCTGTTGAGCAAAATCCCTCACCCCAGGATCTGTGCAAGTCGCTAAGATTCCCCGATAAATCCATACGGCACCCGTCTCTCCGGCATGGTCAGAGCGTAATTCACCTTCGAGCCACTTAGTGAGTTGATTATCTATTTGAACCGACGAGTTAGTTTTGTGCATGCTTGAACTTACGATTGGCGGAGTAATTTGGACTTGGGTTGGATAACATTTTTATTTTCTTTCGAATTTATAGTGGTAATGAAAAGAGATCCTATATCACTTATAATTGAAATTAGTGTGAAATTTATGATACTGCCAACATCTATTTCTAACGAGTTCGGCAATCTCTAGGGAAAATTAATCTATGATCATTGTAATTCACGAAAACAACGAGTGGATTTCACCATTTGCTGAGGCTTTTAACGAGCTAAATCTTGATCATGAGTTTTGGTATCTGCCTGACATGAGTTTGGATTTGTCAAGAGTTCCGCCAAAGGCAGTTTACTGGAATAGAATGAGCGCATCTTCCCACACAAGGGGACACAGATATGAACCTGAATTAACTGCAGGGATTTTATCTTGGTTAAAGCGACATGGTCGAGTGGTTGTAAATGGACCCAAAGCTTTAGATCTGGAGATTAGCAAAATTAGGCAGTATCAAGAACTTGAAAGCTTTGGTATTCGAGTTCCTAAAACTTTTTGCGCCCTTCGTGTAACTGATTTGTTGGATGCTGCGAACGATATTGAATTTCCTCTGATAACTAAGCACAATAGAGCAGGGAAGGGCTTGGGTGTCAGAAAGTTCGAAAGTCGTAACACTTTGGAGAATTATTTAACAGGTGATTCTTTTGAAAGTTCACCAGACGGAATTACTCTGCTTCAGCAATATATCCAAGCCCCTTCGCAGTCCATAACTCGTATGGAATTTGTTAATAGCAAATTTTTCTATGCAGTAGAGGTAGATACGAGTGATGGATTTGAGCTATGTCCAGCGGAGGCATGTGAATTGGATTCAAATTGTCCAACGGTGGAACAGAATAAGTTTACTATTCGAAACGATTTTAGCTTAAATGATTTAAATCAGTTCGAGGAGTTTTTGATACATAACGATATTGGTATTGCTGGCATCGAAATTATCTATGATATGGATGGGAAGACCTGGGCTTACGATGTTAATACTAATACTAATTATAACCCTCAGGCAGAAGCTGTGGCTTCTATGAGCGCACCAAATGAGATCGCTAGTTATCTATCATCCATTAAAACTTAATCGCTATAAGTTGACTTGTCGAATTTTTGTTTATACCAAAGTGCGACAATTTTTTTCGGGCTAACAAATACCTCTTTTTAAGATACTTATGCTTATTGATAAGATCTCTCTGATTGATCCGCCTTTAGAAGATGTTGAGTTTTCCGATTTTTCCAAGCATAGAATTCGTCTAAAGATCCTTCGTTTGGATCGGATGAACTTGGAAGTGGGTGGGAACAAAATTTTTAAGCTTAAGTATAATATTGAAAAAATACATAAATTGGGAAGCCCTGTAGTTGTAAGTTTCGGAGGAGCATACTCTAATCATTTGAGGGCTCTGGCTGCGGTTGGAAGGATATATTCATTCAAGACTCATGGCTTTGTGAGGGGCGAGATTGTCAGGCCGTTAAATCCTATTCTGAAATTTTGTGACCAACAAGGCATGGAGCTTCACGCAATTAGCAGAGAGGACTATCGTTTAAAATCTTCAGAAGATTTTATCAGTAGGCTGCGATCTCAATTCAGAGATTTTTATATCTTGCCAGAAGGCGGGAGTAATAAAGAGGCCTTATTAGGTTGTTCGGAGATTCCTCAATTTATTCCACAGGTAAGCCAGAGTAAATTAAGATATATTATTCTTGCTTGCGGCACGGGACTTACTCTAGCCGGAATTGTATTAGGCGGCAGTCGATTGGAACGTACCAAAGTCATCGGATTCTCTGTTTTAAAGGCGCCTGGTTATTTGTATCGAGAAGTCACAAATTATCTAGCATTGACAAAGAGTAGATCGCCGAATGAGGAGTTAATCTCGTGGCAAATCGAAGATGATTATCATTGTGGTGGGTATGCTAAAACAAACGCTAGATTGCTCGAGTTTGTTGATAATTTTATGAGAGAAACTAACTTGCCAATCGAGCCCGTATATACTGGGAAGATGTTTTACGGACTTAGTCAACTCCTAGATCGCGGTGCTGTGCCACCTGATGCTGAAGTGGTTGCGATTCATACTGGAGGTCTTCATCATTAGTTAGTAATTAAATCATGAGAAATAGGATAGAATATGCATCTAGCCTTATTCGACTGAACCTTAACCTTTCGGATTTATTCTTGCTTTGCATGATATAATATCACTCATATCAAGTTAGGGTTATACAAATTCAAATCTATGACCGTGCCAGAGTTTAAAAATATAGGGCTTGTGGGCCGACCTGACCATGCTGGAGTAGTCTCGTCTCTCGAGAGGCTGATGTCTTACCTCAGCAAGAAGGACCTATATATTATCACAGATATCGGTACTGCTAAATTATTAGAAAATCCGCCGAAGGAGATAGTTTCAAAAACTGACTTAAGTGTGAGTTGTGATCTCCTTATAGTCGTGGGTGGAGATGGTAGCATGTTGAATGTATCCAAATATGTTGCATCTTCAAACGTTCCTGTTATTGGGGTGAATCGAGGAAAACTTGGCTTTTTGACGGACATATTACCTGACGAAATTGAATCAAAAGTCGATGATGTTTTATCGGGTTTGTATGATGTAGAAAAAAGATTTTTGTTAGACATTGCGCTTGTAAAGGGCAGTGAGAAAGATTATCTAGGTTCCGCTCTTAATGATGTCGTTCTGCACCCGGGAAGTGCTGCACAGATGATTGAGTTTGAGCTATTTATTGATGGTACCTTTGTTTATAGTCAGGAATCGGATGGTTTAATCATTGCGACTCCAACGGGATCAACAGCTTACGCGCTATCAGCGGGCGGACCGATTATGCATCCGAGTCTCGACGCGATAGTTCTGGCCCCTATGTACCCCCATTCATTGTCTAGCAGACCCGTGGTTGTTGATGGCGATAGTATGATAAAGATTGTGATTCCATCGACTGGCTCTAGGCAGCCGCAAATAAGTTGTGATGGTGATTTGAAATATTCAGCGAGTAGCGGAGATGAATTTTTGATAACCAAGAAAAATGTTCCCTTACATTTGATTCACCCTCCAAATCATAGCTTTTATGAAGCTTGTCGAAGTAAGTTGGGTTGGGGTAGTCGTCTGGATAGAAAAGATGATTAAGGTTGCAAGTTTAGACCTGGATGAGGATCTTAGTCGATACTCCAGATTTCTTAAACAAAAAGGTATTAGTCATCGGATAATAGAAGAAGCAGGATCGCAGTCGATTTACATTGCTGACCTCGGGGATTTAAATAACGTAAAGAGCTCGCTCACACTTTATATGGCCGACAACCTACATTTAGAGGAAAATTTTGCTGAAGGAAAGCCCGTTCCGGGCCTAATACAATTCATCACACTAGTTAAATGGCTTTTACAGGCACCAGTAACCAGTTTCTTAATACTGACCAGTTTGTTTGTTGCGATCCATACTTCGTTGGGAAGTAATATGGCAACGTACTCCGTTCTTCTCTATCCGCTTTCCGATTCTCATAGCTTAGTTGAGATCTTTAGCCAGCTTACTTCCTTGTCTGCTGCACTTAAAACAGTTGCTCCGATGTTTCTTCATTTTGGTGAATTGCATTTGGTCTTCAATATGATTTGGATGTGGTATTTTGGAAAACAACTGGAAGAGGTCTTGCCAGCCTGGTTTTTCATATCATTAGTTGCCTTGATTTCTTTCATAAGTAACACAGTTCAATATTTAGCAATTGAGTATAATAATTTTGGTGGAATGTCTGGCGTCATCTACGGGCTAGCAGGTTACTCTTGGATATTATCAGTCTTTCAATCACAGAGATTTAAGATCATAAATCACAATTTATTCATGTTTTTTGTTTGCTCTTTAGTTCTAATGGAATTGTTTGCATCATCCTGGATTGCTACGGCCGCTCATCTTGGTGGATTACTTTCTGGCTTAGTTTTTGGTATATGCCATGTCTTATTTGATCGAATTAAGCTCAGGATGAGCTATGAATGAGATTTTAGATATTAATCCAGAATCAATAGAGCAATTAATCTCAATAATGGATGAAGATACTTATAAAACGATTCAGACTGCGGTTGAAGTTGGTAAGTGGAAAGACGGAACGCGACTAAGGCGTGAACAAGTTGAGCACTGCTTACAAATTCTCATTTTATATGAAGCTAGACATTTCTCTAAAGACTCACAAACTATTGCAAAAGTGCCATCTTGCACTTCTAAGAGTAAGTGATGTTAGAAGAAGATGGAACTTTGTGAGTGCAGATTAGGAGGATTTAAGTGGAACTAATTGGAAGTGGTACGCTTAGAAAAATGAACTCCCGTCTTGAGGAGACTGTTCAATATGCTATGTCGTTGAGTAAATTGCAGTTCCCATTGAACTCGATGATTAATTCAGGTGCGAAGATTGTTTTCACTGGTAATATATATTGTGTTGAGTGCGGAAGGAAAACTAAGAAAAGTTTTAATCAAGGATATTGTTATCCATGCTTTCAGAAGCTGCAGCAGTTTTTTACTTGCTTGATTCATCCAGAAAAATGTCGATGCGATGAGGGTTCTTGCATGCAGGATCATATTGTCTATCTTGCAAACTCCTCTGGTTTAAAGGTTGGAATCACCAGAGCCACACAAATTCCTACACGATGGGTGGATCAGGGTGCCACCCAAGCTCTTCCAATAATTCGGGTAAGAAATCGACTTCAATCTGGGATTTTGGAGGTTTTAATAAAACAGCAAATAGCAGATAAAACAAACTGGAGAGATATGTTAAAGGGTGTTGCTAGGCCTTTAGATCTGAACCTTGAGGCTAAAAATATTTTGGAAAGTTTCAGGTCAGAAATAGATGAGATAAAGGAAAGGTACGATCCTTTTGGTGTTAGTATCTTAAATGGTATCGGGGCGGTAAGTATCTCATATCCAGTCACCAAATATCCCGAAAAGATCTCATCTTATAATCTTGATAACGATTCGATAGTCGAAGACAGGTTAGTAGGCATCAAAGGCCAGTATCTTATTTTTGAAGGTGGTGTCATCAACCTCCGCAAATTTTCCGGGTACGAAATAGAATTGCATCACTAGGAAATCCGAGGCAAAACGGTTATGAAAGACTCTCAAGCTAGAACTACATACCTCAAAGATTATATGCAACCGGAATTTTATATTGAAAAAACGGATCTCAATTTTGATCTCTACGAAGATAAAGCGATAGTCACGTCGAAGGTTTTATTTTCCAGGAACAAAAATTTTGAAGGAGTATTTTCAGATTCTCTAGTTCTGCATGGCAAAGATCTAGTTCTTGAGCAGCTTTGTTTGAATGATGTTCAGTTAACTTCAAAAGAGTTTCATAAAGACGATGAGAATCTTACCATACTTGAACTCACAAGGATTCTTTCCGACGATAAGGAAAAATTCACAATGACTTGTGTGGTGACTATTGAGCCACAAAATAATACATCTCTCGAGGGTCTGTATAAGTCTAACGATAAATTCTGTACGCAGTGTGAGGCCGAGGGGTTCCGCAAAATCACTTATTACTTGGACAGGCCTGATGTCATGTCCTCATTTACGACGAGAATCACTGCAAACAAAGATAGATACCCGGTTCTACTTTCTAATGGTAATAAGATCAATGAAGGCTTCGATGTCAATGATCCGAGCCGGCATTGGGTCTGCTGGGAAGACCCGTTTAAGAAGCCTAGTTATTTGTTCGCACTAGTGGCTGGCAACCTAGTAAGCTTTGATGATGAATTTAAAACTCGAAGCGATCGACTTATCAAGCTGCGGATCTTTGTTGAGGATAAAGATATCGAAAAATGTGATCATGCAATGCGATCATTGAAGAATGCGATGGAATGGGACGAAGAAGTTTACGGTAGAGAATATGATCTTGATATTTTCATGATAGTGGCCGTGGATGATTTCAATATGGGGGCAATGGAAAATAAGGGTTTAAATATATTCAATACATCTTGTGTGTTAGCGAATCCAAATACGACAACTGATGCATCTTTCCAGAGAGTTGAAGCGGTGGTAGCTCATGAATATTTTCATAACTGGTCAGGGAATCGAGTTACCTGTAGAGATTGGTTCCAATTAAGTCTGAAGGAGGGCTTCACAGTATTTCGTGACTCTGAATTCTCAGCGGATATGGGATCTAGGGTTGTAAAACGAGTAGAAGACGTTGCTTTTTTAAAGACAATTCAATTTGCTGAAGATTCAGGCCCTATGGCACATTCAGTTAGACCTGACTCTTATATGGAGATTTCAAATTTTTACACAGTGACTATATACGAAAAAGGAGCCGAAGTAGTTCGAATGATTAGCGAGATTTTGGGTCCAATCAAATTTAGAAAAGCGACAGATTTATATTTTGAAAAGTACGATGGGCAAGCGGTTACAACTGAAGATTTCGTATATGTGATGGAGGAAGCGAGTGGTATTGATCTGGAACAATTCAGGCTATGGTACTCTCAGGCAGGCACGCCAGAGCTAAAGATCACCAGTTCTTATAACGAGGCTAGTAAAACATTTTCACTCTCAATTGTTCAAGACTGTAAGGCAACTCCTGGCCAACTAAATAAAAAACCTTTCTATATACCGCTGAGACTTGGCCTTTTAAGTAAAGAGGGTGAGGAGCTACCTCTAGTTACTGAACCAGATGACCACGAGGCAGAGAAAATATATGATCGAATTTATCCTATAACGGAGTCTTCACAAGAAATTGTCTTTCATGAAGTTGATTCAAAACCTATTCCTTCACTATTAAGAAATTTTAGCGCGCCCATTAAGTTACAGTATTCATATACAGAAGAGGATCTCTACTTTTTAATGGTTCATGACACTGATGGGTTTAATCGATGGAATGCGGCACAATCACTGGCGACGCAAGTTATTATGAATTTGAAGGTTGCGGATACTAAAGAAAATACAAGAGTATCCTCAATTTTGAGTCAGGCTTTCAAGTCGATTCTTGCTGACTCACTTAATGAAAAAAATGTAGATAAGGCAATGATTGCTCATTTACTTGAGCTGCCAACAGAAGGTTCGCTGATCGAACAATCCGAAGTGGCGGCTGTTGATAAGATTCACCTCGCTCGACAGACTGTCGCTAACGCTCTTGCGACTGAGCTCATGAGCGATTTTAGTGAGCTATACCACTCAAATATTCAAACTGAGAAATATTCTTCTGACTCGACCGAAATGGCTCAAAGAGCCTTGAAGAATTTATCCTTAGCTTATTTAATGAGGACAGGAAAGCAGGAGTGGGTTGAGAAGTGTTTTCAACAATTTATTCAATCAGACAATATGACTGATCAGTTGGCGGCATTGAGATGTTTAGTTTTTTATTCTCCAAGGACTCACTTTAAAGAAGCCGAAAGTGCTCTCGAGTTGTTCTACGAACAATGGAAGCATGAACCTCTCGTGGTAGATCAATGGTTTATAACTCAGGCTTTGAACCCTCGGGAAGGGGCGTTGAACCAAGTTAAGGAGTTATGTAGGCATGAAGCCTTTGAGATGAAAAATCCCAATAAAGTGCGCTCGTTGATAGGTGCGTTTTGCTCACAAAACCACGTTCAATTTCATCAAACCGGGGGGCTGGGCTACGAGTTTCTAGGGGATCGTGTCATTGAGCTAGATAAAATTAACCCACAGATTGCAGCTAGATTGATGACCCCGTTAACTCGCTGGAAAAAATTCGATATTCGCAGGCAGGGCCTTATGCAGGCTCAGCTTCGACGGGTAAAGGAAACTCCTAAACTATCAAAAGACGTCTTTGAAGTGGTTGTGAAAAGTACTGTCGGATAGGGCCACGTTGATTTCTTCTAAATTCCATCAGGCAACACCTTGAATGTTGGTCAGAGGAATATTCTTAGCTCGATCCGATGCTTCCACGAAGTCTTCTATTTCGTCAAAATTAAGATATCGATAAATACTCTCTGACATGGTGTCTATCCCAGACATATACTGCATGTATTCCGACATAGTTGGAATTTTTCCTATGGCGGCACTTACTGCGGCTAATTCAGATGAAGCTAGAAAAACATCGGCTCCTTGGCCTAATCTATTCGGGAAATTTCTCGTCGATGTTGACACAACTGTGGAATTAGCGGCAACCCTCGCTTGGTTGCCCATACATAACGAGCATCCAGGCATCTCGGTTCGGGCACCTGACGTCCCAAATATATTGTAGATCCCTTCTTCTGTTAATTGATGTTCATCCATTTTGGTCGGAGGTGCTACCCATAGCCGTGTTGGGAGGGATCCTTCGACCTGCTTCAAGACTTCTGCGGCAGCGCGAAAGTGACCAATATTGGTCATACAAGAGCCGATAAATACTTCATCTATTTCTGTACCGTTAACTTCGGATAGGGTTTTAACGTCGTCAGGATCATTAGGGCAAGCTAACAACGGTTCTTTGATTTCGTTGAGATCAATTTCGATAGTTTTAAAATATGTAGCGTTTGCATCAGGCTCAAGAAGTACCGGATCAGCGAGCCATTCTTCCATAGCTTGTGCTCTTCGTTCTAATGTTCGGGAGTCTTGATAGCCATTGTCAATCATCCATCGAAGAAGAGTTATATTCGACTTAAAATATTCAATAATAGGTTCTTTATTTAGACGTATTGTGCAGCCACCAGCGGATCTTTCAGCAGAGGCGTCCGAGATTTCAAAAGCTTGTTCGACCTTGAGGTCGGGAAGTCCTTCTATTTCAAGTATACGCCCTGAGAATATATTCTTCTTACCTTTTTTCTCTATAGTAAGATCGCCACTCTGGAGTGCTGCATAAGGAATAGCATTCACTAAATCCCTAAGGGTTATGCCAGGTTGCATTTCACCTTTGAACCTAACCAAAACTGATTCGGGCATGTCCAGAGGCATAACACCCGTCGCTGCAGCGAATGCTACGAGTCCTGAGCCCGCTGGAAACGATATACCTATGGGAAATCTTGTATGGGAGTCGCCACCGGTTCCGACGGTATCAGGGAGTAACATTCGATTAAGCCATGAATGGATTATTCCATCTCCCGGCCTAAGCGATACGCCGCCCCTTGTGTGGATGAAATCCGGTAAGGAGTGCTGCGTTTCAATATCGACCGGTTTGGGATAGGCCGCGGTGTGGCAAAATGACTGCATTACTAGGTCAGCCGAAAAACCAAGACAAGCAAGATCTTTTAACTCATCTCTAGTCATTGGGCCAGTAGTGTCTTGACTACCGACAGTTGTCATTTTTGGTTCACAATAGCTGCCGGGGCTTACGCCTTCTACTCCGCATGCTCGACCGACCATCTTTTGTGCTAAGGTGAAGCCGGCGGGAGTGTCTTTTCCCCCGACAGGGGATCTAAAGACATCAGATGGCCTTAAATTCAATGCTTCTCTTGCTCTCTGAGTTAAACCTCGACCTATGATTAGCGGTATTCTGCCGCCTGCCCTTACCTCGTCGAGTAGTACATCTGTCTTTAATTCAAATTCTGTAAGCAAAGCCTGATTTTCGTGATTCTTGACCGTTCCTTCATAAACATTTATATCAATAATATCCCCAGTATTCAGCGAATCTACATCACACTCAAATGGCAGCGCGCCAGCATCTTCCATGGTGTTAAAAAAGATAGGTGCTATTTTCCCGCCGATACAAATGCCTCCTGCTTTCTTGTTCGGTATATAAGGTATATCGTCACCGATATGCCATAGAACTGAATTAGTTGCCGACTTCCTAGACGAACCTGTTCCCATCACGTCTCCCACTAAAGCAATAGGGAAACCCGTTTGTTTAAGTTCCGCAAGTTGATTTTCAACGTTAGTAATCCCATCTCTTGGATTCTTGTACATGGCCTTAGCGTGGAGAGGAATATCTGGCCTGGACCACGCATCTTGAGCAGGTGACAGATCGTCTGTATTAGTTTCCCCGGGAACTTTTAAGACGGTAACGGTCAGGCGTTCCTGTATTTCAGGCTTGTTGGAGAACCATTCAGCGTCTGCCCATGATTGCAAAACTCTTTGCGCTTGGGTGTTGCCGTTATTTGCGAGATCTAACACGTCGTAAAACGCATCGAACATCAGTAGTGTCTTGCAGAGCTGGTCGGCAGCTTGGTCGCATAGTTCACTGTCTTCTAGAAGGCTTACTAAAGTCGAAATGTTATAACCGCCCAACATGCTGCCTAAAAGCTCAACAGCTAAGTTCTTATCGACCAAGGGCGAAGTTATTTCTCCTTTAGTTATAGCGGATAGAAATCCAGCCTTGACGTAAGCTGCTTCATCAACACCTGGGGGCACTCTATTGGTAATTAAATCAATTAGTAGTTCCTCTTCACCT
>CACAEJ010000004.1 GCA_902531515.1 uncultured Pseudohongiella sp.
AATGCCCGCTAAAACAACGGATTGATTGAGTAAAGTGATCTTACTTAGTCTTAGCGCTTCTATTCCTTGCTTTACCTTGTCTGAAACTTCCTGACTGTGATTACAATGCACCACCATGACTACGTCAAACCTTGACTGATCAATCATTGCGATTAACTGGGGTGTTATTCTTTGTGGTAAGACTATAGGTACCCGGGAGTGAATACGAAGAATTTTGAGATGCGAGATTGATTCGAGCTCCCGTATTAACCAGAGTAGCTGCTTATCCGAAATGGCTAGCGGGTCTCCTCCACTAAGGATCACTTCCTGAATAGATGGGTCAGCCTTAATATAATCGAGGGAGTTACTCCACTCTTCTCGACTAGGTGTATTAGACTGATAATCGAAATGTCGTCGAAAGCAGTATCGGCAGTGAATCGCACAATGGGGTGCGGCTGTTAGAAGCACTCTCGCTTGATACTTATGCAGAAGCCCTGCAACTGGGTTAAACTTTACTTCGTACAATGGATCAGATGTATATTCACTAGGGCTTATCTCTTCGTCCTTAGACGGCCATATTTGAAGCAATAAGGGATCATTCCAATTGTTTGGTTGCATAGCCTCAACGAATGGGCGAGGAACTTTGAGCGGGAACTGAGAGAGCGCAGATAAACTTACGGGTTTTTTGTTAATATCAAGTCGCAGAATTTGCAGTAATTCCTTTGGATCTGTAATTAGATCAGATAATATCTCTTGCCAATTTTTTGACTTGATTGAAGGAATTATTTTTAGAGCTCTGTGGGTCATTAACGTGCCCGCTATGCGATCTTGCAGGCGAATCATAACAAGATTTTATCCTACTGACAGAAATTAATAGTGATTATTAGCTAGATACTAGTGAGGGAAAAATGGCAACTTACTCTACAAATGAATTTAAGTCCGGTTTGAAAGTACTCGTAGATGATGAGCCTTGCTCTATTCTGGAAAATGAGGTGGTCAAGCCCGGCAAAGGTCAAGCATTTAACAGGGTAAAGTTTAGAAATTTACTGAACGGTCGAGTATGGGAGCGCACCTATAAGTCTGGAGAGTCTATTGAAGCGGCGGATGTGATGGAAACAGACATGGAGTATTTATACAACGATGGCGAGTTCTGGCACTTTATGAAAACAGATGAAAGCTATGAGCAAGTTGCGGCCGATAAGAACGCTATTCGAGAAGCTGAAAATTGGTTGAAGGAGCAAGATATTTATCAAGTCATTCTTTGGAATGACGCACCTATTTCGGTAACCGCGCCCAATTTTATTGAAATGGAGGTTGTTGAAACGGACCCCGGATTGAAAGGTGATACAGCACAAGGGGGCACGAAACCAGCTAAACTTTCATCCGGGGCAGTGGTTAAGGTTCCATTGTTTATAAATATTGGAGATGTCTTGAGAGTTGATACACGCACCGGGGAATATCAAAACCGGGTTAATAAATAGATCAAGTTATGGATGAATGGAAATCTGGCGCGTCCCTTGCCACACTGAAACTTCGTGCCAAGTTACTTGCGATTACCAGAAAGTTTTTCGCAGATAGAGGTGTCTTAGAGGTGGAGACTGCAGTATTGTCGCGTTCTGTATCTACTGATGTACATCTGGATCCTGTTAATGCGTTCTTTGGTCCTACCTCTAATTCTCAAAGATTTTATCTGCAGACCTCTCCTGAATTGCAAATGAAACGTCTTTTGGCTATCGGAGTTGGTCCAATCTATCAAATTTGCAAAGCATTTAGGGGGGACCCTTCTACATCTCGTCATAACCCGGAGTTCACAATACTGGAGTGGTATCGCCCCTCATTCTCCCTGACCCAATTAATGGAAGAAGTTGAGGAATTTGCTGAGGCTACGATTGGGTGTCTCAAGATACCGAAATATAGCTATTTGGAAGTTTTTGAGGGTGTAATTGGATTGAACCCTCATAAATGCTCTTTAGAGGAACTCGAAAAGTTCGCTCATAGTCGCCTGGATATTGCTCCCATAGAAATTAGGTTCTCAGAGTATCTCGATTTGCTTATGACAGAATTTATTGAACCTAGCTTGCCTGAATATTGTTTCTTATATGATTATCCGAAATGTCAAGCAGCCATGGCCGTGATAGAAAACGACAGTAATGGAAACCAAATCGCAAGACGTTTTGAGCTATATTGTAAAGGGGTTGAAATTGCGAACGGATACTTCGAGCTCACTGACCCCGTTGAGCAACTAGAAAGACTTGAGCTTGATAATGTCGAGCGTTCGAAAAAAGGGTTACCTAAGATGCCCGTAGATGAAAAATTTTTGGCGGCACTGTCAGCCGGAATTCCAAAAGGGTCAGGTGTCGCTTTAGGATTAGATCGATTACTAATGATCATGGGCAAGTTAGAGGATATAGATAGCGCCCTTGCTTTTTCAATAAACCGCGTCTGAAGATTTTGCAAAAATCAAGTTTAACTCCGAGCTTCTTGTAATATCTTGTCCTGGTATAGCCTTTTTAATTTTTTAGTTACTGGGCCTGGAACCCCATCCCCGATCTGAGAACCATCTATAGAGGTTACTCCAAGCACCATAGTTGTAGCGCTACTAATAAGCGCCTCGTCTGCTGTTTTTGCTTCTGCAACCGAAAAGGCTCTCTCCTCTACAGTGACATTTGCGCTCTTCGCAATCTCTAAAATCGTTCGTCGACGGATTCCCGGCAGTATTGCATTTGAAAGGCGTCGCGTAATAAGCACATCATTTTTTACGATATACGCTGAAGATGACGCTCCTTCTGTAACTTGCCCGTTCTCCACCATCCAAGCTTCTTTGCTATTCTGCGATACCGCATCTTGCTTTGCCAACACTTGGCCTAATAGATTAATTGATTTAATATCTCTGCGCTTCCATCGGATATCGGGGGTTGTAGTGACCGCTATACCCGTCTCAAAATCCGGATTATCTAAAATTTCCATGCGCGAAGTAAAAGCTACGATTCCGGGTTTTACAGTTTCAGGAAAAGGAAAATCTCTGTCTGCGGGCCCTCGAGTAACCTGAGAATAGACTATGCCTTCTTTAAGCTTATTCTTATCAATAAGCGTTTCCATCATTTCAATGTAATTTTGTTCAGAGCATGGCCATGGTATTGATAATTCAAAAAGCGATCTTTCTAGTCTTTCCAAAAAATAGTCTCTATCGATTAGTTTTCCCAAAATTACTGGCACCACCTCATAAATACCGTCACCAAATATGAATCCGCGATCGAAAATTGAAATTACCGCGTCCTGTTCTTTCGTATAAATACCATTAACGAATACAATACGACTCATATGCTTTTCGCCCTAATCTATTAGAATTTTTTCGCAAAATTTTCCAGTGCTTTCCCATGCAATCTTTGTACTGTCCAACCATCCATTGGAATGGCGCCTATTGAACGGTAAAATTGAATGGAGGGTTCATTCCAATCAAGAACAGACCATTCAACTCTAGTATAGTTCTCCTCTTGAGCCAGCTTTGCAAGGTATGCTAATAGACTTTTACCGAATCCCTTTCCGCGCATAAGGGGGCTCACGTAAAGATCTTCGAGATAGATCCCTGGCCTTCCTGTAAAGGTAGAGAAATTGTTGAAGAATAATGCATATCCGACTGGCCGACCTTGGAATTCACCAATGATTACTCTTGCATAGGGTTGGCTTGAGAACAAGCTGCGATGCAGAATTTCTTCGGTAGCTTCCACTTCATGCAGTAGTTTTTCGTATTCGGCCAACTCTTTGATAAAAGATAAAATCAATCCGCAGTCAGTCTTATTGGCATCACGGATAAAAAAGTCTTCGATTCTTGTTTGAATTTTCATGGTTTACTCATTACTCAAAGCTGGGTGTTGTCGTAAATTTAAGAGTTTAACTGAATCAACTACTGTTCCGTTAATTGGCTGGCTGTTATAATACGCGCCTTTTTTTTGCCCACAAAGCATTCGATGTATTAAAGGCCATATCTGAAGCCTAATAAAGGGCTACTAGTCTCTAACCAGTAAGGGAAAAACAATGTCTGAAAAGAAAGCTAAGATAATCTATACCGATACTGACGAAGCACCAGCTTTGGCAACCTATTCTTTTCTTCCAATAATCAACTCATTCACAGCAGGATCAGGTATAGCGGTGGAGACAAGAGACATTTCGCTGGCGGGACGAATCATAGCGAATTTTCCTGAGTTTCTTAATGACTCGCAAAAACAGTCTGATGCTTTGGCCGAATTGGGAGAGTTAACGCAAGATGAAATGGCAAACATCATAAAACTGCCGAATATCTCAGCGTCCATACCTCAAATGAAAGACGCAATCAAAGAACTACAGGATAAGGGTTATGTTCTGCCGGACTACCCAGAGGAGCCAAGCGATGATCAAGAGCGAGATATAAAGGCCCGCTACGACCGCATTAAGGGGAGTGCTGTTAATCCTGTCTTGCGAGAGGGAAATTCTGATCGTCGTGCGCCGGGTTCTGTTAAAGAGTATGCGAGGGCCAACCCACATTCGATGGGTGTTTGGTCGGCTGACAGCAAAACGCACGTTTCTAGCATGGATTCAGGCGACTTTTTTGAAAGCGAACAGTCAATAACAATTCCCCAGAGTGCTACTGTGACGATTGTTCACTCTGACCTCAACGGAAGCGAACAAGTACTCAAACAGGGAATTGCATTGGAGGACGGTGAAATTATTGACGCTGCTTGCCTGAGCAAAGATCGATTAGAAAGGTTCCTTGAGGAGGAAATTACTGATGCCAAGGAAAAGAATATTTTGTTTTCGCTGCACTTAAAAGCAACGATGATGAAGGTCTCCGATCCCATAATTTTCGGGCACGCGGTAAAAAAGTTCTTCAAGGATGTATTTTCTAAATATGAACAACGGTTCTTAGATCTTGGAGTTGACCCTAATAATGGGATTGGAGATGTTTATGCCAAGATACAAACTTTACCGGACTCAGAAAGAGAGGCTATCGAAGAAGACCTTAAGCGCTGTTATGAAGATCGGCCAGAGATGGCGATGGTAGACTCGGATAGAGGGATCACCAACTTGCACGTACCTAGTGATGTAATCATCGATGCATCGATGCCTGCGGCTTTAAGGACTTCTGGGAAAATGTGGGGGCCTGACGGAAATCTACACGACATGAAGGCTGTAATTCCGGACCGCTGCTATGCTGGAGTATATCAAGAGGTAATTCAGTTCTGTAAAGCTAATGGTGCATTTGATCCGGTAACTATGGGCAGCGTGCCCAATGTAGGCTTGATGGCTCAAAAAGCGGAGGAGTATGGCTCCCATGATAAGACGTTCGAAGTTTCAAGTGACGGAACAATAAGCATTATTGATTCAGATGGAGAGATCCTTTTACAGCATCCAGTGAAAAGAGGAGATATCTGGCGGATGTGCCAGGTAAAGGATGGACCAATTCAAGACTGGATTAAACTCGCGGTCAGTAGATCACGAATATCAAAAACACCAGTTGTCTTCTGGTTGAATGCTGATCGTGCCCATGACTCTGAGTTAATTAAAAAACTAGAAAAGTATCTTCCCAATTTTGATACCGAAGGATTAGAGGTTCATGTCAAAGCACCGACCGAAGCAACGAGGTTTTCTTTAAATAGAATCAAAGAAGGCAAGGATACTATTTCTGCGACTGGGAATGTGTTGAGAGACTACCTAACCGACCTCTTTCCAATTCTTGAACTAGGGACTAGCGCTAAAATGCTCTCAATTGTGCCACTGATGAATGGCGGCGGCCTTTTTGAGACTGGGGCTGGAGGTTCTGCCCCTAAACATGTGCAGCAATTTGAAAAGGAGAATCATCTTCGCTGGGACTCATTGGGAGAATTTCTAGCTCTAGCGGCTTCTTTAGAGCACCTAGCAAATCTTACCGATAGTTCCAAAGCAAGGGTTCTGGCAGAAACTCTTGATAAGGCAACTGGCGAATTCCTAAATCAGAATAAATCTCCTTCTAGAAAGGTAAACGAGCTAGATAATCGTGGATCGCATTTTTACCTGGGTCTGTATTGGGCAGAAGCTCTGGCAGAGCAGAGGGAAGACAAAGAATTACAAAAAAGATTCCAAGGTTTAGCCGTTGCTTTACGAAACGCTGAGGAAGAAATTCTTGAAGAACTAAATTCAGCACAAGGAGTAGCTATCGATGTCGGTGGGTACTATAAACCTGATCCAGCTAGGGCTTCGTCCGCCATGAGGCCTAGTTCGATTTTTAATGAGATTTTGTCAAATTTTTAAAAATAAAGACTTCTTACTCGCTAAAATTGCGAGTCTTCCGTCGCTATTACTTAGTGGCTGTGATTAGCCTTGTCTAGAAATTAGGATTCCGAATTCATCAATTTCGATAAGCACACGGCCTAGAGAAGAAATATCTACCGGGGGCGCCTCTGAATCATCGTGTTGCGCAAATACAAAAGTTCCCAGTGAATCACCTCTTCTCTCGGGTAAGCTCACTGTCTGAGAATCAAAACCTTGAGGGATAAAGACACTGACTAAATCTATTTTATCACCGGCCTCAGAAATAAAACGTCTTTGATTGGAATACCATGCGGTTTTTGTTGATGGAAATTCATCTAAGATGTCTTGGTCATAAACAAACACAATATCTACTTGGGTGATTATGATCGCATTGGGGTCTAATCTCGAGGAGATGTAGATAGAATTTACTTCAGCTGAGCTTGGCGCGGAAAAGGCTGCAATTAATAAAAGCGCTCTCGTATATTTAAAACTAATCATAGCTCGTAATAAATATCTCTTTGGCGTTGAATAACAGTTTAAAAAAAAGGCCAGCAGATTTCTCATGCTGGCCCTCATTGTAACTTCAATTATGGCTTAGTTTTCTTCAGTCTCAACCACACCAGTCTCTGACTTGGGACTTCCATCTCCATTGTTGCCTTGAGCCTCTTGATACCTCCATCCAGCCAGGATGCCTACTAAACCGTGATTACCTTCATGGCAGGCATATTCATAGATAGGGTCTGTCGATGCACGGAGTGGGAACTTGGCAGACCAAGGTTCATCCCATGAGAGAGGATCATTTACCGTAAAGTCATATTCCAAAGTAGACTCATCAATGCGTTTTATGCGCTCTTCCACTACTGCTTGCTTGGACATTCCACGTAAATTGTAATCGTGGTACCAATTTTGAGTATGAATCACAAGGGTATCTTCTTCCCAGTAGGCCACAGAGTCGCCTTCCCACTTTAGCTGTTTGGTATTATGCTCACTATCTAGCCGGATGATCCGCGCCGAGTGCACCATCTCATTTAAGATCATAATCTGATCTTTTGTTTGCACAATTTGCATGTTGTTGTTGTAAGAACCAGGAATCATTGGAGGACCTGCTACGAATCCAACAAGACAGCGATCCACTGTTGTTCGCCCTTCGGGACCAGCACTTTCGAATACCATTTGCCCATACGTTGAGCGTCGCTCCCGGCCTGCAGCGTTCACCTGAGGCGTTCTTCCGTTGGGAGGATCATAGATTAAACTGGTTCTGCGGTCCGCTACAGTATTTTCGCCGCGCTCGTACCAGAAATTATTGTATGAAATTACACCCGGTGGGTAACCAGCTCCCCCGACCGAATCAATAATCAGGTCCCTATTCTGACGTCTGAGCTCAAATTGCTCCCATTCTGCCGCCTGCTCCGGGGTAAGAGTTTCCAGATGCTCCAACTCCCTGGGTCGATTAAGGGGGGTAATAGTTCTAAAAGTATAAGTACCTTGAAGATCGGGATGACCGAACTCAGTTTTAGGAAAGCTATCTGTTTGACCTAAGGCCATAGGGGCGAGCAAAAAGCTTAACAAGGCCAAAGACGCTTTAGTTAGGGCTCTTTTTTCCATTGGAACCTCCAAATCTTGTTCTAATGTTTGAATATGGTCGGAAAAATTTCAGTTACGCCAAATTACGCAGAATCATCGAATTTTTCAAGCGAAAATTAGTCACCAATTGTTTCAATTATACTACAAAACCATGGATCTAGAGGGTATCCGGCTCTGGGACCGGTATAGTAAATTGAATTGCGGCCGAGCCTGGTTTATCCTTTGGAATCCGCAGAAGTAGTTGAAATGGTTCGATTATGGCCTCAAAAGCTAGGCGAAATAACAGAAATCACGCCACAGACGGAAGTTATTCTAACTCTACCTCGATGGCTCAAAGCAGCGATTTTTTTACAAGTGATTTGAAGCTTCCAGCATCTCTAATAGCCGGGCTAGCTGCTTTGGCTCTAATGCCCAGAATTCAAACTAGTGAAGTGCTAATCTGGTCTTTTGTGGCTGCTGCAGTTTTTCTGGGGTTTTGGCTGGTCTACTTGGTGTCAAGAAATCAAGAGGAGAGGGGCACCTTTTCGTTTGAAGTCGCATTGAGGCCTCAGCATTATATCCAGGCCTGTGTTCAGTTTAGCGTGTATGCGTATTGGGGTTATCACTGGGAGCTAGTGCCGGGCTCAGGCTTAAGGCCGGTCTATGATCATGCCTTATTAATGTTGGGGCAAATTATATTTGCCTACGTCTTCGGCATATTGCTCTCTTGGTCGAGACAGCAGAAATATATTCTAGGCTTTGGACCAATTCCAATCATATTCAGCGTAAATCTCTTCCTCTGGTTTCGAGATGACTGGTTCTACATGCAGTTTTTAATGATTGCATTAGGTTTTATGGGAAAGGAGTACATACGTTGGAACAGGGATGGCCGTAGCATGCACATTTTTAATCCCTCCGCGTTCGCACTCGGTTTATTTTCTTTAGTGCTGATTCTGACGAACACTACTCATTTAACTTGGGGACAAGAAATAGCATCAACTTTGACCCTGGCTCCGAACATTTACACCTTCCTATTCCTAATTGGCTTGGTCGTAATGTATTTCTTCTCAATCACTTTGGTTGCTGGGATGGCAGCTATATCTTTGTTTGCGTTAAGCACCCTTTACAGTGTGTTTGCTGGCGTGCCTTACTTTCTTGATTCTGAAATTCCAGCAGCAGTTTTTCTGGGTCTTCATTTGCTAGTTACTGATCCTTCAACATCCCCGCGAACGGCATTGGGGAAGCTGATATTCGGAATGTTGTATGGCTGCGGAGTATTTGCACTCTATACCTTGCTTGGCGCACTGGGAGCTCCAACGTTCTATGACAAACTATTGTGTGTGCCGATCTTAAATCTTAGCGTGATTGCTATTGACAAAATAGTCCGATCAGTACGTTCCGAGAACGTTCTGAATGTATGGAAACAGAACTGGATGAGCGGACGCGCAAATCTTGCCCATATGATTGCCTGGGTAGTAATTTTTGGTTCAATGTCTGTTTTAGGAAAAACAGATGGGCAACATACTGGAGATAGCCTACCGTTCTGGCAACAGGCTTGTGAAGACGATCTGCCCAATTCCTGTGACCGTCTTTTGCAACTAGAGAGCACATACTGTGGAGACAATGCAGCGTGGGCTTGCAATGAGCTTGGCATAAAATACAGAAATGGCGGCATTGTTGAGGTAGAGAGTGATCGTGCAAATACATATTTTCAGCGCGCGTGCAAACTTAAATTTAAAGCAGCCTGTCTGAACCTTTTACATCCTGATTTAGCACTTAGAGATGATCCTCATGAGCTCGATTTAAGACTTCTGTTGCGCGAGGGCGGTAGGAATTTAATGGATGAGCCGTTAGAGACTCTTTATGGGAAAGCTTGTAGTCATAGCTGGGATTTTGCTTGTGAGTCAACACGAAACAGATTATGAGTGAAGAAGATTTGAAGTCTTCTTCTCGGCAGGATAACAAAGTACCAGGTCGCACAGTTGGATTTTCGGTGATGAGCGCGATTATTGGCTTCGTCGCGATATGGATGGGCATCCAAGGTGATTTGTTATGGGATTCGAGCACTAAGCCTAACTTTGAAAATGCGGAATTTTTGTCAGCTGAGCTGGGTCTTCCAAATGACCCCTTTTGGGGGTTCATAGAGATTCAGGCTGGGGACTTTACCATGGGCAGTAATCCAGTGCTGGATCGCTTAGCATACGAGAACGAACGTTGGTCGAGTCGTCAAAGGCAAGGAGAAGTATACCTACCATCCTTCTACATCAGTCAGTACGAAACTACGATTGCGCAGTTTAGTATTTATGCGGAGGAGATTGGTCTTGATCTAGAGCAGATTGAGTTGGCAGGTCCACCTGATTTTGCTGTACATAATGTCACATGGTCGGATGCTGTTGGGTATGCAAGGTGGCTTGACTCCAAGCTGCGGTCTTCTCCTTATACGCCCGACAGACTTAAAAATATGCTTGAGGGTGGAGGTAGAGTGACCCTTCCCTCAGAGGCAGAATGGGAGAAAGCTGCACGCGGGACAGATGGGCGAATCTTTCCATGGGGTTCTCAGCCTTCTTCTGATTTCGCGAATTTTAATACTGGTGCGATTCATTCTGTTGGATCAAAGTCTTGCAACGAATGTGCTTATGGACTCTCTGACATGGCGGGGAATGTCTGGGAATTCACTCGCAGTCCCTTGCAAGATTATCCGTATGATCCTGAGGATGATTTTGAAAATTTATCGGACGATGCTCTCTGGGTAATGCGTGGAGGTTCGTTTGCAGACATTATAAATAATGTTCGAGTGGCCGTGCGGGGAGCGGTAGATCCAGGTGTTCGCAGTAATACAATTGGGTTTCGGGTGGCCATAAGTACAGGCCAATAGCTATTTGATTTTTTAAGCCCCTTTTTTAGACAAATTTTGAGCATACACAAAGATTTAGCTTCCCTAATCTTTTCCTCAAATTGGTTGAGCGACCGGGGAGGGCTTGCTGCCCTCCCTTTTTGTAAAATCTAATTCAGTCCCAATCGGGTAGAGCGAAAGTCAGAATGAGATCGCCTCCTCTACGACCTCTAGACCCGCCTCCAGACGCTACGGTTATAAATTCTTCACCATCTATTGAGAAAACTGCAGGTGAAGCAAATACTCCGGAGCCGGTGTTGTATTTCCATAATTCCTCACCGGTTTCAGCATCAAAAGCATAAAAATAGCCGGCAGTGTTGCTTCCCGCACCAACAAACACGAGGCCTCCCGCGGTAACCACTGGTCCTGCTTGGCCATAACCTTCAAAAATCTGCCTCCAGATTAGTTCGCCAGTAGTTGGATCATAGGCTGAAAAATATCCTTTTGGATCTCGGGCAGAATTAAAGGGTTGGTCTATGGCGTTAATATAGAGATAGCCGGTCTCTTTACCATAGGCTAGAGGTCCATAATTTGAGCCTCCTCCAAATCCTGGAGCAAATACCTGATTTGGACCGATTGGTGTAAATTGTTCCACCAGCTCATTCTGTTCCATGTGCTGCGCAGGTATGTCCGTTGGAAATACCGGAGAAACCGGTTCCATTCGCTCTCCGTTTTTCTTGTGAGGGATGGGTTGAGTTGGCCAGGGCTCTTCACCCTCTGTATCGGTCTGTGTGGAGACAGGTGTCTCTATAATGGGATGGACAGGTTCACCAGTCTCCCTATTCAGGATATACAGCCAGCTGTTTTTGCTTGCCTGGGCTAGCGCCTTAACGGGTTCACCGTCCACCTCCATGTCAAAAAGCACTGGTTGATTACCCGAGTCATAATCCCAGACATCGTGATGGACTTGTTGGTAATACCAAGCCAACTCTCCTTCATCTAGTGTCAATGCTATTAGAGAATCTGTAAACAAGTTCATTCCATCTCGTTTAGTGCTGTCGCCGAACGGGTTTCCCACCGCGAAATAGACCATCCCTAGTTCTGGATCAATGGAGGGAGTCTCCCATATCCCGCCGCCATTACGCTCACCCCCGACCCACGTCGGACCCGCTATATCCCAGCCCTGGTCACTTTCATCCTGCGGTACGGTGTTGAAATGCCAGAGTACTTCGCCGGTTTGATCATCTATTGCTAAAACGTATCCACCAGCAATGTGGCTTTCGCTTCTGGTAGTCCCGATATAAATTACATCGTCGTGTATTTGGGGGGCCGTTGTGAACCAGTATCCAACAGAAATCGCAGTCTCGATTGAAGGATCCTTCTGATGCAGAACATCTAAAATTACAGAAGCTTGTCCGCCATCACCAAAACTCTCTAAGGGCTCCCCCGTTTTTGCATCAAGGGCGAACATAAACGAACCGGCTGCTGTGTAAACGACACCTTCATCATAGACAACACCCCGGTGACGAAAAATGTAACCTTCCCTTCGACCGCCACCTAAAAGGCGAGTTACATCGTACGTCCAAATTAGGTGGCCATCTCGGGCGCTGACTGCGTACACACTACCCCTAGAGTCGGTGATATACATAACCTCATCCACGATCACAGGAGTAGTCTGATTGCTCACGCCGTCAATTACACCGTGCTGGAATAACCATCGAGGTGTGAGGGTACCAACATTCTCCCTTGTGATTTGATCTGTGGGTGCAAAACGTGACCCATGAAGGTCAAAATTATGTAACGGCCACTCTAAGTCAGAGACCGTAGAGCGAATTTCAACGGCACCGCCGGTAGTTTCACTACTAGTCGCGACCGAGATAGATGTAGTGTTGTTGGCATCCTGAGAACAAGCATTTAAAGCTAAAATTAAAAGCGCGACGCCAGTGAATTTGACTCGGATTTTGTAGCTGTTCAAATAATCAACAGGTTTCTGCATTGATAAACTCCAATGTCTCGTTTAGGTTGATAAATATTACTGACTCTCGTCTAACATGAATTGTACGATGGCTTTTAAATTATCATCTGTACAATCTGAACAAAGCCCTCGCGCTGGCATCATACCATTTAGTCCGTTGATGGTGCTTTGAACTAAGGTATTAAAACCTTTCTCTAATCTGATCTCCCACTCGATAGTATCTCCTACTACCGGCGCGTGAGCTTGTCCCGTGCCGTGGCATGCAAAGCAAGTCGCCTGGTATTTTGCTTCAGCATCAAAGCTTTCTGACTCTTGTGCCACTGCTTCCGCACTCACAAGAGTTGTAATAAACCATATTGCTGTAAGTTTACATTTTTGATGGTTGTTCATTAGATACCTTTGACTTTTTCAACTAGTAACACTCAAAACTCTCCGGTCGATTGCCAGTTTACCCAACAAAGTAGGTATTCGACAACGTTGAGCCTAATGCATAGAATGCGGCTGAGCTGGATCTTACAGCTTTGAGAGATTTGGGGACTAAATGTTTAAAAAAGCCGTAACTATGACCGTTTTTACGGGAATCTCAGCGATCACGCTTTTGTGGTTGTTTTTACCGCCTAAAATTTCCGTATCGGGAGAGGTGCCTATTTCAGGTGAAGCTGTTAAAAGAGGCGAATACCTTGTAATTGCGGGGGGTTGCAGCAGCTGTCATAGGGGACAAACTGAACAAACCAATGAGAGTCTTGCCGGAGGCCTCGGTATAGAAACTGAATTTGGTACATTTTTCGCGCCCAATATTACGCCAGATATCACGACAGGAATTGGTAGTTGGGGAGCTGAGGATTTTTTGAGAGCCCTAAAGCATGGTCGGCGACCTTCGGGCGGATTTTATTTCCCCTCTTTTCCCTATCGTGCCTACTCTAAACTAAGTGATGAGGATGTGCTTTCGATGGCCGCGTATCTGATGTCACTTCGGCCAGTCTCCATGCGAGTGCCTGAGCCAAGCACACCCCCATGGCTAGCGCGCTGGATGGTTGCAGGTTGGAACAAGTTAGCAGATCTTTCGGGCTCTCCCGATGAAATATACGATGATGCTCTGGTAGAAAGGGGTGCTTACCTGGCAAGGAATCTGGGACATTGCGGGGAGTGCCATACCCCTCGGAATAGTCTGGGCATTCTTGATTATTCACGAGAATTCGCAGGAGCGGAGCTTGGCGATGAAATTATTGAGCCGATTGATGGTGCAGCACTTGAGGAGTGGACTACCAATAATTTTGATATTTTTCTATTACTTGGATTAAAGCCAGATGGTGAGTTTGTTGGTGGAGATATGGGTGAAGTAATAGAGCACAATACAAGTAAACTAACAGAAGGGGACCGTGATGCCCTTGCGGCATTCTTTACTCGTCATAATTCCTCGGGCGGTTGAAAGTAACTATTTGATTGTGGCTCCAACTTGAGCTAGTTGAAAAAAGGCGACACCACTGTGTCGCCTTTAATAATCGAGTCTTGATTAGTCTCTATCGACTCTGTAAGTGTCGTGGCAGTTTCCACAGGAGCCACCGAACGCTCGGAATGCTCCTAGAGTTGAACCCATATCGCCGGTCGCTGCTGCATCAGCGAACGCATTAGCATTAGTGATTAGTGCTTCGCTCATTTCCGTAATATCGTCTTGGTTATCCCAAATACTGTCCAGCGCAGTGGTTTCTATGCCGTCGAACGCGCTAGTGTCGACTGATAGCATTTCTGGAATCATGGTGGCCATAACTGCGATTCGCCTTGCATTGCGTTCAGCGACCTCAGCATTAAACGGAGCGCCTTGTGCCATACCGGCAATTGGACCTAAATTGTAGCGAATAGTCTTGAATAAAGACTTGCGCTGATCCACCGCGGCAGCGGCTTGCTCCTCGGGGGTCATGTCTTGCGCGACTGAATTATACGTTACACCAATTATCGCGGCCGCTGTTAGCAGCGCTGCTATTCTTCTCATTGCAATTTCTCCCATACCCTATATTTCAATTAAACTAACTTCTTTGAGATTCAGACTAAGCTTTTCTCTCACTAAAGTATCGACTCGTTTTACCATCACTATATTATAAATAATAGAGGTGTTTCATTGCGCAGTGATCGAGAAGCCAAATTTACTTGTTTTAAGGCTCTGCAAGATATCCAGGCCCATGGAGAATCCTGCCTGGGCGAGCACCGGTATGTTGTCCATTTTCTACAACTAAAGCGCCATTGACCAAAACAAACTTCATGCCAACCGCATATTGGTGGGGATCCTCGAAAGTGGCTTTATCGACAATTTCATCAGGATCAAAAATAGCGATGTCAGCAAAGTATCCCTCGGTTATAAGGCCCCTGTCATGGATGCCGAGTCGACGTGCGGATTGACTACTCATTTTGCGAATCGCATCTTCTAGACTCAATATACCTCGCTCGCGCACATAGAGCCCTAGTACTCTGGCAAAAGTTCCGTACTGACGGGGATGCGGCGCCCCCTCACCAAAAATTCCGACCGGACCATCGGAGCCTATCGCTGTTGCAGGGTGCTGCATGATCCGATCCACATCTTCAGGGCCTATAGCATGATAAACAGCGGTAGCACCGCCGCCTCGGATAATGTTGAACACAACGTCTGCGGCGTTTTCGGGAGTCGGATATAGGCCCGCGTCGATGGCAAGTTCTGCCAAGTTTTTTCCGGCCATGTCGGGATCCCAGCTGTTACGAGAGATAAAAACATTACTTGGATCACCTCCACCGCGGTCATACAAGATCTTTGCTACTACCTCATTTTTAATAGTTGAATAAGTTTCAGGACTGTTGATTCGGGTCAGCATTTCTTCCCGACCGCCGGCCTGTGCCCATTGAGGGATCAGTGCGTTGATGCTGGTTTGTGAGGCCGTATAGGGATACTGATCAATTGTGACGTCGACACCTCGAGCGCGCGCTTCATCAACCAATCGTAAACTTTCAACTGATGCGCCCCAGTTTTCCACTCCTATTACCTTATGGTGGGTAATTTGCACGGGGATCCCAGCCTCCTCTCCGATGCGGATTGTTTCTTGTACCGAGTCTATAAGCTGTGCGGCTTCTTCGCGCATATGAGATATATATATGCCGTTGTATTCAGCTGCGACTTTCGATAGCTGAATAACTTCCTCTGTCGAAGTGAAGCTTCCTGGGACGTAAAACAACCCGGTGGAAATACCAAGCGCGCCTTGCTCCATGGCGTCCCTCACCATCTGCTTCATGCGCTCCATTTCTTGAGGGGAGGCCTTTCTGAGTCCGAAACCGATGACCCTCTGTCTTATGGTACCTTGACCGACGAAAACTGCCCAGTTAGGGCTTATTCGCAAATCTTGAATGTCAGCATAGTGTCTGTCGATAGGGTAGGGTGAGGAGCCATCGTTCCCTTCGGTAAGGGTCGTAACTCCTTGTAGTAAGGCGCTTTCGGCATTGGGGACATCGAAAATTCCTCTTAATGCGTGTGTGTGTGGATCTATGAATCCAGGAGAAACGACCAGACCTCTGGCATCGATATATCGTTTCGCTTCCTCACCCGAAAGGTTTCCAATTCTGATGATACGGTCGTCTCTGACGCCTATATCTGCTTGGTACCACGGGTTACCAGACCCATCGATGACCCTTCCATTCAGAATAATCAGGTCATAATCTTGGGAAGCCGCTGAAGTTGGGGAATGCAGGACCAACAGTGTAATGAAACAAGTTAAGCTATCCAATCCGAAGCTTTTGTGATTTGTTTTTCTCAAAGAGTCACCAAATTCTCACACGCTCTTCTGGGGGTAGATAGAGTATGTCTCCCTCTTCTACTTCAAATGCTTCATACCACTCATCAAAGTTTCTAACGACGCCATTAACTCTATACTCAGAAGGGGAGTGGGGATCGCTGGTTAGCCTTTGTATTAAGGCATCTTCGCGATATTTACGTTGCCAAACTTGAGCCCAAGATAAGAAAAATCTCTGGTCGCCGGTTAAACCATCAATGATGGGAGCTTCTTCGCCAGCCAATGACATCTTATAAGCGCGAAAAGCCAAAGAAAGCCCGCCTATATCACCAATATTTTCCCCGAGAGTAAAATTACCATCAATAAAATATCCGGAGACAGGTTCAAATTTATCGTATTGCGAAGCAATGGCCGTCGTAAGTAACTCAAAGTTCTCCCGATCTTCATCAGTCCACCAATTTCGCTGGATCCCAGCAAAGTCTGACTTTGAGCCTTGGTCGTCAAACCCATGCCCCATTTCATGCCCTATTACCGCGCCGATACCACCGTAATTCACTGCTGTATCAGCTTGTGGGTCGAAAAACGGGGGCTGTAGTATGCCTGCTGGGAAAACTATTTCGTTAAATGACGAGTTGTAATATGCATTGACGGTTTGGGGCGTCATACCCCACTCCTCTCGGTTGGTTGGTTTACCTAAACGTTGGATTTCATCTGCATAGTTAAACTCTCTAATTTTCTGAGCGTTTGTAAAAAGGTCGCTTTGATCTATCTCAATAGATGAAAAATCTTTCCATTCATCTGGATAAGCTATTTTAGGTCTGAAAGACTGAAGCTTTTTGAGCGCCTCATCCTTGGTGGCTGAACTCATCCAATCAATTTCATCAATGCTTTGGGCCAATGCGGCACGGAGATTCTCAACAAGCCGCTCCATTTGTTGCTTAGCTGACTCGGGGAAATGGCGTTGGACATAGACTTGCCCGACTGCCTCTCCCAAGCTATTCAAGGCGCCTACTCGGGAAACACCCCGCTCCCAGCGATCTCTCTGCTCAGGCACCCCTCTAAGAACTGTTGAGTAAAAGTTAAAACGCGCATTATCTAATTCTTCAGATAGGGTGCTGGCACTGTCGACTATTAAACGGTAGGTCATATAGCTGACCCAATCATCGACTGGGAGCAGGTTTACTAAATCTATAATAGGAGACATGGCACTTGGATAAGAAACGTTTAAATCTTCGAGCTGACTGATGCCGGCTGCATTAAAATAGCTATCCCAATCAAAACCCGGGAAGGTATCTTTAAAGTCTGTAAATGTCATCGGGTTGTAGGTTAGGTCACGATTACGACGTTGATTTCGGGGCCAAAGACTCTCTGCAATCGCTGTCTCGAGGTTAAGTATGCTCCGCGCTTTCTGATTTGCATCTTCAATAGATGCAAATTCTAAAATCTCGGTAATATGATCAATATAAGCGGTTCTGACATCCTTAAATTCCTCAGTGTCGCGCAAGTAGTAGTCCCGGTCCGGTAGCGAAATTCCACCCACCGAAAGTACCAATTGGTGTCTATCTGGATTACTGCGATCTGCTCCCACATAGAAACCAAATGGTGTCGCCGTGTTTTCAATAAATGAGCGCCCGAACGCAACGATAAGCTTGTCTCTGCTATCAATCTCTCGAAGTTTTGCCAAACTATCTTGCAAGGGTCCGATACCTCGGTCGTTTAGTACATCTACGTTCATGTAACTGAGATAGTAGTCGCTTATTTTTTGTTCGATCGAACCTTGAGTTGGCTCTGTTTGGCTTAGATCCTCAATAATGCCTCGGACCCGTTGGTCAGAACGGTCACTTAAGACTGTAAATGATCCATAGCTGCTTCTGGAGGCCGGCAACTCAAAAGTATCCAGCCATCCACCATTTGCGTACCGAAAGAAATCATCACCAGCCTTTGTTGCAGGGTCTTGATGAGACATATCTATGCCGAAACTACCTAGTTCGGGTGCCAAGCTGGTTTTTGTTTCAAGAGGACTTGCGGCAGTTCCCCGGTCGTTTAAGGGCGCTCCTCCCATATCGCTACTTGGACCGCAGCTTGATATTAGCGCAATCAATGTAAGAGCCCACAGAGATCGAAATATGATTGATTCTGATACCATCTTTTTCTCCTCGTTCATAGCTCAGTTAAGCCAATTCGTGAAGTATACCTGATTTAGATTTATCGATAATATGGCCAGCTGAAAAACAACCTAAGTGCGGCAATCCAACTTAAGGAAATAATAACAGACTAATGTCGATTCAAGAGGGAAATAATGCAAATATCAAATGGATTGGTGTTACCTCAGTGCTATTCGGGGTTCTTCTGATTGCCAATCATGGCAACGAAATTCTAAGACAATTTGTCATCGTGCCCGACTCTGTTGCCGAATCAGCAGTAGTTGCGGATTGTCGGCCGGATGAATTGGAGGAGGAAAACCTAAGCTTGAAAGAATGCCATTTGATGGTGAGTAATGTCCAAATCATTCTCGCATCATCACCATCATGGTTCAGACCGGTCTCAGTCTGCTTGTATCTTTTAGGATTTCTTTTTGCCTTATTCTCATTGCTATCTGGGATGCGTTTTATAACTAGCCCCGATTCTGCCCAGCGCTCGCTTCGCGCAAGTTTTGTTTCTCTTACGGCTATTGATTTTCTGATTTTTGCAACAGTCTCAACTACAGGGCCCTTATTAAGATCAATTTATCTGTGGCCAAACCTTCTCTGGTTTTTCATTCATCTTGCTTTATTAGCCGCAGTTGTCAGCTATAATTCAGGGTCAACACAAGAGGTAAACTAGTGCCGAATAAAGTTGAAAGGTCAAAAGTATTTTCCCACTGGTTAATTGCCATCAGTATTTTCTTTCTTTTCGTAAGTAGTTGGTGGATGCTGGCATTACCTCTCCCATCAGAGAACTTTACTTACCGACAGTTACCATTCCAATTGCATAAAAATATTGGGATAACCATTTTTTTAATTATTATTTGGTTGCTTACAATCAGAATTTTGAAGGCTCGGGAAAGATTCCATTCGTCAATTAAAAAATCGGAGAAGTTGGCTGAAAGGGTTCACCTAGTAATTTATTTTCTTATCGCTTCTTGTTGTATTAGCGGGTATTTGTCTTCCTCCTATAGCGGTTGGGGCACAACTGTATGGTGGCTACTGGATTTGACCTCTTGGGCAGAAGAGAATGATTCGTTGAATATACTGTTCTCGGATTTTCATTTGTGGTCGTGTTGGGTGCTGCTGTTAGCTGTTGTCGGACATATAGGGGTCGCCCTATACCATGCTTTCAAGAATGATCAGGATATAGACAAGATGTATCGCTGGTAACTTTGTCTTACGTAATTTAAAGGCTCTACTGACTATGAATGAATATCAGACTTTCGTGACCCATCTGGAGTGCAGCTATACCGGAAAAGTGTACCCAGCTGATAAGCTCCATGGCCTCTCGGATGAGGATAAGCCTCTACTCGTAAGATACGACCTAGAGAAGATATCTAAATCAGTTACCAGAGATTCACTGATTATGCGTGCCCCCGAATTTTGGAGATATAGAGAGCTCCTACCCGTAAGGAAGTCTAAGAACATTGTTCGCCTGGGGGAGATAATGACTCCGTTATTACCGGCTAATAATCTGCAACACGAATGGGGAAGTGGCGAAATCTTAATTAAAGACGAAGGAAGATTACCTACGGGCTCTTTTAAAGCCCGAGGACTCGCACTGGCTGTTGCTATGGCTAAGGAACTGGGCGTCAAACGGATGGCAATGCCAACTAACGGCAATGCCGGTGCCGCTTTGGCAGCTTACTGTTCGCGCGCAGGTATAGAAACTTTCGTGTTTTGTCCAGACGACACTCCTAAAGTAAATGTTGATGAAATCGCATTTCTAGGTGCTAAAACATTCTTGGCAAATGGTTTTATTAACGACTGCGGGCGTATAGTTGGTGAAGGCAAAGGTCAAATGAATTGGTTTGACACTTCAACGTTAAAGGAGCCGTATAGAATAGAGGGTAAAAAGACGATGGGGCTGGAGTTGGCTGAGCAACTCAATTGGAATGTGCCAGATGTAATTATTTATCCAACCGGTGGAGGAACTGGATTGATTGGTATGTGGAAAGCTTTTAATGAACTAGAGCAGATTGGATGGATAGGATCAAAACGACCTAGGATGGTTGCGGTTCAAGCTGAAGGTTGTGCGCCGATAGTGAAGGCGTTTAAAAAAGGGGAGAGACATGCGGAGCCGTGGGAAAATGCCGAGACAATTGCCGCTGGGATACGAGTACCTGCTGCTGTTGGTGATTTCTTGATTTTGGATGCGGTTCGTGAAAGCAATGGATTTGCTGTAGCAGTAAGTGATGAAGAAATTACTTCAGCACATAAGGATTGTGCGCTTAAGGAGGGCATTCTTCTTTGTCCAGAGGGCGCAGCAACCTTGGCTGCTCTAAAAAAAGAGCTTATATCTGGTCGAATCAAGAGTACCGAACAGGTTATGCTGTTCAATTGTGCGACCGGACTTAAGTATCCAATGCAAACAACTCATCACAAAATAAATCTCAAAGAGTCAGTTAACTATGATTGGATCGAAGAAAGTTTATCTTAGAGAATTATCCGGGGGTCGTCTTTATGAAGGTTGAAGATAACAAGAATATTGATCTTTACACATGGGCTACTCCGAATGGCCGGAAGGTATCGATAATGCTGGAAGAGTTGGGCTTAGAGTACAATGTAATACCCGTTGATATTACGAAGGGGGACCAAAACGATCCAGCATTCATCTCATTTAGTCCGAATAACAAAATACCGGCAATAATCGATCATGAAACTGGCGCAAAGATGATGGAATCAGGTGCAATTTTAATGTATCTGGCAAAAAAAACTGGTCGTTTCATGAGTGATGTTGGTGAGCAATATTGGGATGAACTGCAATGGTTGATGTTTCAAATGGGTCATGTCGGACCTATGTTAGGTCAAACACATCATTTCGTTAAGTTTAATCCTGGAAAGGCACCTTACGCGGAGGAAAGATATAAGAAAGAGAATATCCGGCTTTATGGTGTTCTTGAGAAACGATTAAAGGGAAGAGAGTTCATTTGCGAAGATTATTCAGTAGTTGATATTGCGACTTGGCCTTGGATCTCACGCTATGAATTTCAACAGATGGATCTTACAGACTATCCGAGCCTCAAAGATTGGTACTTGCGAGTCGCTTCAAGGCCCGCCGTTCAGAGAGGATATGCCGTTCCCCTTGACCTGCCCGTGCCGCTGCCAGAGTAAAGCTTGAAAAATTTTCCGGCAGCAATCCAGCCATAAAGTCTTTAATTTTTCAGACTGTCGTAGACTAAATCAGTTACAACGCCGCGCATGTTCGCAGAGCCCGGCCTTCTCTGTCCCCTTGCCTGAATCATTCCGATCCAAAACATATCTTTGCTGGGATCGATCCAAAACCATGTGCCGGCAGCACCCGACCAGTAGTAGGTTCCTGGTCCTTGTGGAGAGTGAGCAAGCTCTGGATCATAGATCACCGCAAAATCCACCCCAAACCCAACACCCGCTTGACCAGGGCGGTCAGTCCCCCCGCGAATATCCAGTTCGTCTCTAAGGCTATTTGTGCGCATAATTCTTACCGACTCTGGTGTCAAAATTCTTGCTCCTTCTAAGGATCCTTCATTTACGAGCATTTGCAGAAATCTCGCATAGTCGTGAATAGAAGAGACCAATCCACCGCCTCCAGACTCTAATCGACTTGGATCCAAATAATTGGGTCGGTCCTGACGATGTGGACGCTGTACCAGACGATGTCGTTCAGAATCCCAGTTGTGTACTTCTGCAAACCTGGGTTGATCTTCTTGTTTAACGAAGAAACTGGTATCTGTCATTTTTAATGGTTCAAGAATATGCTCTTCCAGGAACGAGCCGTAGCTCATGCCGGTAAGTTTTTCAACAATGTAGCCTTGAATGTCGACCGCAATAGAGTAGTACCACTGCTCTCCTGGTTGAGAAAGCAGTGGAATTTGCGCCACTTTATCTACTAGTTCAGTCAGGTCTGATGAGGCAAGCACCTGTTTTTGTCTGAATGCTTTGTTGACAGGATCGTCACCTCTTAATCCATAACCAAAACCGGCCGAGTGGTTGAGTAGTTCGCGCATGGTTGGCTCACGAGTCATTGGAACCAGATTGGTCTTGTTTTCATCGAAAGACTCCATGACCTGAAGTTCCTTAAATTCAGGTATGAATTTACTGACAGGGTCATCAAATTTCCACAAACCTTGTTCATGTAAAATCATCAGAGCAACTCCGGTCACGGGTTTCGTCATTGAATAAATTCGGAACAAGGTGTCTTTACGCATCGGGACTTGATCATCAAGCCTGGCAAATCCAGCACTTTCCAATGTAGCGACTTTACCATCTTTCGCTAACATCCAGACCATTCCAGCCACGTCTTGATTCTTAACGATCTCCCTCATCGCTTGATCTAATTTCTCAATGCCGGATTCCGAAAAATCCGATTGGGACGGACTCATTTCACTTTGTGGCCAGGAGAACTCAGAAGCAACTGTGATATGGGTATATGTGAAGGCTAGAAGAGCTACAAAGGTTGTAATTTTCAGATGAATTTGCATGGCAGGTCTCATGATTTTTGTTTTTATAGAAAAGAATTAGAGGGTCAGTATTCTGGGTTAGTTTTTGACCGCACTTTTTGAGAATTTACCTCGAATTTTTTTTCAGACTAGTCGGAAGTATATCAGACGCTAAATTGGTCTCTATGATTATTTTGATCTCTTCGGACAGTTGTTTGTAGAAGGAGCTAGTCGGTGAAGTGTTTCTCCAGACAAGGGCATGGTTTCTAACTACACTAATGCCTTCCACGTCAGCGACGCGTAATTCTTCTTCGTCTCTAATTTCTGATTTTGCATAAAGAGCGGGCAGAAATGCTACACCCATTCCCATAACAACCATTTGTCTTAAAGTATCCAAGCTTGTTCCTTCGTAGTCTCTCAACACAGGAGCACCCACTTGTTCACAAAGTTCTGTTATCTGTCTGTGGAACAAGTGGTGTTCGCTGATCGTGAGGACGGGTTCACCAAGCAAGTCCTCCCGCTTGATTATAGGTCTGTCGGCTAGTCGATGATCTCGAGCTAGAGCAAGTTTAAGAGGCTCTCTGAAAAGAGGCGCAACTGTCAGTTCCGACGACATAATCGGCAATGTAGTTAGTATAAGGTCGTGCTGGCCATTAATAAGCCCAGTTTCTAACTCACCGGGAGGATTCTCCCTAACGTAAAGCTTAAGATCTGTATGCTTATTGTGAATGGGATTTAAAATATGAGGCAATAAGTAAGGACCAAGGGTTGGAGTTACGCCTAGTCTGTAGGTTCCTATTCCGCCACCGGACAATAAGGCAGCTTGCGTTGTAAATCCTTGAGCCTCTTCTAAGATTCTTCGGGCGCTTAAAAGTAACTCGCGCCCTTGAGGTGTTGTATTAATTCCTTTACGAGTGCGTTCAAATAGCTGAACTTTTAGTGCCCGTTCCATGGTTGCTACCTGATTACTTAGCGTTGGTTGTGTTATTTCCAGTCGAAAGGCGGCTTGTCTAAAACTTCCATACTCGGCTACGGCTGCGAAGTATTGAAGCTGCTTCAAGGAAAAATGGTTGAGATTGTCCATTCACGATGACCATTTGTTAGACGGATTGATTTGTGATAGATAAAATCTATAACGAATTTCCTATTTTAGCAATATTCCTATAGCAGTAATAAAATTAGAATGTTTCGCCTGATTAATCGGAGAGAAATATGCTTGGTCTTAGACTTGATAACCTCAGGGGGGATTTATTTGGTGGGCTGACCGCAGGTGTGGTTGCCCTGCCACTGGCACTTGCTTTTGGTGAAGCTTCCGGAGCTGGGCCCATCGCCGGGCTGTACGGCGCGATTATCGTAGGCTTCTTTGCGGCTCTTTTTGGTGGGACTGGTTCGCAAATTTCCGGGCCCACGGGGCCGATGATTGTAGTTTTTGCAGGTGTCTTTAGTGCGCTGAACGGCAATCCTAGCTTAGTTTTTGCAACGGTAGTTCTCGCTGGGGCTATTCAAGTCGCTTTCGGAGTTTTTAGGTTTGGGCAATACATTAAATTGGTGCCGTACCCGGTCGTTTCAGGGTTTATGACTGGCATCGGATGCATAATAATTGCTCTCCAAACGAGTCGGCTTTTTGGTCACGAGCCTGAAGGAAGTGGGACTATTCCGGCGTTAACAGCGATACCTAGCGCCGTCCTAGATCCCAATTGGGTCGCACTAGGTTTGGGTCTTCTAACATTGTTTATTGTTTTTAACTGGCCTGGTAAGTTGGCTAAGATAGTCCCACCGCCTCTCGCAGCATTAATCATAGGAACCGTACTGAGTGTTTTTATCTCCGGCGCCCCAATTTTAGGTGATATCCCTACGGGTCTCCCCTCCTTGCTTATTCCTGAGTTCAGTAGTGAAACCATACTCATAGTATTAGAAGCAGCTTTCGTGCTGGCGCTGCTAGGCTCCTTAGATAGCCTGCTAACGTCACTTGTTGCAGATAATATGACTCGAACGAAGCACAATTCTAACAAAGAATTAATTGGACAGGGAATTGGCAACGTCTTTGCCGGGTTCTTTGGTGGGATACCTGGCGCTGGTGCGACTATGCGTACAGTTGTTAATATCAGAACCGGAGGTCAAACTAAGATTTCAGGAATAGTACATAGCTCGCTTTTATTCGCTGTTTTGGTTTCTTTGGGCCCTCTTGCTGCGCAGATTCCTCATTCGGTTCTGGCAGGTATATTGGTAAAAGTTGGTTATGATATTGTCGACCTTCCTTATCTAAAGCGAGCGCACAAAGGGCCACGATGGGATTTGGCTTTAATGATTTTGGTTCTAACCTTAACAGTCTTCGTCGATTTGATAACAGCCGTGATAGCTGGGGTAGTGCTCGCATCTCTAGCATTTGTTAAGCAGATGGCTGATTTGCAATTAGCGAAAATTACTAGCCAAACATCGCAGACAGAGCCTGTTTTACTGTCTGAAGAGAGGGAAATCTTAGAGGAAGTGCATGACCGTGTTACTCTTTTTGATTTTAACGGACCATTAAGTTTCGGTGCAGCAGCCGATTTAGGGCATCATGTTAGGGAGACCACAAAAGAGAGCTCGGCGCTCATTATCGATTTCTCTCGAGTTCCATTTCTCGATGTATCTGCGGCAAGGGCAGTTGCGACGATAAGTGAGGATGCTAGAGGATCTAACAAAAGGGTTTTTATTACGGGTATGAACGCTGATGTAAAGGATATCGTTCTGGGCTTGCAAGGTGAGAGTGTGTCGTCCGACATGTTCTTCGAGAATCGAAAGGCAGCGCTTGAAGCAGCGAGAGATTTTATACTTGGAAATCAGTAAAGGGTTTAGATATTAGATTCTTTTAACCAAAACAAAAAAGCCACCTTTTATCAAAAGGTGGCTTTTTATTGATAGCGTTAATTGGTTTTAAGGTAGTTCGAAGTCGGTGCTCCATCCTACTACAAATTTCACCTCATCGTTATCTCTTGCAGGCATACTCGCGTAGTCTTCTACACCATCTCCATCGTCATCATCCCCGAGTGTGGTCATACTAACCATCGCGAAGAAGCCGTCTTTGGCAATACTTATATTGTAGTCCCAGTAGTCGTCTGTAGCACCGTTAAAGGAATACATGAAATCTCCTTCATGGAAACCGGCGTGAAGACCAATTTCCGCACCACTATCTAATGGAATTGCATAATCGAGAGAAGTGTAAGATGCTTTGGCGAATCCGAAATCTTCACCAGGACCTTCATCAGGCTCTGCGTTAGTCAGAAGTGAAATCGAGGCACTGAAATTTCCATAACCTATCGCAGCGGTTACTTCCCCAAAGTCATAGCCCGCATTCTCATCATAGTTGAAGTACAGGTAGCTAAGATCATAGCTAACTCCCCCAGCCTCCCATGCATAACCGAAGTACATGTCATGCTCGTATGAGTATGCATCGTCGGAATCATATGAGACATTGGACGCCCATGTGCCTACATAAAAACCACTATCGCTTGCGTAGTCGATGCCGCCCTGCACGGCTGGTTCATTTATTGATTGTGTCAATCCCCGCCAGAGGTAATTGTTGGTGACGCCGACGTTGGCGCTCCATTCTGCATGTGTGGCCCCGGAGGACATTAGTAACCCTGCTAAAGCCAACGAAGTAAGTTTTGTTTTCATAATGTATCTGGTCCCTTATTTAATTCTAGAAATTAAAGCAAAAATATCTGCTTTATATGGTTAACAGCAAAAATTGAGCCAAAACTCCCAAATATAGACTCCACCTTCGCTCTGGTAGCACATTCGATAGATTAGCCGTGATATTTTAGGCAATTTGCACCAAAAAAGTGCTTTCGCGCGTGGTTTCGCCCATCAATAAAGCAGTCGTGTTGATCAAAGAGCTTTTAGGAGGACATTTAGTTGTTTTTAATAATGACCTAATATACTGTATATATATACAGCATATTAGGTCATTATTATGGAGCTACTCACCTCAAAAAAATATAAGGAAAATCATCAGGCAGAGTTTTCGGTAGAGCGGAAGGCGCCAAATTATGCTGAATTACATTGCATTACTAACTTCAGCTTTCTAAGAGGAGCTTCGTTTCCAGAAGAACTTGTAGAACGTGCTAGTGAGTTAGGATACCGAGCTATAGCTATTACAGATGAATGCTCAGTCAGCGGTATTGTAAGGGCTCATACTGCAGCTAAGAGTTTTGGTATTAGACTGATTATTGGAAGCGAATTTGTCTTAAGTGATGGCTGTCACCTAGTTCTGCTAGCAAAGAATAAGCAAGGCTATAGTCAGATTTGCAATATTATTACTCGTGCTCGTAGCGAAGCTCAAAAAGGAAGTTACTCTATTGATCGATCAACCGTTGAAGAAAGCACGGTGGGAGATTGTATTGCGTTATGGGTGCCAGATCCCTTAAAGAAATATAACGTTTTGACTGACGAAGCATTATGGTTGAAAAATCAATTCAAGACCAAGCTTTGGATCGCTGTAGAGTTATTATTGCGAGGTGATGATCGATCTAAGCTTAGATACTTAGAGCAGATAGGAGCGAAATTAAAAATTCCCTTGTGTGCGGCTGGAGGTGCTTATATGCATGATGCTAATCGGCGCATTTTGCAGGACACGATAACAGCTATTAGGTTAATCAAGCGGATTGACGAACTTGGTTTTGATGCAGAGAGCAACGGTCAGAGATTTCTTCGCCCGCGTCAGATATTGAAGAAGTTGTTTCCAATTCAACTTATGCAAGCAACGCTAAAAATTGCGAGCAAATGCCGTTTCTCGTTAGATGAGTTGACATATGAATACCCAAAAGAATTAGTTCCCTCCGGATACACGGCTTATAAATGGTTGAGTGAATTGACTCAAGTAGGCATAAATCAACGTTGGCCTGGAGGCACAAGTAATAAAGTACTTAAAAAAATAGAGCATGAGCTACGACTTATTAAAGCTCTAAATTACGAACACTATTTTTTAACCGTCTATGACATTGTCTCATTTGCACGAAGCCAGAATATACTCTGTCAAGGGCGAGGTTCTGCTGCAAATTCTATCGTCTGTTATTGTCTTGGTATCACTGAAGTTGATCCTGAGAGGGTTGAAGTATTATTTGAGAGATTTCTATCCAAAGAGCGTAATGAACCTCCAGACATTGACGTGGATTTTGAAAATAGTAGGCGTGAGGAAGTCATCCAATATATTTACGAAAAATACGGAAGAGAAAGAGCTGGTCTTGTGGCAAGCATTATAACTTATCGTTCCAAAAGTGCGATACGAGATGTCGGAAAGGCATTAGGCTTAGACAATAAATTTTTAAATCACTTGTCAAAATCAATCTATTGGTGGGGTTCTAACCTGAGGGATCAGCTAGTCGATGCAAACATTAATTATGAAGATCCGACCATTAAGAGACTAATTTTCTTAGCCCAATCATTGTTAGGTTTTCCTCGAAATCTTTCGCAGCATGTAGGTGGATTTGTCATTAGCGAAAAAAAATTATTAGATATAGTGCCGATAGAAAATGCTGCTATGAAGGGTCGCACTGTCATACAGTGGGATAAGAATGACATAGAGATGCTTGGAATTTTAAAAATTGATGTGTTGGCTTTGGGTATGCTAACAGTGTTAAAAAAGAGCCTCGCGTTAATTAGCGACTACAGTAAAGGACCAATTTGCGTTTCCGATATTTCTCCGGAGGACCCTAAAGTCTATGACATGATATGCAAGGCTGATACTGTCGGTGTCTTTCAAATTGAATCCCGAGCTCAGATGAGTATACTTCCTCGGCTAAAGCCACGCAGCTACTATGACCTTGTTATCCAAATTGCTGTTGTGAGACCTGGACCTATTCGGGGCGATATGGTTCATCCTTATCTTAACCGACGTAACGGTACAGAAAATATTACTTACCCCAGTAAAGATGTGAGAGAAGTTCTAGAGCGAACTTTAGGCGTGCCAATATTTCAAGAACAAGTCATGCAGTTAGCCATAGTTGCAGCGGGATTCTCTGGCGGTGAAGCCGATCAGTTAAGACGAGCTATGGCTGCTTGGAAACGTCAGGATGGGCTGGAGCCTTATAAGAACAAACTAATTGACGGTATGTTAAAGCGGGGTTACAAATTAGAATTTGCAGAGCAATTATTCAAACAGATCAAAGGGTTTGGTGACTATGGGTTTCCAGAGTCGCATTCAGCAAGTTTTGCCCTGATAGCCTATATATCCTCATGGCTCAAATATTACCATCCAGCAGCTTTTTGCTGCGCTCTACTAAATAGTCAGCCTATGGGCTTTTATATGCCCTCTCAACTTATCAACGATGCTAAACGCCATGGTGTCGAAATTTTACCAATAGATATTAATCGTAGCTATCTTGATAGTACTTTAGAGTATGAAGACACATTCGAGCGGATTGACTCCTATGATAGTGTGACTTCAAAGATTGCAATACGTATTGGTTTTAGAATGGTCAAGGGATTGTCACAAGATGCCTCTCTGAATATAGTTAAAGCTCGGCAGGCTGGTAAGTTCTCGAATATACAAGAATTGATATTTCGGAGTGGTATTAATAAGAGAGATCTCGAATCTTTAGCTGCTGCTGATGCATTAAGTGCTCTTAGTGGGGACCGCTATAGAGCATTTTGGCAGGCATCTGCAGTTGATAAAATTACTAATAATAGCTTTTTCGCAGACCAAAGGTTTTTTAAAAGTGATTTCGGTGTAGATGTTCTTTTGCCAACTGTAAGTGAAGAAGAAAATATATTCAGTGACTATGCTTCAACCGGGTTTACACTACGCGCCCATCCAATAGCACTATTTCGGAAGCATTTGAATTATTATCAAGTTACCTCCGCTAGCGAACTAAATAATATTGGTGATCGAGTTAGTGTTAAAGTAGTCGGTTTAGTCACTTGCCGTCAACGACCAATGACAGCAGCAGGTGTTACATTTCTAACTTTAGAAGATGAGAGCGGAGTTATCAATGTTGTCGTCTGGCCCCGCATAGGTGAGCGGTTGAGGCCAGTTGTACGACAGTCAACTTTGATGGGAGCTGCTGGTCAGATACAGGAGAATGAAGGAGTTATCCATCTTATTGCACAAGAGTTAGTTGACCTCAGTCATTGGTTGGGAACTTTGGAATCATATTCAAGAGAATTTTCATAATTAGTATCGGCTCCGATTCCATCAAAGGACAGCTTCTTACGAAAAATAGCCATGTAAATACCACTTCTTCTCTTTTTCGCGCTCTCTATATATCCATAATCGACTACCATTCTGTTCAATTGCGACATAGTAATCTCGCAGTACGTGACTTGTATGCCACCAATGCGTTTCAATTCTCTCTGGACCGCTAATGATAGTAATAGAATTCTCGTTATATAATCTCCCACCTTTAACGGACAGTTCTTTTGGATGCTGAAGTAGCATAAAAGGGCGGGGAACTGTTGAGATTATTTCTTGCTTCACTTTTGAATTTTTTACTTGGTCATATCGTAACTGCTTAACCGTAAATTCCGGACAATGGTCCGAAACCGCGCTTATTTTATGCACAAAATCTTTACCTAGCTTGGCTACCAATTGTTCCATCAATCCAACTAGGTCCCGATTATACTCGCCGTGTCTCCTTACACATTCTAGGGACAAGGATTCGCTATTACCATAAAACGGTTGGAAATCATTGAGCTCCAACTTTACAGCTACTACTGGAGCAGGTAGTTTAAGATTTCTTAAATGTGTTTCCAGGAGTTGTGAAAAATGCTTCTCGGAGCGACTAGGCAGTCGCATTCCTATATTGATAACCGTATCAAGTTCTCTATGATGGCTCAATGAGACTTGAAGGCTAGTTATGCTTAAATCGCGGTTGCGTAAAAATTCGCATGATTTTGCTAGCATTCTTTCAGCTACTAATAATAGCTGATTTATTTCCTCTATTTCATAAGGCAGTACATAACAATTAGAAAAATTCGGTGGCGCTGTGAAGTTGCATATGGGCTCTGGCTTTAGACTGAGTGCTTTATTGATGGTAGCTACTAGATCGTCGTTTCCGAAGCGTTCTTGTAAACCATTTGATGGTAAAAGCCAGAGATCGTTTAAATAGCGCACGCCCATATTATTCAATTTTTGGAAATTTTCTTTACTTATATCTAAAACATCAATTGATAATTTACCTAACGCAGAGCGTAAGTTCTCCTTACGATAAATTAATAGCCTCCGACCTGATCGAGCTAATAATAAACTACCAGTAATTGTAGGGCAGGCAGCATAAGAGAAATATTTTGGTAGTCCTAATTCTCTTAACTTAGACTCGATAGATTCTTTTAGTATTCCATGAATGTTATCGATACCATCAAAATATCGTAGACTACTACGAACTTCACAAGCTATAGCTTGCTTCTTAATAGTTATATTAGAACTGATACCTTTTAATAATACTGCTAACTGATTTAAATAATTCTCTCTTTGAAATTCATTTAACTCAGTCAGCTGAGGGAAATAAAGGGCATACCAAAGGCTGCTAAATTTTTCTACTTTGTATATTTCATCTGATTTTTTTATTGAGGATAATTTCCTCTCTTGCAATGAAAGAGCGTTATCTAGCGCTATGCGATCAATACAGTGACTCTTTAGAGAATATTGTTTCTTAGTATCTGTATGAGACAAATCAATTTCCTGATACTAAGAAATTTGCAAGTGGTGTTTATATAGTTTGACGTTGGTAGACTTTGCTCGGGAACCACCATGAGCTTTAATTACAGTAATAGAAGCTTGGTCAAAGGCCGTGATATTTTTTATTCGTATGCGCATGTTTGACGGCGAGTATTTGTTATCACGACTTTTAAAAATGAATCCAAGTGTGCCTCCGGTTTCAGCTGCGATTTGGAGGCGGCGCAATACTTTAACTGACAACCATGTTTGCCAGGTTAATACTAACCCACAATTACTGCTTCTTAAGGCTCTTTCCATACTCCATAAAGCGTCTTTACAAGGAACGGCTTTATTTACTACTAATATTTGACTTGTATCGATTCCAGCTTGTAGTAAGGCTGGAGCATAGACTATGTGAGGAGGACAAACCCAAAGAATCCATTTGCCTTGTTTAATTACTGAAAGCATCAATGGAATTAGTAGTTGTAGCTCGCCAATGCCGTGGTACTCATTTATGATTTCAACTAGGCCTTTCTTTGGCCAACCTCCTTTTGGCAATATACTGTCAAGTTCTTTATGGCCAGTGCTACTATGATTTACTCTACCAATATCACAAGCACGCCATAGATTCTCACTGCCTGATAGTAATTTTTCTATATTCTCTCTCATAAATCTTTATCTTTGCTTCTACAAAAAGGCTACGCTTAAACTGTATATATATACAGTATTATAAGAGTAAAAGATAGTAGATCAACAGTAGTTTTAGAGATTTCTAAAAAAATAAACATTAAATATAAGTCATAGACTATTGTTTTAAATAAATTTAATTCTAAAGCTTTAAACGCTTGAGCCGCTAAGTCACGTGTGAAAGTAATCTGCCACTAGGAGTAGGAAAATGAGAAAGCCTGATATGGTTACCGTTGTGGTCATGTTATTCGTTGCAAGTGCATTGGCAAGCGGAGTTGCTCAGAGCGCTTTAATCTGAGCGGGATAGATCTTGACTCAAAATCCTGAATAATTAAGCAGCGTCTCTTGAAGCTGATTTCGCAGCAGGAAGGAATCGCGCCACTGCTACTCTTCAAAAATTTAAATTACGGACGATTAGATCGATATATTCTCTCTCCAGTTACGATCAGATCGAGTCTGACATCCCACTTTTCGGTCGGGATTTCCTGCACATGCTGGCATTCATGGGCTAAGCCAACCAAAAGGGGCTGTATAGACGAATTTTGGTCCTTGAAATTAAAAGTTTTGTCGTAGAGGCCTTTACCCATTCCTAGCCGAGAGCATTTATCGTCGAAACCAACTAAGGGAACGAACACGACTTCTAAATCGAACGGTGATATTAAGGACCCGTGGGGCAAGGGCTCTTGGATTCCCCATTTACTCTCTTTCAACAACGTTTCCTGATCATACAAACCAAAGTTCATCTCATTTTCGCTACTTTTGGGTATTATTGGTAAATAACAAGACTTACCCTGATTTATAGCTTCTTGAAGGATTTGCTTTGGGTCCAGTTCGCCATCAAAGCTGATATAAAAAGCGAGATTGGTCGCTGACATGAAGAAATCCTGCCGAACGATCAATTCATAAACTGCATTAGATGCTGCCTGCTGGTCGTCGACAAGTAAATTGCGTCTAAGATACCTGAGAGAATCACGCAGTTGTTTCCTTTGTCTTTTCTTCATAAGAACGAAGGTATTAGTGAGAAAGAAAAAGCCAATAGGGAGAGTCAAGCCCCCCGGAACACCGCTATCAAACTTGCCCTGAACCCAAAGGTTCAGGTGGTGGCTCCCGCGATGCATAAGGCTTTCCGTCAAGCGGACTTGCACACCAACATCTAACGAGTTGCCTCCAGTTATTACGATATCGGCTCAAGAACACTTTTGATTGGCCAATGCTCTAGGGAACTCTCAGCTTGAAATTATATCTTTCTATAGAAGTTGAGGAAAGGTGCATTAAAGAACTGTAGTCGGATTTGGCCTATCGTCACCCTGCTTCTGATAACGATTCGAAAGAGTGGAGATTATATCTCTAATTGGCGTGATTCGGCGAGAGCCGCATCAACTCTATCTTCTAGTCCCTTTACTTGTTGATCAGTGACATGCTTGGCCTCATTAATCTGACGGCTTTTTCGCAGCATTTCATGCGTAATGTTAAGAGCCGCCATTACCGCAATTTTTTCGGCCCCATGGATATTTCCCCTGTCCTTAATTTTCCGCATACTTTCATCAAGATAACGCGCTGACTTCATTAAGGCTTCTTGATCTGAGGGAGGACAGTTGACCTGATATTCTTTATCGAGGATCTTAACCTGTACCGCAGCCGCTTGATTATTCATGATTTTATCCAAAAAGATTTAAGAATTATTCATGGCCTTTAGCCGAATCAAAATGGATTCTAGTTTTGATTTGGCCTCTCTATTCTTTTCGAGAAGTTGTTTCCGTTCTGCTTGCCAGTTATTTTCACTGGCCTTCAAGATTTGGTTTTTGACCTTCATTTCAGAACAGACCTGAATTAAGTCATCGACCTTGTTCCTTAATGAATCGAATTTTTCTTCGGTATTTTCAGTCATTTTTGGCTTTCTTTCTTTGTAATCAATAATCTGGAGTTCTAAGAACAGATTGTTACAGTATTATTGTGAACGAAATTTTTAGAACGTTTACTATAGAGCCGACGTCAAAATCGGTCAATAATCTAGTTTAACAAATTAAACGTTGGATGCATCCGAGCACATCTAAAACCTTTAAAAGAACCAACTGAGACTTGGAAAAGCAGATATTGATCGATTATACGGGAATTTATCGTTGAATTTAGGAAAAAGCACAATGGGTATCACTAATAGAGAATTTAAAAAACGAAGGAAGGAGTTAATGTCACGGATGGAGCCTAACAGTATTGGGTTGCTGAGCTCAGCACCAGAGCGTTTACGAAATAATGATGCAGAATACCAATATCGACAAAGTAGTGATTTCTACTATCTTACCGGCTTCTCCGAGCCACAGGCGATAATCGCTCTAGTGCCAGGTCGTCAGCAAGGTGAAGTTATATTATTTTGTCGAGAAAAAAATTTAGAGAGAGAGTTGTGGGCGGGCTATATCCTAGGCCCGGACGCAGCGATTGACTCGTTACTAATTGATGACGCATATCCTATAGATGATGTAGATGAAATTATTGTGGGCTTGATTGAAGGTAAGGATCGTATTTACTACTCTATGGGGCGGGATGATGATTTCGATGGTAAAGTAATGACCTGGGTAAAAAACATTCGTAACAATGCCAAAGTTGGTCCTCCCCCGCCTAGTGAGTTTCAAGTATTAGATCATTTACTTCATGAACTGCGTCTAATCAAGAGTCCTGCGGAAATCAAGCTCATTGAAAAGGCGGCAAAAATATCTGCGGAGGGTCATAAAGCGGCCATGAATCGGTGTGTTCCTGGTCTTAAAGAATACGAATTAGAAGCAGAACTGCAGTATGCTTTTATCCGGAATGGGAGTCGATCACCGGCTTACCAATCAATAGTGGGCGCAGGCGACAATGCTTGCATACTGCACTATAACTCAAATAACTCAGAAATAAAAAAAGGAGACCTGGTACTAATAGATGCGGGGTGTGAATACGATTGTTATGCTTCGGACATAACAAGGACTTTTCCTGCAAGTGGTAAATTTACAGAAGAGCAGAGATTAATATACGAAATAGTCTTGCTCGCGCAGAACGAAGCTATAAAGACCGTTCAGCCGGGGAATACATGGAATGCCCCACATGACATCTCTGTTAGAGTTATAGTTCAAGGGCTACTTAAACTTGGTCTCCTGAAAGGCTCTTTATCCCAACAACTCAAATCTGAGGAATATAAACGCTACTATATGCATAGAGTTGGGCATTGGCTTGGGATGGATGTTCATGATGTCGGAGATTACAAAATTGATGGCCATTGGCGATTGCTTGAGCCAGGTATGGTTACTACTATCGAGCCCGGCATATATATATCACCTTCAGATACTTCGGTGCCAAAAAAGTGGCGTGGGATTGGTGTCCGCATTGAAGATGACGTTTTGGTGACAAAAACTGGATACAAAGTATTGAGCCCGGGAATACCGAGAACTATAGAAGACATTGAGGCATTCATGTCAGAACAAGTTGCCTAATTTTGGACGTATCTAATGATTATAAAATCACCTAGGGATAACTACGATATCGTAATAGTTGGTGGTGGAATGGTCGGTGGGACCTTTGCTGTTACTTTAAGTGAGACTTTAAAAGATAAGGGTCTTAAAATTCTTGTAGTCGAGACCAATGCACCTTTAACTAGAAAACAGAGTCAGGTGGGTTTTGATTCTCGCTCTACTGCGCTTTCATTCGGATCAAAAAAGATACTGAATGATTCATCAATCTGGTTAGAAGTTGGCAAAAAAGCTGAACCTATTCGGAATATCATCGTTTCAGATAAGGGAAGGTTTGGTAGGACAAAAATTTCCAGTGAAGAGCAAAATCTCGAAGCTCTTGGATTTGTAGTGGAGAACAAGGATTTAGTATTGACTTTAAATAACAGATTGAGCTCCTCACGGACAATCGACTATTTTACAGAGGCCAAAATATCTAGTGTTTCTCCTCGAGCGAATGGTATGAAATTTGACATTAGTACTGATGAAAGTAGCTGGTCTGTTTCTTCGGCGCTATTGGTATTAGCGGAGGGCGGGAGGTCATCGGTTTGTGAAAAGCTAGGTATTGCGAGGACTCACCAAGACTACAAGCAGCACGCTATAGTGACCAATGTGGCTTTCGAAAACGGTCATGCGGGTAACGCATTTGAGAGATTCACTGATACCGGCCCGCTTGCGGTTTTACCTCTGCGTAAATTCAAAACAGAAAATAGATGCTCGGTAGTTTGGTCGGTTAACTATCATGAGAGTGATCATATTCTTACCTTAAATCAAGAAGCGTTGCGAAATAAATTACAGGATTCGTTTGGCCATCGGCTCGGAAGAATAGTAAAAGTTGGCAAGTTGGATTGTTTCCCTTTGAGACTATCAGTAGCGCGAGAGCAGATTAGACCTGGCATAGTTCTGCTCGGAAACGTCGCACATACGCTTCATCCAGTAGCTGGTCAAGGCATGAACCTAGCTTTGAGGGACATGGAAGCGCTTGTCAAAAGCATAGGGAAGGGAATTGAAGAGGGCTCGAGTTGCGGGGATATGCGTGTACTCCAACGTTACTTAGAAAAACAGGCAGATGATCATTATGAAATTATCATGCTTACTGACAGACTAGTATCGCTTTTTTCTAGTAGCGCTACGACAAATGTGATGGCAAGAAAATTCGGCTTACTGTCTTTAGAATTGTTTCCTTCGCTCAGGAAAACTTTCGCAAGAAAAGCTATGGGTCTCGTTTGAAGAATCCTACTCTACGATGCTGCGTATTTTCTCGACACGTCTTCTGTTCGCTCCGAGGTCAGTGTAACCGATCCGTGATGCAGATCTTACGTGACTTATATTCTTAAGTTCATTGTAAAGGAATTCGACATCGTCCACATAACCCATAAAGCGGCTTTTGAATTCTGCTCGTATATAATTATCAGATCGATCAACTATGTTTGCATTATTAAGAGAAGCCAGTGTTTTTTCTATTTTTTCAAGGTCCGCCTTGATAGGTTTTATTAAATGAGGCGCTTTGGTGTCAAAACTTGATACGCAATTGGGGGAATTTGGACAAGGTGCTAATTTATTTTCATAAACTCCGAGATTTTCTGGAGTGTCTCCAGCACATGAGTGCAGAAATGGTAGAATCGAAAGTAAAAGTTTTTTCATAATTCAGCGAAAAGTGCTATTAAATTTTTGATTTTTCACTGAACAACGGTCATTCCCAACCATTCAGCAATTAAAGCAGGCTTTTCGTCCCCTTCTATTTCCACAGTTACGTTATGTTTTAGCAAGTAGTGCTTGGGTTTCTTCTCCTCTGCACTAATTAGTTGAAATCGCGCTCTGATTTTACTGTTTACCTTAACCGGACTGACGAAACGTACTTTGTCTAGTCCGTAATTAATGCCCATTATGCCATTTTCTAGTTTAATACCTCCGCTCATCGAACTAAGCTTGCTCAGGAGAGAAAGTGTTAGAAAGCCATGAGCAATAGTAGCGCCGAAAGGTGTTTCAGCGGCCCGATCTTCATCAACATGGATATACTGAAAGTCCCCTGTTGCATCTGCAAATTTGTTTATTTGATCTTGGTTTATTTCAATCCAGTCTGTGAGACCAACCTCTTTGCCTAAAAAACCTTTTAAGTCCTTGACGTTCACCTTGTTAGTCATTATTTAACCTTGAAGTTGATTGTTAAAAATTTGCTGAAGATATTATCAGTAAAGAACTCTTTGAGGAATATAACTAATCTAGTTTGATTTACGATTAGACATTATAATCCAATAGTATGAAGCCAAGTAAAAAGAATGACTTCGATGTAATTGTTGTGGGTGCTGGAATGGTCGGACTGACAGTAGCTAGTCTGCTCCAAGATAGTCAACTTCGAGTCGCCTTGGTTGACAAAAATCAAGTCCCCACGGAAACCAAAGCTGACGAACATGATCAAATGAAGTTTGATGCAAGGGTCAGCGCGTTAAACGCATCGTCGAGAGAGATTTTCATGCAGCTTGGCGTTTGGAATTTGATTGAGAAAGAACGGCACTGTGACTTTCACAAGATGCATGTGTGGGATGCCGATGGTACTGGCAGTATTATGTTTTCTGCTGATGACTTGGCAGTTCCCAGATTGGGAACCATTGTAGAGAACTCCCTTGTTGTCGATGCTCTCATGCAGCACCTAAAGTGGAAAGGCGATGTTGAGCTTTTCTGTCCTTGCTCAGTTACCTCTCTAAACGAATTTGACGACTGGATAACTTTAAATACTGCAGAGCGCCGAGTTTTGCGAGCAAAGCTTGTCATCGCTGCCGATGGCGCGAATTCTAAAATTCGTGAATTTTCAAAATTTAGAGTTCGGGAATGGGAATATAATCATCATGCTATCGTGGCAACGGTCAGAACCGAAATGCCTCATCAGAAGACCGCTTTGCAACGGTTTATGCCGACGGGACCGATAGCACTTTTACCTCTGTCTTCTGACGCTGGGGTTGGGTGTCAAGAATACAGCAGCATCGTTTGGTCTGCGGAGCCGTCTTACGCTCAAAGCCTCATAAATTTGTCTGATAAAGACTTTTGTCGTGAGTTAACTAAATGCTCTGAGGCGAGTTTTGGGGAGGTAACTTATTGTGGTCCACGTTATTTATTCCCACTTAGACAGCGACATTCTGTGAACTACTCAAAAAGTCGAGTTGTACTTGTTGGAGATGCTGCGCACAGTATCCATCCGCTCGCAGGGCAGGGCGTAAATCTGGGTCTGCTTGACGCGGAAGCCTTGAGTAAAGAGATTAAAAGAGGTCTGAGTGCGGGAAGAGAGGTATCCGACCCAGTCATAATGAATAGATATCAAAGGGCAAGAAAAGTCGATAATCTGGGTATGATGGCTTTGATGGAGGGGTTCAAGCGTGTTTTTGAGGCAGATACTTTGGCTGTTCGATGGCTGAGAAATTTTGGTATGAGCAGCATAAATGACTTGAGATCCGTGAAAAAATTTTTAGCTCGACGGGCTATGGGCTTGGACTCCTGAGGCGCTTGTAAACTTCCGATGGGCAGAGCATTCTATAGTGACAGATTGCTGTCTTTATAGGCTCTGTTTTACCGAATGCAAAATCCCTTGAATTTCAGAAGTCTAGCCAATTAAAAGTCAAAATCCCTATATTTTAGATATTCTTATGAAGATTTCTTAAAGCCAGTCGATACTAATGTCTGCAGCGTATTAGGGCTATAGGCTAGGGCATTAGATACGAAAGGAGTAGCATTAGAATGGCGAAGGACACTGAATTTCCCTTTGACTTAGATCTAAGTAATTTAGACACTGGCAGCATTACTAATATATTAAACGATATAGACCAGCATATGCCTTTCATGGAGAGTGAGAGGGATAAGACACAACTTCTGCAAGTAAAAAAATTTTTTGAAGAAGAACTTAAGATGATAAACCGGCTGCACTAGCGATTCCCTCTCTTTGCATTTTTCTTCCTGCGAAGTAGTTTACAAGTAAAATCCCATCATTTGGCGTTAAAAGTTCAATCGAATCTATCTGGCTTTATAATATGCCTGCTGCCGGACTATTGGTTTCAGTGGCTATAGAGAGAATTTGGATGAATAGGAGAGGATAAAATTCCTGACAATTCTGTGCATAAGTTTTTTTCAGCGTTTCAGCATAGTAGTCTCGCAATCCGACTAGTTTGGGATACTAGTCGATCTCTCACGTTGATCATGGCGATATCCACAGTAGTAGCCGGCGTTACACCGGCTGCAATCGCTTCGGTAGGGGGGTTGTTTGTGGATGCTGTAGCAAATTTACTCCAGCAAACCGGAGTGGATTTTTCCAGTTTTCGTCAAGAAATACTTAAGTACGTTTTAATTGAACTAGGATTGGTGCTCTTATTAACTGGGTCTCAAAGATTGAATATGGTATGTCAATCTATCTTGCGTGCCTTACTTGGTAATAAGATTAGCATGATGATCCTTCAAAAAGCTTTGACGTTAGAGCTTGCACATTTTGAAGATTCTGAGTACTACGACAAATTAATACGGGCACGACGAGAAGCATCGAGTAGACCCCTCTCCTTGATAATCAAAACATTTGACCTTTTGAGAGACACAATTGCTTTAGCGACAATTGGAGTTTTTCTAATTCAATTCTCTGTATGGGCTGCCACGTTACTGCTAGTTTCAGGTATTCCAGCGTTTATTGCTGAAACCAGTTTTTCCGGAGAGGCTTTTCGGAATCAAAAACGCCGCTCGGCGGAACGACGATTACAGGTCTATCTTGAGATGGTTTTAACACGCGAAGATGGAGCAAAAGAAGTAAAACTTTTCCAGCTTGGTAAACATTTTTTAAAACGTTACATTGAGATTTTTAATCGCATATATCGGGAAGATAGGAGTTTGGTTATAAGAAGGGCATTCTGGGGTTACGCGCTCGGACTGCTGGCAAGCATTGCACTCTACTTCGCTTATGGCTGGGTGGGGGTTGCTGCTATTGCAGGCACCATAACTATTGGACAAATGACGATGTATATTGCTCAGTTTAGGCTCGGACAAAGCGCTGCCACCACAAGTCTGACCGCAATAAATGGAATGTATGAAGATAACCTTTATCTTTCAAACCTTTCGGAATACCTAGATCATGAAGTACCAGAGGGTAGTGGTGATCGCGTACATGGCCCATATCCTGAAAATGGTATTCGATTTGAAAATGTAAGTTTCCTGTATCCTGGTTCAGAAAGGCCTGCTTTGGAAAATGTATCGCTTCATATAAAACCGGGCGAGTCTCTGGCAATCGTAGGTGGAAATGGCAGCGGTAAGACTACCCTGATTAAGTTGTTGACCCGTTTGTATAAACCGAGTAGTGGAAGAATTCTTCTTGAGGGTCTGGATCTTGATCAGTGGGATATCAATGTATTACGAAATAAAATAGGAGTGATTTTTCAAGATTTCAATCGCTATCAGTTGGTCGTGGGAGAGAATATTGGTATTGGAGAAGTAGGGGATAGTGCGAATCAAGAGCTCATAGGGGAGGCGGCTAAAAAAGGAATGGCGCACTCTTTTATAAAAGATCTACCTGACGCCTATAATACTCAACTTGGTTCTTGGTTTAAGGATGGTAAAGAACTTTCTGGAGGAGAATGGCAGAAAATAGCATTATCGAGAGTATTCATGAGAAAGAATGCCGACATCCTAGTGCTTGATGAACCCACGGCCGCTTTAGACGCGAGGGCTGAGGCTGAAATATTTTCTCATTTTCGTAAGTTAACCGATAATAGGATTTCTATAGTTATTTCACACCGCTTTTCTACTGTTCGGATGGCAGATCACATAATTGTTTTTGAAAAGGGTAAGGTGGTGGAAGAGGGAAGCCACCTAGAACTTATGAGTCAAGACGGTATTTATGCAACTTTATTTGAACTTCAGGCACAAGGTTATAAATAGTATCCGTAGAATACCCTTGTAACTTGAATGCCTGTTTGGACTAGAGTAGGTTTGTAATTGGGTTGCATAAGAATTAAGGAAGCGATGACTAATAATAAATTTAAGGATCACCGCTCAGGCGATAAAAGAGATTATGAAACTAATCGCGCTCTGGCTATTCGACAACTTCTTCGAGCACGCACCAGGCTGATGGTTTGCTTTTGGACATTGCCTGTTTACGTCTTGATAGTATGGGCATTGCTTTCTAACCGACAGCCAATAGATTTATTCATGTTTTTTTACTTTAGTCTTTGTGCTGGTTTTTGGATAGATATGGTCAGGCGCAGGTGCCCTGCTTGCTCAAAGCAATTTTACGTCAAGTCAATTGTTCTAAATTTAAGAACTAAAAAGTGTGTTCATTGCAGTTTAGGTATGGATAATAATTTCCAAGAGTAGCAGCAGCTACCATAGAGTAGTTCTGAAGCAGAATTAAAATTAGGGGTATCGAATGTCGAAAGGCGAAGTGAGCGAATTTGAGAAAGCCTACACGGAATCAATACAAAATCCGGAAAAATTCTGGTTTTCGGCATCGCAAGAAATTGATTGGTTTAAATCACCCACAAGAATCTTAGATGTTGATGTCGCACCTCACGGGCAATGGTTCGTGGATGGAGAGTTGAATACTTGTCATAACGCATTGGATCGACATATTAGTGCCGGACGAGGAGATAATACTGCTCTCATTTACGATAGCCCGGTAACCTCGAAGATAAAGAAATTCTCATTTACAGAGTTACGAGATGAAGTAGCTTTGTGCGCTGGCGCGCTAAACCAATTGGGTATTGTTAAAGGCGACAGGGTTATTATCTACATGCCGATGATTCCCGAAACAATTATCGCGATGCTTGCTTGTGCCCGTATTGGAGCGATTCATGGTGTCGTGTTCGGTGGATTTGCTTCTACTGAGCTTGCCGTCCGTATAGATGATGCTAGACCAAAAGCAATAATATCGGCGTCATGTGGTATAGAGGTTAATCGAATTATCTCCTATATGCCTTTGCTAAATGAAGCTATTGATATCGCAAAGCATAAGCCCGGGAATGTGGTTGTGGTCCAAAGACCCGAACTTAAATCAGAACTCAAAAATGATAGAGATTTGAGCTGGGAAGATGCTCTAGAGTCTGCAACGCCAGCGGAATGTGTATCGCTAAAATCAACAGACCCTTTGTATATTCTCTATACATCTGGGACAACTGGACTTCCAAAGGGAGTGGTGCGAGACAATGGTGGGCATGCCGTTGCTCTGAATTATACAATGAAAGCAATTTATGATGTCGATGTTGGTGATGTGTATTGGGCCGCTTCGGATGTTGGCTGGGTCGTCGGGCATTCCTACATAGTGTATGGCCCTTTGTTGAGAGGATGCACAACCGTTCTGTATGAGGGAAAACCTGTTGGTACCCCAGATGCGGGAGCCTTTTGGAGAGTAATTTCAGATCATAAGGTGAAAGCTTTTTTTACAGCGCCAACAGCGTTTAGGGCAATTAAAAAGGAAGATCCAAATGCCAGTTTTATCAAAAAGTATGACCTAAGCCATTTTGCATTACTATTTCTTGCAGGCGAAAGGACTGATCCAGATACTTTAGAATGGGCTCAGGAAAAACTCCAGAGACCTGTTATCGATCACTGGTGGCAAACAGAAACGGGCTGGTCTATCGCAGCCAATTGTGCGGGTTATGGTCTTTGTCCAATCAAACCTGGGTCGCCGACCCTTCCAGCTCCAGGATGGCAATTAGATGTGCTAAACGAGAAATGCGAACCTTTACCAAGTGGTGAGGTTGGAGCTCTCTGCGGAAAATTACCAATGCCCCCTGGTTCAATGCTTACTCTTTGGGAAGCACCAGAGAGATTTATCACAAGTTATTTTGCTGAGTATCCTGGCTACTATAAAACGGCTGATGCTGGCTACATTGATGACGATGGTTATGTCTTTGTGATGAGTAGAACCGACGATATCATTAACGTTGCGGGTCATCGTTTGTCTACGGGAGGGATGGAGGAAGTTCTTTCTTGTCATAACGACGTTGCTGAGTGCGCTGTGATAGGTGTTTCGGATTCTTTGAAAGGACAGATCCCTGTCGGATTAATCGTTCTCACGGTGGGCGCAGAGAAAGAACACTCTGAAATTATCGACGAGTGTATTCAGCTGGTTCGGGAAAAAATAGGACCAGTTGCCTCTTTTAAAAAAGCCGCTATAGTATCCAACTTGCCTAAAACTAGGTCTGGAAAGATACTTCGTGGAACCATGCAAAAAATAGCGGATAATGAGGACTTTCGAATCCCGGCAACCATCGAAGATGTCTCTGTTCTAGAGCAAGTTGATTTGGTCCTTCAGGGGATCGGTTTATCTAACTCTAGGGTTTAATGAGTTAATTCTGTAGGAATTCGTGGATTTTCTCTGCGACTTGTCTGCCCTCATCAATCGCTCTTACAACTAGTGATTGACCGCTACGACAGTCTCCTGCGGCAAAAATCTTTTCGTGAGAAGTCTGAAAACAACCATAGTCTGCTTGATAGTTTGATCTTTGATCTAAAGCTATATTCAGACCTTCGAAGACGTAATGTTCTGGTCCTAAGAAACCCATCGACAAAAAGATTAGGTCTGCGTCCCAAAAACGAATAGTTCCGGGTATTTCATTGAACTCATTGTCAACGTCGATAGTATTAATCCCGAGTAACTGGCCCTGATTGTCTCTGACAAACTCTTTGCCCGAAATAGAGTAAGCGCGCGGGTCTTTTCCATAGCGGGCGGCAGCTTCTTCATGGCCGTAATCGACTCGAAAAATTGTTGGCCATGTCGGCCACGGATTATTTTTAGCCCGATCGACAGGAGGCTTTGGTGCAATTTCAAAATTGACTAGGGATCTGCAATTATGCCGTAGGGAAGTTCCAATGCAATCGGTTCCTGTATCTCCACCGCCGATAACTATTACCTTCTTGTCATTTGCATCGATGAATTGTCCATCGGTCAATTCCGAATCGAGCAAACTTTTAGTATTCTTTAAAAGGAAGTCCATCGCAAAGTGCACGCCATCCCCTTTTCTCCCAGGTATATTTAAGTCCCTTGGTATAGTCGCACCTGTAGTGAGGAGAATACAGTCATGGGTGTTAAGTAATTCATTTATAGAGAGCGAGTAAGGGCCTGATCCTCCCACGTCAGTTTGTGTAAAAAAATTTATCCCCTCTTCCTTTAATATATTTACCCGCCTGTTCACTACTGTTTTATCCAGCTTCATATTTGGGATCCCATACATCAATAATCCTCCTATACGATCATCCCTTTCGTATACGGTGATATTGTGTCCGAGAGAATTGAGTTGAGCTGCTGCCGCCAGACCTGCTGGACCTGAGCCAACTATTGCGACTTTCTTCTTTGACCTTGTTTTGGGCGGATTTGCTACTACCCAACCTTCTTCAAAACCTTTATCTGCTATTGCACATTCAATATTTTTTATCGTGACAGGTGGCTCATGAATCCCCAATACACAAGAACCTTCGCAGGGAGCTGGGCAAACTCTACCGGTGAATTCTGGGAAATTATTTGTTTTATGGAGTCTATCCAGAGCCTCTCGCCACCTTTTGTTGTATACGAGGTCGTTCCACTCAGGAATAAGGTTATAAACAGGACAACCATTACCAGACTGACAAAAGGGTACGCCACAATCCATGCATCTCGCCCCTTGAATGGACAAATGCTCTTGTTCATGTTCCGTATATATTTCTTTGAAGTCGATAAGGCGCTCAACCGCATCTCTGTACGGCTCGGTTTTGCGTTCAAATTCTTTAAATCCGGTTGGCTTTCCCATGTTATTTGCTTATGAACACTTAAATCGTTTCGTCCTTAGGTAATAATCAACAGAAATAATTACTATGCGGCTGTGGCTGAAGCTCTTTCTTCAAGAACTCTTTTGTATTCGGTAGGCATGACTTTGACAAATTGCAGTATAGAGGTCTCCCAATTTTCTAAAATAAGTTTGGCTATGTCAGATTCAGTGTAGTCAAGATGCTTTATGATTAGTGATTTAAGTTGCAATATATCGTCTGCTGCCTTGACCGACTCAAGTTCGAAAGAGTCCATGTTGCACTGGTTTGGAAAATTTCCTTTTGGATCCAAAACGTATGCTATTCCGCCGCTCATACCGGCACCAAAATTTCTGCCAGTTTCTCCTAAAACAACTACGCAGCCGCCGGTCATATATTCGCATCCGTGATCACCTATTCCCTCAACAACAGCTATAGCGCCGCTGTTGCGAACGGCGAACCTTTCAGCGGCTATACCTCTTATATAAATTTCACCACTGGTCGCGCCATATAGGATTACATTTCCAGCTATGATGTTTTCCGCGGCTTTAAACGTACTTTCTTTAGGGGGATAAATAATTATTTTCCCGCCAGAAAGACCTTTTGCTACAAAATCGTTTGCGTCGCCTTCGACAGTAAGGGTTATTCCTTTTGCTAGCCATGCTCCTAATGATTGTCCCGCTGAACCCTTTAAATTGATATTAATCGTATCTTCTGGCAGCATTTCAGCCTTCCAACTTTTCGCTACTTCGTTAGATAACATTGTTCCGACTACTCGGTTGGTGTTTATTATCTCGTGCTCAATAAAAACTTTTCTACCAAACCTTATAGCAGGCTGAGATAGCTCTATTAACTTATTGTCGATGGCTTTTTCAAGGGCATGGTCTTGTTTTTTTGTACAATAAAATCCGGTGTCACTAAAAATCACTTTTGCAGGTTCTAATATCGGGCTGAGATCTAGACCGCTTGCTTTCCAGTGATCAACGGCGTCATCCGTATCTAAAAGATCTACCCTTCCAATCATCTCATTAACTGTTCGAACGCCAATTTGTGACATGATCCCCCGCATTTCCTCCGCAACCATGAATAGGTAGTTAACCACATGTTCCGGCTTGCCACTGAATTTCTTGCGAAGCTCCTTATCTTGAGTAGCGATCCCGACTGGGCAAGTATTGAGATGGCACTTTCGCATCATAATGCAACCTAAAGTAATGAGTGGTGCGGTTGCAAAGCCAAACTCTTCAGCACCAAGTAAGGCTGCAATTGCTACATCTCTTCCGGTTTTGAGTTGTCCATCTGTCTGTAAAATTACTCTGGATCTCAAATTATTCATTACTAAAGTCTGATGTGTTTCGGCAATTCCGAGTTCCCAAGGCAGGCCTGCGTGCTTAATCGAGGTTAGGGGAGAAGCACCAGTTCCACCATCATGTCCAGATATCACTAAGTGGTCAGTTTTGGCTTTGGTAACACCAGCGGCTATGGTGCCAACCCCTATTTCAGCGACTAACTTAACACTTATCCGTGCTTCGCGATTAGCATTTTTCAGATCGTGAATTAGCTGAGCGATATCTTCAATGGAGTAAATATCATGATGTGGTGGAGGGCTAATAAGCCCGACACCGGGGGTTGAATGCCTAATTCGTGCAATGTTTTCATCTACTTTTCCACCAGGAAGCTCTCCTCCCTCGCCGGGCTTTGCGCCTTGTGAAACCTTAATTTGTAACTCGTCAGCATTAGTTAAATACCATGCTGTGACACCGAAACGTCCTGAGGCAACTTGTTTTATGGAAGACCTTTTTGAATCGCCATTAGGCAGCTTTTGGAATCTTGCAGGATCTTCCCCACCTTCCCCCGTATTTGACTTACCTCCGAGCCTGTTCATAGCGATGGCAAGTGATTCATGACTTTCTTCCGAGATAGAGCCAAAACTCATCGCTCCGGTTGCGAAGCGTTTTACGATTTCCGAAGCAGGCTCTACTTCGGAAATGGGGACATTTGATTTTTGGTTTTCTCGAAACTTTAGTAATCCGCGAAAGGCACATCTTCGGGTTGATTCATCATTTGCAAATTTAGCGAATGTTTTGTATGCCTCTTTGCTATTACTTCTAGCAGCAAGTTGCAAATTAAAAATTGTGTTGGGATTCCACATGTGAGTGTCACCGCCCGTTCTCCAGTGGAAGTCTCCAGGATTTTCAAGGACTGGGATGCGCGCTCCAGTGGTCGTTGGATACCCTATTGAATGTCGTCGTAAGGATTCCTCGATTAAAACTTCAAAATCTACTCCTTGCACCCTGCTTGCGGTACCGACAAAACATTTTTGTATTATTTCATCAGCCAGCCCGACTGCCTCAAAAATTTGAGCACCTTTGTAAGACTGTAGAGTTGAGATTCCCATTTTAGCCATGACTTTCAGCATGCCTTTTCCTACACCTTTTTTGTACGCTGTTACTAAGGTATCCTCAGAGCTAATTTTATTTCCCAGAAGACCTTCCTCGTTGGCTTGCCATAGTGCCTCAAAGGCTAAATAAGGATTTATAGCATCTGCGCCATAGCTCGTTAAAAGGCAATGATGATGTACTTCTCGCGCCTCTCCTGTCTCGACAATTAAGCCTATTTGCGAACGTTTTTGGCTGCCAACCAGGTGATGATGAACGGCGCCACAAGCTATTAGTGCACTCAGGGGGGCTCGGGTTTTAGAAATTTTTCTGTCTGTCAGTATTATGAAAGCATGACCCTCCTCGAGGGCCTCTGCAGCCTCACGGCAAATTTTTTCAATCCTTTTGAGGTAAGCGTTTTCAGATTGGATTTCGTAAGTTATATCGATCAACTTAGAGGTCATTCCGCGAAAATTGATATGCTTGATGTCAGTTAGCTGCTGGTTAGATAGTATCGGATGTTCGATCTCTAAACGCTTTACTTGTTTGGGCTCAGATTTAATTAAGTTTCCCTCTGGACCAATAAAGCACCTCAAGCTCATCACTACCTCTTCCCTTATTGAATCTATCGCTGGGTTTGTGACCTGAGCAAATAATTGTTTAAAGTAATCATAAATCATCCGAGGCTTGTCAGAGAGGCATGCAAGTGCAGAGTCATTCCCCATTGAGCCAAGTGGGTCTCTAGCTTCGGTTACAAGGGGTATTAACATAAACTGCATTGTTTCAGTGGTATATCCAAATGCTTGCATACGTTGCAAGGTATTTTTAGCTTTTAGAGTTTCAGATGGCAGGCTTTTAGAAATATGGTCAAGTGTCACTTTCTCTTTGCTGACCCAGTCGCTATAAGGCCTTTTGCTGTATATACTTTTTTTCAGTTCGTCATCTGGAATTAGGCGGCCCTGGTCAAAATCGATCATAAACATTCTTCCAGGTTGCAATCTCCCTTTCGAACGCACATTTGCTGGGTCGACTTTTAAAACGCCCACCTCAGAAGCCATGATGCATTTGTCATCTTTTGTTATGTAATATCGGCTAGGTCGAAGACCATTCCTGTCAAGCACTGCCCCAATATACTTGCCGTCGGTGAAAACGATAGAAGCTGGTCCATCCCAGGGCTCCATTAAAGCCGAATGATATTCGTAAAAGGCCTTTTTTTCCTCAGCCATGTTTTTATCAGATTGCCATGCTTCTGGAATCATCATCATAGTAGCTTCTGCCAGTGATCGCCCTGATAAAAGAAGAAATTCCAATACCGCGTCAAAACTTCCTGAGTCGGAAAGATCGTCTTCAATGATGGGGAAGATCTTTTTTAGGTCCTCCCCGAAAGCGTCGGTAGAGAGGAGCCCTTGCCGAGCCGTCATAGCGTTGACGTTTCCGCGGAGCGTGTTTATCTCTCCATTGTGGCTCATAAAGCGATTTGGCTGCGCTCGGTCCCAGGATGGGAAAGTATTGGTGCTAAATCTTGAGTGCACCATTGCCAAGTGTGTCTCGAAATTCGGATTAGTTAGATCCTTATAAAACGGAAATGTTTGGGCAGGTGTTAACATGCCCTTATAAACAATTACTTTAGTTGACAGACTGCATGCGTATACTTGTTTTCTTTCTTTAAGTTTGACGTTATTTCTCAGGTAATCTGTGAATTGCTTTCGGATTACATAGTTAGCCCTTTCAAACTTCTCTTGATCAAGCCCTTGTCCTGCTGAAATAAACAGTTGCAGTATATGAGGTTGAGCCATTCTTGCAGCAGGGCCAACATTTGCAGCTTCTGGGTCTATCGGGACCTCTCTCCACCCAACAAGATTTTGCCCTTCAAGTTTTACAATTTTTTCAATGTAAGTCTGACAGAAATTTCTCTCTTTCGATGATGTGGGTAGGAAAATATTCCCGACGGCATAACGTCCAGCAGAGATTTCGGCGCTGAACAAATCTCTAGCTAATTTCTGGAAAAAGCTATGTGGTAAGGCCATCAAAATACCGGCCCCATCGCCGGTGTTCGCTTCGAATCCGCACCCGCCTCGATGATCCATTCGCGAATTTATGTGATACGCGTCCAGCATGATTTCGTGACTAGGGATTCCTTTAATATTAGCCACGAAACCTACGCCACAGGAGTCTTTCTCCATTGCTGGATCATAGAGCCCAGTTTTGTCTGGTAAACCAAATTTAAACGGCCGTTTTTTTAAGTCGCGCATTTCTCATTTCTATTTTAATAAATCAGGTGTCAGCCTTAAGGCATTGCAAACCATGATTTTGAAACGTTATTCCGTGGTTGCCAACAGAAGCATTCATTTAGTCGGCAGGCATAACGCAGCTGAATTTACCCTGACTGGATTTACGGTGTCTCTAGTAAGCCTTCAAGTCATCTTGTGGTCAAGATGAGAAGCGAAGGGTCGATCAACATACCATCACGACAGAATATGTCAAGGTTTGCAGAGGTCTTCACGGCGGTCTGATTTTTATAAGTAACTGATTTGTATATTAATAATGATACCTGCCAGCTTTCAAATTGGCAAGATATTGTCAAACAGCTTCTTTGCGGGCGTCTAACATGCGCTAAAAACGTAGGTTTATGCAGGACACAGGAAATATATTCTGTTGCCGGAGAAAAAGGTTCACGTAAGCCTAATACCAAGCAAATTTTCCCCGTGTTTGAAACGAGTCTAGATTTGCCTCATTGGTGGAGCTAAAGCTTGCCATAACCTTCTTACTGATTTAATCTAACCCAAGTTGCGTAAGTTACTGAAATATATAGCTAAATGCGAATGATTCTCATTTAGGTTTAACGTAGAAATGACTACTCCCAAAGTACCTTTTTACAGCAAATAAGAGAATTTAAAGTAAGCCTAAGCTTCATGAAGGAGGCAAGAGACCCGTGAATCCACAACTAACCCGCAGACGCTTCATAAAAGGGGTAATAGCCTCAGGAGCCGCTGCCACGACGACTGGAGCTTGGTACTCGGCCACTGGCCAAGACCGACCCTCAGGATTTGTAGAGCGTCTAATAAGATTGAACGTTAATGGACAGACTCGGAGTGTTGATGTTGAGCCGCAAGAGACTCTGGCGTCGACTCTGCGCTATAAACTTGGCCTTACTGGCACCAAGTTAGGTTGTAACCGGGGGGAATGTGGTGCTTGCACGGTTCTAGTCGACGACACACCGACTTATGCCTGCTCAGTTCTCACGCACTCAATGAAGAAAGGACGAATCGAGACTGTCGAAGGTCTCGAAAGCGCGAATGGGGATCTGCATCCTGTCCAGCAGGCATTTGTTGAAGAGTTATCTCCACAATGCGGATATTGCACGCCAGGTCAAGTAATGTCGGCGGTCGGGCTGTTGCGAGCTAATCCGAACCCTACTAGAGAAGAAGCTCGGCTTGCCATGGCAGGCAACATTTGTCGATGCGGCTCTTATGACTCTTACCTCGATGGTGTCATGCGTGCCACCGAACTAATAGGATAATTATCATGGCATATATGCATATTGGAAAAGATTTTACACCACCAGATGTGCCGGGTAAGGTTACCGGTCGCATCAAATACGCTGAGGACTATACCCGGGAAGGCATGGTCTATGCTCGACTTTTAACCAGCCCGATACCCCACGCCCGGGTCGTCGACATCGATGCCGCAGAAGCGCTTGCCATGGAGGGAGTTCTCGGAATGTTGACCGCAGACGATGTGTATCCTGACGGAGAACCCCAGAGCACAGGTCTCAAGATGTTGACCAATGAACCAACATTGGTTGGTGAGCCTATCCTTGCAGTAGCAGCCGTCGATGAAAAGACCGCCGAAACAGCCATTTCAAGAATTTCTGTCACCTTTGAGAGGTTGCCTTTTGTTCTAGATCCGCTTGATAGCCTCCAGCCTAGCGGCGCAGATGCCTACAATGGGGGAAATACTTTCGTTTTTCGACAAGGGTTTGCGGTAGAGAAGTGGTCTGCTGATCAGGTAGCCAGCTTTAGAGCCGGGAACGAACCCACTGCTGAGCCTCAGCAAACAGTTGCATATGGTGATTTAGAAGCTGCCTTTGGCGAGTCCTCATACGTTTATGAAGGGACCTTTACTAACGCTGGCTACCCTCACCACTCTATGGAGCCTCGCTCTGCATTGGCTTATTGGGAAGACGGAAAACTATATTTGCATGGTGGTTCCCAGAGTTTGACCGCCTTTGCCGACGGCATAGCCGGCGTAATTGGGGTACCTAAAGAAGATTTAGTTTTTGTTAACGCCGCAACAGGAGGTGGTTTTGGTCAGCGCGCTCGAGCAGGGTCAATTCCTATCTACGGAGTGCCTGCAAAACTTTCCCAAAAAATCAATCGCCCGGTTATGATGCGAATCACCCGAGAGGAAGAATTCACGATCGGTGGAGCGCGTCAGGGTTTAACCGGATGGCTTAAGGTAGGATTCAAACCAGATGGAGTTATGGCAGCATGTGATCTTTGGATGGTCTCCGATAATGGTGGTAAGGGAGGAGGCGCTGATGCTTACTCAGCGGCTGATTGTGTTAGCGTTCTTTATCAAGCTGACGCGGTAAGATTCAGAGGTACAGCAATCGGAACAAATACAGCTCATCGAGGCGCTCAACGTGGGCCTGGTCAAAACCAGATCGCACCGATTATTTCGCCAATTTTGGACGCCGCGGCTGACGAACTAGGCATTAGCCGATTCGATATTAGGAAAATCAACACGCCAATGACGGGTGACGTTGGAGGCCCTCAAAGAACACCATTTACTTCTGCTTACATGCCAGAGGCTCTTGAGCTTGCGGCCGAGCAGTTTGGATGGGAAGAGAGACAATCGCGTCGTCGCCAAACCAATGGAAGTAAGGTTATTGGCCTTGGGATTGGGCAAGGCTATCACAACGCGGGCCGCTCAGGAATGGATGGCATTGTCATGATGAGCCCAGACGGTCGTCTGAAGGTTCATAATGGCGTCGGTAACTTAGGCACTTATTCCTATGCTTCTACCTCCAGAGCAGCGGCAGAGGTGTTGAAAATGCCTTGGGAACGTGTAGACATTATTACTGGAAGAACAGATTTGCACCTTCCAATCACTTCACCTCAGGACGGCAGCAACTCTATCTTTACGAATACTCGCACGTTTTATGGCGCGGCGCAGGACATGTTGGCCAAGATGAAGGAAATTGCCGCAATCGATCTTGGGGGCGCGGCTGATGACTACGACATTTCTAATGAGCGTGTTCACCAGATCGCCAACGAATCGATCGGCATGACTTTTGGGCAAGTGGCATCTCGTGCAATCGAGCTCGGTGGGAAATATACCGGCTCGGCAGATTTGCCGGAGGAGCTAGCCGAATGGACACAAATCTCTGTATCTCGATTGGCTGGTACTGGTTTTATGGGAGTTTTTCACGATTCGGTACATGAGGGTAATCCTCCAGGTTTTACGGTAAGTTGCGTTGAAATCGAATTGGACAAGGAGACAGGCAAGTACGAAATCCTTGACTTGATTAACGTAGCTGAGTCGGGAACGATCATGCATCCAAAGGGAATGGAGAATCAGCTTGTGGGTGGCGCAGTCTGGGGAATCGGTTTGTCTGGTTATGAGCGCCATCTTTACGACCCTCAAAATGGAATGCCGGCTAGTACTGGTTATTGGCAAAGTAAGGTACCAACTTACTTGGATACGCCAGTTAAGATACAAACAGGATGGGTAGATTTGCCAGATCCAGAAAATCCGGTAGGTGCGCGTGGTGTTGGTGAGCCTGCGCAGGGCTCTGTATCTGCCGCGCTAACTGCAGCGATAACGGATGCACTAGATGGACACATCTTTGGCGCTTCTCCTATAACAGCTGACATGATCATTAATCACATAGCGGGAACATCGGAAAATTCGGTGCCTCTTGCTCAAAACAATTTCCGAGGTTGATATGGTAGCCACATCACATGACGTAATGCCTGATATAGAGCTCTATCAGCCAGCTGATGAAGCAACGGCACTTGATTTAGCAGCAAGATTAGGTAACGAGGGGTGGTTGCTTAGCGGTGGCCAAGACACCTACGGTTGGTTAAAAGATCGAAATAAAACTCCGTCTGCAATGATAGAGTTAACGCAGATAGACGCTTGGAAAGGGGTTAAAGAAACCTCTACCGGCATCGAAATTGGAGCCACCACTACCCTTACTGAGATAGCAAACGATCCTTTGGTTAAATCTCGATACGGGCTTTTAGCCAAAGCGGCGAGTGTCGTAGCGAGCCCGCAGATTAGGAATGTTGGGACTCTGGGAGGCAACTTAAATCAAGACGCTCGTTGCTGGTATTATCGACGTGGACTTGATTGTTATCGGGCTGGTGGCAATATCTGCTATGCAGATTCGCCAGAGGGTCTCAATAGAGAACATGCACTGTTCGGAGCCAGCCGCTGTGTTGCTGTGTCGCCGTCTGATACGGCTCCCGCTTTAGTCGCATTGGATGCAACAATGGTAATTTCAAGTAGTAGCGGGCAAAGAACTGTCTCAGCTCAAGACTATTTTGTGGGACCGGACAGAGACATAGTCAACATGACTGGCTTGAACGAAGGTGAAATTCTTACCGCGGTTAGGCTCCCCAATACATGGGCAAATGCCGAATTTTATTGGGAGAAAGTTGCCGATCGGAATGTCTGGGATTTCGCACTTGTCAGTATTGCAGCAGTGTTCAGGGCTTCCGGAAATACCATTGAAGATTCGCGCGTCGCATGCGGCGCAGTTGAGTGTGTGCCTAGGCGTTTAGAGTCAGTTGAGGATGCGATTCGAGGGCAGCAACGATCTGAAGCTCTAGCGTCGAATGCTGGTGCGATTGCGACGGATGGTGCTCGTCCTTTGAACTACAATCACTTCAAAGTACCTTTGATGCAAAATTTGGTTAAGAGAGCTATCCGAGGCTAATCCTTGGATAGTTTCGATTAAGCTGAGTCAAAAAAGAAAATAAGGGGATAGTAGGGTGGGAGAAATTGTCCGATATAAACGCGACGTTTGGGGAGAGGAAGTAATACTTGGAGTATCTTGGGATTTGCTTTATGTCGTTTTCATGGCGATTGTCGTATTACTTGTTGTTCATGCCATCGTCATGGCGGCGCTTGCCAAGAAAAACTTAGACCGACCAACCGCTGACGGACGGAAAATCGTCAGACACGAAGCAGTTGACAGGTGGTTTCACTGGTTGATGGCAGCCAGCATTTTAGCTCTCATTTTTACTGGAGTATCTCCGATACTTGGGTTGCGGATAGCGTGGCTTGACTTGCATTGGATGAGCGGATTACTGCTTACATTTCTCGTTGTGGCTCATATTTTCCGAGCATCATTTTGGCAGGATTTTAAATCGATGTTGCTTGTACCTAAAGATTTCGGGGAGCCTTTTGATTCCTCTCGAAAGCCTGGTAAGTACTATTTTGAACAAAAGGGTATGCATTGGGCTGTCACGGTTGTGACTCTTGCTGTAATTGTTACTGGAGTGTTGATGTTCATGCAGATAGATACTCCTTTCTGGGATAGAACTAATAGTATGGCTGAGGATCAACTTGGTTTGGTGTTTTTACTACACGGGCTTTCTACTTTGGCTCTTGTGGCTCTTGCAGCGACACACATTTATTTTGCATTGCGTCCTGAGAAAATTTATTACACTAGAGCCATGATTTCCGGCTGGATGTCTGAGGATGAGCTTGCGGCTAATCATGACCCCGCGCAATGGTCTCCCAAGGAAGCCGATTAATATAGTCGATCTTGGGGATAATAAGATATATGGATATTGAAGAAAGTATAGAAACAATTGAAGCTGGTTATGAATTCCTTCTGGCCTACGCCGCACAAGGAAGACCAGCTTCAGATGAGACTGACGGCCCCGGGCCTCATGCTAGGCCTACTATCAAAGGCATGGTCGACGCGATGGCCCAGATTGTTCAAACTTTTTCTTCCAGTAAAGACGACTTTGAACAGTTAATTGCTGCTGATTGTGTCAAGGCTAGCGCGGCCCTTTCTTTCTTGCTGAGCCAGGAGAAAATAGGTTCTGAAGTTGTTGATAACTTAAATGCATCTATTCATTTGCGGGCGGTTCTTACGGATTTGTTTCTTTATAGTGAGGCGCTTAGGCCTCTTGCAACAGAGGAAGTAAGTGGCGTAATGGCTTATGACGCCATGAAAAAATAGCTAAAATAATATAAAACCTCACAATTAAGGGGTATTCGTGGTTATGAAGGGAGTGTAGACTCCCTTTTTTAATTCTAATTACCCAGAAAATGATTGATTATCCCGCTAGGATTGGGCTCGCATCGTTGCCCACTCCTTTCAAAAAGTTAGAGAAGTATGTTGTTCCAAACTTCGATGGGAATATTTGGATTAAACACGATGAACTGACTGGAACCGAGGTTTCAGGGAATAAGGTTAGGAAATTAGAATTCTCTATCGCTCATGCCCTTGAGGAAAATTGCAACACATTGATTACTTGCGGAGGGATCCAGTCCAACCATTGCAGGGCCACTGCCGTTCTTGGCGCAAAGCTCGGTTTGAAAGTCCACTTGATTCTGCGAGGCCAAAAACCGGAATTCCTTCAAGGGAATTTGTTATTGGATCATCTGGCAGGTGCTCAAATCACCTATCTTTCAACGAATGACTGGGGGAGTCATACCGCTGTCGCGGAGTCTCTGAGAGAGAAGTACGCAGTCGAAGGAGGCAAGGCTCACTTTATTCCAACCGGCGCGTCAGATGAAATCGGAATTTGGGGTTACATAGCAGCTTGGGAAGAATTGAGCCGAAATTTTGAAGAAAATGATGTGGATCCGGAATATGTTGTTATAGCAACAGGCTCTGGGGGGACGCAAGCAGGCTTGCTAGTAGGTGCTCAAATTTACAGATCGATAACTAAAGTTGTTGCTTTTAATGTGTGTGACGACGCGAGTTACTTTAGAGATAAGATAAGAGCAGATGTGTCCCTATGGAAACAGCGTTACAACGTAGAATTTGACGAAACTGATCTCAATATCTTAACTTTAGAAGGGTACATGGGCCCCGCGTATGGGGAAGCCGAGGATATAGTCTTTAAAACCATAGCTAATCTCGCTAAAGTAGAGGGTGTCTTCCTTGATCCAGTCTATACTGGCAAGGCGTTCCATGGGATGGTTAGTGAGCTTAGCCTAGGCGATCGCGGAAGACTCCAAGGGGCTAAAGACATCGTATTTATCCATACTGGTGGGCTCTTTGGCGTTTTCCCCCAGCATAAAAATTTTCAATTTGTTTAGGTCTACTTAAAATTATGAAGACATTAAAATCTGCTTTTGTTTTGCCAACCTCCACATTAAGCATGTTGGCATGCGCAATTTTAGCGAACAGTTCTTTTGCTCAGCCAGACAGTGCTGCTGATGGTTATGCTGGTGCTACTAGTTATGAAGAACCTGTTGCTCCGGTGGGGTTTGATACGAAATATGAATCTGAGCTAATCATCGGGACTCATCAGCTTATTACCGACAGCCTTCGGTCGGGAGAGGGTTACTTTTCTGCCGACGGGAGTCAGCTCATTTTTCAGAGTGAAGTTGCGGGGAATAACCCATTCTACCAAATCTTTGTCCGAGATTTTGAAACGGGAAATACGTCTCTTGTATCACCTGGAGTAGGACTCACAACCTGCCCTTGGATACATCCTAACTTAGATTTAGTTATGTTTTCTTCAACGCATGAAGACCCCCAAGCACTTGCAAAGCAGGCTGAGGAAATAAGAATTCGTGAAAGCGGGATCGATCGTCCATACGGATGGGATTACGATAGTCATTATGACATCTATCAAGCAAATTCTGACGGCAGTGGATTAGTGAACTTAACAAATGCTGAGGGCTACGACGCCGAGGGCTCTTATTCAAGCGACGGGAGCAAAATACTGTTCGCTTCAAATCGCGAAGCGTATGATCGACTTCTTAGTCAGGCAGAGCAAAAACTTTTTGATGACGATAGCTCTTACTTTATGGATCTATACATCATGGACGCGGATGGCAGTAACTTGCAAAAGCTTACTAAATCCCCAGGTTATGACGGTGGTCCATTTTTTAGCGCGGACGATACACAAATAGTTTGGAGGCGTTTTAATCCCGATGGTAATAGCGCGGAGATCTGGGTAATGGATGTCGATGGGAAAAACCAGAGACAATTAACAGCAGATGCGATGGTGGCTTGGGGTCCATATTTTCATCCCAGTGGAAAATACATCATCTATTCTAGCAATATTCTTGGGCACGCGAATTTTGAACTTTTCATGGTTGATACTAAAGGCCTAAATCCACCGGTTCGTGTTACCAACACTGAAGGTACCGATATTCTCCCGGTCTTTTCTCCGGATGGAGAAAGTCTCGCTTGGAGCACGACGAGAACCCCAGATGGAACCTCTCAGATACACTATGCTCAATGGAATCATCGGCGAGCTCTTGAATTACTCTATCTTGACTAATGAGAGGTAAAATGAATTTGCAACGGTCACTCTTATACATACTCTTCGTGGGTTTGTTTTCAATTGCGGGGGCGCAGGAGTCTGAAAATCTGACCTCTGAGCCAGATTCAGTTTTTCATCATAACTTAAAGATCTTTTTGGATCCAAAGAGCCGACAAATCAGCGTCGAGGACACTATCACCATTCCAGAAAGTTATAGAACAAGTGTTCAACAATTTGTATTGAACAGTGCTCTTACTATTACTGATGCGTCAGTTGATGTTTCGCGATTGTCCAACCTTGGGTCGAACTCTCCAGATGGAGACAATACTATTGGCGGCTTAGGTGCGAGCACTAGCACCTATTCAATAAGGGGCAACACACGTTCACGGCAAATAAGAGTAGCCTATAATGGTTCAATTTATGATTTGGCGGAACAAAATAGTGAAGAATATGCACAGAGTTTTTCTGAAACCTCGGGAATAATTGATGAGCTAGGAGTTTACCTAAATTATGCTAGTGTGTGGGTCCCTCTTTTTGGTGACTCATTTATCACCTTTGAAATGGAGGTAGAATTTGCAGGCAACGCCTCCCAGTGGATAGCTGTCAGCCAAGGTGATCGAAAAGGAGAAAACGGATGGAAAAGTAATGATCCAATGGAGGAAATTTATCTGATTGCAGCTGAGTTTACAGAGTATTCAGTTCAAGCTGACGATGTAGAAGTTCTCGCGTATCTGCGAACGCCGGATATCAATCTTGCGACGAAGTATATGGATGCAACCGAAAGGTATCTAAATCTTTATGAGCCACTTCTGGGAGAGTACCCATTTAGCAAGTTTGCACTTGTCGAAAATTTTTGGGAAACAGGCTACGGAATGCCTTCCTTTACCTTACTTGGCGAACAAATAATCCGATTTCCTTTTATTCTTGAATCTTCTTACCCTCATGAAATTCTGCACAACTGGTGGGGAAATAGCGTTTATCCCGACTATGCTTCAGGAAACTGGAGCGAAGGACTAACCGCATACCTCGCAGACCACTTGTTCAGGGCAATAAATGGAACTGGTCACGAATACCGAAAAGAGATGTTGGCCCGTTACAAGAATTATGTTTCAGACGCTTCTGATTTCCCGTTGACTGAATTTACATCACGGAACTCTGCCGCTTCTCAGGCCATTGGATACGGCAAGACTCTTATGCTCTGGCACATGCTAAGGTCGGAGTTGGGTGATGAATTATTTATTCAGGGTTTACGGACGCTTTACTCTGAATACAAGTATAAGAGAGCGTCTTTTGCTGACATAGAGAATCTGTTCTCTTCAATAAGCGGAACCGATTTATCAGCATTTTTCGATCAGTGGGTCAATCGCGTGGGTGCTCCTGAATTATCGATCTCTGTGGAGGAGGCAACCAGTAATAGGGCAAGAATAATATTTGCGCAAACACATTTTGATGATCCATACTTTTTAAAAGTGCCTGTTGCAATATTTTATGAAGGCGAGGAAGAACCGCAATTATTTGATGTCGACCTTTCTCAAAAGCTAGAAGGGTTCTTCGTGGAAAACTATGATCGCATGCAGGCAGTTTTAGTTGATCCCTATTTTGACGTATTCAGGCAGCTAGACAGAGAAGAAACTCCACCGACGGTAGGTGAGCTTTTTGGCTCTTCACGCGTCGCTTTCATCTTGCCCGACGGTAACAGGCAGCACTGGGTCCGCCTTGCGGAAGAGTTTGGTGGCCGCTCCGATTTTGAAATTCTGTATGCAGACGCTATACAGTCGTTACCCGAAGATCGATCCGTTTGGGTCTTGGGAAGTGATAACCCTTTTCGGGGCGAGATTTTTTCAGCAACCAATCTGTACGGCGTAGCAAATATTGATGATGGTATTCAAATAGCGGGTGGAGAAGTTGAGTATGAAAATCGAAGCACGGTGATAATTGGACGACATCCAAGTGATTCAGAACTAGCGGTCGGCTGGATTCATGTTGACGATATGATTGCAATGCCTGGAATGATTGAAAAATTACCGCACTATGGAAAATATTCATATTTAAGTTTTACAGGAAGTGAACCAACTAACGATGTCAAAGGGGTATGGTCTAGCCCAAATTCCCCAATGCAATGGGTTAAAGACGGTAATAGTTTCGGAATTGATCCTGAATCTTTGCCGGCACAGAATACCCTCACCACCCTGCCACCAAAGTATCTTCCTGAACGTTTATCAAGGCATGTCACTGAATTAACTAGCGAGAAAATGCAAGGGCGTGCTATTGGTTCCACCGGGATCGAGAAAGCAGCGACTTATATTTCAGAGCAGTTCCGCATGGCTGGTCTGGAACCTATAAATGGGAGCTATCTGCAAAAATGGTTCCAAGAAATTGAAGGCTCCGAAAACATAGAGCTAACAAATGTTGTCGGAATTATTCGCGGAGTTAACAAAGAAGTTGAAGGACAACCCGTTATCATAGGCGCTCACTATGATCATATCGGTATAGACGAAAGCGGTGTTCTGCATCCGGGCGCTGATGACAACGCGTCTGGCATAAGCATTTTAATAGAGGTTGCGACAAAGCTGTCTCGAGCCTATACGCCTCAGAGACCCATTATCTTTATTGCATTTAGCGGCGAAGAGAGTGGTCTGCTTGGATCCAAGTATCTCATAGAAAATTCACTTGAGGGCTTCGCATCAGAAGACTATTTCGCAATGGTCAATCTTGATAGCGTTGGAAGGCTAGATGGCAAGGATCTCCAGATATTCGGTTCGGAGTCTGCGTATGAATGGCCGTTCATTGCTCAAGGCATTGGCTTTACCATTGGGGTGCAATCTGAATTCCTGACGGAAACCATCGCCAGCGGTGATCATGTCAGTTTTTTGAATGCCGGCATACCGGCTATACATTTGTTTAGTGGCATGCATCTAGATTTTCATCAGCCGAGCGATACGCTCGACAAGCTAGATCTAGTGGGTATGTCTAATGTTGCTCTATGGGTGGAGGAGGCATCAGCATATCTGGGGGATCGAACCGATCCACTAAGAGTGAACCTTGAAAACGCAAGGCAAGTAGACGTGCAGACACAAACAAGTGAGCGCTCAGCAAGCCTCGGTACGGTTCCTGACTTCGCCTACTCCGGTGAAGGGGTTCGAATATCCGGTGTTACTCCCGGTGGTGCTGCTGAAGAAGCCGGTCTCCAGGCGCTAGACGTCTTGTTAAATTATGATGGTGAGACGATTGAGGACATGCAATCGTACTCTAATCTTCTTCGAGAATCAGAACCTGGCGATACGATCGCTATCGATGTTTTGCGAGATGGCCAAACGATTTCTATTGAAGCCACTTTAAAAGCACGTTAGATCAGGATAGAGCACTGAATAAAACTGCAGTCCCGAGAAATAGTAAAGAGAGATAAATCAGCCGTCGACTCGAACCAGACTGCTCACTTGACCAATTGTATTTCTCATCATCTTCAACGAAAAGAACGTTCTGTCTTTTTTTACCCCATTTCATTTGCAGTCTCCTGTCAATTTCTCGAAGTTTTATTAAAAAAGACACTTGAGTCTTTACCGAGGCAAAAAAGTGGAAAAAAAAAGAAGTTTTCTGACGAATTGAGGCAGGGTTTTATGGTGATTAAATTAATTAGTTGATTTTATAATTTTTAAATTGCAACTAAGTGTTGCTGCAAAAGAAATCAACAAGAGTTTCAGATATAGTCCGCACCCATCATTAGCAAACTCCCTTTTTGAAGGCTGTCGTGATAGGCACTAAAACTAGTTTTTTAATCACAAAATTTCTGACGACATCACTTTGCTTTTTCTTGAGTACTCAAGTGCTATCTCAACAATTACCACGTATTACCCAGTTTGAGGAAGCAGAAGTAAAAATTGTATTAGATGGTTTCGTGGACGAGACGGTTTGGCAACGCGTACCAGTAGTGGACGGTATGAAGATAGTCGAACCTGATACTCTTGAGGATGCTCCTTATAGAACGGATATTCGTTTCTTTTATACTGAAAGTGGCCTCTATTTCGGAATCATCAATCATCAACCTCGAGAGACAGTCGTTTCACGATTACAAGCTCGGGATACTCCGCCTTTTAACGTAGTAACAGATGGTATAGGCGTGTCTATAGATGCATCAGGTGAAGGTCGCTACGGTTATGGAATGCGTATGGGCCTTGGTGATAGTCAGTTTGACTATTCGTTGCTTCCCGAAGTTCAGGTAAATCCGCAATGGGATGGAGCTTGGGATGGGCGTACTCAAATTGTTGAAGAGGGATGGAGCGCTGAGTTTTTTATTCCATGGTCTATTATGCAGTTGCCACAGACCGATGGCGATCGCAGGATAGGGTTATCATTTAGTAGAGATTTAGCTCAGGAAGGTGTTAGGTGGGGATTCCCTGCCCTACCGATGACGAGGAACGTTTTTCTAAGTGGTTTTCAAAAGTATGAGCTGAGTGACATTGAGCCAAGCAGGCAACTGACAGTTTATCCTTTTGTTTCGAGTGTATTCGATGGTATCCGCCACGATGCGAACAGTCGGGTTGGTGCAGATATTTACTGGCGCCCAACTACTAATACGCTTTTATCAGGAACCTTAAACCCAGATTTTGGCACAGTTGAATCGGATGATGTGGTAGTTAATTTAACGGCTTTTGAGGTTTTCTTTCCGGAGAGACGTGTTTTTTTTCAGGAAGGACAAGAGATTTTTAACACTAGTCCTAGATCGACGGTCTCACGATTTCGGGGTGGTACCCCAATTTCCTTGTTGAATACCAGAAGGATAGGGGGTGCATCAAAGTTTGAAGTTCCTGATGGTGTCGGTGTTAGGGCAACCGATTTGAGTCAACCTACTGATTTGTTGGGCGCGGTAAAATTCACCGGGCAAAACGGAAATTTAAGGTACGGAACGTTGCTAGCTTCAGAGGAAAATCCAGAGATTCGAGGCACCCTTTCTGATGGTACTCGCGTTGATCTGCAGGCTACAGGGAGAGATTTTGCGGTTGGGCGTTTTCTCTATGAGGACACCAGTGGTGGGGGGCGGAGATCCATCGGTTGGATGGGTACAGATGTATCCCATCCGGATATAAATGCTACAGTTAATGCCATTGATGCGCATTATTTTTCAGCCGACCAGCGTTGGGCCATAGATGGTCAATTCATGCACAGCGATGTTGATGGAGTGACCGGTTCTGGCTTCTTGGGAGATATTAGTTACGTGCCTCGTCAAGGGGCCCAACATGTCGTTAAAGCAACGTACATTGATGACGAATTTGAAATGAACAATGCGGGGTTCCTCACAAGAAATTCTCAGATGAATCTTGATTACAATTTTGTTCTCACTGAGTCTGATATTCCTAGTCTTCAGTCGAGAACAACCACTATCTCACTGATAAACAACTACAACACTGATGGAAATCCGGTTCAGAACGGTCAATCAGTTGGTAGGACATGGAATTATTTAAACAATAATAGTTTTGATATAACAGCTCTCTATCTACCTAAACGGGTCGATGACAGACTTGGAAGAGGTACCGGCGATTTTCGAATTCCGGAAAGATTTAGTTTGAGTTCTAATTTTATTTCTAATCCTGCTAAGTCTTTGGCTTGGTCAGTAAACTTAGCAGCGACGCAGGAAGATTTAGGCCCTAAGATTATTACTAGCGGGGCTGGTATTGTGTGGCGGCCAGATGATCGTTTTTCATTCGATCTTGGATTGAGTTATACCGATACCGAGGCACTGCTTGTTCACCAAGGAAAAGGAAGTTATACCAGTTTCGAAGCTCATCAGTGGGCGCCAAAACTCGAAACCAATTATTTCATCTCTGCGCGACAGCAGTTTAAGATAACTTTGCAGTGGAATTCGCTGAAGGCTTTTGAGGATCGCTTCTGGGAAGTTAATCCACATCGTTTAGAGCGATTGAAACCTGTTGCTAATCCAGATAATCAACCTGATGACTTTGTGATTAGTCGTCTGACATTTCAAGCCCGGTATCGATGGCAAATAGCTCCTCTGTCGGACTTGTTCGTGGTTTACACCCGGGGTTCAAATTTACCCGGGAATAGTTTTTATACTTTCCGAGACTTACTAGAGCAGGGCTGGAATAATCGGATAGTCGATTCTTTTGCGATCAAACTGCGCTATCGTTTTGGTGTTTAATTTTTTACAGACTCAGAGTTTTTAGTAAGAATTGGCCTTATCATTGCGGTCAGGATGGGGCTCAGCAATTGCAATTATTTGTCTCTACGAAAGAAATCGCTAAAAGATTCAGCTATAGTCCGCCCCCAGTATTAAAAATCTCTCCTCTTGAAGGCAGTCGTGGCAGTAACTAAACCTAACTTTCAGATCAAGCAGTTTCTGGTGTCGGTTCTTTTTGCTTCTTTAAGCGCTCAAACAGTTGCTCAAAAACTCCCCCGTATCACTCAATTAGAGGAAGATGAGATTGCCATTACGCTAGATGGTTTCGTGGACGAAACCGTATGGCAAAGTATACCCATCGTGGACGGTATGAAGATGACCGATCCCGATACTCTAGATGATGCCCCGTACAAAACCGAAATCCGTTTCTTTGCTACAGAGCTGGGGCTCTACTTTGGAATAGTTAATCATCAGCCGGCTGATACAGTTGTTAGGCGATTGACGATTCGAGATTGGTCCCCATTCGACATCGTAAATGACGGGGTTGGGGTCGCTGTTGATGCTTCCGGAGAGGGACGTTACGGTTATTTTTTCCGAATGGGGCTGGGTGATAGCATGACTGATGGATCAATCCTGCCAGAACGTCAAGTGAATCCTCAGTGGGACGGTGCTTGGGACGGTCGCACGCAAGTGGTGGATGAGGGCTGGAGCGCTGAGTTCTTTGCTCCTTGGTCGATGATGCCGTTGCCGCAAGCAGAGGGCGACCGTAAGATCGGACTTGCATTCATTAGGGACTTGGCACAACAGGGGACTAGGATGGGATCACCACCTTTACCGATGACTAGGAATGTGTTCTTAAGTGGCTTTCAAAAGTATGAATTGAGTAATATCGAGCCTAGAAGACCACTGACAATTTACCCCTTTGTATCGAGTGTATTCGACGGAATTCGTCATGACGCCAATAGTAGGATCGGTGCAGACATTTATTGGCGCCCCACCACAAATACCCTTTTATCGGCCACCTTAAATCCGGATTTTGGAACAGTTGAATCAGACGATGTGGTTGTGAACTTAACAGCGTTCGAAGTTTTTTTCCCTGAGAGGCGCGTTTTTTTTCAGGAGGGTCAGGAGATTTTTATTACGAGCCCACGATCAGGCATGCAACGTTTTAGCGGACCGCCTGGGGGCCCGATCTCCTTGTTAAACACGAGAAGGATTGGTGGCGCGTCGAATTTTGAAGTGCCTGATGGCGTGACTGTTAAGCCTACTGATTTAAGCAAACCGACTGACTTGTTGGGAGCTACCAAATTTGCTGGGCAAAGCGGGAATTTACGGTATGGTGCGTTAATTGCTTCGGAGGATGATTCGGAAATTCGTGGAACATTGTCTGATGGAACGCGCATAAATCTGCAGGCGACCGGAAGGGATTTCGCGGTAGGTCGTTTCCTTTATGAGGACACGAGTGGTGGCAGCAGGAGATCTATTGGCTGGATGGGAACGGACATATCTCATCCTAATATTGATGCTACGGTGAACGCTATTGATGCACATTACTTTTCAGCTGATCAGCGCTGGGCATTGGATGGACAATTCATGCACAGTGACGTCGATGGGGTCACAGGCTCCGGCTTTTTGGGTGATGTGAGTTATATACCCCGGCAAGGGCTCCAGCATATCTTTAGAGCGACCTATATCGATGATAAGTTCGATATGAATGATATGGGTTTTCTTGCTAGGAATTCACAGCAAAATTTAGATTATAATTTTGTCCTCACCGAATCTGATATACCAAGCATACAGTCAAGGACGACGACAATAGCTTTAACTAATCAATACAATACCGATGGAAGCCCCGTGCAAAACGCGCAATCGATCGGTAGAACTTGGAATTATCTCAACAATGACACTTTTGATTTTCAGTTTCTTTATTTGCCAAAGAGAGTGGATGACAGGCTTGGCAGAGACACCGGAGATTTTCGTATTCCGGAACGTTTTTCTTTGCGTGCAAATTTTACTTCTAATCCAGCAGATACATTAGCGTGGTCTTTAAGCCTAGATGCCGGTCAGGAGGACTTGGGACCGAAAAATATATCTACTGGAGCCGGTATCGTGTGGCGCCCAAATGATCGTTTCTCGCTTGATCTCGGCCTAAACTATACCGATCGAGAAGCATTGCTTGTGCACCAAGGTGGCGGAAACTACACCAGTTTTGAGGCCCATCAGTGGGCGCCCAAATTAGAGTCAAATTATTTCATTTCTGCTCGTCAACAGTTTCGGGTAACCATGCAGTGGAATTCCTTAAAAGCTTTTGAAGACCGATTCTGGCAAGTGAATCCAAGCCGTATAGAATTGTTAAAACCAGTTGCTAATCCGGACAATGAACCTGATGACTTCGTGATAAGCCGCTTAACATTTCAAGCGCGCTACCGTTGGCAAATAGCACCATTGTCAGATTTATTTATAGTTTATACGCGAGGATCTAATCTGCCAGGCAATAGCTTTTTCACTTTTCAAGACCTGCTTGAGCAAGGATGGAATGATAGGATAGTTGATTCATTTGCGATCAAACTTCGTTATCGTTTTGGTATTTAATATCTCAACGGCTCAGAGGTTTTAGTAAGAATTACCTTCTTCTATCCTAATTAGGATGGGCTTCCACAATTGCAACTATTTGTTTCTACCAAAGAATTCTCTGGAAGATTCGGCTATTGTCGACTCCAAATCTACATCAGTCCGCCGAAGGTAAGTGTGAAAAGAAATTCGGGCAATTTTCTCGTCGAAAAACTTATGGTGTTTGTCTTTGCTTTGTTTTCTGCAGAGGCATTAGCGCAGCAGTTGCCCCGTATTACTCAGTTTCAAGAAGGCGAGGTAGACATTTCGCTCGATGGAGTTGTAGACGAGCCAGTCTGGCAGAGCGTACCTGCAATCGACGGTATGAAAAGACAAGATCCTGATACTCTTGAGGATGCACAGTATAAAACTGACATCCGCTTCTTTTACACCGAAAGGGGGCTCTACTTCGGAATAATCAATCATCAACCAGCAGAGTCGGTAGTCTCACGCCTAGTTCCGCGAGATAGCACGCCATTCGATTATATTTCGGATTCGATAAGAGTTTATATCGATGCCTCCGGAGAAGGTCGCTATGGCTATGGCTTCGGGTTGAATCTGGGAGATGCGATGTCTGACATATCAATTCTTCCTGAGCGACAGGTAAATCTGCAGTGGGATGGCGCTTGGGATGGTCGTACTCAAATTGTTGAAGAAGGGTGGAGTGCTGAGTTTTTTATTCCTTGGTCTATTATGCCGTTGCCGCAGGCTGATGGTGATCGCAAGGTTGGCATAGCGTTCACGAGAGAGTTGACCGAGCTGGGGGAAAGGTGGGGATCGCCACCATTACCATCGACCAGGAACGTTTGGTTAAGTGGTTTTAAAAAATATGAGCTGAGTGATATTGAACCTAGTAGACAACTAACAGTCTATCCTTTTGTATCCAGTGTTTTTGATGGAATTAGCCATGATGCGAACAGTCGGGTCGGGGCTGATATCTACTGGCGCCCGACAACTAACACACTTTTATCAGGAACTTTGAATCCTGACTTTGGCACCGTTGAGTCGGATGATGTGGTTGTAAACTTAACTGCTTTTGAAGTCTTTTTCCCCGAAAGGCGGGTATTTTTCCAGGAGGGACAAGAGATCTTTAATACTACCCCTCGATCTGGAAGACAGCGTTTTCGCGGGCCAGGAGGCCCGATCTCTTTGTTAAATACTAGAAGGATAGGAGGCGCATCTAAATTTGAAGTCCCTGATGGCGTAACTGTAAGACCCACCGATTTGAGTCAACCTACCGATTTGTTAGGGGCGTTAAAATTCACCGGGCAGAACGGTAATTTGCGTTATGGAACGCTGTTAGCATCAGAAGACGACCCAGAGATCCAAGGGATATTATCGGACGGCACTCGCGTAGATCTGCAGGCTACCGGGCGGGATTTTGCGGTTGGGCGTTTTCTCTATGAGGACACTAGCGGCGGCGCAAGACGGTCTATTGGCTGGATGGGCACAGATATTTCTCACCCGGATATTAGTGCTACGGTGAACGCCGTTGATGCGCACTACTTTTCAGCTGACCAACGGTGGGCTCTAGATGGACAATTTATGCACAGCGATGTTGACGATGTAACAGGTTCCGGCTTCCTAGGGGATGTGAGCTACGCTCCTCGGCAGGGAACACAACATATTCTGAGAGCTACTTACATAGATGATGAATTCGATATGAATGATTTGGGGTTCTTGGCTAGGAATTCTCAGAAGAATTTAGATTACAACTTTGTACGCACCGAATCTGATATATCCGGTCTCCAGTCAAGAACGACTACTTTTGCTTTAATTAACCAATATAATACTGACGATGGGAGACCTGTGGCATTAGGTCGATCAGTAGCTAGGACTTGGAATTATCTTAACAACAACACGTTTGATGTGACGGCTCTCTATTTCCCAAAAAGAGTGGATGACCGACTTGGCAGAGGAACCGGAGATTTCCGCATTCCTGATCGTTTCAACTTGCGTACAAGTTTTAGCTCTAACCCAGCCAATGTTTTAGCGTGGTCAATTAATCTGAATGCTGGCCAGGACGATTTAGGCCCTCAGTCCATAACAAGTGGCGCTGGCCTTGTTTGGCGTCCCAACGATCGTTTCTCTTTCGATCTCAGTCTGGAGTATACTGATCAGGAAGCTCTGCTGGTCCACCAAGGAGGCGGAAGCTATACCAGTTTTGAAGCGCATCAGTGGGCGCCTAAATTAGATTCGAATTACTTTATTTCAGCGCGCCAGCAGTTTAGATTGACCCTGCAGTGGAACTCACTAAAAGCTTTCGAGGACCGCTTTTGGCAAGTCAATCCGAATCGCTTAAAAAACCTGAAACCAGTTGCTAATCCAGATAACGAACCCGATGATTTCGTGATTAGCCGACTGACTTTCCAGGCCCGGTACCGATGGCAAATAGCGCCCCTGTCTGACCTATTCGTGGTCTACACGCGAGGTTCAAACTTACCAGGGAATAGTTTCTATACTTTCCAAGACTTACTTGAACAAGGATGGAATGACAGAATAGTTGACTCATTTGCGATCAAGCTTCGTTATCGGTTCGGTATTTAGACAAATTGTGTTTAGATAGTTGTTTGTCTGGATTGTCATCTGTGCTTGGTAAGTTATAACAAAAATAAAATAAACTTAAGAGTCTAAAATAATGCGTCTGCTAACAGTTTTTTTGGCCTTGCTTTCTTCTTTAGTGACATTTAAAACATTATCCGCAGAAAAAATAATTATAGCCCATAGAGGAGCCAGTGGTTATTTACCAGAGCACACCCTTGCGGGAAAAGCCATGGCCTATGCTATGGGTGCCCATTACATCGAACAAGATGTCGTCATGACAAAAGATGACGCTTTGATTGTCTTACATGATATTACTTTGGATAGAACGACGGATGTGTCTGAAAAATTCCCGAATAGGATTCGAGATAACGGAAGGTATTACGCTATAGATTTTACGCTGGAGGAAATTCGTTCTCTGTCTGCTACGGAGGGTTTTCGTTTAAGAGGAGATGAAAGAGTACAAGGGTATCAAAATCGTTTCCCAATGAACTCATCGTCATTCAGTGTTTCTACCTTAGAGGAAGAGATACAGCTTATTCAAGGGTTAAATAAATCAACTGGCAAAGACATTGGTATTTATCCTGAAATCAAACAGCCCAAATTTCATCGCGACGAAGGGAAGGATATAAGTACAGCAGTAGTTAGGTTGTTAAAGGAGTATGGCTATCTCTCCAAGAGTGACAAGGTATTCTTGCAAACTTTTAGCTTCGAAGAGTTGAAAGAAATAAAAACCAATATCTTTCCAGAGGTCGGAATAGAGATAAATTTAATTCAACTGATTGGCAATAACACCACGTATCCTTGGATTTTTGAAGAAGGTGGAATGAAAAAACTTGCAAACTTTGCAGATGGGATTGGACCTGAGAAGGGCTTAGTAATTTCCCGCGAATCGACTGCATCGAATGTGCAGATTACCTCTCTGGTTTCTCGAGCTCATGCAGCAGGCTTGAAAGTGCACCCATATACTTATCGATTGGACCCGGGGCAAGTGCCAGATTACGCAGGCAACTTTGATGAACTATTGCGCAAACATTTCCAGGATGCTGATGTCGATGGGGTTTTTACTGATTTTCCGGACAAAGCGATCCAATTTTTACAATCCAATTAGCTTTTTAGAAGCCGTTTTAAATAATAATTTAAATATATTTTTAGCGGAAAAATCAACGGATCATTAACGCCTGATTAGCATTCATCTTGGTATCAAGCCATGGATTGTCTGCAGTTGTTTTGAAGCTGTACCTGCGGTATCGAACGTCTGCTTCACCATCAGCGTCCGCACAGGTTGAAATCGCAGTCTCACGCCCTCTAGGGACTACAACCCTAAAATAGCTTCTGTTGCAAACTTTATCATAAACGCTCATGGTTACCCTGCTTCCAGTAGTATTAGCAAGAGACCAGTTAACAACCCCGTTTGGTGGTTCAATAGCAGCTGAACATGATGCAAGGATGGCCGAAGCAGTGCACATTCTTATAAATTTGAAAACTATGTCTTTTGCCATTAGCTTTATTCTAATTGAAGGTGTGGGTTAGAAAGACTCTCACTCATAGACTCGAGCTATATTTGAGTAGACTGGATGGTTTGATAGCTTAAAGCCAGTATAATACTGTTTAGATTGGTAAAACATCAAATTAATTAAGACAAAAAAATGAAAAGTGTTATCCGAAACGTAAAAGTTTTCTTTATCATTCTCTTTGCAATGTATGGAACAATTGGCTTTCCTCAGATGGATTCGCCCTACAAAGTTCCACTAACAGAATTTGAACATCCAGACCTTCAGGGCGTGTGGACAGACCAATCCATGACTCCGCTAGAGAGGCCTGATTCTCTTGGTCTCAAAAGCACATATTCCATACAAGAAATTAACGAATTAGAACAAGCGAGGCAGATAGCTACTGAAAGATCAAGTCAACCATTGACTCCGGATAGAAGCCCTCCGCCTTTGGGGGGAGTTATAACTCAGCAGTCGGATGTTAACTTCAATGGTTTAGTTACTCGGTTTGTACCTGTTTTTGGAGAGTACCTTACCTCGCGGATAGTGCAGCCAGAGAATGGGAGGTTGCCATATTTAGACGAAAATCCTCAGGATATTTTTGCGCTTAGAGCAAATTCTGGTTTTACGAGATTCGATGGCCCGGAAAATCGGCCCGCAAATGAGAGATGCTTGGGTGTGCCAGGACAATTGCCACTCATCGTTCAATTACCACTCGACGGGCCCTGGCGAAATATGCAGATAGTCCAAAATAAAAATTACGTTGTGATTTACGGCGAATATCATACCTCACCCCGTATTGTTAGACTGAATAGCCAGCATTTTGAACCAGCGTTCCCAAAATTTTTTGGAGACTCAATTGGCTCCTGGGACGGAAACACACTTGTTGTTAAGACAAAATCCTTTAGATCTGACCAGTCCAATAGGAGGTTGAGATCCAGTGAATTATTGGAAGTAACCGAACGTTACACTCCGATTTCGGATACTGAAATGGTTTTGGAATTTGAAATATCAGATTCTAAAATCTATTCTGAAGTGATTAAAACTCGGATAACCTTACAGAGGATGACTGCAGGACAGAGACTTTATGAGTCAGGATGTCATGAAGGTAATTATTCTTTACCAGGTATACTTGCGGGGGCTCGTCGTCAGGAAATTGAAGCAAGCTTACCCAGATAAATTCAAAAATTGGATAACCGTTATAAATTAGAGCGTGAATAAAATAAAAAAAGAAAAAGCGCTGCCGCTTTCTGAGTACAAAGTACTTGATCTAAGTATTGCTAGGGCCGGTCCGACAGCGGTTCGCTTGTTGGCAGATTGGGGGGCTGACGTAATCCGTATCGAAGCACCAATTGAGGGCGATATTGCTGGAAGTCGTCAAGGTCCGGATTCTCAGAACCTTCATCGAAATAAACGAAGTCTCTGCTTAAATCTCAAAACTGAACAAGGTATAAAAGTATTCATGGATTTGGTAACAAAAGCAGATGTGATAGTTGAAAATTTTCGCGTCGATGTAAAAAATCGATTAGGTATCGACTATGCGTCATGTAAAAAAATTAATTCTTCAATAATCTATGCAAGCATCTCGGGTTTTGGACAAGAGGGCCCTTATGCAAAGCGCCCAGCAGTTGATCAAGTAGTTCAGGGCATGAGTGGTTTAATGAAAATTACCGGTGAACCTGGGCGTGGACCAATGCGGGCCGGTATTGCGGTCAGCGATACTTCTGCAGGGATGTTTTTAGGTCAAGGAATACTACTAGCGTTATTGCACAGAGAAAAAACTGGAGAGGGTCAATGGGTTCATACATCCCTATTGGAATCAATGCTTTGCAAACTGGACTTCCAGGCAGCACGTTACACAATGACCGGTGAAATACCAAAGCAGGAGGGCAATAATCATCCAACGCTTTCTCCGATGGGTGTGTTTAATACTAAAGACGGACAAGTTAATCTCGCAGCTAGCACGGATAAAATGTGGAGAGCCTTCTGCGAGGTCGTCGGAGCTGACAATTTAGCTAGCAATCAGGAGTATTTTACTGCTGAAGGCCGGTTAAAAAATCGGAAAGTATTGTGGCAAGAGGTGAACAGTATTACCTCAGAATTTTTATCAACAGAGCTAGTTGAAAAGATGAACTCTGTCGGTATTCCCTGTGGTCCGATAAATAACATAGGGGAGGCTTTTGATGATCATCACGTAAAGTTTCTTAAGATGACAAAAAAAGCAACACATCCAGAGTTGGGGGAGCTTCCCCTTCTGAGGTCACCCATCACAATGTCTAATGTTAAGCAAGAGCCGGTTTTTAAAAAGGCTGGACCAGAACTCGGTGCTGACTCGGACGAAATTCTTAGAGAATTGAACTATAGTGAAGACGCCATAGAAAAGTTGAAAACGAGTGGCGTTATAAAAAATTCATGAAACGAGCTAGGTCAACTACTGGATAAGAAGATGATAATTGAATCGCCAACACCAAAAATGTTAGCTGAAGTAAGAGGTGGTATCGCATGGATAACTTTCAATGCGCCAGAGAAACGTAATGCTATGTCGCTCGACATGTGGCAGGGTCTTGGTGAAATCTTAGAAAAATTAGAGAGAGAAAGCTCTGCAAGGGTTTTAATACTGAAAGGCGCTGGAGATGTAGCTTTTGTTTCCGGTGCTGACATTTCAGAATTTGAGGAGAAGCGCTCGAATCAAAAAGACCGCGATGCCTATGAGGCCGCGTTTGATAACGCTTTAGAAAAATTAGCAAATTTTTCTAGACCAGTGGTAGCAATGATTCAAGGTTTCTGTATCGGAGGCGGGCTGGCAATTGCATTAAATACCGATATTCGCATTGCATCTGAAAATTCGAAATTTGGGATTCCAGCCGCCAAGCTGGGGCTTGGTTATGGTTTTCAAGCGGTGAAAACTTTGGAGTCCATTGTGGGGCCGTCCAGTGCTAAAGACATACTTTTTACTGCACGTTTCTTGGAAGGGAACGAGGCGCTAAGAATTGGGCTAATAAACTTTCTGGTCAGTACTGAAGCATTGGAGAGAACTGTCCTTGACTACGCAGATAGGATTGTTGCTAACGCACCTTTAACTATTAAGGCAGTCAAAGCTACTGTTGGAGAGGTGGTCAAAGATCCTGGTCAGGAAAGTCCAACTTACATAGACGAGATGGTTAACAGTTGCTTTTTGAGTGAAGATTATCAAGAAGGAAGAAAAGCGTTCTTAGAAAAGCGCAGACCAAAGTTTACGGGTTCTTGAGATCAAAGGTTTTCAAACCCGACATATACAACCGCATAATACAAGAAAACTAGCTTTCAAAAAATAATTTTAATTTGCTCATGCCTTCATTTATGTCTTTAACATCAATCCCTGAGTAAGCAAATCTTAAGTAATCACCCATTTCGTCTTCAACTGCCCTGCCGAAATGTTTTCGAGTGCAGAATGAGACACTGGTCTCAGTGAGTGCTTGTTCCATCAAGATATTAACATCACTGATATTCTTTCGTTGCAAGACTGCGCTTACGTTTGGAAACAAATAAAAAGTGCTATTAGGTGCAGTTACTGAAATACCATCGATAGCATTTAAGCCATTTGCGGTAGCGTCACGACGTTTTCGCAGTTCGGCTAGAATTTCGTCTGGACCAGCGGTGCTTCCCTCGATGGCTTCGATCATACCGCGTTGGATAAAATGCGTAGTGCACGACTCGATGTTGGCATTGAATTTGCTAATTATATCGATTGCGTTTTTGGGGCCTACTGCCGCACCTAGTCGCCAACCCGTCATTGCGAATCGCTTAGAGCATGTGTAGAGAATTACTGTCCGCTCTTTCATGCCAGGTAGGCTTACAATAGAACGAGGCTTACCACTGTACTGGATCTCAAAATAAGCTTCGTCACTTAGAACCCAAAGATCGTGTTTTACACATAATTCGGCTAATTCTTCCATCTCGCTATCAGATGACTCGGCGCTATTTGGATTTTGAAAATTGTTGTAGATGATTGCCTTAGTCTTTGGGGTAATAGAGTTTTTGATTGCTTCGAGATTAAGATTAAAACCGGTTTCCATCTCTATGTAACCATAAGGAATCGCTATACCACCTTGGTACTCAATTTGGGATTCATAGATTGGATAGCCAGGATTTGGATACAACACTTCATCGCCCGGATTCATCACGGTTGCAAGGAATTTACCAATGACCGGTTTTCCTCCTGGCTGTACAGAAACATTTTCAGCGCTATATTCGAGGCCTCTTTTTGTGCCGACATCCCTGGCCAATGCATCGCGCAACTCTGGTATTCCGGCACCAGGGCAATAGCCGGTATAGCCGTCACCAATCGCTTTCTGCATAGCTTCCACAATATTCGCGGGGGTTGGTAGATTAATGTCTCCTAAATGGAAAGGATAGATTTTGTTCCCCTTTGCTCCCCATGCAGCCGCAGCAGCAGATACCGCGAAGGCGGTTTCCGTCCCTAAATGATCTAGTTGGTTTGCGAGTTCCAAAATATTTCCTTAATTGAGGTTAAAAACTATAGCTTAGTCCGATGTAACCCGCTCGAGGAGGCGCAGCTCCTAAAAAGATGGGCATCTCGAGGTCTTCAATGATTGGGACTTCGAGTTCGTTTGGCTCCTCTCCTAGGAGCCCGAAAGTTTCGAACTCTTTATCGAAGAGATTTTGAACAGTTGCGAATATTTCTAGGTTTCCATTGATCGCATAGCGGAGTCGTAAATTAGCTACTGTGTATCCGTCAATTTCGCTCATTTGGTTCGATTCGTCGCCTCTTAGAAACTGACTACTATTTCGTGCGATGTCAAAACCGACATGTAAACCGTCTATGAGCTCGTAGTTACCCAAAAATTTGAACTGATGTTCGGGAATGCCTGGGATTTTATCTCCGCTTCGAACCTGTATTTCATCGTCGTCATCCGCAAAATCATGGTTAGGGCTTAATGCATTAAAACTATCTTCAAAGCTAGCATTGATATTGCTATACGAAAGCATCCAATTAAAGCGTTGAATTTCGCCGCTAATGGAACCTTCAAATCCTTTTCGCAATGTCTTATCGACGTTGGCGAACAGCCCAGTAGATCGACCAGTTGTTTGAAATAATATATCGTCATGATTTGTCGTGTGAAAGACGCCTAGGGAGTACTGCAGATTATTGAGTTGGCCTCTGCTGCCTATCTCGAAACTCTTGGCGACTACATCGTCTAGAGGAGGATCGGCAAGGAATGCATTTGGGAGCCTACACTCAAAATCAACATCGTCCGGGTCATCTCCCTCTGCTATTGCATACTGAACTGCTAGATCAAAAACACCTTCGTTACACGCAAGCTCGATGGGTGTTGGCGCCCTCGAAGACTCGGAGTATGAAGCATAGAAATTATGATCTTCGCTGACTTGCCATGTGATACCCAAGGATGGGTTGATTCGGGAAAATGTGTGATTCCCATTTAGCTCAGGTCGTTCTCCAGACTTATCCCTCAAATCAACCTCAGTTTTATTAGCTCGCGCTGATGCTGTCAGCGAAATTGATTCGGTTAAATCTAAAATATTTGAGAAATAAATACTGAATGATTCCGTCTGGGTAGAGATTAAAGTTGCTGCCTCATCAACAAACGTACCCGTCCCAAGAGATGTTGTAAGTCGGGTCAAAGGGTTGATGTTTGCGAGTTCAAGAACTGAATTAAATTTTGATTCACCATTAAAGTATGAACCGCCAACAACTAGCTGATTAGCCATCCCTAAAAGCTCGTCAACTACTGTAAATTGGAAATCTGCTCCTGTGCTTTCTTGTGTGCGGTTACTCAGATTATTGATAGCGTCATCAGAAAGGATGCCAGTTCCTGAGAGTTCGTCCTCGTCAAAGAGCTCTATGTTGAATGTGTCATCAGAATTAAGGGCTTGTGCTGTATTGTTTAAGAAGTCTTCGAGAAGATTACTGTTACCGAACTGAGAGTCACAGACATCATCATCGTCTAAACCAATTTCCTCTAGGTCATCCTCTTCAAGTCCCTCAATTAAAGACTCTGAACCGTTAAATGAACAAATGCCGAATTCGGAGCCATCACCATTAAATGCATCAGTGGAGTTCTCTCTATAAAAAATGTTGCCGCTGAAACTTATCTTTGAATTATACTCATGGGAAAAGTCCATACTAAGCATATCCATATCGTTTTCAGTGATATCCGGCCCTGTAAAAATAGCCTCTCGACGCAGATCTAGCAGCTCAACCGGAGATGAACCATTCCCTGTTAGCTCTGACTCTCCATGCTGAAAATTTACATTTATTTCAGTGTCTTCCTGACGCCAACCAACGCTACCATAAAAATTGATAGTGTCAGAGTTCGAATAATCACGCCAACCATCCTCGTCAAAGTACTCGACGTTCGCATAGAATGCGAATTGTCCATTGTTACCGCCGACTTCAAAGTTTGAAACTGTTCGCCCAAATGACCCCGCGCTTATTTCCAGGTTCGCGCCCTCAAAGCTAAAGCCATTTTTCATATCAATGACTAACGCGCCGCCTAAACTATTTAATCCGTAGAGAGGGTTTGTGCCGCCGCCGAGAGTTAGACTCTCGATCGCAGACTGAGGCAATAGATCCCAATTTACTGTGTCTCCTAACGGCTCGTTAATGCGAGCACCATTTTGATAGACGGCAAGACCTTGTGCTAATCCTAAAAGTGGCGACGCTGTAAAACCACGATATTGGATATCAGGTTGCATAGGATTATTCTGAGCATCATTTACCGAGACGCTAGAGAAATTTTGACGCAAGAAATCTGCCACACTTAGTATCGAGGCACTATCTAAGTCTGCAGCATTCGCTGTCTGTATTGGATAGGCTAACTTTGCTGTATCTATGCTGGATCCAGCTGGAACAACCCCGGTGACAGTTATTTCTTCTAAGCGCTGAGCGTGCAAGCTTACTGAAAAAAAGTACAACAAGGCCACGATAGTGATTCTTCTTTTGAGTTTTTGCATCTCTTGCCCCAGATTTATTTTCAAACTCGAAAATTTGGAACTGGAGTATAGCAAAAGATTAAAGTTTAAAAAGAGTTAAAGAATAGCAATGCTGATTTCTCGCATCTCCCTAAATTTGTCGAGTTTTGTTTAACTTTGACGTTGGCCTGATTGATCGCTACATTATCGCAAGTTTTATTATAAATAAGTAAGCATGGAGATTATATGTCGACGATTTTAATAACGGGGGCAAACCGAGGTATTGGTTTAGAATTTGTTCAGCAATATTTGGCTATGGGTGAACAGGTTATAGCTACCTATAGAAATGAAGAAAACTCTGATCAATTAATTAGTCTTTGCGCAGAGGAATCTAACTTAGAGGTATTTAAATTAGATGTAGCATCCGATAGTTCAATGGAAGAATTTAGCCACCGGTTGGGTGATCAGCCGATAGATGTCTTTATCAATAACGCAGGTGTTTACGGTCCTCGAGATTCAGTCTTTGGTAAGGTGGGTGAGGCAGATTGGCTTTCTGTTCTTCGGATTAACGCGTTAGCTCCGCTCTTTTTAACTCAGCTTCTAATTGAAAATTTGCGCTCTGGGAAGTTGAAGAAATTGCTTTACGTTACATCAAAAATGGGTTCCATAGAAGATAATCGAGGAGGAGGATCCTATGTATATCGGAGCTCTAAAGCGGCTTTGAACGCGGTGGTCAAGAGTATATCTGTAGATCTGGAATCAGAGAAAATGGCTGTTGCATTACTCCACCCTGGTTGGGTGCGAACAGATATGGGTGGGCCCAACGGTTTGATCGATACAAAGACAAGCGTTGCAGGAATGGTTCAGGTTATAAGGAATCTGAACTTGGAATCTTCAGGAGTGTTCTTCAATTATGATGGTAATGTGATCCCTTGGTAAGGGTCTAAGCGTTTTAGTCGTATGAGTTTTGTTTCTAAAATCAAGGTTATGCATATTACTTTCGCTATTATTGCAAGCATGCTCAGTAGTCATGTGTTGAGCCATGGAGGGGTAGCGTTTCAAGAAGACCAATGTGTTATCACCGTGGATTTTATGCAAGCCCACTTCACAGTCTTTCAACCCGAAACGCGCGAAAGCGAAGAGTTTTGTGAGGACATACCCGATGTCACAGGGTCGTTGTTTGTTATGGAGTATCTTCACGAATTGCTACAAGAGATGTATGTAGATTTCAGAATAATTAGGGATGTGAATAACATTGGTCGATTCGCGGATTGGAGTGACGTCCAGGCGATGGATGATCTAGAGTCAGCAACCGTTTATTATCAAGCGGCTTCTGTCGAGGATAGTGGATACTACAGAGCAAGCTATACGTTTGAAGAGCGAGGCACCTACATCGGTATTGTTACGGCCGAGCAGCCAGGCGAAGATCAAAGTCACAATGCGGTTTTTTACTTTCAGGTAGGTGGTCGCGATTGGGGCACAATTCCTGTATTTATTCTACTATTGTTGTTGTGTCAGGCTGGTTATTGGTACTACAACGGAGGTTATGATCGTTACTCCCAAAGAAAACAAAAATCGTAAGGTCGTTGACAAGGAGAATTCAGAAAGTACCGAGTTTCGTCGAGTGTTGCATACGAAGTCTGTATAACTCTGTTGATTCACGTTTAAATGAGTTGTACAGTCGAGCAGCAATCAATTGTGTCGATAGTTTTAATAAATGAAACGGTGTTCGTATTGAATTTTCTCTCTGGCTTTGTGTATGAATTCCAAAATTCTTAGATTAAATAAAGCAGGCATTCCCGTTAGCTGGCTATCGCGAGAAGAAACAGCAACCCTTTTGGTTAAAGACTTAATCATCTGGTCACTTGGTGATACGGTTATGGAAATTAGGGGAGGTTTCAACCGACAGGGAGAGCAGTCAATCCTTAAATTACCAAGTATCGTCGCGTGTGATGGCAAGGTACATAAAGAGTTCTTTGATCCGCCATTGGAAAATAAATTTCTCTTTCGTCGCGATCAAAACATGTGCTTATACTGCGGCGGGAAATTCGGAGTGCATGAGCTTTCTAGAGACCATGTAAACCCTCTTTCCAAGGGCGGGAAAGATATTTGGACAAATGTTGTGACTTCTTGCCGCCGCTGCAACAACAGGAAGGCAGACCGAATCCCTGAAGAGGCTCGCATGAAGCTGTTGGCTATCCCTTTTGTACCCAATCAGTATGAATTTCTTTACTTTTGTAATCATAATGTATTAGCAGATCAAATGGAGTTCCTGAGCGTAAGATTTTCAGGCAACATTTCAGTTTCTTGAGATAGGTCGGTGTATTAGAAATTTAACTCTTTTTCTTACCAGCAGTGGCGGTCTTTCTATATATGCTACGATTTCCGGAGCTGGAGTACCTTACAACCTTTCCATGACTAAAAAACCGCAAAACCAACTAGCTGGGTTTATCCTAGCCCTGATAACAGCCTCAATGTGGGGGGTCTTACCTATTGCCCTAAAGGAATTGTTGTTAGGTATGGACGCATCAACTATCGTTTGGTATCGGTTTCTACTTGCAGCCTTTTTTGTCTTAGTGTGGCTTTATTTTAAGGATCAATTCCCAAGGTTAGGAGAGATCGAAACACCAACAAAGGTCATCATAATTATCTCAGCAGCCGGTTTATGTGCTAACTATGTTTTTTTCTCTTACTCCCTCAACTACGTGAATGCTGAGACCAGTGAGGCTGTTATTCAGCTGACTTCTCTTTTTCTGATTTTTGGAGGGGTCTTGTTTTATAAGGAGCAGTTTTCAACCGCGCAAAAAATAGGAACCCTGTTTATTGTGGTCGGACTTCTGCTGTTTTTTAACGATCGATTAAGCGACTTCAAAGATTTAGGCAGTCGGCAAACGATAGGTGTGTTTATAGTTTTTCTCTCTGCAATCACATGGACAGTTTATTCGTTGTTGCAGAAAAAGTTATTAAGCGATTTTACGTCTTTCCAACTTTTGTTGATGATGTACTGGTTCTCTGTCATTGTATTGTTGCCATTTATATCTCCTGCTGCCTTGTTTCAGCTGAGTGGGTTTGAATTTTTTCTCTTGGCCTTTTGCTGTTTTAATACAGTGATCGCCTATGGGTGTTTCACTGAGGCTTTGAACTGTTGGGATGCCTCAAAAGTGAGTGCGGTATTAGCCTTAGCACCATTATTTACGATAGTTGGGTTGAAAATTATCGTTTTTCTTGACCCGAATTACGCCTACTCGGACAGGTTAAGCGCTTTGTCGATTATTGGAGCTGTTTTCCTTGTTTTTGGTTCTGTTCTAACGGCATTGATGCCCGTTCTTTCCAATTATTTAAAAAGGGTTCGCCAGATTTAGCACTGCTGGAAGTAGGAAAATGTCGCTCGAATAATACGACTAGCTTGCGGTGTTGACACACTCTGCTAAATACGGAAGACTGTTCTCCGCAGGGGGGAAGTAGAATATTGTACTGTTATCTAGCAATAAAATAGGCGTCCCTGTATGTTTTACCTCAAATCTATAAAGATTCTTATCCTTGGCATTTTTGTTCTATTCCAGTTTGGTTCTCATGCAGAAGTATCGCGAATAGAAATTTTACAACGCGAGCAACTTAGAACTGCAGCCTTGAATTACTCTTATGAGAAGATTGAAGGCATTGTTTATTTGTCCTTAGACCCTCAGGATCCAAAAAATTCAATGATTACTGATATTGAGTTTGCTCCGACTAATAGCGAGGGGCGCATCGAGTATGCTGCAGATTTTAAGCTGCTGGTTCCTTCAAGCAATATTGCCAACAGAGGCTTGCTATACATGGTTAATAACAGGGGTAGAGGAAGCACCCCACCGGAGATCTCCTTGAGTGATCCTCTGTCTGAGCTTGGTTTTACTTATCTATTAACTGGGTGGATTAATGAAATTGAAGAGCGACCTGGAATCTTGCGATTACACGCTCCAATCGTAAGTTCGCAGCAAGAACCGATCACAGGTGAGGTCCGTTACGAGGTGAGTGTCTCTAGAACTTCTAACGACGTCAACATAGCTGGTGGTGGTCATCTTGCCTACGAACCGACTGAGGCTGGTTTAAGGCAAGCTCGTTTTAGCGAGAGAGCGTATTTAAGAGATCCTCGAATTCCCCTAGAAAGATCTCAGTTTGAACTGTCCATTGATGATTCCCCTAATAGTAACCAGAAAAGAATTCAGCTAAGTGTGGATGATGATTTAAAACCAGGCGTGATTTACGAACTAATATATGAGGCAAAAAATCCCGTGTTAGCTGGCGCTGGTATGTCAGCAATTCGTGACCTTGTTTCTTTGATTCGGCACACGGGTGACCAAGCAGGTCAATTAGTCGGGCTGGGTCTTCATGATATAGAGCACACCGTCGCATATGGTTTTTCCCAAAGCGGGCGATTACTTCGACAGTATCTGTATGATGGTTTTAATCAAGACCTTGAAGGCAGGAAAGTATTTGATGGTGTCGTGCCGTTCATAGCTGGTGGTGGCTATGGAATGTTTAACAACCGGTTTGCTATGCCAACTAGAACGAATGGACATCATTCGAATTATCTTTATCCCAACGACCTTTTTCCTTTCACCTATGGTGATAGTACAGATCCTTTTTCAGGCCTGACGGATGGGATCTTAAAGAAGGCAATGAGCACAAGCACTGCACCAAAGATAATGCATATACAAACCACCAATGAGTATTGGTTAAGAGCGGGATCATTGCCCCACACTAACCCAGAAGGCACCAGAGACGTTACGCTACCAGCGGACGTTAAGTTTTACACGATTGGTGGGTCTCAGCATGGTTCAGGTAATGGGATACCAAGGCCCGCGGGGAGCGGCCAACTGCCGCCTAATCCTAGTATGTGGAACCCTATTGGAATGTCATTAGTCGCACGAATGTATGATTGGGTCGCTGCTGAGAAAGAGCCACCACAATCTCGCTACCCACTAATTAAAAATGGCTCCTTGGTAGAGTCACATGTTGAAGGCCGCATCAACCAGGCTGCGTGGAACGAACTTGGTTTTATTAATCACCCTTCAGAGATGTATAAACCAACACTTAATTATTATGGAGAGCGGTGGATAAAAGAGCGAATAATCGATGAGCATCCGACTTTCTCGGATAAGTATTACAATACTTTAGTACCAGCAGTCGATAGAAATAATAATGACTTAAGCCACAGTACGGTACTTCCTCCTACTGCATCAGTACCACTTGCCACATATACATCATGGAATATGAGAGCACCGCAGACTGGGGGGGAGAATTCTCTCGCAAGATTATCAGGCGGATATATTCCTTATGCTAGAGATAATGATAGTGCGCTAGCAAATAGAGATCATCGTGACTCAATAGCTGGTTTGTATGACACTTTTGAGGACTATTTACAACAATATGAAACTGCGACTGATTCATTGATTCAAGACGGATACCTCCTTCCTGGATTCAAGTCGGCTTACATGGACATTGCTCGAGCTATGGAAAGCATGTTTGATTGATGATCAGAGGGTAAATATATTCTTCTCGATAATGAGTGAATCAATCATCTCCTGGGGAGTCTAACTCAATTGGTGTAAGTCTCGGCAGCGTGCACTTATGCGGTGTAGGGTCAAAGCTAACATCTTCTGGGTCAATACCCCCTTTAAGGTTTAAAAAACTTACTGAGGGATTTTGTCCGAGGCAGACTATTCTAGAAGAACTATTTCCATCGGCGACCAATCCGCCCCATACGATATTAGGAGTATTTACCTGTGCGATCTCATGCCAAGCCACAAGAAGCCTATGTCTGGGCGCGGTTCCTCCTCCTCGAAAGTCGTTATCATGAATGTAGATTTGTTCAGGGAATGGGTCGTAATTCGGATCTTCAACAGTTCGACCGCCGAGGGTATAGCTGTATATCATTACATTGACGTTTCCGTTATCCCAAAATTGGTTATCAAATACCTCAATATTGTCGTTAGCTAGGATTAATAAACCTGTACCGGGCGGAACATTACCAACAGTAGCGCCTTCGGGGGCGAAATTTTCGGTATTGTTTCGATAGATTTCGTTGTTGAACACTCTGGTGGACTGCCCGCCTTGAACTTCTAGATTTGGTAAATCAAAAACAAGAATACCGCCAGTGTTATTTGTGGCGACGTTTTCGTACACATCAGCGAAGGTAGAATTTTCGATCTCTATACCGGCTACATTATATTCCGCGCGAGAGTTACGAACGATAATTTGGCTAGACTGTCCCACATAAATTCCGGCATCTGCGGCACCGATCGCTACTGAACCCTCTATAAGAATATTTCGCGATTGAACCGGGTAGATACCATAAGCACCGTTTTCTGAGTCCGGCCCATTTGTCCACTCGGTTCGAACTCTGCGGATAGTCACATTAGTGCTTTCGTTAATTTTTAGTGCGTCCCCGATGGTATTTTCGATCGCGAGATCTTCTATAACGAAATCATTTGCTGTAACTAAAAGACCTTCAGCTCCTTGCATCTGGTTGGAAAAAGATAAAATTGACTGATCCATTCCTGCGCCACGTATAGTAACTCCTGAAACGTTTAACGATAGACTCCTTGAAAAATTATGAGTTCCGGCAGGCACTTCAATTACGCTTCCAGGTTCAGCCTCGATGAGCTCGAGTTGGAAAGATTCCTCAAAACTTAATTCAAGGGTTGGGGTTTGCCTATCGTCAGACTGATTGCAACCAACAATTAACACCGACAGGATAGTTAAAACAAAATTTCTTTTTATAGTATTCATGAGTTTCCGGAACCAATTTTAGTAAGTGTATTTTAGTTTTATCTACCTACTACTTCGTACATCCAAGTATCTCCTCGCGCTACAGTAGCCTGCGTTGCAAATCCTTCGGAGCCACTAAAGTATTTCCTACCAAGTTCACGAAGAACCGGGACCACATCAGGCCCCTCTATCATTCGCTCTAGTCGCTGTTCGTAAAGGGCGTCGTCGATACGCAGAATGACTCGATCGTCATCATTAAGGTAATGTGGCCACTGTTTCCAGATTGCCCCGTAACCAGTATTCATGTAGCCACTGACGATAAATAACCTCTTGTCGTGGACGGCAAGCCAGACTGTTCTTGACCTCGCAGGACTCAGAGTCTGGAATTCAATTAAACTCCGCTCTTTAAGATATTCCCAATCATCGGGTGCATTCTCCAGGACTCCGCTAGTAAACTGTCCTCCCGTAAAGACTGCAATAGGTCCATCCGCAAATCGCATCCCAAAAAGGAATAAAGCAACCGCTGTTAGAAAGGTTAGCAAGCTCAATCCTAAGCCCCTCATAAAAATTTTCACGATAAATTCCTAAAATTACTTGTGATGTGATCCGGCCTTTTATTCTCGACGTTCAATAGGAAGTAGCGGTTCTAAGCATGACGTGACGTCCTATACGCTACAACTTTCAATGCCCTTTGAACATTCCCGCGTTTGCAACCCATAGCGGGAATGTTCTCTTTTTTTACAATCTCCATCTTCCTTTTTAGGGTACACTCTCCGATTGAGCCAGTAAACACTGCGTGAGACCTGAAATGAACATCTCGTCTTCTCATCTCTTTGCCATGATCGCGTTGGGACTGCCGATCCTCTTATTTTTGGTACAACTCTTTGCGTCCGAGCGGATAGAAGTTGTCGAGCTGCATACGTCTATTGAAACGTCGGAGGAGATAACTACCAGGCTTTGGGTGGTTGACGATGATGGATATCAATACTTACGTGTAGGTTCTGAGGGTTCTGATTGGTTTAACCGATTGCAAGCTACTGAGACTATAGATGTTACAAGGAATGGTCGCCGATACGGATATTCTTGGTCACTAAGACCGGATAAAAGCACGGAGATTAATTCATTAATGCAGCACAAATATGGCTGGGGGGATTCTTTTATCGGGTTCTTAACGGGAGGCAGAGTCGGTTCGATTCCCATTGAGCTTAAATTGGCTCAATAGGTATTGGCAAATCATCGAGGAGAAACGCTATAGGTAATGGTTGATTGCATGCTATAAGTGAAATTAATTCTTTGTATAATTTGTTAAAAATCTTAGAGAGGGGAAAATGAAAAATACAATTTTGTTGTCACTTCTTATACTTTTCATGTCTTCGGTTCATGCAAGTGTAAAACTTTACGTCTTTGATTGCGGCCACATTTACCGCGATAACATAAGCGACTTCGGTTTATCTAATGAGGAGACAGACGTTCGGGAGCTATTTGTTGCGTGTTATCTTGTCGATCACCCAGACGGGAAGATGATTTGGGATGCAGGTTTACCACTTGATTTGGTTGGCCCTAGACAGGCCGGCGCAAATAATTGGTACGATAGATCAATCATTGATCAACTCGGTGATATTGGTGTCGAGCCAAGAGATATTGATTTTGCGGCCTACTCACATTTTCATTACGATCACGTAGGTGCAGCCAATGAATTTAGCGAAGCAATCTTGTTGATACAGGAGTCTGAGTACTACGCAGCTTTCCACGATGCAGTAAATAATCCCATCTTTCGTCCGCCTCTCTATAGTGAGCTTGCAGATTCGACAAAACTATTACTACAGGGTGACCATGATGTTTTTGGCGATGGCAGCGTTACCATTCTCTCAGCTCCTGGGCATACTCCGGGGCATCAAGCCCTCAAGTTAGAGTTAGAGAACTATGGACCGCTTATTCTTTCGGGGGACCTCTATCACTTTGAAGCAAGTCGGATGCTAAGAAGGACGCCAGTTTTTAACACGGACGCTGAAGAGACATTAAAATCAATGAACAAAATTGAAGTAATGAGGCAAGAGATTGGCGCAACATTCTGGATTCAGCACAACTTAGAGTTGGCAAACTCATTGAGTCTTGCCCCTTACTACTATGATTAAGTACTTTGAGAACTCTACATAATTCCTGAAATTGCCCTGACTCGATGGCTCTCGCTGTCTGTGACGTACACGATGCCCTCATGGACACAAACACCATGAGGTCGATCTGTTTCACAGTTAAGCGGATCGCCGTCGGAACCATTTCCGCGCTCCCCGTTGCCTAGGACAGTGTCAATTATCCCAGTCGAGAGAGTCATGCGCCTAATGACGTGATTCTCTGTATCAACGATGTATAAAGAGTGGTCTTGTCTCGAGTAGGCGATGCCCTTTGGACCGTTAAAGGTGCAGCTAATGGCAGGTCCTCCGTCCCCTGTATATCCCTGCTCTCCAGTGCCGGCTATTCTTTGAAGTCGGTTACCTCGGATGTCGATTTGATAAATAGCGTTACCTTCTCTGAGCACTAGATACGCATTTCCATCTGGGTCGGTATCAATGGATCGCGGACCCAGGAGGGGTGTCCCTTCCAATGGCCCGCTATCAGGTGTTTGTGTTCTTTCACCTGTTCCAGACAATGTGCGAATGACACCCGTATCTCTATCGACGATTCTAAGGCGATGATTACCAATATCACAGATTAACAGATTACCGCTGGAGTCGAAGGCTATGCTGTGAGGTCGATTAAGTTGGGAGAGCACCGCTGGGCGTCCATCTCCGCTATCTCCAGGCTCTCCGTTGCCGGCTAGTGTTGTAACTAATCCAGTTCGCGCAGCTATTCGCCGAACGCTGTGGGAATCTCTTTCGACAATATAAAGATTGCCTTGCTCATCCCAGCGAATCTCGTGAGGCGCGTTAAAAGACGTTGTCAGAGGGTTGCGTGATTCTGCGATAAAACCTTTTTCACCGTTTCCGGCGATTGTTACTAATCGGTTAGTCGAGAGGTTCAATCTTCGGGTACGTCCTGTATCGACTTCGCAAAAATATAAACTTTCTCCAGGGCCGATTACTACGCCATAAGGGTTATTGACTGGAGTTTCGGTTGCTATGAGTCCATTTCGGCCCTCGAATTCATAGCCCGCGACACCGGTTCCTGCCACGGTTGCAACCCGCCAGTTTTGCTGGGCAATACCAATGCGAGGAACATAAAAAGCGGTGCCGGTGACTGCAATATTTTTCAAAAATGATCTACGAGTCGAATTTCCCATATAAATGCCCTTTTTTTGTTTTGGTGAGAAGCTTGCGAGCTAATCGCAGGTTTATATTTGTATTCGCACTAAACCTAGTTAAATTTTTACCCTGATAACTCCCAAAATTCAACTGAAAGCGGACCTTCAATGCTAAAGAAGCTTGAGTTTTTGGCTTGTCCCCAATACTCTATCTGTACGCTAGTCTGTTTCTTGGAGCTAATGCTCCGTAAAAAACTTGAGTTCAATCTAAGCTCAGGTGACCTAAAAGCGGCTAGGATTAAAAAACACAGAGGAGAAATTGCATGTGTGATAATGATACGCAAAAAGACGTTGAAGAATATTTGCGCCGCCATCCCGAAATGAGCCGCCGAGACTTCACAAAATTAGCAACAAGCGCTGGTTTGGCAATGATGTTTCCGCCGATGGCCAATGCTCAATCGGTATCGGAGAGGGATGTCGAGATCAGGACCCCCGATGGTGTAGCAGATTGCTACTTTGTTTATCCTTCTCATGGAGCGCATGCTGCTGTATTGGTTTGGCCCGACATCCTTGCATTAAGACCTGCTTTCCGAGAAATGGGCAAGCGCTTGGCTCGCTCTGGATACGCAGTGCTTACCGTCAACCCTTTCTATCGAGATGCTCACGCACCGGTAGTCGGCTTTGGTGCAAGTTTTGGACAGCCAGAAACTCGAGAAATTGTCCTACCCATGGCTAGGAACTTAAATGCTGACACGCATTTTTCAGATGCGAGAGCTTTTATCGACTGGATCGATGGCCAATCGGAAGTGGATACATCAAAAGGCATAGGCACTACAGGTTACTGTATGGGAGGCCCTATGGTTATGCGCACTGTCGCTGCAGTACCAGAACGAATGGCTGCAGGCGCAACTTTTCATGGAGGAGGTTTGGCGACCGGAAATCCGGATAGTCCGCATCTACTAATTCCGGACACTCGAGCACAGATGCTGCACTGCGTCGCGCAGAACGACGACGATAATGATCCGGAAGCAAAGGAAACTTTGAGGTCTTCTTACTCCGATGCAAATATTTCGGCGGAGATTGAGGTGTATCAGGATGCTATGCATGGATGGTGCGCTATTGATTCACAGGTCTATCATCAAGCTCAAGCGGAGAGAGCTTGGGGCAGGCTTTTGAATCTTTTTGATCGAGCGCTAGCTTAATAATATTTAAAAGGAGGCTCTGATAGTTATCAGAGACTCCTTCGCTTAATCACTTGGTGTTTATTTTGTTTGTCCAAAAGATATCAATACTGCCAAGACTATTATCCTCTCTGGATGAAAACCAAGAAATTGTGTTTGCCCCGGGAGGTAGTGCCGGGCACATGTCTGCCGCCGCTGTGTTAACTTGAGGGCCAAGGTTGTAGGCGGTTCCCCACGCATTCTCACCTTGTTGCATTGATCCATATATATCGGTTCCTCCAAAACCTCCTGGTCTGCTAGAGGTGAAGTAGACTGTTCCATCAGTGTCTTGAGTGAAGTGAAATTCCTCAGCGGCGGTATTGATGTTCGGTCCTTGATTAATCGGTTCGAGCCAATCGCCATTTTGATCCTGTTTTGAACAATAAATGTCCGACCCACCAAAACCACCAGCTCTGCGAGAGGCAAAGCACAGTGTCTCACCGTCTTGCAAGATCGCTGGGCAGTGCTCGTTGCCTTCGTTTGTGCTAATTGGATAAGGGATTATTTCCGGCTCCGACCAAACGCCATTTACTTTCCGTGTCACAAAGAGGTCAGTTGCGTTGCTCGGACTAGAAGTAGCCAATCTGTCTGACTTAAAATAAATGGTATTCCCGTCAGCGGTTATCCAAGGCTCTCTGTCGTCACCAAGTCGCAAGGGATCGACATCAGTCGCCGGCGCAGCGTTGACCGGTAAGCCCATGTTTATAGGTTGGTTCCAACTTCCCGTTTCGGAGTTAAAGGTGGCAATGTATAAATCTTTTGGGTCTCCAGGCGCCACAGCCATATCCTGTCTTGCACTGCAGTAAACCATCGTGCCATCAGCTGCGAATGATAGTTCGCCTTCAGCCCACATTGTATTGATCGGTGCTCCAAAATTGTGAACGGCCAAGTCTACCCAGCTGCGTTCCTGAGCGTGTAAGGAGCATGCAAAAGCACCAATGGTCAAACCCAAGATAACTTGTGGTAGTCCTCGCTTAAAAATCATACTAAACCTCTTAAGTTTCATTAAATCCTATGTTCGAGACGTTATTTGGAAAGTCCACCATCGGTCAGGACGTTTTGAATCGGGATCTGGCGCAGGGTTATCAAGAGCTTGATGCACCTGCAGTTTTTGGACACGGGCACTCCAAGCTCGATCCAAAGTGGCGGGGTCAGTTATGCGATTTACATGTACAGGATACGTGATGCCATTTAATCGCATTACGCCGACTTCATCTGCTTCTACTTTGCTTGCCCAGTATTTTGTGTCACAGAAAGAACAGCTTAAATACATTTCTCCTTCGGGAGTTGCCATGCAATTTAAGTTAATTGAATGGGGGCGAACACCTGCATAAATTTGTAACTGACATAACGGGACGTCATTGGCGAAGGACCAATCTGCAACCGGTGCGTCATTACTTTCACCAAAAAGAAATCCGCCCGGAGTTCTTTCGCAGGGGCAAACCGCAGAAAAAATCAAAAATCCGACAATGCCTATGGTTAGGGCGGCGGCAATTGATCCGCCAACCAATATTTTGGTTTTAGACTGACTTGTTGCAGCTAATTCTTCTGACATATTTTCACCTCTTTTATAATTAGGTTATATTCTTTGTGTAAGCTGAAAATCTAGCACCATGTCTTCACTGAGAGAATGCCCAAACCCCGGCTTTTGAGGGGCAACCACATAACCATTCTCAACTTTGCATGACATGGCATCTAAAATAGCTGACCCTTCAGGAAAACTCTCTGCCATGGTACAGCTAGGCGAGGTTAAAGCAATAGGGAATCCCCAAGAGCTCGCACCTCGGTGGGGTATTAATTCGAGGTCTGCGCTCTCGACTAATGTCGATATTCTGCGTCCAGCTGTTGTCCCGCCGCACCATGTGATATCAGGTTGCAGAATATCTGCTGAGCCCAAGCCGACCAAAACCTTGAACCCATGCTCGGTATATTCGTGTTCGCCACAGGCGATTCGTGTCCAGCCATTGCCTTTGATACCGATCCGGTTGGCCAGCTCAGCATATCCGAAGACGTCGTCTGGAGAGAGAAGCTCTTCCATAAAATAGAGATTAGCCTCTCGCAGTCGCTCGCAAAAAGGAATAGCCCACTCAACCGTTCCGTCCCGAGAAACGCAGTCCGTCATCAGTCTCACATCGGGGCCAAGTTGGTCTCGAGCTTCCAACACGGACTTAACGAACTGGTCTAGCATTTTTTTGGGGGTTCTAGGTCCGCCGTAGGTTGTCCTTTTGAAATTCTTTACCCCGCCACGCTGAGCTTCTAAAAAATCGCCATTGGTTTGATAAATTTCAATACGATCTCGCTCCGAACCACCTAAAAGTTCATGCACTGGCTTATCTAAGTATTTGCCAGCGATATCCCACAGCGCGTTGTCAACCGAACTGAGTGCCATTGCAAAAATGCCGCGACGCCCGTAAAAAACACTGGACGTATACATCTGATCCCAAAGTTGCTCGACGTTTAATGGATTTGTATTGAGGAGAAAGTGCTTAAGATGACCATCAATAATTTCGACGGCCGCACTTCCTCCGGCCCCCATTCCAAAACCAGTTATACCTTCATTTGTTTTTATGATGGTTATTATGGCCGAGGGCAGTTGCTCAAAAGGACCACCAAACCGCCAACGAGCCGGGTCCTCTTCGTTGGCAAAAGATGGGGAATCGAGTAGTCCCTCTGAACGTTCATTAATATAGATAGGATAGGCTTTCACTGAGCTAACCCTGAGATTGGTACTCTGCGCAAGTGCTGGTAGGGGACTCACTAAGGTTGACCCAGCTAGAGTCAAGTAAGAGCCTGCTTTTCTCAGGAATTGCCGCCGACTTTGAAATTTCTTTTTGGTTTTATTCATGTATTTAACTGCATCTTTTGCCCATCTAAAGCTCTCAAAACGAATCTCAAATTGCAAGTAGTTCCGCAGTCTCAACCACATGAAGTGGTTGTGATTAACCTTATTCTGGAACCTGTGCCTCTAACGAAAAAAGCTGTCTTAATATCCTCGTCCATTGAATATACTGTTCTTCCATGGTTCCACTTAATCCATGAACTCTTTCATTGAGCTCCAGTATCGCAGGCCCAACTTCGTTATTGAAACTTGCGGATATATCGCGATATTCCAATTCGAAGACCTTACTCCAGCGATAGCGGTCATATCTTTGGGTTAAAGTTAGGTAACCACCAGAGCGCCCATAATTTTCGAAGTCATACTGGCTCTCAGCAGCCTTTAAGGCTTCGTTAATTTGATCAAAAGAGTATTTTCGCCAGACGGCATAGGACGGACGCATATTTTCATAAAGTGATCCGTAATAATCGTCGACAGTATCGATAAACAAATGGTGTCGAGTCCGCATTTCTTTGACGCGTCTTAGCATTGGGTCGTCCTCGGCCGGCAAAGAAACAACGGTGAGTAAATTACTCTCGGTTTTAACTAAGTTGCGGTCAAAAGACTCGGGGGCAAGATCACTGGCATAAACCATTTCAGATACGCGCTTCAAATCGACCAACTCTTGCTCTGTGAGAGTTGAACGAAAATTCACTAATGAATTATTAATTTCGTTGTAAACGTCTTGAAACGGTTCAACAAACTCGTCGGATTCAAACGGTTGTCCCGCCGTATATCTGGTTCTGTTGGGGAAGTCGATTTCAGAAGCCAAATCCAAATATTCCTGATCAAGCCAAACGCGCCCACTGCTATCGATCGCGACAACGTGAACCAAAATACGTTTGCCATTTGAAGTCATTACTTTAGCTTTAACTTGAAGGTCAACAGAGGGGTCACTTTCAGGCAGAACTCTGACAGCGCCCCATTGATTTGAACGCAATAGAGTTTCCCTTAATGTATAGGGGAGATAATGCGTTTCATTTGCCCTGATTTCACTAAAAATCCATTCGCCGAACTCAAGAGTTTCGTCCTTTTTTAGAGCGACGTCGAATACATTCACTGCAATATCAAGGAGTTGATTTTCAGGCGGAGCCTGCTGTGCAACAATGAGATCCACGTTACCGACGGGAGGAGTTAAAGGCACCTCTTCAGTTGGAGGCACAGCGTTTTGCGCACATCCCTCAAGGAAAATAAAAGCAAATTGCAATACCCAGTAGTTAGTTCTTTTTAGAGTCATGTCTAATTATTTGTTGGTTGTCTTAACCTGCAAGATCGACCTCTAGTTACTGTTTGAACACACAAAAACTCATCTTGAGGTGCTTGATACTTATTAAATGCTTGCACTAAATTAAAGGGAGCCGAACCATTGCTCGAAACGCTAGTAATAAATCGCAGCCGCTGGGAATCAGAAGAAATGCTTAGTCGGTGAATTATGTAAAGTCCATCTGGAAGAGCGATCTCGAAAACTAATTGCT